>NZ_JACIAC010000003.1:0-565244 GCF_014193935.1 Rhizobium sp. BK377
CGGAATGCCCGGGCGACCGCCTGCATGCGGTTGACCGAATCCAGCTTGCGCATCGCGCTCTTCAGATATCCCACCACCGTATGCGACGACAGATCAAGAATGATCGCAATCTCGTCGCTGCTCTTGCCCGCAGCCGACCAGCGCAGGCATTCGATCTCCCGCCGGGTGAGGCTTTCCGAGGGCCGGTCTTGCGGCTTCTCGTCGCTCGCCAGCCTGTCCAGAAGCTCCATGCACCCATAAACCAGCGACATCGCTGCATCCCGGCAAGGCATGCCACCCGATCCCGAAAACACGAAGATGTATTGTTTCAGGTCAGCGTCGTGGAGATTTTTGTCGGGAGCAGCTTGTTCTGATTTGAGACGCAACAGGAAATCGAAAGCTATCGCTTGCTCGAGGAGCCATGCTCTTGCCAAAGCCGAACGTGCTCTCGCAGAATGAATTTCCGATGCGGTCAGCCCGAAATTAAAGTAGGCGGAACAGCAATGACCAGCTTTTTGATCACAGGACCGGAAACGGCCGCCTTCACGATTCTCCTGGCCCATGGCGCAGGCGGAGCAATGGATTCTGCGTCGATGACCGATCTTGCCAAAGCGCTGGCAGACGGCGGTTTCAGGGTGGCGCGCTTCGAGTTCGCCTATATGGCGCAGCGCCGCCTGACCGGAGCGGTCAAGCCTCCTCCGCGCGCCGACCATCTCCTGGATGAGTATCGCGCCGCAGTCGGCGCACTAAACGCGAGCAAATTGATCATCGGTGGCAAGTCGATGGGAGGCCGCGTTGCAAGCATGATCGCCGATGAGAGCTTCGCGGCGAAGAAAGTCCGGGGCTTGCTTTGCCTCGGATATCCGTTTCACCCGCCGGGAAAGCCGGACCAGCTTCGCACTGCGCATCTGGAACGCCTGCGCACGCCTACACTGATCTGCCAGGGAACGCGTGATCCCTTCGGTTCAAGGGAAGAAGTTGCATCCTGCGCGCTCTCGGATCAAATCGATCTCCTCTGGCTGGAAGATGGCGATCACGATCTCAAGCCACGAAAGAAAATCTCCGGATTTTCCGCTGGCGACCATCTTCGGCGCCTGTCCGAATATACGACTGCTTGGGCAGAGCGATTATAACTGGCAGATCCACTGCTCGCCGTGAGATCGCTAATATCGACCGCTCATTCAATATTTAAGCTTATTCAGTAAACACTTTTAAAAGGTTTGCTTGATCGAATGGCACCCTCGCGCATCAGCGCGAAACCAGTTCCTGACAAAGCCGCTCTTAGTTGAACATACGCTTTGTCATCTAACGGGAAATCAGTCATGGGTGCAATCCAAAGCAGGAAGATTGACGGCAATCTTTCCATCTATCTTGATCTGCTGCGGCTCGGCGCAGCCATCGTCGTATTTCTTTCCCATGCGCATGTTTTCCTGCTCCCCTCCATCAAGATCGGACCTCTGGGCTGGGGACGGGAGGCAGTCGCGGTTTTCTTTGTTCTTTCTGGATTTGTCATCAGCTATGTCGGGCAGGTGAGCGAGAAGGACTGGCGCGCATACCTCGTCGCCCGCGTCGCCCGAATAATGCCTGTTGCTCTGCTGGCGATCGCGGTGATCTTCGTTGCCGATAGCATCGGGATGCACGCAAACGCCTTTTACTATGATTTCATCAACACCGGATTTTTTACCCCGGTATCAGTCGAAGCGGCGCTGGCCTACGTGACCTTCACCAATCAGTTATGGTTTGCACATGCCGTTTTTGGTAGCGGCGAACCGTATTGGTCGCTGGGCTTCGAAGTTCAGTACTATTTGTTCTTTGGGCTCTTCGCCTTTTCGCCGCGGCGCGCGAAAGTGCCGTTGCTGTTTCTGTGGGCCGCTGCCGCCGGCCCGAAGATCCTGATGTATATGCCGCTGTGGCTCATGGGCTGGTTGACGATGAAGTGCGTCATCGAACGCCCGCCATTTCGGCGCACCATTTCCATCGCGATGATAACCGCATCGCTTTTGCTGTTCTTCAGCCTGAAATTTTTCGCCGACCGCGCTGCTACCAACATGTACGAGACTTGGTCACTCACTCAAGAAGCGATCAATTTCGTCTACTTCAATCTCATCGGCGTTGCCGTGGTCCTGCACCTCATCGGCACCGCATCATTGCTTTCCCAGGCTCCCGCACTGTTTACGAAGACAGGCCCGGTGATCAAATGGCTGGCCGGCGGCAGCTTCACGCTCTATCTCGTCCACCAGCCGCTCATCCTCATGTTTGCATCTTTTCTGCATCCGGTGGAGGAGCATATTGCGATGGCGGCCGCCCTGCTCGTCGTCTGCTTCATCCTTTGCTTCCTGCTTGCGGAAGTCGCCGAACGCCGAAAGAAATTCTTCGCCTCACTCATCGTAAGCCTGCTCCCGGTGCCATCGCAGACGGGCCAGAAAACGCCCGCCAATATTGCCTCCGGCACAGTTTTCTCAGACGATGCAGCACCCGCGACCTCGCAGCTCATTCGCGTTTTCACGGAAATGCAAAATGCTCTGGACGGGGAAGAAAAAGTGGCCGGCAGTCAGGATGCACTGCCTCGCGATCGCGTGTCACGCGCTTGAGGAACCGAGCTTCCAACGCCTCTCAGATCTGGATCTGATGGACACGCGACCATGATCTTCCGCCTCAGTGAACGCTGGGGATATTCACTGCGGAAGCGAAATCTTCCGCCACCAGTTCGCTGATCGCGATCAACGTTTCCTCGATCGTAAAACCGGAGGCCACAGTCGCCTCGATCAGATCCTGTAGATCCGGTCCGATCGCCTCACGGCAATCGTCGAGCCGATCGTCGGAAACTGTCAAACTACGCAACTCTTCCATGGTGTCCCTTTCCAGAATTGAAGCCAAGGATAGGGCCGCCGGCATGGTGCGGCGGCGCTGTTCTTATCAGCGTGTAAACGCACCACGTCTTGCGGCTGGCAGAAGCCCTTCGCGCTGCATCTTCTTTCGGGCAGCCTTGCGCTGTCGGGCAATTGCCTGGGCTTTTTCGCGGACACGCCTCTCGGAAGGTTTCTCATAGGCCCGCCGCTCCTTCATTTCGCGAAATAATCCTTCGCGCTGCATCTTCTTCTTCAAGGCGCGGAGAGCCTGTTCGACATTGTTATCTCTGACGATGACCTGCATGTTTTCTCCTTGCGGATGGTGGTGTTGAGCCTGCTCGCCCCAATCCCTCGGCACTCGTTCTGCGCGAATGGCGCAATCGAAGGTAGCTTTGAATGAAACGATCAAAGGATTGCGCTTGCCGGCACGGCGGCAATGATGCAGAGCCAGCCGATGGTCCGGCTTGCGAAAGCCTTGGCTGGACCGCGCAATCTCTCCTCAAGAGGAGAGCCTGTCGCGCTGTGGTCCCTGCCCAGGCCGATACGGGTGATGTCGCTTAAATAAGAACGGCATGACGCTATTGCAAGGCAGCCCGATCCGCCTCAGTCACAAGCCAACGGGAACTTTCTGAAGCCATGCACATTCCATTCGCCGAGTACGGGCCGTGTCAACCGGACGCAATAGGGATGGTGAACATGGCGATTTTCCGGTTTCCCGCCATGGCTAACGCAATGGCAGACGAGCACCCAACCTGTCCGGTCCGCCTCGCCGTCTGGAGGTCGATTGAAAATAGCCACCTATAATATCAACGGAATCCTCGGCCGCCTTCCGATACTCCTACGATGGCTGGAAGAAGATGCGCCAGACGTCGTCTGCCTTCAAGAACTGAAGACTTCCGATGACAAATTCCCGCGACGGGAGATCGAACGTTCAGGCTATCGCGCCGTCTGGCATGGCCAAAAAAGCTGGAACGGTGTGGCAATCCTTGCGAGAGGCGCCTTACCGGTACTCACGCGCCGAGGCCTGCCTGGAGACCCGGACGACAGCCACAGCCGTTATATCGAAGCTGCCATAAACGGCTTGTTGATATGCTGCCTCTACCTTCCAAACGGCAACCCTGCGCCCGGTCCCAAGTTCGACTACAAGCTGCGCTGGTTTGATCGACTGCATCACTATGCCGGCGAGCTCTTAGACCTCAAAGTCCCAGCCCTGCTCATCGGCGACTTCAACGTCATGCCGACAGAGATGGATGTCTATTCCCCGGAACGATGGCGCGACGATGCCTTGTTCAGACCCGAGGTCAGAGAAGCCTATGCCAGACTGGTTCAACAGGGATGGACGGATTCGCTTCGCCACCTTCACCCGGATGAGCGGATCTACACATTCTGGAAATACTGGAGAAACTCATTCGAGCGAGACGCGGGACTGCGGATCGACCACGCTCTTCTCAGTCCTGATATCACCCCACATCTTCGCTCTGCCAGCGTTCGGCGCAATCCGCGGAGCTGGGATCATACGAGCGATCATGCGCCCGTCATGATTGAGCTCGATCTGGCTTATGTGAGCGACGGGAGCCGGTGAGTCCACAGGTGTAGAGTGCCGGCGAAACCTCTTCGTCCGCACGATCTGGAAAGAGTTGACGGCGCATGCGATCGAGAGCTTCCGCCTCCTTGCGGGTTCTTGCAAGCAGATCGGTGGTAACATCGCCATAGCGCAAGCCGTCCGCCGGAGCGACGCCGACAGTCCCGCCGCTCGACAGAAACTCGCAGAAGGATCGCACCGATCGAAGACGCGTGGTGATCTCGATATAGTAGCTATCGTGTCCAGCCATGCTCATCTCCCTTCGCACTCAAAGGTTAACGCGCACTGCGTCAATATGATGGCACTCTTCGCGCATTTCAGCAGCACCGTACCGAAAGCACCGCGTCATGATCGAGGCCATCGTCATTGTGCCCGCACAGGAAGTAATTCTCTTTTGAACAGGAACATTCACCCGCCGGCCGCCTTTGTCCCTCAAGGAGAATCGCTATGGCCAATGCTCGCACCACCTATCATGAAGTTATAGCGGAAATCGCGGCGCTCGCGACTAATGCAACAGACCATTCAGGTCGTTGGACAGTCGAATATCTCACTCGACGTGAGATCTTCTACCAGTTTTCGGGTAATCGCAGCCTCGCAGGCGAGGACGCAACCGGACACCGGTTTGATGGCAGCCGCGATACGCTGACGGTCCTGCCCGCAAATCTGCTCGTTCCGGCCATCGCCGACTTCGACAACAATCCAATCATGGCTTTCTATATGGGAGCAAGCACGTCCGTGACGACAATCGCCCGGGAAGCGATCGATTGCTCCGCGCGGGCGCCGGAGGTGCTGCTGGTAGACATCACCATCGATGATGAAGATCTGCTTGCAGGCACAAAATCCCTCACAAGATTGGCATTCGTCGGGCTTGATGCCAATGAAGGATGGCAGCCGCTTGTCCCATGTGCCGACACCCTGACCATCAATGACATGATCCACCCGTTCTGGTGCCACGGCAGACAGGTGGCCCGAGGCGGTCTGTTGCAGATCAGGATCTGACGAGACGATCGCGCCGGTGGCACGCTTCGGTCGTTTGTCCTGTTGCGAACGACCGGCGGGTCATCGCTCAATCAAATAACTCACCACGTCCGATCTGTCCTTGCTTCGCGTCGACATCGCCGATTGCCGGATCGCTGGCAGGGTCAGGATCTCTCGTGTTGGCGTCTTTGAGAGACCGTGCCGCCTCGACGAGCGCCACGGCGATTTCATCCGTGCCCCAACCCGCGGCATTGGCATCGGCGATAACCGCCTCCAGGGCAGCGCGGGCGGCATCAGTCGCTTCCTGAAAACGACGCGTGGGATCATTGCTGGTCGGGACTGGAAAACTCATATGCGTTCCTTTCGAGGGTTCGCGCAAGATGCGTCCTTGAAGTGAACGCAGAGGATGGCAAATAGATGCGTCGATCGTCTCTATGCGCGACCGCCGAGCCGAAGCTTATCTCGACCGCTCCTCCTCAATGAATATTCATGTCCCTCGGCAGATGCGGACAGAATGAAGGCCGGCGAAATGAAGGATTGAGTGAACCGCGCCGGCAGGCCGTCAGTGCAGAACCGGAGGAGGAAAGCTCCGGAACCAATCGCCATCATATCGGTTGATACACTGATCTCCATGCCACGCAAGAAGGCAAACCAGCGGAAAGGCCGGAGGAAAGTTTCCATGCATCCGAACGAGGCAAAGGTGACACATCAGCAGGAGGGCTGGCATGTCGATTTCTTCGGCGACGCCGGTGAGCAGCTGACGGTGCATCTCCCCGAGGCGGCAGCGCGGAGCGAAGAAGACGCAATCGATCGCGCCAGGGAAATGATGGTGCAGCTGACGCCCTTCGGTACCCGCGGCGGCGAACCAAGCCTCAATCGCTACGACAGTTTGAGCAACGGCAATTTCGACGACGATCAATCGCCTTTCGAGGTGAAACACTAAGGGAGGTCCTGGATGACCATACGACACGGCAGCTGCAATTGCGGCAAGGTGCGCTATCAGGTGGAGGGCGAGCCGATACGCGTCGGGCTTTGCCATTGCACCGATTGTCGACAGGAGAGCGGCTCGGCCTTTACCTATTACGCGATCTGGCAGACATCCGCCTTCAAAACCACAGGCGAAACCGTCGAGCATCACGGCCGCCGTTTCTGCCCGACCTGCGGTTCGCGGGTCTTTGCCTACAGCGAAGACGAGGCCGAGATCAAACTCGGAACCCTGCAAGACGCACCGACCGGCCTCAGGCCCACCTACGAGCTCTGGATCAAACGGCGCGAACCCTGGCTGCAGCCGGTCGAGGGCGCGGAACAGTTCGTGGAAGATCGGATTTGATAGATGCACAATTCATTACGGCACCTTTCGAATCGGCGGAAACCCAGAGAATCTTAATGTCGGATAGCGGGCTGCAGCATCCTCTCTGGCATAAGGATGCCATCATTTATCAATTGCATGTCAAATCTTTTTTTGATGCCAACGGCGACGGGATCGGCGATTTCCAGGGATTAACGCAGAAGCTGGATTACCTGGCGCAGCTTGGCATCAACACGATTTGGCTGATGCCATTTTACCCGTCGCCGGGCAGAGATGACGGATATGATATTTCCGATTATGAGGGCATCCGACCCGAATTTGGGACAATCGACGACTTCAGCCGGTTCGTCGAGGAAGCCCACAAGCGGTCGATCCGCGTCATCGCCGAACTCGTCATCAACCATACGTCCGATCAGCACCCTTGGTTCCAGCGAGCAAGGCGGGCGCCTGCCGGTTCGCCTGAGCGGGAATTCTACGTCTGGTCGGACACTGACAAAAAGTTCAAGGAAACGCGCATCATCTTTGTCGATGCCGAAAGGTCCAACTGGACGTGGGATCCCGTGGCGAAGTCCTATTTCTGGCACCGCTTTTATTCCCACCAGCCGGATCTCAACTATCGAAACCCGGCAGTTGTCGACGCTCTGCTGAATACCATGCGTTTTTGGCTCGATCTCGGTGTCGACGGCTTTCGGCTCGATGCCATTCCGCATCTTGTCGAGCGCGACGAAACACGCAACGAAAACCTGCCGGAAACTCACGCCCTCTTGAAATACATCCGAAGGACACTGGATGGCAGCTATCCCGGTAAGGTGCTTCTTGCCGAGGCCAATCAATGGCCGGAAGAGGCGCGCCAATATTTCGGCAAGGGCGATGAATGCCACATGGCTTTTCACTTTCCGCTGATGCCGCGGATATTCACGGCGATCGCCAAAGCCGACAAGCAGCCTATCGTCACCATCATTGGCCAGACCTACGATATCCCGAACAGCTGCCAATGGGCGATCTTCCTGAGAAATCATGATGAACTTTCGCTGGAGATGGTCAGCGAAGAGGAACGCTATTTCCTGTGGAACACCTATGCCGCAGACAAACGGGCAAGATTGAACCTCGGCATCCGACGCAGGCTTGGGCCGTTGATGGGCCAGGACCGCAGGCGCATCGAACTCCTGCACATCCTGCTCCTATCATTGCCGGGCAGCCCGGTGCTCTACTATGGCGACGAACTGGGAATGGGTGACAATATCGAGCTCGGGGACAGGAACGGAGTGCGCACGCTGATGCAATGGTCGCCGGACAAAAACGCCGGCTTTTCGACCGCGCCTGAGGAGCAGCTCGCACTGCCACTGATCGACGATCCGCAATATGGCTTCAAGGCAATCAACGTCAGGGAGCAAGAAAGCGATCCGCATTCGCTGCTCAACTGGCTTCGCCGCATCCTGCAGCTGCGGACAGTGCACCAGGCTTTCGGGCGAGGAAGCATCCACTTTCTCGAAAATGATAACCCGGCTGTCATCGCTTATTTGCGGGAATATGGCGAGGAGAAATTACTTTGCGCTGCCAATCTGTCGGACGCGTCCGTCGCGACCGATGTACAGCTCGTCGGATTGGAGGGCAGCACTCCCGTCGAACTCATCAATGGCTTGGCGTTTCCCCCAATTTCCGAAAGCGGCTACCGGCTGACCTTCCAGCCCTACGGTTACTATTGGCTGCGCCTTGACTGAGCGTTTGGCTTAAAAGTCTAATCACACCCAGCCGAAGCGTAAAAGGGAGAGGGGCATCGTCTTCATCCCCGCATGGGGCAGCCATCGCATCCGTCTTGCCACCAGGAACGTTATGGCAATGATCCCGGCGAGCTTCAGCCAGGGATAGTTTCCAAACTGCCTTTGGGTGCTCGCATCCATCCGTGGAGCGCGTGCCGAGATCGCGGTCTTTGTCTGCTCGCGCAGGAGAGCAAGATGTCTGCGCAGCAATGTCAGCTCCTCCTGCAATCTTGCAAGCTCGACGGCTTCCCCTTTCTCCACCGCAACATCGACCCGGGGCACCGTAGCCGCTTCGGTTTCGGCGGCCTCGATGTCGGCAAGATATTCGTCTAACTCGGCCTTCGTATTGAATCCGCGTGCGCGTATATCCGTCATTGGCTCCTCCCCATCCGGCGGGTCTATTGTCACGTGATAAGAACGCGCTCAGTCGTCATAAGTTCGAAGCTTGCCAACACATCCCGCGTCGTGCCTCAATCCAGAGCGACCGCCAGTCGAGCGGGCAACCTCACCGTCATCTGAGCGCGAACAGTCCTCGCAAGGATTTGCTTCAGGTTGTTTGAGGGGGATCGGCAAAAGCTCGACTTTGAAAGGCATCTCATTGATGCCGCTATTGCGCACCCGTAACATGGTTGAGTTCCGCCATTAAGGCGCGACCGCTGGACCATGCGATGACTCCATAGGCCAGGCTCCCCACCACAACTCCCATCAACAAATTCAGCAAGGGAAGGTGCAGGCTGCCGCGTACCGTATGGAGAGCCAGGCCGACCGCACCGACCATGACACACGCGCCGAACCCCGCGGGAAGGATCCGATGCAACAAGGAGGGCCAACGGAAACCCGTGCTGCATTGCAGGAAGTAAAGCGACACCGAGGTCGTCAATGCCGCGGCCACGACCTGCGCAACCGCAATGTTGACGAGGTCCGGACGGACCCAGCCGGCGATCGCAAGGCAAGCGAGGCTCGTTGCCGTAAACAACATGTTCAGCCGCGGCAGCAGGGCAACCCGCCCGGTGATGCTAAGCACGGGCTCGTTGAGCATTTGGACGACGGCGATACCGCGCGCAGCCGCCAGCAGGATGAGGACCGGCGCGGCTGCCAGCCATTGCGCGCCGAGCAGCACGCTGACGAGCTGTTCGGATATGACGGCAAGGCCCATAAAGACGGGAAGAGCGGCAAAAGCGGTGGCCGCCATGATCAATCCCGCAAGCCGGGCAAGGCCTTCCGCCCCGCCACCCGCCTCGCCCTGCTGGCGGGAGAAATAGCTCCATGCCAGCATCCGTACGGGTTCGGAAATCAACTCTGTGACGGCGCCGACGATACGGCTTGCCATTCTGTAGAGACCGACTTCCGTCGCGCCGATGAAGAACACGATCAGGAACTCCGCTCCGTAACTTTGCGCAAATTGCATCAGGCGCGATGCCAGGAGCCGGGAAGAATAGGCAAGCGCCTCGCGGGCGGTGGCGAGCTTGAATTCAAAGCGCGGAAGCCAGCGGGCAAAGCCCATCGACATGACGAGTGCGACAAGCACGACGCAACAGCGCCCTGCCGCGAGTGCAATGATGCCCCAGCCGAGCAATAGCCCCCCGGTCGTGACGAGAAGGCCCGAAAATTCCGAGGCTGCCTGATAGAAGGCAAGTTCGCGCAGACGTCGGTCTCTGACCAATACGCCACTCTGGCAGATGATGAAGGTACCCGGAACGATGGTCGCCATCAGCAGCAAGAGTGTGAAGAAGATTGAGCCGGCCGGCGTTAGCCAGACAAGGGAAACAGCAAGCCCAATCAAGCCGAGAATGGTGAAGGCAAGGCCGCTTGCGAGCGCGCAATATAGAACTGTGCCGGGCAGCTCCCTATCGTGCGGTGCAGCAATCAGATATTCACTCCAGCCGGCCTCTGCAATCTTTGATTGCAGCAATACGGTCGACGAAACCATGGCAAATATGCCGACCTCTGCCGGTGAGAGCACGCGGGCTGCGACCAGCAATGTGCCGATGCCGCAGAACTGGCTGACCAAACGAGCGCCAGAAATCCATAACGCATCCCGTGATGTAGAGGCGGTACCTCGCCCTTGATCTTCCTCTGCGTCGGACAAATCAGCTGAATCTGTAATAGTTGTGCCCATGGTCACATGTTTTTGAGTTTATCTCTCATATATCTTGGCATTTCTGTACACACTTCGTATGTTACCTAAGTAACAACTTTCTTATATATTCCAGGTTGACGATTTATACTCAATTCCGCATAGTTAATATGAATTACAACCACACGCGCAAGGATTAGTCGACAGACGCATGAGGATTTCATCCGGCCGTTTGCGACAGGTTTATTGGCCGATTTGGCCCGGAGGGACGTAATGATGATACTCGCACATCGTGGCTGGTGGCTTACATCCCACGAGCGGAACACTTTAGGGGCATTCGACAAGGCATTTGCCGCCGGACACGGTGTTGAACTGGATGTTCGCGATCTGAATGGCGAGCTGGTTATTTCACACGATCCTGCCACAACCGGAGCACTGTCCTTTGCGCGAGTTCTCGAGTGCTATGCAGCAAAGGGCGCTCCGGGACGGCTGGCCATCAACATCAAGGCGGACGGCCTATGCCCTGCCCTGGTGCCGATGCTGGAACAATACGGGGTAATGAAACACTCCTTCGTTTTCGACGCGTCGGTTCCCGATCTCAGGCCCTATCTCGACAGCGATATCCCGGTTTTCACCCGCTACAGCGAGGTCGAGCTCTACCCGTCCTTCTACGAACGCTGTGAAGGCGTCTGGGTGGATTCCTTCACCGAGACGCCGGCCTCGATCGAACGCGCGATCGACGACCTCAGACGCGGCAAATATGTCGCAATGGTCTCTCCAGAACTGCACAAGCGCGCGCACGAAGCGGTCTGGGCCGCCTGGTCGGCTGCATTGCGACAGGCTGCAAAGAGCGGTCTTCAGCTCGATCGGCTGATGATCTGTACCGATCTGCCCAACGCGGCCGAGCGGAGTTTTGCCTGGATGGTTGAGGAGGAAGTCGCATGATCCGAGCTGTCTTGTTCGACATGGATGGCGTGCTGATCGATGCCAAGGAATGGCATTACGAGGCGCTGAACCGGGCGCTCGATCTTTTCGGTATGCCGATCGACCGCCAGGCGCATCTGACCACGTTCGATGGCCTGCCAACTCGCCGCAAGCTGGAGATTCTCTCCCGTACCAATGGCCTGCCGAAGGGCCTGAACGAGCTTATCCACGAGCTGAAGCAGGACTATACGATGGAGCTGATCTACACCCGCTGCAAGCCTGTATTTGCTCATCAATACGCGCTGAGCCGTCTCAAGCACGACGACTACAAGATCGCCGTCTGCTCGAACTCCATCCGTGTCACTATTGAGTCCATGATGCGGCGCGCCGGATTGACGGAATATATCGACCTCATCGTGTCCAACGAAGATGTCACGCGCGCCAAGCCGGATCCGGAAATGTATGTGACGACCATGGAGCGCTTCGGCCTCAGACCGGATGAGTGCCTGATCCTCGAGGACAATGAATATGGCCTGAAGGCCGCGCGCGACAGCGGCGCTTACGTCATGCAGATCGGAACGCCGGCCGACGTTGTCTACGGCCGGATCGTGTCGGAGATCAAGCGTGTATCGGAGGTGATGGCATGATCGTCCTGTTCCCTACCACGGGCACAAGCCCCCACTTCAGCCCGGAAGACTATGCTTATCCGCGCCCGCTCATCGAAGTGGCCGGAAAGCCGATGATCCTGTGGGCCATCGAAAACATGAAGTCGCTCGGCAGTGGCGCGCGCTTTCTCTTCGTCGTCGACCAGCAGGATGCCGTGAAATATTCCTACGAGCGGATCTTCGACCTCAGCACCAACGGCCGCTCGGAGGTGGTCATGCTGAAAGGCCCGACGGCCGGCGCACTCTGCACCTGCCTGATGGCGGTCGACAGGATCGATCCTACCGAGCCGCTGGTGATCGCCAACAGCGACCAGATCATTGACACCCGGCTTTCATCCGTGATTGCAGAATTCGAGGCAGCCAAGGCGGATGCCGGCGTCATTACCTTCGAGACGATCCACCCGCGCTGGTCCTATGTGACGCTCGGCGACGATGGGCTTGTCAACCGAACGTCCGAGAAGGATGTCATCAGCAACAAGGCAATCGCCGGATTCTACTATTTCCGCGAGGCTCAGATCTTCTTCAAGGCCGCCACTGCTGCCCTGCGGCATGGAGTGACGGTGGACGACCGCTACTATGTCAGCTCGTCGCTGAACGAGGTGATCCTGGATGGCGGCCGCGTCGTTTCCGCAAGCGTTCCCGCAGACCGCTACCACAGTTTTTACAACCCAAAAATGATCGAGAATTTCGAGGTTAACGGAGTACGACGCCTATCCTCCGCACAAGCGGCACGACCCGTGCAACTTGTCGTGCCGGCCGCCGGCCGGGGCAGCCGCTTCGCCAAAGTCGGGTTTACCCGCCCGAAGCCCTTCATCGACGTGCTTGGCCGGCCGATGATCCAGCATGTGCTGGAAAACACGCTGCCGCCAGATGGACAGCCGACGGTCCTGCTGCTGCGCGAGCATCTGGACAGCCAGGCGGATGCGGTGGCCGAACTTCGCTCGCAGGGTGTCGGGATCGTTTCAGTCGATCAACTCACCGAAGGCACCGCCTGCACCGTTCTGCTGGCGCGTCAGCATCTCGATGAGGAAGCTCCCCTTCTCATCGCCAATTCCGACCAAGTCGTGGACATGCGTATCGTCGACTTCATCGATGACTGCATGTCGCGCGATCTCGACGGATCAATCCTCGTGTTTCGCGATCCGAAGCGCGACCCGAAATGGTCTTTCGCCGAAACCGATGCGGCAGGCTTCGTGCTCAGGGTTGCCGAAAAGCAGCCTATTTCCGAACTTGCCACGGTCGGCATCTATTTCTTCCGCCGCGCCGGCGATTTCATGAAAGGCGCGCTCGACATGATGGTGCACAACGACCGCACCAACAACGAGTTCTACGTCTGCCCCGCCTATAATTATGCGATCCGCAACGGTGCGCGCATCGGCGTTTACGAGATCGATGTCAGAAACATGCACGGGCTTGGCACACCCGAGGATCTGGCCGAATATCTACGGGGCCGCGAGCCTGCCTATGCATGACGTGGGCGTCAGACCGGGCGCGGCAGCGCCGCTGAATATCATTATTCCCATGGCCGGAAATGATTTTGAACAGGCTGACGGCGCGGTGAAGGCGGAAATGCCGGTTGGAGAAACGACATTGCTCGGCGCCACGCTGGAGGCTCGTCCCTGGTGGAGCGACGCGGCTGTGCCTGTTTTCGTGCTGCGGGACACGCCTGCTTCGCGGCGCTACGCTCGTGACACATTGCTGGTCCGCTATCCAACAGCGCGGATCGTCTGGCTGTCCGATATGAGCGGCGGTGCTGCCTGGAGTGCTGCGGCCGGCGCGGCACTTGTCGCCTTTGCGGATGCGCCCGTCGTCGTCGATCTCTGCGACATCATGTTCGACAGCGATGCAGACATTGCCGCAATCTTTGCCGCCGACTCTAAGCTTGGCGGTCTCGCGCTCACATTTTCCTCCCGCCATCCGCAATACAGCTATCTCAGGATTGGAGATGATGGCCGGATGCTGGAAGCGAGGGAGAAGATCGTCATTTCCGACATTGCATCGGCGGGCGTCTATGCATTCCGCAGCGCCGCCGTTTTTCATCTGGCTCTGGCCCACAGCCTGCAGAGCAGGACAAGCCTCTCGCATAATGGCCTGCTCTTCGTCTGCCCGATGCTGAACGGCGTGGTCGCACACGGTTTCGATGTCCGGACGTTGCCGGCGCGTGAGGTGTTCGATGTCAAAATTGCAGACGCGACCCTTGCTGCTAGCGTCTGAGGGAAGCAGTGGTGCCATTCCGCTTCGACAGGCGGAGCCTTGCCAACGATCTCCTCAATCCGCGTTCGCGGGATCGGGGAGCCCAATAAACGGGAGTTCGTCATGACAGCCGGGACATCGAGCAAGTTACCCTCTCTCGCCATCATCATACCCTGCTTCAATAACGCAGAGACACTTGCCGAGGCGCTCGACAGTGCTCTGGCACAGGATTATCCGGACTTCGCGGTTCATATTTGCGATAACGGCTCCACGGACGGCAGTCGGGAAATAATCGCATCCTACTCATCTCCACTGCTGAAGCCGGCCCTGCACCCGGACACCCTGCCTCGCACGGATAACTGGAATCGCGCCTACGACGCCGGTGCGAATGCCGACTACCTCGTCACGCTGCATGCCGACGATCGTCTCGCGCCGGGAGCGTTGCGGGCCATCGGGCGCGCGGCGATGCGCCACCCTGCTCTGATCCATGGCCGTTTCCGGCAGATCACCTACGAAGGTGATCCGATTCCCGGCCGCCGCTTCGGGTGGAGTTACAGCAACAGCGGCGAGGCGTTTCGGGAATTGCTGCTGCTCAACAATATGGTCGCAATGCCGGGCGCAACGATCCGCACGGATGTCTTCTTCAAGGCCGGCCGCTGGGACCCGGCCTGGCAATATCTCCAGGATATGGAGCTCTGGTGGCGCTGCGGCGAACTTGGAGAAGTGGCCTTCGTCGCCGACATGCTTGGCGATCACCGGGCCTATAAGCATCCGCAGGCGCTACACCGGCATGCCGAAGAACATCTGCGCTGGGCGACGCGTAAACTTCGCAACGCACCCACCCGCCGGCTGCGGCAAGCCGCTGCAGACGGGCTCAACGCCTATCTCACACGCCTCGAGGCTGAAGTGGATGCCTTGCCCGAGGTTGCCGCAAGTCTGGTGGGTCCGGTGAGAGACGCCCGAGCCGCGCTCGCAAAGGCACCGGGCACCCGCGTCGACGCCCTTCGCCGGCAAAGATTGTTGCGCATGAGAGCCGCCTCGCTCTCGGCCATTGCCAACGTCTTTGGAAAAATCTCGCCGTGGCAAGCCTTATCGCGTTGACGGCAGCGCTATCGACTGGCGTGGATACTGCTAGCTCGGCAGCCATTCGATAGCGGCGGGCGGCAACTGCCATTGCGGGCATTCACATCCCGCTGCCGAGCAATACCCGCCCGCCGCAACGGATTTCGGTCGGATTCGCCTCCGACCTTCGTCTGACGACGCTCGGACTGAAGTCCCAGATCCGGAACGCACGATCTCCCACGCCGTTCGACTCTCTGTCAAAAGAGGAGTTCGGTCATGGACGACAGGAACGAAATCCCGGCAATTTCCAGCGCATGGAATGCCTCCCTGGCGGCGCTCGTCATCTTCCTTGCCGCCATGCTCTATGTCTTCGGTACGGTCATGTCTGGCGACACGAGCCAGTTGACCGCCAAAGTCCCGGGCGCCGACGTCATCGAGGTCAAGTGAGCTGGAAAAGTCCAGCCAATGCGATAGTTTGATTGAATCGTCGCAACTCAGGTCGGAAATGAACTGGCTCATACGCTGGAATGCCCGCTCCCTCGCCTCCCAATTCCTCATCATGGGAGGGCTCGTTTCCCTTGGCGCGATGTTCGTCATAGGGCTTATCGTCACCCACCTCATCGAGGATGCCGTCATTCACAATTCCGGGGCCGCAACGGCGCTCTATGTCGATAGCGTCGTCGCGCCCTTGCTTCCGGACATGCAGAAGGAATCACTGCTAGACGAAGCAAGCGCTCAGGCGCTCGACGAAACGCTCGGACAGGGCGCCCTCGGCCGGCGTCTCGTGTCCTTCAAGCTATGGCGTCGTGACGGTACGATCCTCTATTCCAATGAAAAGGAACTGGTGGGAAAGGCATTTCCGGTCAATGGCAAGCTTGCCCAAGCATTTGCAGGCTCGCTGGTCGCACGTTACGAAGTCGCAAGCGACCCCGAAAGCGCCAAGGAGCGTAGTCTCGGCAGGGCGCTCATGGAAATTTACAATCCTGTTTTGCAGCCTTGGTCCGGAGAGGCTGTGGCCGTGCTTGAATTTTATGAGACAGCCGAAGGGCTGGAAGACAGCCTCGCGCGAGCACGGCTCTGGAGCTGGCTGGCTGTTGCCGGCCTGACCGCAATCTTCTTCCTCGTTCTCTCCATTCTCGTCTTTCGCGGCAGCCATACGATCGAGGTCCAGCGCGAAGCCCTAAAGGCCAGAGTGGACGAACTCTCCGCACTTCTCGCCGAAAATCGCGGCCTGCAACGCAGACTTCAATTGTCCTCCCAGCGCGCCGCAGCCTTGAACGAGACCTATTTGCGCGGCATCGGCGCCGATCTGCATGACGGCCCCGCCCAGCACATCGCCTATGCCTCGCTGCGTCTCGACAGCGACCTGCTGATCGATGCCGCCACCCTGCCGGAGACGCGCGAGAAGGAACTTTCCTGGATCCGTTCGAGCCTTGCCGAAGCGATGAAGGAGATCCGCGATATCTGCAAAGGTCTGGTCCTGCCGCAAATCGAGAAGGCTTCGATTACGGAGATCGTGAAACGCGTTGTTGAAGCCCACCAGCAGAAGACCAATACCGCGGTCGATACGACAATTGACGAGGACGATCCAGAACTTGCCCCCGCTCTCAAGATTTGTATCTACCGCTTCATTCAAGAGGCACTCAACAATGCTTATCGCCATGGCGGCGGCGTTCAGCAGGCTGTCAGGGCAATATCACACGGCGGCGCCGTCCGCATCGAGGTCAGTGACCAGGGCGAGGGTTTCGATCCGACGCAGGTGAGGCCGACGAGCCTCGGTCTGGTGGGACTCAAAGAGCGTATCGATAGCCTTGGCGGGGAATTCGACATAAGAACCGGCGAAGGTGGTACGACCGTCATCATGACCTTTTCGCCTATGGAAGTGGAGGAATAGAATAGTGCCCATCAAAATCGGCGTCGTGGACGACCATCCCCTGTTTCGCGAAGGGGTGACCCGCAGCCTCTCCGAGGTCAGCGATTTTGTTGTTGTCGGAGAAGGCGCCAACACATCCGATGCCGCAATGATCGCCGCCGATAGCCGTCCGGACGTGCTGCTGCTCGATGTGTCGATGCCTGGGAACGGGCTTTCGGTCATCGACGATATCCTTTCCTTAAGCCCGGATACCAAAATCCTCATGCTCACGGCTTCAGAGGAAGTCGATACGCTCGTCGACGCCCTGCAGCGCGGAGCAAAGGGGTACATTCTCAAGGGGGTCGGTTCCCGCGGCCTGGCGGAAGCGATCCGCACCGTCTTCAAGGGAACCCGCTACGTCTCCCCGACAATGTCGGCCAAAGTCATGGAATATTCGTTGAGCGGCCAGGCATCGGACAGGGACACACTTACCCCGCGGGAACGCGAGGTGATGGACCTTGTTGCGCAAGGCCTTTCAAACAAGCACATCGGCCTGCGTCTCGATCTACAGGAAAAAACGGTAAAGCATCATATGACCCAGATTCTGACGAAACTCGGCGTCACGAACAGGACGGAAGCTGCCTTGCGGTGGCGCGAAAAACGTTAGCGCAGGAGCCGCGTGAGCCGCGTACTATCAGCAGATGTCGCCCGCCTGTTGATGATCGTGCGGCCTTTCGAGTCCTTCATGATATAGCGTCCAGCACGAAGCGTTTCGGTTATTCCATTCGTATGCCGGATATCGATCGAGCCGTCCGTATCTTCAGTCGCGCGCGCTCCTGATATCGAGGGCGCATTGTCCGTACTACCGGTTCCGGTCGAGCCCGATCGGCCGCCACCACTGCTATTGCCGTTGCCGCCCGAATTACCGTTACCGCCACCCCCGCCATTACCGCTTCCATTTCCTCCGCCGCTGCCGTTTCCATTACCGCCGCCATTACCGCCATTGCCGTTTCCATTCCCCCCGCCATTGCCGTTTTCGTTCTTTGCGAATGCGGCCTGAATGGCGAGTGAGGGAAACGTACCCGTGACCTCGATCTTCAGCGGTGCAAGCGTCGCGACGGCAAAAACACTCGCGCCGAAGCCCTTCAGGAAATTACGTTTCGAGATCACCATCGTCCTTTGCCTTGTGCCTCATCCAGCCTGTTCTATCGGGAACAGAAGCATGAGATTGACCGCTTGTTCCGAAATTGCAAGGCGGTCGGACATAGGTACCAGACGGTCTGGGACTTTGGTCGGGGATCACGAGCAATAGTCGCTCCCAAGCATGCAATCTTCTCATAGGAGAATAATGGCGTCGCTCAGATGACGGGGGAAACGCACTGGCGCCTTGGTCCGCTGAAAGGCTGGTAGGTATTATCCGACGCACGATAGGAATTATAGCGGGCAGCGCACCACGACATATGCGGGTCGGGGCTTGCATCTGCAGCTGGCAGTCCGACGGAAAGCTCCCTTTCTTCGATCACGCAGGGCTTCCGCGGGCCACCGTCCAAAGGCTGGTATGTATTGTCGGCGACGTTATAGGATCGATAGCGTTGCTGGCACCGGCTGAGATGGCGGCTGTCGGCCATCCACTCCTGCATCGGCTGCTCAATTGCCCCCGTCACGGTTGGGTCAGGCGGTGCAATGGCCGACACGCCGACGAGATTGGCCGGTATCGAAGACGAGGCGTCGGCCGTGACCTGAAGAGGTGGAAGGCGCTCGTAATCCTGCATTCTGGGATCAACGCGCCTTGGTGTCGTCGTCCAAAGCGGCGCATCGAGATTGGCGAAACGATGTGGTTCCGGACCGCGGAACCCATAGGAAACAAACCCGAGACTGCCAGCCAGAACGGCCCCGACCGCTGCCAGACATATGAATGGTGCAGCAAACGACTTCATGACGCGATCTCCCATTCTGTCCGTATAGAAATTAGGAACGCCGCGCTTCGGTTCCGCCAACAGGTCGAAAATCGCATTTTTAGGCGCTAATTTGCTGGTGCAGCGGACAGGACTCTCGGAGATGGGAATTTATTGCCATCGCCGCGATTTTGACGGATAGCTGTTTTATCGGGTGATCCGATCCATCACAGCAGATCGCAGGCAGAAAGAGGAAGCATGTCGCAAAGAGCGGGCAGCGCCGACCTCCCCCTTCACGGAGGGCGCGTGCCACCATGGCTGGGCAACCGTATGACGACGCTCGGTGCGCTGATAACCGAAGCCATCGTTCACCACTACGGGCGTGACGAATTCCTGCGCCGGCTTGCCCATCCCTTCTGGTTCCAGTCCTTCGGTGCCGTCATGGGCATGGACTGGCATTCTTCGGGAATTACGACGAGCGTTTTGGGAGCATTGAAGCGCGGGCTGAAGCCGCTTTCGAGGGAACTCGGACTGCATGTCTGCGGCGGCCGCGGCGCGCAATCGCGCAAGACGCCGGATGAGCTGATGGCGATCGGCGAACGGACGGGGTTGGATGGCGCTGTCCTTGCCAAGACGAGCCGGCTGGTCGCCAAAGTGGACAGTGCAGCCGTCCAGGATGGTTTCGACCTCTATCTTCACGGCTTCATCGTCGCCGATGACGGCCATTGGGTGATCGTTCAGCAAGGCATGAATGGCGATAAGCGTCAGGCACGGCGCTATCACTGGTTCTCGGAAGGGTTGGAAAGCTTCGTCAATTCCCCGCATGCGGCCATCGAAGGCCGATCTCAGGGCGAAATCATCAATCTCGCCGACCGGCGCGCGGAAAAATCCCGCCACGACCAACTGGATCTTCTCGCAGCTCTTGGGCCGGACCGCATTATCCGCGAGGCCGCAGCCCTTGCCCTGGCGGCCGATCCTGCACCCTTGCCGCAGTCATCCGAACAGCTGATGCTGCCGCATCTGATCATGCCCGCACATCACGATGTGCGCGAAAGCGACGTCAACATGCGGCGTTTGCATGGCAATCTTGCCGCGGCTGCCGATCGCGGACCGGTCGATTTCGAGGATTTGCTTCTCGTGCCGGGCGTTGGTGCCCGCACGGTCAAGGCGCTGGCGCTCGTTGCCGAAGTCGTGCATGGCGCGCCCTGCCGCTTCTCCGATCCCGCCCGCTTTTCGATCGCTCACGGCGGCAAGGACAGGCACCCCTTCCCTGTGCCGCTCAAGGTTTATGACGAAACCATCAATGTGATGAAATCGGCAGTCATGAAAGGTAGGCTCGGCCGCGAGGAGGAGCTGCAGGCCTTGCGCCGGCTCGACGACCAGTCGCGCAGCCTGGAGCGCTATGTCACCGGCCCAGACCTCAAGGAGATCGTGGCCGGCGAATTTCGGCAATCCTCGACCTTCGGCGGCCGAAGCGTCTTCGGCTGGGAGCCGCCAACGGAAGATATGCCAGTGGATGCAGCGCCGCCGCACCACACAAGCCGCCGCTGATTGCGAGCGTGCAGATGGGGCGCCGGGGCCAGATATGCTGCCGGCTCACCGCCCATGCCGGTTGTCATGGCGCTTTCATTGCCACTATGCTGTCATCATGAATGAAACAAGAGATAAATCAGTGATACAGGGACGGCAGGGGGGCGAATTGCACGAGCGAATGACGATCCTCGGCGAGGTCAATGCCGCATCGTTCGTCCCGTGGATCCGCCGCCATGCCGATAAGCTCGGACTATCCCAGGATTTCATTCACACCGGCGCCGACCGAATCGAACTCGAGGTCGCAGGCCCGATAGAGCTGATCGACATGCTTGAAATGGGATGTTCGCTTGGCCCGATCGACGTTTGGGTGGAGGAGATTCAGCGCAGGATTGTAGATCCCGCCGACACACGGTAGCTCAGGCGGCATTGATCCTGTGCCCTTTATTTAATCATTGTTGCCAATGCGATTTTTTTATGCAAGCCTCTGATCACTGACGCCGCAAGCTCGGCAACAGTGCGCGGCCAGCGGCGCTAAAGCATTGGTAAAATTGAGGAAGTAAAGGTCATGCCATCTGATACGGCCGGCTCGTGGACGCCTGTCGCCCTTTCTGCTGATCTGCCGTCGGCAACCGTCATGCCAGCGTGGATACCAGCAGGATCGATCGCCCTCTGGCGCAGTCAGTCCGGGCGTGTGTCGGCATCGTCGGATCGCTGTCCGCATCGCGGGATGCGTTTGTCCCATGGCTTCGTGCGCGGCGAGTCACTCTCCTGTATTTATCATGGCTGGAGCTATTCTCCTGCAGGAACCTGCATTCGCATCCCTGCCCATCCCGATCTTGTGCCGCCGGAAACGATCCGTGTCGCGGTCCACAAGGTCGAGGAATCGGCTGGTATCATCTGGGTAACTGTCGGAGAGCCGGCGGAACAGCCGCCACGCTTTACCGATCTCGTTCCGCTGCGCTCGATGACGGCAGACGCTGATATTTCGGCCATTGAATCGGCGGCTGGCTCCAAAGCCGGCGCCGATGGGCTTATCCATATCGCGCACTCTCCATGGATCAGGCTGCTGCCGACTGAGCAAGCTGACTGCACGCTCATTCACCTGCTGATCGAGCAGGGCCGCAGCCCGGCGGACCGTGTCACGGCGTCCCGTGTCGCCGAAGCGGTGCGTCGGCAGGCGGAATCGCGGCAGAAGGAGGTCGCATGACGAAGGCTGCTGCGATGATCAACGAGTGGTATCCAGTCGGCCTTTTTTCCCAACTGACCGAGGCAGGAACGAAAACCGCTTTAATGGGTGAACCCATCGAAGTGGCGCGCACGCCCGATGGCAATGCGCGGGTGACATCTACCGATGGGCGCAGCCTGCCGGTCCGTGTCCGCTACGGCCATGTCTGGTCCTCCCTCGGCAATCCCGCCAAGGAACTTTTTGCCATTCCAGAGGCGGATCAACCCGGCCGCCGTTTTGTCGACGTCGGCGTGGTACGTGTGCGCTGCTCGCCGCTGCGCGCGGTGGAGAATTTTCTCGACATCGCCCATTTCCCGTTTGTTCACACCGATATTCTCGGCGCCGAGCCGCACACGGAAGTCGAGAATTACAAGGTCGAGATCCGCGAGGACGAAGACGAGGTCTGGGCGACCCAGGTAAAATTCTATCAGCCGCAGGCCGCCAAGTCGGCGAGCGGCGGGATCACGACTGAATATATGTACCGCGTGCCGGCACCGACCTGCTCGGTGCTCTACAAGACCTGCCCTCCCCGGCCGGGCGAATGGGATGTCATTACGCTCTTCGTGCAGCCGCTTGCGGAAGACCTTTGCGACGTATGGCCGTGGATGGCCCTCTTTGATGACGTGACACCAATGACAGACCTCATCCATTTTCAGCAGATGATCTTCCTGCAGGATCGCTCGATCCTTGAGAACCAGATCCCGGCCCTGCTGCCGCTCGATCCCGGCATGGAAATCCCGACGAGGGCCGACCTGACCTCGGTCGCCTATCGGCGCTGGCTCAAGCGCCATAATTACACCTACGGCGCACAGTTGGTCGCGCAATGAAGCTCTACGACTACATTCTCTCGCCGAGCTGCTACAAGGTCCGCCTGATGGCAGCGATCCTCGGCATCAAGCTGGATATCCGCCCGGTCGATTTTCATCCCGGCATCGAACATCGTCGTCCAGAACTCCTGGCGCTCAATCCGGCAGGTTCCATCCCGATCCTTGTGGATGGCGATCTCGTCCTGACGGAATCCTCGGCCATCCTAGCCTATCTCGCCGCCCAAGGCGCCCGGGAATGGCTGGGCAACGGTAAGCCTGAAGAGACGGCGCAGGTGCAGCAGTGGCTTTCCTTCTCGCATCGGCTGACGGCCAATCTCGGCGGCGCGCGGCTGCATGAAATGCTTCTGCGCCCCGGCAATATCGAAAGCCTGCAGGCGGAGGGCATCGCCGCGCTGCGCGAGCTGGAAGCCGGTCTCTTCGAACAGCAGCTTCGCGGTATGCGCTTCCTGGCGTCGAACCGCGCCACGATCGCCGATATCGCCTGCTTCCCTTACGTCGCGCTCGCCCCCGACGGCGGCATCTCGCTCGATCCCTATCCAAACATCCGGCTCTGGTTGAGGGCCGTCCGCAGCCTCGGCGGCTTTATCGAGATGCCCGGCATTCACCGCCTGCACGAGCTGAAGCCCGATCCTCATCCTGCGAAGGAGGAAAGCTGAGATGGCCGGCTACCTCCTGAAGAACTGCGCAGCCGTCATTGTCGACGAGGGCAACGGCCCTGCCATACGCCGGAATGTCGATCTGCTCACCGATGGTCCGGCGATCCGGGCGATCGGAACGAACCTTCCGACAGAAACATTGCCCGCCGGCACGGCCATCCAGGATGCCACCGGCTGGTTCGTTTATCCGGGCCTCGTCAACACGCATCACCATTTCTTCCAGTGCTTCGTGCGCAACAGGGCCGATCTCGACTGGACAAAACTGTCGGTCATCGAATGGCTGGACCGGATCTACCCGATCTTCTCGCGGCTGAACGAGGATTGCTTCTACCATTCCTCGGTGACCGCCATGGCCGAGATGATCAAGCATGGCTGCACGACGGCTTTCGACCACCAATACTGCTTTCCCCGGCACGCCGGAAAGCGTCTGATCGACCGCCAGTTCGAGGCGGCCGAGCTTCTCGGCATGCGTTTCCATGCAGGCCGCGGCGGCAATACGCTGCCGAAATCCGAGGGATCGACGATCCCGGATGCCATGCTGGAAACGACGGATGAATTCATAGCCGATTGCGCCCGGCTGATCGACAGCTACCACGATGCCGGTCCCTTCAGCATGCGGCAGGTGGTCGTTGCGCCCTGCCAGCCGGTCAATTGCTATCGTGAGACCTTCGTTGAATCCGTGGCCCTTGCCCGTGACCGCGGCGTGTTTTTGCACACCCATGTCGGCGAAGGCGAAAGCCCTGTCATCGAGGCGCGGCATGGCATGCGTACGGTCGATTACTGCACGGAACTCGGCTTTGCAGGTCCGGATACCTTCTATGCTCACTGCTGGGAACTGAGGCATGACGAACTGCGCAAGATGGCGGCAAGCGGCACCGGCGTCTCCCATTGCCCGGAGCCGGTCTATCTTGTAGGCGCTGAGGTGACGGATATTCCGGCCATGTCGGCCTTCAACCTGCGCGTCGGGCTTGGTTGCGACGGCGCTGCGTCGAACGACAATTCCAACCTCATGCACTGCATCCATTCCGCCTATATGCTGCAATGCCTGGCGGCATCGACACGCGCGCATCCCGTTCCGCCGCCGGCCGATTTCCTGGGTTACGCAACGACGGGCGGCGCAAGCCTGCTCGGACGCAGCGATATCGGCCGTTTGGCGCCGGGCATGGCCGCCGATCTCTTCGCGATCGATACGCGGCGGATGGATTATGTCGGCACGCGGCATGACCCGCTGAGCCTGATCGCCAAGGTCGGGATCGGCATGCCGACCGACCTCACCATGATCAATGGACGCATCGTCTGGCAGGCCGGTGTATTCACCGGCCTCGACGAAGCCAAGCTTTTCGCGGACGCCGAAGCGGCGCTCGCGACCGTCGAATTCTGAACAACCAAAAGAGGGGAACTGACATGTCCAACAATCTGACCCGCAGAACGTTGATGAAGAGCGCAGCCGCGGCCGGCCTTGCCACCGCTTTTGCCGGCCGCTCTGTACTTGCTGGCGACGAACCGCTCGGCATCGCTCTCGTCGTACCCTCGCCGATCGGCGATGTCGGCTGGGGTCATGCGCTTGCCGCCGGCATCGATCCGATCAAGGACGCCTATGGCGATAAGGTGAAAGTCACAGTTATCGAGAACATCGCCGAAGGTCCAGATGCCGACCGCATCATGAACAAGACGGTTGCCGACGGAAACCATTTCCTGATCGCCGGTTCCTTCGGCTATCAGAACGGTGCGCTGCAGATTGCCCGCCGCAATCCCAAGGTCACCGTCCTGCATGCTTCCGGCTTCCAGGTCGCGCCGAACTTCTCGCCCTTTGCCGCCAAATATTTCCAGGGCACCTATCTGCTCGGCATGGCGGCCGCCGCCGTCTCCAAAACTGGCAAGCTCGGCTCGGTGTCGGCCTTTGCCATTCCGGAACTCATCACCTCCATCAACGCGTTCACGCTCGGCGCGCAGTCCGTCAAGCCTGACATCGAAGTCTCCGTCGTCTGGGTCAATTCCTGGTTCGATCCGGCCAAGGAGCAGGAAGCCGCCAAGGCGCTGATCTCGCAGGGCTGCGACGTCATCTTCTCGAATGCCCAGGATACGCCCTCGGTGATCTCGGCCTGCGAAGAGGCCGGCATCTATGCCTTCAACCTGAACTCCTCGATGAAGAAATATGCCGAGAAGACCTATCTCGGCTGCGTCGCCACCGACTGGTCGCCCTTCTTCAAGGCTTCGGTCGATGCCCACCTCGCCGGCACCTTCAAGGGCGCCAACGCCTTCCTTGGCGTTGCCGACAAGGTAGTCGAGGTTGTCGACTGGAACCCGGCCATCCCAGCCGACACGATGAGCAAGATCAAGGAAATCGAGGCCAAGATCGCCAGCGGCAGCTTCTCGCCGTTTATAGGCCCAATCGCCAAGGCGGATGGCAGTGAAGGTGTCGCCTCCGGCACCACGCTGACGGATGCCCAGATCGTCGCGATGGATTGGCACGTCAAGGGTGTCAAGACGCCGTTGCCGAAATAAGCCATGGAAAGCCCGCTCCTGTCGCTACGCGGCATTTCCAAGAGCTACGGCCAGGTCCATGCCAACCAGCAGATCGACCTTGACGTCGCTCCCCGCTCGATCCATGCCATCCTCGGAGAAAACGGGGCCGGCAAATCGACCCTGATGAAGCTGATCTATGGCGTCGAGCAGCCGGACAGCGGAACTGTTTCCTGGAACGGGCAGAACCTCAGCCTTGCCTCTCCGGCAGAGGCAAGGCGTGCCGGCATCGGCATGGTCTTTCAGCATTTCTCGCTGTTTGAGAGCCTGACTGTCGTCGAAAATATCCGCCTGATCGTCGCCGGCAACAAAGCCGAACTTGCGGAGCGTATCCGCAAGCTCGGGCACGAGTTCGGCCTCGAAGTCGATCCGCTCGCCCATGTACACTCGCTTTCGGTCGGCGAGCGGCAACGCGTGGAAATCATCCGCTGCCTGATGACCGATCCAAAACTGCTGATCCTCGACGAGCCGACATCGGTCCTGCCGCCGCAGGCCGTGGAGAAGCTGTTCGAGACCTTGCGACGTCTGCGCGACGGCGGCGTTTCCATCCTTTTTATTTCCCACAAGTTGGAAGAAATCCAGTCGCTTTGCGACCGGGCGACGATCCTGCGCGGTGGACGCGTGACCGGCCACGTCGATCCGCGCGAGCATGATGCCCATGACCTTGCCCGCATGATGATCGGCCGTGACATGCCGGAACCCATGCCGGCGTTGCCGCTTTCCGAGGGCGAGAAGCGACTGGAGCTGATCGGCCTCGATTACAGGCCGGATGATCCCTTCGCCGTGCCGCTCTCGCAAGTCAGCCTTAGCGTCCGCGCGGGCGAGATCCTCGGCATTGCCGGAATTTCGGGCAATGGCCAAAGCGAGCTTGCCGCACTGATCTCAGGCGAGACGATCCTGCCGCGCGAGCAGCGCGACCAAATCTTCATGATGGGCAAGGATGTCGGCATGCTCGACCCGGCGACCCGCCGGAAACTAGGATTTGCCTTCGTGCCGGAGGACCGGCTCGGTCGCGGTGCGGTCCCCGAAATGTCGCTCACGCTCAATAGCCTGCTGACGGCCCATCCTCTGAACCTCGTCAAAAACAGCTTACTCGACAAGGCGCAAGCAACCGCCTTCACCAACGCGTGCATTCGTGATTACGACGTGCGTACGCGCGGTCCCGAGGCCGAAGCCGGCTCCCTTTCCGGCGGCAATCTTCAGAAATTCATCGTCGGGCGCGAAATCATGCTGGCGCCGAAGCTGCTCTTCCTCGCTCAACCCACCTGGGGCGTCGATATCGGCGCAGCCTCGGCAATCCGCAAGCGGCTGATCACGTTGCGCAACGAAGGCATGGCGATCCTCGTCATTTCCGAGGAGTTGGAAGAACTGTTCGAACTCAGCGACTTCATCCAGGTCCTGCACCACGGCATGCTGAGCCCGCCGCTCGTCACGCGCGACACCAAACCCGAAGAGATCGGCCGATACATGATCGGCGCCCAGTCGCAGCGCGAGAAAGCGATCGCATGAGCAGACCTCTGTTTGCCGCCCTGCCAACCCTCGTGCGCCGGGAGCGCGCCTCGCTTGTCGCTACCCTGCTTGCCCCGCCCATCGCACTCGCTGTCACGATCATCCTCAATCTCGGCCTTTACGTCGTCATGGGACGTGATCCGGCTGCGGTCATCTATGCGATGCTGATCGAACCCTTCTTTTCCTGGGCATCCTTCTCCGAAGTCCTGCTGAAAACCGGGCCGCTGCTGCTGATCGCGCAAGGGTTGGCGATCGGCTTCCGCGCCAAGGTCTTCAACATCGGCGCCGAAGGGCAATTCGTGCTCGGCGCGATCTTCGCCTCGGCTATCCCGATCTGGTGGCCTGATGCAGCGGGCCAGTGGATCTGGCCGGCAATGCTGCTGCTCGGCATGATCGGCGGCGCTCTCTGGGCATCGCTAACCGCCTTCTGGCGTGTCCGGCTCAACGCCAACGAAATCCTGGTCTCGCTGATGCTGAGCTTCGTTGCGGTGCAGCTTCTCAATTATCTACTGCTCGGCCCCTGGAAGGATCCGAATGGCTTCAACTTCCCGCAGTCGGTGATGTTTCAGTATGATGCGATGGTGCCGATCCTGATCGAGGGAACGCGCGTCAATGTCTCGTTGATCCTTGCCGTTCTTCTGTCGATTGCCGCGTGGATCTTCATGCAGAAGAGCTTCATCGGCTATAAATTGCAGGTTGGCGGATTGGCGCCACGTGCGGCGAGCTATGCCGGCTTCAAAGAGGGCTGGGCAATATGGCTGTCGCTGCTGATCGGTGGCGCAGCCGCCGGTCTTGCGGGCGCGGCCGAAGTCGCCGGCCCGCTCGGCCAGCTGCAGCGCTCGATCTCGACCGGTTATGGCTATGCCGCAATCATCGTCGCCTATCTCGGCGGGCTGCACCCGATCGGCATCGTCATATCGTCGGTCGTCATGGCGGCCCTCTACATTGGCGGCGACAATGCCATGGTCTCCGCCAACCTGCCGATCGCTGCCGTCCGCGTTTTCCAGGGCAGCCTGCTGCTCGCCTATCTGATCGCCGTCGCCTTCGTCCGCTACCGCCTTGCCTGGCGCTCTGCCGCCGTTCGGAGCCCATCATGAATGCTATCGAGTTCATCCTGGCCGGCATGCTGGCGGCCGCGACGCCCTTTTTGCTCGCAGCGCTTGGCGAGCTTGTGGTCGAGCGCGCGGGCGTGCTCAATCTCGGCGTCGAAGGGCTAATGGCGTTCGGCGCCGTCATTGCATTCATCGTCGTCTATCACGGCGGCGGCCACTTTCTTGCTTTTCTTGCAGCCGGCATCGGCGGCATCCTGCTCTCGCTTGTTTTTGCCGGGATCATTCTTGGCTTCAACGCAAACCAGGTCGCGACGGGGCTTGCTATCGGCATTTTCGGTCAGGGCCTGTCGGCGCTGTTCGGCAAGAGCTATGAGAGCCTCACCATCAAGGCGCTGCCGAAAATCGCTATTCCGGGCCTTTCCGACATTCCTGTCATTGGCGGATTGTTCATCCAGGATATCGTCGTTTGGCTTTCGCTTTTGGTGACACTCGCGATCTGGGCGACGTTTGCCTATAGCAAGATCGGTCTCGTCATTCGTGCCGTCGGCGAAAACCCAAAGGCTGCTCACGCCATCGGCTATTCCGTCATCGCCGTACGCTTCACCGCTGTCGCATTCGGCGGGATGATGGCCGGCTTTGCCGGCGCTTACGCATCGACGATCTATACGCCGCTCTGGGCGGACGGCATGATCGCCGGCCGAGGCTGGATCGCTATTGCGCTCGTCGTCTTCGGAACCTGGCTAACGGGGCGGATATTCCTCGGAGCTTGCCTCTTCGGTGCCGTCTCGCTGATGGGGCTTGCAGCCCAGGCAACCGGGCTCGACGTGCCCTCGCAGCTTTTGTCTTGCCTGCCCTATCTCGTGACGATCATCGTGCTCGGCATCATCTCGGCAGATCGCCGCCTGCTGAAGCTCAACGGCGTCGCCTCGCTGGGTGAGCCATTCGAGCGGTAATGGAATGCGGCCTGCACTGACCGCGCAGGCCGCTGACTGCGTTCAATCATGCCTGGTGAGAAAGGCTGAGACGACGTCGAGGCAAAGATCCTTTTCCTCGACATGCGGCATGTGGCTGGAATTCTCGAAGAGCACCCACTCGCAACCCTTCACGTGATCGACATAGGGTTTGACGACGAGCGGGGTCGCTTCGTCATATTTGCCGGAGATCAAAAGCGTCGGCACCTGAATGAGCGGCAGGCGATCCTCGATCGTCCAGTCCTTCATGCTGCCGATCACGTGGAATTCGGTCGGGCCGTTCATGTTGCGGTAGACAGTATTGTCTTCGTCCATGATCGCAAAAGTGCGCGCAACTTCCGGCGGCCATGGGGAAACGCGACAGACATGTCGGTCGTAAAAGACGCGCGAGGCCGCAACATAGTCCGGATCGGTAATGGTGCCGGCATCCTCATGCCTCAGCAGCGTGTCCTGTACCTCCTTCGGCAGTTCTTCCCGCAGACGGTTCGCCTCCGCCACCCAAGTATGCATGTTGGCCGGCGAATTGGCGATGACGAGCGCCTTCAGGCCGTTCGGCTGGCGTACGGCATGTTCTGCGCCCAGCATGCCGCCCCAGGACTGGCCGAGAAAGGCGTAACGATCCTGAATGCCGAGATGCTTCAGCAGCGTATCGAGTTCGTCGAGAAAGAGCGCCGGCGTCCAAAAATCCGGTCCCTTCTCGGGTAGCCGGGTCGAGTTGCCGTTGCCGAGCTGATCGTAATGGATGACGGCGCGGTCATCGAGCTCGGAGATGCCCTTGAAGGAATCGACATAGTCATGCGTACAGCCGGGACCACCATGGGCGACGACGAGTGGCAGTTTTCCGGAATCAAGCGAACCGGTGATGCGATACCATGTCCGGTATTCGCGAAACGGCAGAAAGGCTTCCTTCGTCGGAACTGGGGCCACTGATATCTCCATCCTCTAGGGCAACGATGGGAACCATAGCGTGGCCGAAAAGGCGAAGGCAGCTATCAGAAGTTATAGGATGGGCGATCTTCCAGCAGCCGGTAATGGGTGGCACGCACCACCGCCTGCGTGCGGTTGCGGGCGCCAAGCTTCTTGGCGGCCGCATTGAGATGCATGACGACCGTTGGCACCGAACGATTGATGACGCGCGAAATTTCCTTGGCCGAAAGTCCCTCTGCTGAATGGCGCAGGCATTCCCGCTCCCGCTCTGTCAAACGGACCTTGCCGACCCGCAGCGCCTCGGCGTCGAAAAGCGAATAGGCGGCCTCATGGAAGACATGGGCCAGCAGATTGAAATCGGCAATATAGCGCAGCGCGTGGTGCTCGAAATCGCTGTTAACGCCGAAACGGATGCCGGTCACAGTCGCATAATCGCCGCGCGGCATATGGACAGGAACCGTCACGCCCGTTGACATGTCGCGCTCGTTGAGGAAACGCGCCACCGGCACCGTGTCGTCGCTCATGAAGCGGTTGATCAGAGTATCGGCGTCTCTGTCGTAGTTCCAGAAGAAGGGTGCCGACGTGCGCAGGGCCACCTGCTGCACCGGATCGATGCGGAAATAGCCGCGATCGAACCAGTATTCGCGCATATCTTCGGAGATATTGCGCAGCTTCAACAGTGACGGGATCATGATCCCTCCGTCGAGATCATAAGGCACTGGCGTATAGTCGTAGATCAAGGCTTCGAAGCCTATCCCCTTCATCGCCTCGAAGACCTGATCGATGCGCCCCTCAAGTGTCTGGTGCGCTGAGAAATGCCGTCTTATCGTGCCGATTTCGTCAAGCATGGCAGGCTCCGGTGGTTTCCCACCCTATCACTTCTTATAGCTGGCAAAGAACATAGTTTCGGATAAAAATTTAGCCATGCCCAATTATTGAGCAAGCGAAATCTTCTGCCGGAGCGGTGAATGTGGCGTGAAATCGAGCCTGAGGCGCGACATGAGATCGAAGTCGACGGTTACAGGGTGGTCACCTACAGTTTCGGGAGCGGCAGCGAGACCGTCTTCTGCCTGAATGGCGGCCCCGGCCTGCCCTGCGACTACCTGCGTGAGGCTCATTCCTGCCTCATCGATAAGGGTTATCGCGTGGTGGCTTTCGATCAGCTCGGCACCGGCGCCTCCGACCGTCCGACCGACCGATCACTCTGGACCATCGGCCGCTATGTCGAGGAGACCGAGACGGTGCGCAAGGCACTCGGACTCGGCAAGGTGCATATGCTCGGCCATTCATGGGGCGGTTGGCTGGCGATCGACTATGTGCTCACCTATCCGGAAAACCTGCAGACGCTGATCCTGGAAGACACCGTCGCTGACATGCCGCACCTGATTTCCGAGCTGGAACGGCTGCGGGCTGCCCTCGGGCCTGAGACGGTCGCGATGATGCAGAAGCACGAGGCGCAGGGTACCTACAATCATCCGGAATATCAGGCCGCGGTGACGATCCTGAATTACCGCCACGTCTGCCGACTGCCGGAATGGCCGGCGCCTGTACGCCGGTCGCTCGACGACTGGAACATGGGTCCCTACGAGACGATGCAGGGGCCGAACGAATTTCTCTATATCGGCAATCTGAAGGATTGGAACCGCATTCCCGACCTGGAGCGCGTGACGACGCCGGTGCTGATCACCACGGGCGAACATGACGAGCTGACGCCGTCCTGCGCGCTGCGCATGAAGCTTGCCTTGCCGAATGCCGAGCTCAAGGTCTTCGCCAATGCCAGCCACATGCCGTTCTACGAAAATCCGCAAGATTATTATCCTGCGCTGGTCGATTTTCTATCGCGACACAGGGCAAGCTGATGCAGGATCAGGTGATCGGAACCCGCCGGAGACAAGGGGGCGAGCGCCGCCATGCATCGCTATAAATTCATACTGATCCGGCCGATCCAGTTTCTGCCCGTCATCTTCGGTATCAGCATCATCACCTTCATTCTGGTGCGATTGATCCCCGGCGATCCCGCCCGCAATATTCTTGGCACGCGCGCGACACCGACGGCTCTTGCCAATATCCGCGCCCAGTACGGCCTCGATCAGCCGATGTGGCTGCAATACTTTTACTTTCTCAAGAACCTCGCGAATGGCGAAATGGGCAAGTCGATCCTCTACAAGATCGACGTATTTCCGCTGATCGCCACGCGCATCGAGCCGACGATCGCGCTTGTCCTGACAAGCGTCATCCTTTCGATCCTGATCGCCGTGCCGATGTCGGCGATTGCCGCGCGCAACGCTGGCCGGGCGCCTGATCATGCAGTACGCGTCATCTCCACATTCGGGATCGGCTTTCCGCCTTTCTGGCTCGGCCTGATGCTGATCATTCTTTTCAGCGTCGAACTCGGCGCCCTGCCGGTCTCCGGCTATGGCACGACACTGGGCGATAAGCTCTCCCATCTCATCTTGCCGGCGCTGACCGTTGCATTGTCACTCTCGACGGTGCTGACCCGCAGTCTGCGTTCTGCGATGATCGAATCCCTGAAATCGGATGTAGCGACAGCCGCGCGCGCTCGCGGCATGCCCGAGAGTATCGTCTTCTGGCGGCACGTCCTGCCGAATTCGCTGGTACCGACAATCAATCTTCTGGCCGTCAACATTGGCTGGCTAATCGGCGGCACTGTCGTCGTGGAAAGCGTTTTTGCCCTACCCGGCATGGGCCAGTTGCTGGTGCGCGCCATCTTCTCGCGCGACTATATGGTTGTTCAGGGCGTCGCCATGACCTTTGCCTGCGCCACCGTGCTCGTCAATTTCATTGCCGATATCGTCACCGTCGCTGTCGATCCGAGGGTGAAGCTATGAGCGTCGAGGCCTTTACTCCCTCTCCCGCCGCCTGGCGCCGTTTCGTCGGCCGTCGGCTGACACTCGTCATCGGCGTCGGCATCCTCTTGTTCTTCCTGCTTCTGGCAATCGCCGCTCCGCTGGTCGCACCCTATGATCCGATCCTGCAGAATGCCGATGTACGGCTACAGTCACCCTCCTTCGCCCATCTCTTCGGCACCGATAATTTCGGTCGCGACATCCTGTCCCGCGTCATATGGGGCGCCCGCATCGACCTGCAGATCGCCGTCATCGGCGTGATCTTCCCCTTCCTGATCGGAACGACGGTCGGCACCATCGCCGGCTTCTTCGGCGGCATCGTCGATGCCGTCTTCATGCGCCTCGTCGATATCATTCTCGCCTTCCCGTTCCTTGTCCTGATGCTGTCGATCATCGCCATCCTGGGACCGGGCCTCAGCAGCTTCTATATTGCCATGGCACTGGTCGGCTGGGTCTCCTATGCGCGCCTTATCCGCGCTCAGATGCTGGTGCTGAAAAGCAGCGACTACGCGGTTGCCGCCGTCAGCCTCGGCTTCAGCCGTTTCAGGATCAAGTTCCGTCATCTCCTTCCGAATGCGATTGCCGGCTCCATCGTCTTTTCCATGTCGGATGCCACACTGGTGCTGCTCAGCGGCGCAGCGGTCAGCTATCTCGGCCTCGGCGTGCAGCCGCCGCTCGCAGAATGGGGCGTGATGGTCGCTGAAGGCCAGAGTTTCATCACTGCGGCCTGGTGGATCACGCTTTTCCCCGGCCTTTCCATCGTCTGCCTTGCCTTCGGTTTCAGCATGCTGGGTGATGCGCTCGGCGAACTTCTCGGAGTTCACGAATGAGCGCTTCGGTCCTTTCCGTCCGCGACCTGACGGTCAAGGTTCATCTCGATGGCGGCGTGCGAACGCTGATCGACCATGTCTCGCTTGACCTTGACAAGGGCGAAATCCTCGGCCTCGTCGGCGAAAGCGGCTCGGGCAAGAGCCTGCTCTGCCGCTCGCTCCTCCGGCTATTGCCCTCCTCTCTGATCACGATCGAGGGCGGCACCATCCTGCTCGAGGGGCGCGATCTGACCACAGCAAGTGATGCCGAGATGCTGGAAGTCCGCGGCGGCGAAATCGGGATGATCTTCCAGAACCCGACGAGCCATCTCGATCCGGTCATGCGCATCGGCGACCAGATTTCCGAGGGTATACGCTATCATCAGGGGCTGAGTGCCAGGGAAGCGCGGTCGGCGGCGATCGAGATCCTCGCACAGGTTGGCTTTCCCGATCCCGTTCGCCAATATGACAGCTATTCGCATGAGTTTTCCGGCGGCATGCGCCAGCGCGCCATGATCGGCGTGGCGCTCTCCTGCAATCCGAAAATCCTGATCGCCGACGAGCCGACGACGGCACTCGACGTAACGATCCAGGCGCAGATCCTGAAACTCTTGCTGGAGATCCGAGAAAAGCGCGGCCTGTCGATCATCCTCATCACCCACGATCTCGGCATCGTCGCCCAGACCTGCGACCGCATCGCTGTCATGCGCAACGGCAAATTGCTTGAACAGGGGCCGAAACGCACGATCCTGTCCCGACCGAAGGATGCCTATACGGTCAACCTGATCAACAGCCATCCCTCCATGTCGGATGAGGCAGCCGCACCGGAAGTTGCGCCATCCGCGGCATCGATCAAGCCGCTGCTCGAAATCGATGACCTGCATGTGCGTTTCAAGGTTGGCGGCAGCCTGTTCAAGGGCCGCGACAAGACAGTGAGCGCCGTTTCCGGCGTCAGCCTGCAGGTCATGCCGGGCGAAACCATTGGCATTGTCGGCGAATCCGGCAGCGGCAAGAGCACGCTTGCGCGCGCCGTGCTGGGGCTGACGCCGATTTCATCGGGTCACGTGTCATTTGAGGGTATAGACCTCGCGCAACAGCGGACCGCGGGTCTTGCAAAGCTGCGGCGCGAGACGGCGATGGTCTTCCAAGATCCTTATAACGCACTCAATCCGCGCCTTACGATCGGGCAGATGCTTGTCGAGGTGCTGAAGGTGCAGGGAAAGGTGCCGCCATCGGCCATTCCCGCGAGGATCGGCGAATTGCTCGATCTTGTCGGCCTGGAGCGGGAGTTTGCCGATCGCAAGCCTCGTAGCATGAGCGGCGGCCAGTGCCAGCGCGCCGGCATTGCCCGCGCACTTGCCGTCGATCCGAAGCTCATCATCGCCGATGAATGTGTCGCGGCCCTCGACGTCACCATCCAGGCACAGATTATCGCGCTCTTCCGCGAACTCACAGCCAAGATGAATCTGACGCTGATGTTCATCGCCCATGATCTGGCAATCGTGCGCAATCTCTGCGAACGCGTCGTCGTCATGTATCACGGCGAGATCGTCGAGGAAGGCCGTTCGGAAGAGGTCTTCGCACGGCCGAAACATCCCTATACCGCGGCACTGATCGCCGCCATTCCCGACATCGATCCGGACAAGCCGCTTCGGAGCAGCGCCAGCTTGGAAGACGAGCTGCCATCAATGCCGGCCCTGCCCGTCAAACGCATGCCATAACAACGAAGGGAACGAACGCATGATCACCAGATGGAAATCAATCGGGCTTGCAGCGCTTCTTGCCGGCCTGACGCTCAGCGCATCCTATGCCGAAGCCGCCGGCGTGCTTACGATCGGCCGCCGCGAGGATTCGACGACATTCGATCCGATCAAGACGGCGCAGAACATCGACAACTGGGTTTTCTCCAACGTCTATGACGTGCTGATCCGCGTCGACAAGACCGGCACCAAGCTGGAGCCCGGCCTTGCCGAAAGCTGGACCGTCTCAGACGATGGCCTGACCTATGTCTTCAAGATCCGCGACGCAAAATTCTCCGACGGTTCGCCGCTGACGGCGGAAGACGCGGCTTTCAGCCTGCTGCGTATCCGCGATGACGCAGGCTCGCTCTGGAGCGATTCCTACAAGGTGATCGACACGGCCGTAGCCACGGACCAGCACACGCTGACGATCAAGCTCAAGAACCCGTCGGCGCCCTTCCTGTCGACGCTGGCGCTGCCAAACGCATCCGTCATCTCCAAGGCCGGCATCGAATCCATGGGCGCGGACGCTTACGCCGAAAAGCCGATTGCATCCGGCGCCTTCGTTGTCGACGAATGGCGGCGCGGCGACCGTATCATCCTGAAGAAGAACCCGAACTTCTGGCAGGCGGACCGCGTGAAGCTCGACGGCGTCGAATGGATCTCCGTGCCTGATGACAATACCCGCATGCTGAACGTGCAGGCGGGCCAGCTGGATGCGGCGATCTTCGTACCATTCTCGCGCGTCGAGGAGCTGAAGAAGGATGCAGGCCTCAACGTGCTGATTGACCCGTCAACGCGTGAAGATCATCTGCTGATCAACCATGCGCATGGTGATCTCGGCAAGAAAGAAGTGCGCCAGGCGCTTGATCTGGCAATCGACAAGAAGGCGATCGTTGACGCCGTCACCTTCGGCCAGGGCACGATCGCCAATTCCTATATTCCGAAGGGCGCGCTTTACTATTACGCCGACAACCTGCAGCGCCCCTATGATCCGGAAAAGGCCAAGAAGCTGCTCACCGATGCCGGCGTCTCTAACCTGACGCTGAATTACCTGATCCGCGCCGGCGACGAAGTGGACGAACAGACGGCCGTGCTGGTGCAGCAACAGCTCGCCAAGGCCGGCATCACCGCCAACCTGCAGAAAGTCGATCCCAGCCAGGAATGGGACATGACGATCGCCGGCGACTACGATATCTCGGTCAACTACTGGACCAACGATATTCTCGACCCGGACCAGAAGACGACTTTCGTGCTCGGCCACGATTCCAACAACAACTACATGACCAACTACAAGAACGACGCGGTAAAGGAGCTGGTTGCCAAGGCTCGACTGGAGCTCGATCCGAAAAAGCGCGAACAAATGTATGTCGACCTGCAGAAGACCGCGAAGGACGACGTCAACTGGATCGATCTCTACTACAGCCCCTATATCAATGTGGCGCGCAAGAACATCGACAACTTCTATCAGAACCCGCTCGGCCGCTTCTTCCTGGAAGACACGGTCAAGAACTGAGGCCGGATCTTGCGATCGTGCTCCGCCTCTGAAGGGCGGAGCACGCTTTTGACGAGAGAGCGGAATGCCGATGGACGCCGGGTAGAGAGCCGAGAGAATGGCGACGTCTCTGCTCTCGCCATTTCGATCATAATGTTGCCGCTGATCTCGCCGCCTGCTCGTAATAGCCCGAGAGAGCTCTCAAATGGGCGGCAATGCTGGATAGATCGTCCTGCGACAGTCCCGACACTTTTGTTGCCTCGACCAGAAGCCGTTCGCGGATTTCCGAATAACGCGTCAGCGCCTCCAAGCCCTTATCGGTGACCTGGATGACTTTTTCCTTGCCGGATTTTCCGGTTTTGACGAGGCCGGCTGCGTCAAGCTTTTTCACCGCGTAGTTGGCAACATGCGTGTCTTCGATATCGAGCACGAGGCAGAGGTCGGACAATGTCTTCGGCCGGCCGCGATGGCGAACTGAGTGAATGATGAGGATCTCGACCGGCGACAGGCTCGGCACCCCGGCGGCAGCCATGCAGCGCACCATCCAGCGATTAAACGCGTGAGAAAAGAGGACCGATCCGTATTCGAGCTCCGAAAGAGCCGGCGAGCTGCCGAGTGCCAGATGGGCCGACGAGACGATCAGATCGCGGGGCGCCTTTTGTTCTTTCGATTTTTCCATTGAACGCACTTCCATCCCAATTGCTCAGGCATCTCTCGGTCCGTACCCGCCGCCTGTTGGCGTCACGACAGTAAAGGCTTCACCCGCTTCCAATACCGTGTGGGCAGCACCGATCAGTTCATCAGTCGTACCGTCGTTTCGGCGAACGTAGTTGCGGCCGGTCTGTCCATCTTCGCCGCCTTTCAGCCCGAACGGTGCCACGCGGCGATGACCGGAGAGAACGGCGAATTCCAGCTTCTCGAGCGGGCGGATCGTCCGCTGTGTGCCGTTGCCGGCATGCCACTGACCGCGGCCACCGGAATTTGGCCGGATATGGAAGTCCTCGAGCACAACGGGGAAACGGCTCTCCAGGATTTCCGGATCGGTGAGGCGTGAATTGGTCATATGCGTGTGCACGGCATCCGCACCGTTGAAGCCCGGGCCTGCCGGCGCGCCGGAGCAGATGGTTTCGTAATACTGGTACTTGTCGTTGCCGAAGGTCAGGTTGTTCATCGTGCCCTGGGCCGCGGCCATAGCGCCGACAGCACCTATCAGGCAATTGGTAACGGCCTGGCTGACTTCGACATTGCCGGCAACGACGGCTGCCGGATAAGCGGGCGTCAGCATGGTGCCATCGGGAATGACGATGCGGATCGGCCGCAGGCAGCCGGCATTCATCGGAATATCCGCCTCGACCAGCACGCGGAAAACATAGAGCACGGCAGCGCGCGTCACCGGCGCCGGCGCATTGAAATTATCCGTACGCTGGGCCGACGTGCCGGTAAAATCAACCGTCGCCTCGCGCTTTTCGCGATCGATGGAAATCTTGACGACGATCTTGCAGCCCTGATCCATCTCATAGGAAAATTCGCCGTCCGGCAGGCGGTCGAGAACACGACGCACGCTTTCGGCGGCGTTATCCTGCACATGGCTCATATAGGCATCGACCACGTCTTCACCGAAGAGCGCAATCATCTTCTTGAGCTCAGCCACGCCCTTTTCATTGGCGGCAACCTGCGCCTTCAGGTCGTTGACGTTCTGCGCCAGCGTGCGCACCGGATAACGCGCACCAGTGAGCAAATCCGCAAGAGCGTCTTCGCGGAATTTGCCGCGATCGAGCAGCTTGAAATTGTCGATATAGACGCCTTCCTCCTCGATATGCGTCGCAAGAGGCGACATCGAGCCCGGCGAGATACCGCCGATATCGGCATGGTGTCCGCGGCTCGCCACCCAGAAACGTATGCGCGTGCCGGCATCGTCGAAGACGGGCGTGCAGACTGTGAGGTCAGGCAGATGCGTGCCGCCATTATAGGGCGCATTGATCAGGAAGACGTCGCCCGGGCTAATAACCGGATTTTCGCGGATGGCGGTCGCCACCGACGCATCCATGGAACCGAGATGAACAGGCATATGCGGCGCATTGGCAACGAGATTGCCGTCCGCGTCGAAGACCGCGCAGGAAAAATCGAGCCGTTCCTTGATGTTGACGGAATAGGCCGTGTTCTGCAGCGTCACCCCCATCTGTTCGGCAATCGACATGAAGAGATTATTGAAGATCTCCAACATGACCGGATCGGCCTTGGTGCCGATCGCGGTGTGCGCAGGCAGCGCCTTGATGCGGGTCAGTACGATATGGTCGCGCGCCGTCAGCTTCGCCTGCCAGCCATCTTCCACGATGATGGTCTGGTTCGGCTCGATGATGATGGCCGGCCCGGTCACGGTCTGGCCGGGAAGGATGCGATCGCGCAGGACGACCGCGGCATCATGGCTTTCGCCCTGCGAATAAAACAGGGTCCGCCGGACGGGCGAAGCCTCGCCCTCACCCGCCTCGCCACGATCGATATCGATTTCGGCCGCGGCACCACCGATGCATTCGACCTCGACGGCTTCCACGACCAGCGGCTTGTCTTCGACGACGAAGCCGAAGCGGCGCTTGTGCAGCACCTCGAAGTCCCTGCGAAGGCGCGCCGGATCATCATCCTGCGGGAACAGCGCCTCGACGGCGAGCAGTGTATCGGTGCCAGGATAACGAATATGAGCGCGCAGCACTGTCTTGATCTTGTCGGTCTCGACGCCCTGCGCCACCAGCTCCGGCCGACACTCGCCCTGCAGCTCCCTACCAAGCGTAGCAATCGCAGCAGGCGCATCCGTGTTCAGCGGCACGCCGAGCGCCTTTTGGCGGGTGGAGCGAATATCGGCAAGGCCCATACCATAGGCAGACAGCAGGCCGGACATCGGATGAAGGAGAATGCTCTTCATGCCGAGCGCATCGGCAACCAGGCAGGCATGCTGGCCGCCGGCGCCGCCGAAGCAGTTGAGCGCATAACGCGTCACGTCATAACCGCGCTGGACGGAAATCTTCTTGATCGCCTCGACCATATTGGCGACGGCGATGCGGATGAAACCGTCAGCCACCTCTTCCGGGCTGCGCCCGTCACCGATCTCGGTCGCGAGTTCGGCGAATTTCCGCCGCACCGTCTCGACATGGAGCGGCTGATCCTGGTTCGGGCCGAAGATCGCCGGGAAGAAATCCGGCAGCAGCTTGCCGGCCATCACATTGGCATCGGTCACCGCAAGCGGCCCGCCATTGCGATAGCAGGCAGGGCCTGGATAAGCCCCAGCGGAATCGGGCCCGACACGGAAACGGCCGCTCTCGAAATGCAGGATGGAGCCCCCACCGGCAGCCACCGTATGGATCAGCATCATCGGCGCACGAACGCGCACGCCCGCCACTTCCGTTTCGAAAGCACGCTCATATTCGCCATCGAAATGTGCGACGTCAGTCGAGGTGCCGCCCATGTCGAAGCCGATCACATGGTCGAAACCGGCCTGCTCGCCGGTCTTGGCAAGACCAACAACACCGCCGGCCGGGCCGGACAGAATAGCGTCCTTGCCCTGAAACATGTCGGCCGCCGTCAGACCGCCAGAGGACATCATGAACATGACGCGCGCGCCGGTGCGCGCTACATCGAGCTCATCCGAAACCTGGTCCACATAGCGACCGAGAACCGGCGAAAGATAGGCATCGACAACGGTCGTATCGCCGCGGCCGACCAACTTGATCAGCGGCGAGACCTCGTGGCTGACGGAAACCTGCTCGAAACCGATGGCGCGGGCAATGCGCGCCGCTGCCGCCTCATGCTCCGGATATTTATAGGCATGCATGAAAACGATGGCGACAGCGCGGTAGCCCTTTGCGCGCAGATCGCGCAGCGCCACTTCCGTCGATGCTTCATCGAGATGAAGCTCGACCGTACCGTCAGCCAGTACGCGTTCGTCGAGCTCGACCACATCCTGATAAAGCGCTTCCGGCTTGATGATCTCGGTCGCAAAAATCTTCTTGCGTTCCTGGTAGCCGATGCGCAGAGCATCCCGGAAACCTTTCGTCGTCACCAGCGCCAGCCGTTCGCCCTTGCGCTCCAAAAGCGCATTGGTCGCGACGGTGGTGCCCATGCGCACCTCGCCGATCAATCCGGCCGGGATAGCTTCACCAGCTCTCAGACCGAGATGCAGACGGATCCCGTGGACAGCGGCATCACGATAGGCTGCCGGATTTTCAGACAGCACCTTTCGTGCGTGCAGGGCACCGGACGGGTCGCGTCCGACGATATCCGTGAAGGTGCCTCCACGATCGATCCAGAAATCCCAGCTACCAGCCGCAATGCCCGACAAAATCGCCTCCACCGTTCGTTTTCGACATCACTAAGAAATTATCGATAAATCGTCAACGTTTTATAGAAGACACAAACGCCGAGGGATATCGATGGGTGAAGAACGTAGGACCGGCCAGACATTCAGGCGCACGGAATCGAACGCCGCGACCCAAGGCCGCGGCGACAAGATTGGGATGATTAACGGATTCTTGAAGGCCAGCCCTCAAACCCCGCCCTTCCCGCTTGATCAACGCGAGGTCAGATCGTCGGGCAGTTCGGCATTGTGGTACTTACGGTAGATGTCGCGCAACACCTTGTTGTCGAAATTAGTTTTCACCCACTGGTCGAGCCAGGTCTTGAGGCCGGATTCGCCCTTTGGAATGCCGATGCCGAGGTTGGTTTCCTTCTGCGTGAATTTCACCTGCAGCGGGTGATCGGCCATCTTCTTGTTGATGCCGTTGATGACGGCCGACTGGCTGGAAACGGTATCAACCTGCCCTGACACGACCGAGGTGATCAGTGTTGCGTCATCCTCGAAGCGGACGATATTGGCACCCTTCGCGTTGGCAGTGATGTCCTGATCATTGGTCGTGGCGCGGGTCACACCGATGCGCTTGCCGTCGAGATCGGCATAGCCCTTGATCTCGATGCTCGGCTGAGAAGCAACGACGAGCGCGAGCGTCGCATAGGGAACGGAATAATCGATCGCCTTTTTGCGCTCTTCGGTGATGCCGAGCGAGGAGACGACCATGTCGGCCTTGCCGGTCTGGACAGAGGGAACGCGGGCGGCATTGGTAATTTCCACCAGTTCGAGCTGGACGCCAAGATCCCTGGCGATCAACTTGGCCGTTTCAATATCGGAACCCGACGGCTGCAGGTTTTCATCGACGAAGGAATATTCCGGAATGCCCATTGCTACCGCGATGCGCACCTTGCCGGCCTTCTTGATATTGTCGAGCACGTCGGCATGGGCAACGCTTGCCAGCGCCAGCAGGCTGGCGCCCGCCAACAGTGCCAGTTTCGAAATCATTGTCTTCGGCATACTCCAAGTCTCCTCTACCTGATTGCCTCTGCCCGCTCTCTGTCGGGCCTCCTCTCAAACCTGCGCCGGCTCATCCGGGACAGGCAATTTCCCCCGATGACGGGGTCTAAAGTTCTGCGGCCATGAATTCCTTGAGTTCCGGTGTCTGCGGATTGCTCAGAATGCCGGCGCCACCCGTCTCCCAGACCTTGCCGGTATGCATGTAGATGACGCGGTTGGCAGCACGCTTGGCAAAGCCCATCTCGTGGGTGACGACGATCATCGTCATCCCGCCGCGGGCCAGATCTTCCATGACGCGCAGCACTTCGCCCGTCAGTTTCGGGTCGAGAGCTGAGGTCACCTCGTCGAACAGCATCACCTTCGGCTGCATGGCAAGCGAACGGGCGATCGCCACGCGCTGTTGCTGGCCGCCGGACAGCTGTTCCGGATAGGCGTCGATCTTTTCCGAGAGACCGACCTTGGCGAGCACCTGCTTGGCGATCTCGAAGGCCTGATTCTTGCGCATGCCCTTCACGCGGCGCAGCGCCAGCATGATGTTTTCGGCAACCGTCATGTGCGGGAAGAGATTGTAGCTCTGGAACACCATGCCGATATCGCGGCGCAATGTCCTCAGATCGAGTTTCGGATCCTCCACACGATGGCCACACACCTCGATCGAGCCGTCTTGGATCGTCTCCAGCCGGTTGATACAGCGCAGAGCCGTGCTCTTGCCGGAGCCGGACTGGCCGATCAACGCCACCACTTCGCCGGGATTGATCTCGAAGGAAACGCCTTTCAGCACTTCCAGGGCGCCGAAGCGCTTGACGACATTGGTGAGTTTAACGGCGACCGACATTGAGCTTCCTCTCGAGAGAGCGGCTCCAGACCGACAGCGGATAGCAGACAGCGAAATAGAGAAGCGCTGCGACGCCGAAGACCAGGAAGGGCTGGAACAGGGAATTGTTGATGACCTGTGCTGCACGCGTCAGCTCCAGGAAGCCTACGACGGAGGCAAGCGAGGTGTTCTTGACGAGCTGGACGAGGAAGCCGACCGTCGGCGGCGTGGCAATCCGCAACGCCTGCGGCAGGATCACATCGCGCAGCGTCTGCCAGCGCGTCAGGCCGAGACATTCGGCCGCCTCGAACTGGGTGCGCGAAATGGATTCCACCGAGCCGCGCCAGATCTCTCCGAGATAGGAGCTCGAATAGATCATCATGCCGAGGCCTGCTGCCACCAGCGGCGGCACGGAAATATTCACCACCCCGAGGCCAAAATAGAGGATGAACATCTGGATCAGCAGCGGCGTGCCCTGGACGACCTGGATATAGACGAGGGCCGCGCGCCGCAGCCACAGGAAGCGCGAGATGCGGCAGAGCATGACGAAGAAGCCGGCAATGCCGCCGAGCAGGAAGGCGAGTGCAGACAGCACGACTGTCCAGACCAAGCCATCCAGCAGATAGATCAGGTGATTGAAGGAAAACCCACCGAGCATGGCGACCTCTAAAGCGACGTGCCGAGCCGACGACGGCGTGGGAAGGCGATGAGACCGAGGCCGTAAAAACCTGCCCGCATCAGATAGGTGATGGCGATGTAGAGGACCGCGACGACAACATAGGTTTCAAGCGATCGGAATGTGTTCGACTGGATGTTGTTGGCGACGCCCGTCAGCTCCTCGGCGGAGATCTGCGAAGCGATCGAGGTTGACAGCATCATCAGGATGAATTGGCTGGAAAGCGCAGGATAAACGCGTTCGATCGCCGGCAGGAGAATGATGTCGCGATAGATCTGCAGCTTAGACAGGCCGAGCGCTTCAGCCGCCTCGATCTGGCTCGGATGGATGGAATCCATGCCTGCACGCACGATCTCCGCCGTATAGGCGCCAACATTAATAACCATGGCAAAGACAGCGGCAGCTATGATCGGCAGACGGATGCCGACCGAGGACAGGCCGAAGAAGATGAAGAAAATCTGCACGATAAAGGGCGTGTTGCGCACCGCCTCGACATAGATGCTGACGAGAGTGCGGAGCGGCCCGAAAATGGAACGGCGGGCGATGGCGCAGGCGACACCGATCAACAGACCGATGATCACCGAAAAGACAGTGATCTCCATCGTGACGAGCGCGCCCGACAGGAAATCGCTCCAATAGGGCAGCAAGGCCGAAAAATCGAACTGGTACTGCATGTCCTCCTCCATTCCGGCCGCGCCAACTCCACCAACGCTGCCTCGCCTTCCCGTAGGAAGGCGTCATGTCTCCTCCTGGCTGTCGCGTCAGCGCGCCAGCCAGCCTCCATCGACGGGCAGAACCGTGCCGTGCACATAGTCGGATGCCGCCGACGCCAGGAACACCGCGGCACCGCGGATATCGCCGGGCTCACCCCAACGGCCCGCCGGGATTCGGGCCAGGATGCTGGCATTGCGATCGGCATCCTCGCGCAGCGCCGTCGTGTTGTTGGTGACGAAATAGCCGGGTGCGATGGCGTTGACGTTCACGCCCTTGCCCGCCCATTCGCACGCTAGCAGCCGCGTCAGACCTGCAAGGCCGCTCTTCGAGGCCGTGTAAGACGGGATGCGGATGCCGCCCTGAAAGGACAGCAGCGAAGCGATGTTGATGATCTTGCCGCGCCCTTTTTCGAGCATGTGGTGGGCAGCCGCCTGAGACAGAAAGAAGGCTGTCTTCAGGTTGACGTTCATCACCGCGTCCCAGTCTTCCTCGGTGAAATCGATCGCGTCCGTGCGGCGGATGATGCCGGCATTGTTGACGAGGATATCGAGCGCCCCAAAGCGCTCCAGCGCTTCCGCAACGATCGGCTTGACCGGTTCGATCGTGCCGAGATCGGCCTTGATCACGTGGAATTTCGTGCCGGCGCTTGCCACTAGCGCCTCCGTCTCATCCATCGACGAGCGACCGACGGCGACGATCGACGCACCGGCCTTAGCCAATGCGACGGCGATCCCCTGCCCGATGCCGGTATTGGCGCCGGTGACGACGGCGATCTTGCCCGAGAGGTCGAAAAGAGCCTGCATCACCATCACCTCAGATCGCCGATGGCGATGTGGTCCATATCGGTGAAGCTCTTGTTGTCTCCGGCCATCGCCCAGATGAAGCTGTAATTCTTGGTACCGGCGCCGGAATGGATGGACCAGGGCGGCGAAATGATCGCCTGCTCGTTGGCGACGAGCATGTGGCGCGTCTGCTGCGGCTCGCCCATGAAATGGAAGACGCGCTGGTCGGCATCGAGATCGAAATAGAGATAGGCCTCCATGCGCCGGTCATGCGTGTGGCTCGGCATGGTATTCCAGATGCTGCCGGTCTCCAGGCTGGTGAAGCCCATGGTCAACTGGCAGGACTGGCAGACCTCCGGGTGGATATATTGATAGATCGAACGCTTGTTGGCGGTTGCGGCCTCGCCCGGCGTAAGGTGCCGCGCCTTGTCACGCGTTAAGAGCACCGTCGGATGGCTGGCATGAGCGGGCGTCGAAACGAGGTAGAATTTGGCAGGATTGCCGGCGTCGGCGCTTTCGAAGCTGACATTGACTGCCCCTCGGCCGATATAGAGGCAATCGTACTTCGCCAACTCATAGGCTCTGCCATCGACGACCACGCGGCCGTCGGCGCCGACATTCAGCACGCCGAGTTCGCGCTCCGCCAAGAACGTCTCCTGGCCAATCGCTTTTGGTGCGGTCAGCACGAGAGCCGCCCCGAGTGGCGCAGCGCCACCGATCACCATGCGGTCATAGTGGGAATAGGTGAGCCTGATGTCATCGGGCGCAAACACCGTCTCGACCAGAAAGTGATGCCGCAGCGTTTCCGTATCGAAGCCCCGGACCGCTTCGGGATGGGAGGCGTGTCGCACGTCAATCTGCATTGGAATTGTCCTTCTCTCCTCCGGGTGCCGGCATCTGCGGGGCATCCTCAATGAAATAGGCTGGGTCGAGCATCTCGGCCTTTTCGACCTCGTGCAGCAGCTTGCCGAGATGGAACTCCATGGCGGCCTTTGCTCCGTCCTTGTCACCGGTTCGCATGCAATCGATGACGGCTGCATGTTCCTCGATGACGCGCGTCAGACGGCCCCGTTGCGGCAACGTCAGCAGGCGGTAGCGATCACTATGAACCTTGACCTGCTGAATGATCGCCCAGATGCCGGGAAAGCCGGCGATAGCACTGATGAGCTGGTGGAAATCATTGTCGATGATATGGAAGGCTGCGACATCACCTTCACGATGACAGGCATCGAGATCAGCAAGATTGCGCTCCAGCGCCCTGAGACCCGCCGGCGTCATCTTCTCGACTGCGATCGAAACCGTTGTATCTTCCAGCGCCTTGCGCACGAGGATCGCTTCGTAAAGCGCCCGGCGCGGAATACGGGAAACAAACGTGCCCGACTGCGGGAAGACGTCGACCAGACCGTCATCGGCAAGACGGATGATCGCCTCGCGGATCGGCGTGCGGCTGACGCCGAACTGGGCTTCGAGCTCTTTCTCGTTCAACAACTCCATCGGCTTGCGCCGCAGCGAAACGATATCATCGAGAAGCGCATTGTAGACCAGCGTCGCTGCCCGCGGGGCAGCCGCCCGCTGATGCGAAAGGACCGTGACCCCTTGCAGGGAGCGCTTCCTGCGCACGATTGCGGACGAGTTCATTGCATTCCTTCCAAGAAGCAGACCAGCAATCCAGCGTTTGAAATCATCGAGGGACCGCCCCACTCGTTCCGATGCCAAAGTAATATATTAGTATCCAACTTTTGGCAATCGGGTCGATGAACCGTAGTTTTGCGGTTGTGGAAAACGAAGCTGGGTGGGAATCTCACAGGCGCACAGAGGACGAGAGTGTCGACGCTATCAGTCCGAAGGATTCACCAAACCATTCCTGTAATTGAATGATGACCGAGCTCCTAGGCGAGGATCTTTTCGAACGAAATGCGCAACCGAGGCGCGACTACGCCCCATCGCCATTCCGTCAACGACGCCGTATTTAAGACAGCCTTGAAAGAAGGCTCTAATACGCCATTTTCTGGCGCAACCAGAATGGCCGTTGCGGTCCTAAAGCAGGCTCAATGCAAGGGTCGGCGCGCGCGGTGCCGCCGGCGCCCGGGTTAAGGATGCACCGCGACCAGAGGGAACAAAAAAATGAAAGTACTTTTGGCATCCACCATCTTGGCAGCCGGCACGATGCTCGCGGGCGGCAGCGCTTTTGCAGCCGATTGCGGCAATGTCACGATCGCGAGCATGAACTGGCAGTCCGCCGAAGTGGCCGCAAGCCTCGACAAGATCATTCTTGAGGAAGGGTACGGCTGCACGGCCGAAATCGTCACTGGCGATACCGTGCCCACCCTGACCTCCATGGCAGAAAAAGGCGAACCCGATATCGCCCCGGAAGCCTGGGTCAGCCTTCAGCCGGAACTGGTGAAACGGGGCCTTGAAGGCGGCAAGGTCGTCGAAGGCGCCAAGATCCTCTCCGATGGCGCAATCCAGGGCTGGTGGATCCCCAAATACATCGCCGACGCCCACCCCGACATTAAGACAATCCCCGACCTTCTCAAGCATCCCGAACTCTTCCCGGCACCAGAAGACAAGAGCAAGGGCGCCGTCTTCAACGGCCCTCAGGGCTGGGGCGGCACAGTCGTCACCGCGCAGCTCTTCAAGGCCTATAACGGCGAGAAAGCAGGCTTTACGCTCATTGATACCGGGTCCGCCGCAGGCCTCGATGGCTCGATCGCCAAGGCCTATGAAGGCAAGCAGCCCTGGGTTGGCTATTATTGGGCACCGACTTCACTGCTTGGCAAATATGAGATGGTCAAACTCGGCTACGGGACGGAATATGATGCCGCCGAATGGAAGCGTTGCACTTCCGTTGCCGATTGCGCCGATCCCAAGCCGAATGCCTGGCCCGCAGACGATGTACAGACGCTGATCAGCAAGAGTTTTGCCGATCGCGGCGGCCCTGCCGTCGACTACCTGAAGAAGCGGGCATGGACCAACGACACCGTCAACAAGCTGATCGCCTGGATGACCGATAACCAGGCAACCGGCGAAGACGGCGCCAAATACTTCCTCAAGAACAATGAGCCCCTCTGGAAGGACTGGGTCTCGCCGGAAGCCGTCGAGAAGATCAAGGCTTCGCTCTAATCACTCAGATATGGGCAGCCTCGGGGCTGCCCAGACAATCCTTCGGCGCGACGGCCAAAATAACAATCGGCCGCCGCCACTATCTATTTTGGGGAACCGGTATGGATTGGCTCTGGAAATTTCCGACAATGAACGACGACGTGCTGCGTGAGCTGAAGAAGAGCGTCGATGAAGGATTTCGCGCCTTCACACGCGCTTATGGCGACAGCATCGAAGCGGCCTTCAGCCCACTGCAGAGTTTTCTTATCTGGGCCGAACGGCTGCTGACCGGCACGCCCTGGCCAATCATTCTGATTGTTTTTGCCGCCATTGCCTGGTTTGCCAGCCGCAGCTGGAAAGTCGTCATCGGCTGCGTTCTGACGCTGGTTGTCATCGGCTATTTCGACATGTGGCAGGATACGATGAAGACCGTGTCGATGATCTTCGTCTGTACCGTGCTTTCGATCGTGATCGGCCTGCCGCTCGGCATCCTGATGGCGCGCTCGAATGCGATGCAGAAGATCGTCAATCCGATCCTCGACGTCATGCAGACCATGCCGAGCTTCGTCTACCTGATCCCCGTCGTCATGCTTCTCGGCATCGGTCGCGTGCCTGGTGTCATCGCCGTCGTCATCTACGCCCTGCCGCCGATGATCCGCCTCACCAATCTCGGCATCCGCATGGTGGACGAGAACGTGCTGGAGGCAGCCGACGCATTCGGTTCCTCAAGTTGGCAGAAGCTTCGCAACGTCCAACTGCCACTGGCGCTGCCGACCATCATGGCCGGCATCAATCAGACGATCATGATGGCGCTCGCCATGGTGGTCATTGCCTCCATGATCGGCGTGCAGGGTCTCGGTCAGCCGGTTCTCAAAGCCATTTCCAACCAGTATTTCGCCCTTGGCGTCTTCAACGGCCTCGCAATCGTCGGCATTGCCATCATCTTCGACCGGATCAGCCAGGCCTACGGCCTGCGACTCCAGAAGCACCGGGAGATCGTGCATGGCTAGCAATTCGATCGAGATCCGAAACCTCTTCAAGATTTTCGGCCCGCGCGGCGGCGACTATGTGGAAGCCGTCCGCAAGGGCATGTCGAAGACCGAGCTCAACAAAGCGCATGGTCATGTGCTGGGGCTGAAAGACATCAACATCACCATTCCCGGCGGCAAGATCACCGTCATCATGGGTCTTTCCGGCTCCGGCAAATCGACGCTGATCCGCCACATCAACCGGCTGATCGACCCGACTTCGGGCGAAGTTCTCTGCGGTGGCGAAGATGTCTGTCGCATGGATGCCTTGCAGCTTCGCGAATTCCGCCGCCGGAGGACTGCCATGGTCTTCCAGCGTTTCGGCCTGTTGCCGCATCGCAACGTGCTGCAGAACACCGTCTATGGTCTGGAAATCCAGGGCGTCCCCAAGGCGGAACGTGAGGAACGGGCCAATGCCTGGATCAGGCGCGTCGGCCTGGAAGGCTTCGGCGGACACTATCCGAACCAACTCTCCGGCGGCATGCAGCAGCGTGTCGGCTTAGCGCGGGCACTCACCAATGATGCCGAAATCCTGCTGATGGACGAGGCCTATTCGGCGCTCGATCCGCTGATCCGCGTGGACATGCAGACCGTCCTCCTCGATCTGCAGAAGGACCTGAAGAAAACGGTCGTCTTCATCACCCACGATCTCGATGAAGCTCTCCGGCTCGGAGAGAAAATCGCCATCCTGCGCGACGGCGAGGTCATCCAGCAGGGTTCGGCGGCTGAGATCGTCCTCAATCCCGCCAATGATTACATCGCGGCATTCGTTAAAGAGGTCAATCGCGGCAGGGTCATCAAGATCGGTGCCGTCGCGAAACAGATTTCGGTCGAGAGCCAGCTGCAGCTTTCCGAAGATATGGATATCGAAGGAGCACTACGTGAAATGTCGCGCGCCAACGTCTCGTCTGCCGCTGTCATGTCACAGGAAGGTCCGCCACTAGGCGGGGTTTCGCTGCAGCAATTGCTGGCGCTGCTTTTGCATCAGGCATGAAAATCTTAAGCAATCAGGCGGCATGCGCTCAAACACATGCCGTTTGTTTAAACATGGTTAATTTTTTCATTATAATCATCTGGGAGAAGGAACCGAACGACACGTCCGGGTGTTGATAGCACGCCGTGGAGGAGCCTGAAAATGTTCAAATTTTTCTCGATCAAGCCGTCGACTGAAGACTTCGGCGCCGATACCGGCACTTATGCCGACGGCATGACCGACCGCTACTACCGCGATCTGACCGGTCACACCGAGCACCGCTTCCGCTCGTCTCATGAGCGCGATTATGGCGCCGCCCGCGAGATTGCCGAACATGCGCCGCATGGCGTAGTCAGCAACTGACCTGCGCATCGCCTGCTTGCTGATATCAGCCACGTGACGCACGCCGCGATCGGTAGCGGTTGGCTGATCAGTTAGGTCCGTGCGATTTGCCCGGCTTCACGTGACCTTTCCGACCACGCGGGCTGACATCCCGTACACTTTTCCCAGGGTCTTTGCTCAGCGTCATTCCATCGATGCCAAATCGCACCGACATCTGGACGCCGCGGGGAATGCCGCAGCGTCCAGACAGAGCTTTCAATCAGACAAGATCGAAGCGATCGGCATTCATGACCTTGTTCCATGCCGCAACGAAATCCTTCACGAATTTCGCCTTGGCATCCGACTGGCCGTAGACTTCGGCGATAGCCCGAAGCTGCGAGTGCGAGCCGAAGATCAGGTCGACGCGGGTGCCGGTCCACTTCAGTTCATTCGTCTTGCGGTCGCGTCCTTCGTAAACGCCGTCTTTGCCGGCAACAGGCGCCCATACGCTTCCCATGTCGAGCAGGTTGACGAAGAAGTCGTTCGTCAACGCTTCCGGATGCGCGGTAAAGACGCCATGCTCCGGCTTGCCGACCGTCAGCACACGCAGGCCGCCGACAAGAACCGTCATCTCAGGTGCGGTCAGCGTCAGGAGTTGCGCGCGATCGACAAGCGCTTCCTCGGGCTTCATGAACTGCAGGCGCTTGCTGTTCACATAGTTGCGGAAGCCGTCAATGCGCGGCTCGAGCGCTGCGAAGGAAGCGGCATCGGTCTGCTCCTGCGAAGCGTCCATGCGGCCCGGCGCGAACGGAACGACGATATCGTGGCCGCCGGCCTTCGCCGCCTTTTCGACGCCGGCTGCACCGGCAAGCACGATCAGGTCGGCGAGCGAGATCTTCTTGCCACCGCTCTGGGCAGCGTTGAAGTCCTTCTGGATGCCTTCCAGGACACCCAGAACCTTGGCGAGCTGTGCCGGCTCGTTGACTTCCCAGTCCTTCTGCGGCGCAAGGCGGATGCGTGCGCCATTGGCGCCGCCGCGCTTGTCGGAGCCGCGGAAGCTCGAAGCGGAAGCCCAGGCGGTCGAAACCAGTTCCTGCACCGACAGGCCCGAGGCAGCGATCTTGGCCTTGAGAGCGGCGATGTCCTGGTCGTCGACGAGCGGATGATCGACTGCCGGGATGACATCCTGCCAGATCAGATCTTCCGCCGGGACTTCCTTGCCGAGGTAGCGGACCTTCGGACCCATGTCGCGGTGGGTCAGCTTGAACCAGGCGCGGGCGAACGCGTCGGCAAACTGGTCCGGATTTTCCAAGAAGCGACGCGAGATCTTCTCGTAGATCGGATCGAAACGCAGCGCCAGGTCGCTCGTCAGCATGGTCGGCAGTTGCTTTTTCGAAGGGTCGTAGGCATCCGGAATCGAAGCCTCGGCGTTCTTGGCCACCCATTGCTTGGCACCGCCCGGGCTCGTGGTCAGCTCCCACTCGAAAGCAAACAGATTTTCGAAGAAGTAATTGCTCCACCGGGTCGGCGTCTGGGTCCACGTGACTTCCAGGCCACTGCCAATGGCATCGCGACCGACGCCGCTGTTGAACTTGCTTGCCCAGCCGAGGCCCTGCGCCTCGAGTTCACCACCCTCTGGATCGACGCCGACAAACGACGGATCGCCGGCGCCATGGGTCTTGCCGAAAGTATGGCCGCCGGCGATCAGCGCCACGGTCTCCTCGTCGTTCATCGCCATGCGGGCGAAGGTCTCGCGGATGTCGCGAGCCGATGCGAGCGGGTCGGGAGTACCGTTCGGGCCTTCTGGGTTGACATAGATGAGACCCATCTGCACGGCGCCGAGCGGCTCTGCCAGCTGGCGTTCGCCGCTATAACGCTCGTCGCCGAGCCAAGTGCCTTCCGGACCCCAGTAGAGCTCTTCCGGCTCCCAAACGTCGGCACGACCGCCGGCAAAACCGAAGGTCTTGAAGCCCATGGATTCGAGCGCCACGTTGCCGGTGAGGATCAGCAGGTCGGCCCAGGAGATGCTGTTGCCGTATTTCTGCTTGATTGGCCAAAGCAGGCGGCGCGCCTTGTCGAGGTTGACGTTGTCAGGCCAGCTGTTGAGGGGTGCAAAACGCTGCTGGCCCTGACCGGCGCCGCCGCGGCCGTCAGTGATGCGATAGGTTCCGGCGCTGTGCCATGCCATGCGGATGAACAGGCCGCCGTAATGGCCGAAGTCTGCCGGCCACCAGTCCTGCGAATCCGTCATCAGCGCATGAAGATCCTTCTTCACCGCGTCGAGGTCGAGCTTCTTGAACGCCTCGGCATAGTCGAAATCCTTACCCATCGGGTCGGCAAGACCGGAGTGATGATGAAGGATCTGAAGATCGAGATGGTTCGGCCACCAGTCGCGATTCCGTTTGCCGCGCGCCGCCGAATGATCAACGGGACATTTGCCCGCGCTGTCAGGTTTCTGGTCCATGATTTTCTCCTGTTGCTTGCTGTGACTGCCGCCTTACGGCGGCCCGTGCGTTTAATCATTCGGCTTGGCTGCCTGCCCGATTGCCTCCCACTCCCTCAGGAGCCAGCAGCAGGATCGCTGCGCGCCCTCCCTTAACTCCTTCTTATCGGAAGCCCTTCATAAATTTAAGTTGGATTTGCTGATAGCTGCGATAAGCTGAGATTATGACCAATCTTACGCTCAAACAGCTACGCTATTTTGAAGCCCTGGCACGCCATGGCCGTTTCCGGCACGCCGCAGATGCCTGCGCGATCTCGCAGCCCGCCTTGTCCATGCAAATCAAGGAGCTCGAGGAACAATTGGGTGGCGATCTCTTCGAAAGAGGCGCCAAAGAAGTGAAACTCTCCGCCTTCGGGCAGCTGTTTGCGCTGCGCGTCCGCGACATTCTTCGCGCCGTGGACGAGCTTGCGGATCTTGCCCGTGTTTCGCAGGACAAGCTGCTGACGCGGCTCAGAATCGGAATCATCCCGACTATCGCGCCCTATTTGCTGCCGGCGATCATCAGCGATCTGAATAGGACCTTCGACAACATTGAAATTCAGGTGCGCGAAACGCTGACTGCCAGGCTGGTACACGAAGTGGCACAAGGCGAGCTGGATCTGGCGGTGGTCGCATTGCCGGTATCGAAACCATCGCTCACCGAACTCAAATTGTTTGAAGAGGAGTTCGTGCTGGTCCGGCGACGAGAAGACGGAGACAAGCCGGTGCCGGAACCCGAGGCCCTGCGCGAAATGCGTCTGCTTCTGCTCGAGGAAGGGCACTGTTTTCGCGATCAGGCTTTGTCATTCTGCGGCATAGAATCGACCCGTCCCCGGGAAATCATGGAGGGCAGTTCTCTTTCGACACTGGTTCAGATGGTCAGTGCCGGTATTGGCATAACCCTGATCCCCGAAATGGCGGTGCCGGTTGAGACGCGCTCTGCGGATGTCTCCATCTCCCGCTTCCGCACGCCAAAGCCCTTGCGAACAATCGGGATCATCTGGCGCAATTCTACGCCTCTCGCCAAGCAACTGCTTCAGATTTCGGAGGTCATCCGCCATTCGGCCGCAAGCCTGCGCCATCAGGTCTCCACGGGGTGAGCCCAAACCTGCCCCTGCCGAATTCGTGACCGGTTTACAACCCCACTGGCCGGCTTGCCGGTTTCGCTCTAGCTTCCCGCACTAACCGATTGGCAGGAATCCGGCTTACGGAAGCCATCCCGGTAGAGCCCGAAGGTCTTCATCCTAGGGGGAGAGACCCTGATCGGGGACAAGGGAGCATGGAATGGATTTGATCGACCTGATGCCGATCACGCCGAGCTGGGCGGACATCGCAATCCGTCTGGCGGCAACGATCATCGCCGGCGCATTCATCGGCCTCGACAGAGAGCGAGGGGGACATGTCGCGGGGCTGCGCACGACCATCCTCGTCGGATTAGCGGCGTGTCTCTCGATGATCCAGGCGAATATCCTCCTGGCAACGAGCCAGAGCGCGAATGGATCGATGGACATATTGCGCTTCCCGCTCGGTGTACTCACCGGCGTAGGCTTTATCGGCGGCGGGGCGATCCTGAAAAGGGGCGACATCACAACCGGCGTAACCACCGCGGCTACGCTGTGGCTGATCACGGCAATCGGCCTGTGCTTCGGCGGTGGACAAATGGTAGTCGCGGCTATCGTGACCATTCTTGCCGTTCTGATCCTTTCCCCGCTGAAGCAGGTGGATCGATGGATATCAGGTCAACAGAAGGGCATGGTCGCGATCAAACTGCCGGTTGACGCCGGCATTCCAGATCTGACGACAACGGCTATCGAACTCTCCGAGGCAACGTTTACCGGGCTCACTGATAGCAATGACGGGCATCGCGAGCTGATCTACGAGATCAGGTGGAAATCCGTGCGGGGCGCTCCGGGCACGGATCAAATCGCTGCATCGTTGGAAAAGAACTTCCGTGTCATCCGTTTCGAACATCGCACCACCGTGTCATAGACCATCGGCCATCATGAGACCTATGTGAGGTGCCGCGAAAGCATTCATCGGGCGGTTGCCGCCCCTGCTCGCAACCCGACATCATGGAGATAGGCTTCCAATGCCGCCACTTCGCCCTGCGAGACGATTGCACCGACATAGCCATCCGGACGAATAAGAACCCGGTCGCCCGGCGCAACTTCGTAGGTGTCGCGGAATCGGTTCTCGCTGTCCACAAAGTCGCCACCTTGCCCGACGCCGTGAATATGCAGTCCCTTGCGTGGCTGGATGGCATCCGTCTTCACTTGGAATTCCAGCAGCGTCCAATGGGGACCCTTAAAGAGGTCAAACAGCCGCGCGGGTTGCCCTGCGGCGCCCTTCAACGGCGCGTCGGGAGCGCGGTTGCCGGCGAGGACGAGAGCCTGACGCGGAGGTCCTTCGAGCGAAAGGCTCGAACCGAGATAGCCGATGTCCAGCTGCCTCACCTCACGGCCACGCCGAATGTCGCCGCGCTTCATGTCTTCGAGCAGTCTGGAAGCAAGTCCCAGCATGTCTGCCGCGATCGGGCGGCGCTCTTCCTCGTAGCTATCGAGAAGCGTCTCCGGGGCGCCTGCTAGGACGGCTGCGAGTTTCCAACCGAGATTGTAGGCGTCCTGAACGCTGGTGTTCAGACCCTGGCCGCCCGTCGGCGGATGGGTGTGGGCGGCGTCACCGGCGAGAAAGACGCGACCGACGCGATAGCTGTCGGCAAGCCGGGCATTCATGTTGAATGCCGATGCCCAGGAAACAGACTGGATAAGGATATCCGCCCGGCCTGTGCGCTCGGCACTCAGCGCCGTAAGTCCCACGGCCGACAAATCTATGTCGCCTTCCAGAGGTATTGGTCCCTGCAGCTGGAAAAGCCCTGTTTCGGCCAAGGGGCAAAAGGATATCTGCGTCTCCATCGACCCTTCGTTGAAGCGATGCCAGACATCGCAGCTGAGCCCCGTCAGCGTGACATCGGCAACAATGGCGCGAACACCGAGCGTCTTTCCGGGGAAGCCCACGGCGAGGGCCTGGCGTACGAAGCTTCGGCCGCCGTCGGTGCCGACGAGATAACGTGTGCGGATAGTCTGCTCTTTACCGCCATTGGCAATCTTTGCGGTTACACCTTGGCCATCCTGTTCGAAGGCGATCAAAGCGCAGCCGAACTCGGGAGCATGTCCGAGTTCGGCAAGGCGCTCCCGCATTGCTCGTTCCGTCAGGAATTGAGGCACGAGCAAAGGCATACCGTAAGGTTCCGACGGGAGCTGCTCGCCGGCCTCGACAAGCGCGACATCTTTCGTGCTACCGTCGCCGCGATATTCGCGCTGATGCGGATAGAAACCACCGGATGCGGCAACCCTATCTACGATGCCAAGGTCCTCGAACACTTCCATCGTTCGCGGCTGTATCCCCTTGCCGCGCGAGCCTCGGAACGGATCGTCCATCTTCTCAATCAGCCGGAAGGATACACCCCGCCGGGCGAGGTCGATCGCCAGTGTCAGGCCGGCTGCGCCGGCTCCACAAATCAATACATCGATTGCGTCATCTTCTGTCATTGCTGTCGCTCCCTATTTACGTGTATTATGCACATAACAGGAGATCAGAAATGCCGTCAACAAAAAATGTGCAAAATACACATATCTCAAAACGCATACATGAACTTCATGGATCGCTGCTTGAGATCGTCAGCGTCATGAATCGGCCGCAACGGGATGAGGCAATGGTCAAGGAGGCAGGAATTTCGCTCGACCGGGCCCTCTTTCCTCTGCTCGTCGGAATCGAAAGACTGGGACCGATTGGCGTGGTCGAATTGGCCGACCGGACCGGCCGGGACTACACGACGGTCAGCCGTCAGGTCGCCAAGCTTGAGAGCCTAGGCCTCGTCAAACGACAGCCAAGCGCGTTGGACCGTCGCGTGAGCGAAGCGACCGTTACCGTGAAGGGAAAAGCGATGACGGATCGCGTCGATGCGGCGCGTGAGAGGATAGGAATCGAGATATTCAAGACATGGGATCCGGATGATCTGGACAATCTGGTCCGCCTGATGCGGAAGTTTGCCGATGCCGTGAAGGATGATCCGGCCAAAAGCTGACGGGCGATCGTGCGGCAGGCCAGCGCAAAGAAGGGAGGCGCCAGCAGGATCGCAGGCGCCTCGAAACTTTCACCCGGACCGGCCTACCAGCAGGTAAATCCTGCATCGACGTTGACGATTGCTCCCGTCATCAGGCTTGCCGCACCGGATGCGAGGAAGAGAACCGCGCTTGCGACCTCCTCCGGCGTGCCCATCCGACCCATCGGCGTATCGTTGAGCCAGATCGGTATCCGCTCGCGATTGGCTTCGACTGCCGCGACCATCGGCGTTTCGATATAAGTCGGAGCGACCGCGTTGATTCTGACACCGTGCTGTGCCCATTCGGCGGCCATGGAACGGGTGAGGTGATGAACGGCAGCCTTGGAGACGTTATAGGCTGTCTGCGGCTGCGGCCGATTGCAGATGATGCCGGACATCGAACCTAGATTGACGATCGCCCCGCGTTTCATCGCCACCATATGGCGGCCGAACGAGCGCGAGCACCAGAAGACGCCGTTGACGTTGACATTCATCATCCGCAGCCAATCGGCATCCGTGACGTCTTCTGCGGCAATCCCGTTCTGGCCGATCCCGGCGTTGTTTACCAAAACCGTCGCCGGACGGCCGCTTTCGGCGAGTTCGTTGGCGATCGCCTCCATGCGGGCCGAATCAGTCACGTCACCGAGGCGCAGTTCGACGTCGTATCCCAGGTCTTTGAGAGCCAGGGCCTGCTCTGCGTCGGATTCATTACGCTCGATCACGACGACAGCGGCACCCGCTTCGGCGAGCGCGTGGGCGCAGCAAAGTCCGATGGCGCGTCCGCCGCCGGTGACGACTGCCCGTTCACCATCGAGACGGAATTTTTCCTGATAACTCACGGTTCGGCTCCTCAGATGTCGAATGCGCTTGGGAGAACGACGATGTCGCGGATCGTCACGTTACGGGGCCGCGTCAGCATGAACATGATCGCGTCTGCCACCTCTTTGGGTTCGATCAGGGCACCGGCCTCTTTCGCCTTGCGGAGATTCTCCTCGGGCCAGTCGGCCAGTAGCGCACTGATGACTGGACCCGGCGAAACCGAGCCGACACGAATTCCGTTTTTCAGAAGTTGGCGGCGCATCGTCTGGACGAAGCAGTGCATCGCCCATTTCGACGGCGAATAGACGGGCTCCCATGGAACGGGCGAATGGCCGGCCACCGAGCTCGTGACGATGATGTCGCCTGTACCACGTTCGATCATGTGCGGAATGACGCTCCGGACATTCTTGATGACGACATTGACGTTAAGGTTCAGCATCCGGTCGATGGCATCGAGATTGGCATCCGCAAGGTCGCCGCCGATATAGGTGCCGGCATTGGCATGAAGAATGTCGAGCTGCCCTACCTTCGACAACACGCGGTCAAGAAGGCTGGCGCATGCCTGAGAATCCAACAGGTCCAGAGCGAGAGGTATCGCCCGTTCCCCGAGACGCTCGCAGGCTGCCTTTAACGCCTTCTCATCACGATCGACGAGAACGACCGTGGCGCCCGCCGCCATCATCGCCTCCGTCGACGCCATTCCGATACCCGAAGCCGCGCCCGTGATCGCAGCGACCTTCCCATTCAACTCGTTCATTCTTTCCTCCTCGGTTAGGCGGCCTCATCTCGCTCCGCCGCATGCTGCATGATATTCGGCAAGACTTCTCGTCACCCGCCAGATCAAGACCTCCTGCGGGTCGAACGGCGCATCAGAAAACCGTTCGGCTGCCGGCATGTGCTGCCAGAAGAGCGGAAGCGGTATGAATTTTCCGGCAAGTGCGCCGCAAAGGCGCGCAACCGCGGATTGGGCCTGCTCAGCGACCCAATAGTATCGAATGCGATCGGATAGCGAATAATGCCGAAGCCAGCGCTGCTCATCCTCCGTGCCGTGATAGTGACGGCTCCAGTGCTCCGGATGCGCCAGCGTCAAAGCCTCCATCGTGGCATAGAGGGGACGCTCGCCATAGCCTGGCACCAGGTCGGACGCGATCAGATCCAGCCCGTAGAGGGCCTCACGCAGGACGAAGGTCAATTCCGGTCCGACCTTGAGGATCGAAAAACCATCTTCGACGAGCGCGGCCAGCGAACTAGCGCCCTGATAATCGGTGGAATGCGCTTCGAACACGAATTGCGGCTCGTCATCGAGCACCTGCTTCAGCGCGTCGATCTTGCTGCGATCATACCTGATGACATTGTGGTTGCCGAACTCGACGCCCGGCTGCACCACCAGGCCGATGACGCGTGCAAACGCCTCCATGAGGCCGGATTCGGCGAAGACGCGACGATGGACTTCGATCGTCCGTCTGGCGGCCGAAGCCGCTGTCGGCTCGATCGCGGTCAGCGCGTGATCCGCGCCACCGGGAGGAGGAACCTCCGTGCCGATCACATAGACCGGCATGGCGCTCCCTGCCCGCCTTGCCGCGGTCTCTGCGACAGCAGCAAGGCGGGCAGCGCGATGAGCGGTCGTCTCGTCGTTCAATCCGGCGGGTTCACCCATGCAGCCCATCGACGCGTCCAGATGGATCTTGCGGAATCCGGCTGCGACATAGGCTGCCACCATCTTCTCGGCTTCCGCCATCGCCTCCTCGGCCGCACGATCCCGCCAGGGGCTCGGTCCGAGGTGATCGCCCCCAAGCACGATGAGATTTTCCGGGCAGCGCTCCTCCTGAGCGATGCGCAGCACGAGAGCCGCAAAGTTCGCGGGGCTCATCCCGGTATAGCCGCCCCGATGGTTGACCTGGTTGCAGGTGGCTTCGATCAGGACGGTGCTTGAATGGTCACGCCCATGGCGCAGTGCTGCCCGCAACACGATCGGATGGGCCGAGCAGACGGAGGTGATACCGGCAGGGCGACGCAGGACCCTGAGTGCAGCCAGTTCGTTGAGTGCTACCTGCATCAGGAGCGCCTTTCCGTCGAAGCGATGAACGCGTCGAGCTCCTGGCGGGTGCCGGCACCTTCCATCGGACCGCGGACTGTCACATTGCGCGCACCTGCAGCCGAACCATAGGTGAGAGCCTCGTCCGGCGACATTCCGAGCCGCCGGCAGGTGAGGTAGGCTCCGCCGAAGCAGTCGCCGGCGCCGGTCGGATCGACCTCCTCGACGAAGAACGCAGGCGCATCAATACGCTCCCCGTTCCTGCCGAAATAGGTCGCACCCTCCGCTCCGCGCTTCAGAACGATTTCCTTCACGCCGATCTCGAACAGGCGGCGGATCGCATCGGCTTCGCCCGTAATGCCTGCAGCACGCTCGAGTTCCTCCCCTGACGGCAGGAGAAGATCAGCGGCGGCGACAGTTCGCAAAAATCGGCGCTCGGTCTCCACATCGAGTTGCAATTCCTTGCGGATGTTCGGATCGACCGAGAGCGTGCCGCCGCGTGCCTTGACGATGTCGACCGCCCTTTCGATCACCTCCCGCGCGCTTGGAACCGAGAGAGCCGACCCCATCACATGGAGATGTCCGGTGCGGTTGATGAGATCGCTGACGCCCTGAGACCAGCCGAAGCGGGCGGCCGCGGACCTGGCGATATTGTAGACGAAGTCGCGAGAGCCGTCCTTGCGGTAGCGGACGAAGGCGCTTCCGGTCGGATAGTCAGGATCGACGGCAATGGTCGACACATCGACGCCATCGCGCTTGAGGCGATCGATATTGACGCGACCGAAATCGTCATCGCCGACCGCGCCCACCATGGCTGCCGCGCCGCCGAGCCGGCCGCATTGCGAGATGAAGATCGCCGGCGCGCCGCTCGCAAACGGCCCGACGAGCGGCTGGGCTTCAAGGAACCCGTCTCCGACCGTCGCGGCAACGATCTCCACGAGGATCTCGCCGACACAAACCGTAGGGCCGAGATGATCCGGAGCCAGCACTGAAACCATTGCATTCCTGCCTTCGATAGGTGTTCGCTAAATCGCCGTTGACCGCTGTAAGCCACCGTCTTCGCTGCCGAACTCCTCGTTTTCGAGAGAGAGAAAGCGCCGGTGCAGCATGCATGCCGCCCCGAAGGCGGAACCGAACTCCGCATCGCCATCGACGACGATCTCGGGTGTCGGAAAAGGAATGTTCTGACCTTCCGACATGTGGACCGCCACGCGGGCCGCCACCATCGGATAGAGCGAGGCCACAGAGCCCCCCAGCACGATCCTGTCAGGATCGAGCAGACGACAGGCCTGGAGCAGCGCATAGGCAAGATGCCGCGACCAGATCTCCGCTATGTTTACCGCGTCAGGAACGCGATCGCGAACGTCTGCGAGGAAGTCCTGCAGATCGACGTCGGTGCGGCCGGTCGCATCCCGGTACCGCCGGATCAATACCTCCCGGCCGATCAGTTGCTCGAATTTCTGCCCGCCGCTTCCGGGCACGAGAGTATGGCCGATTTCGCCCGCAAGGCCGTGACCGCCACGAAACAGCCTTCCGTCGATCATGATCCCGCCGCCGACACCGGTCTCCATGAGCAGGAAGAGCGTCACGCCGCCAAGGCCGTGACGATAACTGTCACCGATCGCGAAAGCGTTGGCGTCGTTTTCCACCGCGATCGGCACTTCGGCCGGAAAGGCACTCCGCCCGATCTCCTTCAATGACACCTCCCGCCAGCCGATGATCGGCGCAAGGGTTACAATTCCGTCCGGCCGGATATGCGCCGGCACAGATATGCCGAGGCCCTTACAGCGCTCGATCATCTGCTTCGACGTGGCGTCCATGATGAGCTCGACTCCACGCGCCACAGCCTCCTCGACCGTCGAGGACTGCGCGTGGAAGGCTAGCCTGCGGGAGGCCCGCACATCTGCCGAAAAATCCACGACAACAGCAGATATATGCTCGACGCCAAGTTCGATCCCGGCGAAGAATGCCGCATCCGGAACCAGCTCCAGCATGATCCCCGGACGGCCGGCACGGGATTGCTCCGGACGCAGTTTGCTGCTCTCCTCCGACTCCTGGACCAAGCCGCCTTCCGTCAGTTCGGCAACGATCTCTCCCGACGACGAACGGTTCATTCCGAGCTTCCGCGCCAGATCGGCCCGGCTCAGGCGGCGATGGCTGTAGATCGTCTGCAGGGCTGCGACGATATTGTTTTGCCTGATCCTGCGCGGCGAGCTTCCGATAGAGACGGTGTCGTTCATGTTCACTTCTCTTCAAATCGACCGCTCCAGCCTACACTTACGAAGCAGATCGGCAGAAGGATTATCAGGGGCGCGCGTTCGTGACGCGGCGCCGTTTGGCTTCTTCATATTTCAGCTCGATATAGCGCTTGGCATGCGCCGCCAGCGGATCATTCTCGGTCCAGGTGTCGCGCCAGATTGCGCAGGCGAGCGAGAGGCCTTCATCGACGACGGTGGTTGAAAAGCTTTCGAACACGATGTCGCGCTTGTAGTCGATATCGAGCAACGCATCGAAGATGAGATCGAAGTTGATGACGCCATCGCCGAGATAGCCGCGATTGCTTTCACCGATGTGGAAATAGCCGATCTTATCACCGGCGAGCCGGATCGCGGCCGCCGGATTTGCTTCCTCGATATTCATGTGGAAAGTGTCGAGATGCAGGCGAACATGATCCGACCCGGTTTCGGAGATGAACTTCAACCCCTGGGCCGTCGTGTTCAGAAGGTTCGTCTCGAAGCGATTCACGATCTCCAGGACGAGATCGACGCTCGCATCTTTTGCGATATCCGCAGTCGCGGCGATCGCCGCGACGCTGTTATCCCAGCCCTTCTTCGTCGGCTGCCGGTTATATTTGGTGTGCGCGGAATAAAGGATGCCGCCGAGCTTGTTTCCGCCGATGTCGCGGACTGCACGCACGGCGTCGGCCAACATCTGCCTGCCGGCGGAGACCGCCGCCCTATCTTCGCTTGAGATATCCTTGTCGACAGGCAGCCCCATCGTCACACCGATCTCGACATCCAGCGATTGCGCAAGCTTCGCCAGACGATCGAGATTGAATCTCTCGGGGCGCAGATAGGCAAATTCGATTGTGCGGTATCCATGCTCGGCCGTCTTGTTGAGAGCCATCTCGAGGCCCTCCTGCGTTTGACCGCCTGTCCATACAAATGAATGGATTCCCAATCGGCGCATAGCTAATTCTCTCCGTCGGACGTCTCAGTCGCGCAACAGCTATGTCATTTAGTATGGAGAAGCAACAAATAAATTCTGGAATCATACTTTGCAAATAGGAGAGAAATTCGTTGCGATGCAGCAATTTGTTCCGAAATTTCGATTGACGTAGCTTTCGAGAAAATTACTTTCCACCGAAATCAACGAGATAGCCCCCATATTTGCAGGTTCAGACAACAAATATTGCGTGTGCAGGGATTTTCATCTACACAATGGCCCAGCGAATGATCTCGCTGCTATCTGGGAGGATTGAAATGAATTACGCTTGGAAGGCCAGCGCGCTTGCGCTGACGCTCAGCCTCGCCACCGCCGCATCGCCGGCTTGGGCAGACTTCTGGTCCGACGCGGGCGCCAAATTCAAGGGCGTGACCCTGCATGGCGTGACCGAAAGTACCCCGCCGTCCAACTACATCAAGAATGTGCTGGCGCCGGAATTCGAGAAGAAGACGGGCATCAAAGTCGAAATCGAGACGACGTCCTGGGATCAGATGTACGACAAGGCCATCAAGGACATGGAGGCCAAGACAGGCATCTATGATATGGTCTACATCGAACAGGACATCATCTACTCGTATCTGTCGCGCAACTTCCTGGTCAACATCACACAGACGCTGAAGGATCAGGCGGATCTGAAGGCGCCGACCTACGATGACGCAAACTTCACCAGCTTCGCCGACTATTTCAAGGACAAGAAGGGCGATCTTTTCGGCGTACCGATGGAAGCCTTCCTGAAGACTTACCTCTATCGCAAGGACCTTTTCGACGATCCGAAGATCAAGGAGGCCTTCAAGAAGGAAACCGGCAAGGATCTGAAGCCGGCGACCACGCATGAGGATTATACGCAGATCGCCGAATTCTTCACCAAGTATGGCAAGGACAACGGTCTCGAACTTTGGGGCACCACCGCCCAGGCCCATACAGGCCATGCTGCATCCTGGTACGAATATTTCGAATCCATCGCGCCGACCTTCGGCGTCTACAACTGGGGCATCGACGCCAGCAACAACTATGCGGCTACGGTCGAGCATGGCGGTGCGATGAACAGCGACAAGGCGAAGGCCGCGCTGAAATACTGGCTGCACCTGCGCGACATCGCCCCGCCGGAATCGACGCAATCAACCTGGACGGAAACTGCTACGACGTTTGCTGCGGGCCGCGTTGCTCAAGGGTTGATCTACGGCGAGAACGCGGCATGGATCGCGAGTGATCCCGCACAGTCTAAGGTGGTCGACAAAGTAGGCTTTGCCCTGCCGCCGCTCGAACCGGGTGTTCTGGAAGATGCAAAGTCCGGAAAGGGCTACATCGGCTATTATGACGGCGGCGCCTTCGGCCTGCCAGTCACATCCAAGAACAAAGAAGCCGCTCTGCTATTCCTTGAGTTCATGGGTCAGAACGACGTACAACCCGACTGGGCGATCGCGGCACCCCGCATCACCAACAAGGCGACCTTCGATGATCCGAAGGTGAAGGCGATGGACGTCAAACTCGGCGGCTTTTACACAATGCTGAAGGACGAAGGCAAACTCTTCGCCGGCGCTCCTCCGTATCCGTTCCACGCCCAGTTGCGTGAAGCAACCCTGCCGATCTTCTTCGACATCCTGACCGGCAAGATCGCGCCTGACGAAGGGCTCGACCAGATGGCCGCCAAGACGGAAGAAGAGCTCACGTCGCTCGGCTATCGCAAATAAGTCATCCTCCCCACCTTGGCGGGTCGTCTTCAGTTGGCGGCCCGCTCCTTTCCTGACCGAGAGGGCGCCCCATTGGGTGCCGAGAGGATGAGGCAATGCACTCACAAAAGCTTGGATGGCTGCTGCTGTCACCGACGATCCTGATCCTCGGGCTCTTCGGCATCTTTCCTTTCATCTACGTCGTCTGGGTTTCGTTTCACCAGTGGAATCCGTTTGCAGCAAATCCGCTGATGGTTTTCAATTGGGCTTCGAACTACCGGAGCCTCGTCTTCGACACACAGTTCCTGGCCTCGCTGGGCATCACGACCGCCTTCGTCTTCTTCGCTGTCGTTTCCGAACTCGTCCTCGGATACCTGCTCGCGCAGGCGCTGATGAAGGACTTTCCCGGAAAAGCCTTATTCCGGACAATCCATACCCTTCCTCTTATCATGGCACCCATCATCGTCGGATCGGTGTGGAAGCTGATGACGACACCTTCGATCGGCATTATTCCATATCTGCTGCGAAGCTGGTTCGGCTATGATCTGAACATCGGCCAGAGTGCCGCCGCGGCCTTTACAATCACTGTTATCATGGACGTCTGGCACTGGACGCCGCTGGTCACCCTCTCTCTGATCGCCGCATTGGTCTCGCTTCCGCCAGATCCTTTCGAGCAGGCGCAGATCGACGGCGCCGGCAAGAGCCAGATCTTTTGGCATATCACGCTCCCACTGATCCGCCCTGCCCTCCTGGCTACAGTATTCATCAGGCTCATGGACGCATTGCGCACGGTCGACGAGGTCCTGATGTTGACAGGCGGCGGTCCGGGGTCGTCAACGCGCTACATCGGCGTCCATATCTTCAGGGAGGTCTTCCCGAAGACGAACTACGGTTACGGTTCGGCGATCTCCGTCGTCGTTCTCTACCTGACCATCGTCGTCTGCTGGCTGCTCTACGTTGGCCTGATTGCTCCGCGCGCAAAGAGAGGCTGATGCTATGAAGAGACAGAACCCCTGGCTTCCGGTCCTCTTGTGGACGCTGATAAGCTTTGCAACCCTCTTCCCCATCTATTGGCTCTTCGTCATATCGGTGAAGCAGCCTTTCGACCTGTTTTCGACGCCGGACGTCGTCATCAGGAGCTTCTTCTGGAAGAACTATCAGGACGTGCTGACGAATGAGACTTTGCGGCGATACATGATCAACTCGCTCGTCATCTCGTCGGGAAATGCGATCCTGGTGACGACCCTCGGCTTTCTTGCCTGCTATGCGCTGACGCGCTTCGATCTTGCAGGCAAGGAGAGCATTTTCTTCTGGACGATCACCAATCGCATGGCGCCGCCGGCGGTCTTCCTGCTGCCGCTCTTCCTGCTGCTGACACAGGTCTACAGGATCGGAGACTTTTCGCTAGCCGATTCCCGGCTGGGCATGATCCTCGTCTACTGCTCCTTCAACCTCCCCTTTGCCATTTGGACCCTGCGACCGACAGTAGAGGGGATTCCCAAAGAACTGGACGAGGCTGCCTATATGGACGGCGCAAGCCCGTGGATGGTCCTCTACGATATCGTCTTTCCTCTAGCCCGACCCGGCCTTGCAGTGACGCTTATCCTCACCTGGGTCTTCGCATGGAACGAATATCTGCTTGCCGCGACGCTTACCAACTTCAACGCCCGCACACTCACCACCGGCTTGTCGGAATACGTGACGACGACAGGGACGGCCTGGGGCGTTATGGCGGCAATCTCGATGCTGACATTGGTCCCGGCGCTTATCGTCTTCTCCGTGGTGCAGCGTCACATCGTTGCTGGCCTGACCTTCGGCGCAGTGAAAGGATAGCGACATGGCCTCGGATTCTCGAAGCAACGAAAAACAGCCGGGCTTCCTGCCGATCGAAACGAACTGGTTCGACCGGTTGTTCATCTCAATCGTGATCTGGGTCGCGCTCTCTCTGCTTTGGATGCGCTTCATCGAACCGTTCGGGCTGTCGGTGTGGTTTGCGGCGGCAATATCCACCGTACTAGGAGCCTACATCATCTGGAAAGGGTAAGCATTTGAATTCTTTTTGCATTAACACGAGACAGGCCGTGCTGCGTTAGGGAGAAACGACATTGGCAAACGTACAGGTTAGCGACGTCACCAAGAGATATGGCGCACTTCAGGTGATGCACGGCGTCAGCGTCGATATCGAGGACGGCGAGTTCGTCGTGCTCGTTGGCCCCTCCGGCTGCGGCAAGTCCACGCTGCTGCGCATGATCGCTGGCCTCGAGACCGTCAGCAGCGGCGACATCAGGATCGGCGGCCGCGTGGTCACCAACGCTCCGCCGAAGGAGCGTGACATCGCCATGGTTTTCCAGAGCTATGCGCTCTATCCTCATAAGACCGTTGCCGAGAACATGGGCTTTCCGCTGAAAATGGCGAAACGTCCGAAGTCGGAGATCAACGAGAAGGTTGGCAGGGCAGCCGAGATTCTCGACCTGACGCGTTATCTGGATCGCTATCCGAAACAGCTGTCGGGTGGGCAGCGGCAGCGCGTCGCCATGGGACGGGCCATCGTCCGCGACCCACAGGTTTTCCTGTTCGACGAGCCGCTGTCCAACCTCGATGCCAAGCTTCGCGTGACCATGCGCGTCGAAATCAAGGAGCTTCACCAGCGGCTGAAAACCACCACCGTCTACGTCACCCATGACCAGATCGAAGCCATGACGATGGCGAGCAAGATCGTCGTCATGCGGGACGGAAGAGTGGAACAGATCGGCAAACCGCTCGACCTTTACGATTTCCCCGCCAATCTCTTCGTCGCCGGCTTCATCGGCAGCCCCGCAATGAACTTTCTCCAGGGCAAGATCGCATCCCGGGAGGGCAAACAGGTCGTCGTCACCGATCAGGGTGTCGTCCTGCCCGTAGATCGCGTGAATGCCGAGGACGGCAAGCCGGTGACCTACGGCATTCGCCCTGAGCACATCACCATCAGCGACGACGGCATTCCGGTTGAGGTGTCGGTATATGAGCCGACCGGCTCCGAAACACTGATCTTCGGCCGCGTCGGCGGGGCACCGATCGATGCTCTCATCCGCGAACGTATCGAGGTCGAGCCCGGCAAGACGGTGCATTTTCATCTTGATCCCCGACGTATTCATATCTTTGATCAGGCAACGGGTCAGCGACTGTAAGGCGAGGAACAAATGAATTTCGACGGTAAAAAAGTAATCGTCACCGGTGCCGGCAAGGGCATCGGTCGTGTCGTCGCGGAAATATTGGTCAAGCGTGGGGCCAAGGTCGCGGCCCTGACCAGAAGTGCTGACGATATTGTTTCCTTAAGGAAGGATTTAGGCTGCCAGGCCATTCAGGTCGATCTTGCCGATGCAAAGGCAACGCGCGAGGCCGCGCGTGCAGCGCTTCCTGCGGATTTTCTGATCAATTGCGCCGGAACGACCGAACTGCAGTCCTTTCTCGAAACCACCGTCGAAGCCTTTGACCACCTGATTGCGGTGAACACGCGCGCCCCGATGATCGTCGCGCAGGAATTTGCGCGATCGTTGATCGAGGACCACCGCCACGGCGCTATCGTCAATGTCTCCTCCGTCGCCGCTTTCGTCGGCATCCCAGACCATGCCGCCTATTGCGCTTCGAAAGGGGGGCTGGACGGCCTGACGCGCGTCATGGCTAAGGAACTCGCGCCTCAAGGGATCCGGGTGAATGGCGTGCATCCAACCGTTACGCTGACGCCAATGGCGATCAAGGCCTGGAGCGATCCGGAAAAGGCTGCCGGAATGCAAAAGCGCATCCCGGTCGGCCGGTTTGCCGAGCCCGAGGACGTAGCGGAGGTGATCCTGTTCCTGCTCTCCGACGAAGCCGCAATGGTCAACGGCATCTCAATGCCTGTTGATGGCGGCTACATGATTGCGTGAGACCTTCTTCATCTGGCCAGAGAGCCTGGGCCTTTATTGCGTCAAGCGTAGAAAGCTGGGAAACCGTGTTCACGATTGAGCGATGAAAGCGCCGGAACTCTTCATCGGGCGCATCCGCCAACTCCAAGGCGGCCGAGTTAGATCAGCCGCCGGAAGCAATCTTCCTTGCGGTGTTGATTGCCCTGCGAGCCCCAGACCGCAACTGCGCGGTCTCCGCCCCGGCAATGACCAAGGCAAAACCAAATTTCAGAAGTTCGCCGGCGCGTTCGCCATCACCGGCAAAGGCGCAGGCGAATTTTCCGTGCGCACGGCAACGGACAACGGCGTGCTGCATGGCGCTATCGATTTCGGCAGCGTTCGGCGCGACCTGGTCGCCGTTGGATAGCGCAATGGAGAGATCCGAAGGACCGATGAAGATGCCATCGATGCCGGGGACGCCAAGGATATCGTCGATCGCTTCGAGCGCCGCACGCGTCTCGACCATGGCAATCGCGACCGTCAGGTCATTGGCCTTCTTGAGATAATCATCTGCCGAGAGGCGGGTATGGTTGAGCGCGAGAGACGGCCCCCAGCTGCGCTCACCGACCGGCGGATATTTAGTTGTCCTCACGAAAGCCTTCGCATCCTCGGCCGAATTGATCATTGGCGCAATGATGCCGGACGCGCCAGCATCGAGGAGGCGGGAGGCAGAGGCGAAATCGCCGACCGGAATACGTGCGATTGCCGGCTTGCCGGCAACTCGTGCATGGCCGACGGCGGAAGCAGCCGAGGGGAGGTCCCACATGCCATGCTGCATATCGAGCACGACGGCATCGAAGGCTTCCTGGGCCAGATGATTGACCAGCAGCGGGTCGGGAATGCCCACCCAAGCGGAAATCATCGCGCTGTCATGGTTCCTGATCCGGGCTGCAAAGCCGTCGATGTCGATTGCGCTCATGGCATTCTCCTCAATTCGCCAGGCCATCAATAGCCCTATATTAAGCTTGGGAAACGCTTCGATGCGTATTTCGAACCGTCCCGGCCGATGCCGGACCTCTTCATGCCGCCGACAGATGCGATCGCCGTCGAGATGAGTCTCTTGTTGACACCGACAATGCCGAATTCCAGAGCTTCGGCAACCCGGAAGATGCCGCCGCCGGTACTGACATGGCAACATAACCGAAATCAGAGCGCGTATCGGCCGCGATCATTTGAAAGCGACGTGCGGTGAGGATTGGAAGAACGGGCTGGAACAGCCTAGGCCGTGCGGCGCATCGGGGCGTCTTGAAGAAATTCCTCGATGAAGCGCTTCTGCAGCAGGATGCCATCCCACTCATCCGCAAAGAACGGCGAGTCGTAGATCAGCGTATAGGGACCCTGATAGCCGGCCTCTTCGCACATTTCTAGGCAAAGGCGGTAGTCTGCAGCATCAAGTCCGAAAGCATTATAGTCGGCCTTGGCATGGCAGATTTCGGCGCGGCGCATGATATTCGCCAGCCCTTCATATTTAGCCGGTGCCGCCCAGTTTCCGAGGTCGCCATTGAGGCCGATCTTGCCGTCGAATTCATCCAACAGCCAGTTCATTTCCGTCGGCGAGGGCAGAAGTGCAAACCAGTTTTCGGTCACGACACGCACGCCGCTTCCCTCCGCCTGCCCAGCGAGCCACTTCAGATGGTGCGCCGAACGCGCAAGGTTCTCCTCATTCGGTGCCTGCTTGCCGGCAATGACGCGGATGCGCTCAGCGCCGAGCTTTTCTGCAATATCGATCCAATCGGCAATCCAGCCTATATCACGCTCAGCCGTCTCGGCATTGCTCGGATCGCCGTCCTCAACGAGCAGCGTCTGGAAAAGGATGTTGGAGGCTTCCAGCGCATCGCGAAATTCGGCGAAATAAGAGGCGTCCAGGTTCGGCAGGTGGAACGAGCAAACCTCCAGTCGGCCTAATCCGCGTTCGGCAAGCATGCGCGGCACGTCGAGCAGGCTCACCGTGCCCGGCCCATAGGGCTCCTGGCGTGCCGCGCTTTTCTTCGGATCGGGACTATAGGGGTAAGTTGCACCCAGCATCCTGTGAAGCGACCATGTAGAAACTGCAAACCGGCCGTTCTGCAAAGCCTGCATCTTTCATCTCCTCCCGTTTCCTCGTGAGAACTCTGGCAAGAATGCCGCGCCGCATCAAGCCCGCAATCGCCTAAATCCAGTCGCCGCGAATGACCGTTTCCGCCGCCAGCGAGACGGAAAGCAGCGCTTCGTCCCTATTAGCCGGGGCCGAGAGAAGGAAACCGACCGGCATATCCGCCTCGCCCTTGCCGCAGGGAATTGAAACGCCACACCAGTCCAGGAAATTGCCGAGCGCTGTGTTGCGCAACGTCTTGACGTTCGTGGCGAAGAAAAGCTCGTCATCACGCTCAAGTGCCGCTATCGGCGGCGCCACGTGGGCGACCGAAGGAAAGGCGAGGAAGCGCTTGCCGACAAGCCGGTCGACTTCGGCGATCAGGCGGGTACGTTCGGCAAGAATAGCAATGTAATCGGCCATGCCGGTCTTTTCGCCGAGCCGTGTGCGCAGGACGACGCGATGATCCATCCGCGCTGCCTCCGGCCCTGCAAGCCGTTCGCGATGGAGAGCGAAGGCTTCGGCGGTGACCAGAGCACCATGTTTTTCCATCAGCGCCAGGATTTCCTCAAAGGCTGGAATGTCGATGAAGCTGATATGCGCGCCAGCGCTGCGCAGCCGCTCCACACCGCCTCCGAAGGCTTCGGCGATGCCCGAGCCCAAGCCGTCGAACACGATATTCCTGACAATGACGATTTCTACGCCCTTCAGCGACTGCCGGATTACCGTCGGCGCCGTCAACCCGCGCATGGCCGCGTCGATCCAGACGGCGTCCTGCACGGAACGGCAGAGGGGACCGAGCGAGTCGAGGCTCGCAGCCAGCGGATAGACGCCTTCCATGGCATAGCGCCCGCGCGTCGCTTTATAGCCGACGATGCCGTTCAGGGCGGCGGGAATACGCACCGAACCGCCGGTATCCGTGCCCATTGCAACCGGTACAAGGCCTGCGGCAACCGCCACGCCGGCGCCGGAGGACGACCCACCGGGAATGCGCGGCTCGTCCTTGCTGTGAGGATTTTGCGGCGTGCCGTAATGCGGATTGATGCCGAGGCCGGAGAAAGCGAATTCGCTCATATTGGTACGGCCGACGGCCAACATGCCAGCATTCTTGAGCGTTGTGACGATGGCCGCATCCTGTTTCGCAGGCGGATCCTCCGCCAAAACCACCGAACCGGCCGTAGTTGCTATGCCTTCGATGTCGAAAAGATCTTTCCAGGCGATCGGAATGCCATCCAGCGCACCGAGCGAGCGGCCGTCGCGGATACGCTTCGAAGAAGTATGAGCCTCCCGCACCGCGCGCTCGCGCAACAGCACAGTGAAGACGGCCTTGTCGGCATATTGCTCGATCCCGTCGAAGATGGCCTCTGCGACATCGACCGGATCGGCCTTGCCGCTTTGGATGAGGAAGGAAAGCTGCGCGACAGACATCGCACCGAAAGTCAGGGCCATGAGGGAGAGTCCTGTGGATATCACCCAGGATTTACCGCCTATCATTTCGCAGGACCAGCCCTTGCACGGCTTTTCATGATGATTGGTACGATTTTGTGAACACTGAGTTTGATTTAGCCCTCTTCTATTTGCCGCAGTTAAGACACACATGCGGTGCTGCGCGCGGGAAGCGGATAGGCACGCCATTAGCTTGCCTTCCCAAGCCGCATCCCGGTGCATTGCAGGAGACTTGAAATGACACAATCTGAAACTTGGACGTCCGGTCACCAGGATACGGTGCATCAGCATGTGAAGGAGGACGTGACCTCTGGCGAGGCTGAACGCGATTACGCCGACCACGTCAGCGCACAGAAGCTGTCGGTGCTGGAGCGGATTGTCGTCGTAGGTGCCCTCGTGCTGCTGAGCTTTGTAGGTTTCACAGCACCGTCGGCACAGACATCAGCGACCGATCCGATGACGACGTCGGCTGTTGAGGAGCAGACATCTCCCGGTGATAGTCTGGTGCCGCACCACCAGCGCTACGGCCATTGCCGTGAAACGAGCCCTTATGCAGACAAGGTCTGCTAAGAGCCGGCCATTTCGCCGGGCATGGAAATCTTTCGTCTGACGTGCATAAGAAGCATAGAAAAGGAAGAACCATGGCCGGTGACGTAGATTACGACCTCCACCGCTTCATCGAAGCGCAGAACGGCATATATGAACAGGCTCTTGCAGAGCTGAAGGCCGGTCGCAAACGCTCCCACTGGATGTGGTTCATCTTCCCCCAGATCGCCGGACTCGGGACATCTTCCATGGCGGAAAAATACGCCATTCGCTCGGTGGAGGAAGCCACAGCCTACCTTTCCGATCCGATCCTCGGCAGCCGTCTCTTACGCTGTGTCGAGGCAATCCTCTCCGTCAGTGACCGCAGCGCTCACGATATCATGGGTTCCCCTGATGATCTGAAACTGCGCTCGTCGATGACACTGTTTGCCGCGGTCAGCGATCACGGCTCACCTTTTCACAAAGCGATCGATCATTTTTACGACGGGAAATTCGACGAACGGACAATTTCCATCCTGAGCGCCGGCAACGATTAGCCGGGAGAGTGTTCCAGCGCTGCAATCTCCTCGGAGATTTCCTCGATGCGCTGTCGCAGATCGATTTGCGTACCGTCCTCCACTTCCTCTTCGCCGAAGCAATAACGTGCGTCGTGCAGTTCGAGCTTGGCTTCAAGTTCGGCCCGTCTGGCATATAGGCGCCGGAGATAAGCGTAATTCATCTCTGCCTCCAGATTGCTCCTGGATCAGCAGAAAACGGCCATCCAACCCCAAGGTTCCCAAGCGTGAACACTTGGGCCGCGGCAAGGTCAGCAGAAAGCGGAAATCGCCACGTTGCAGGCTTTTTCAAAATGACAGGAACAGCCGCCGTCCGCCATGGCCTGGCGGGTAACGCGCGCGCCTTCGAGCAGCAGCGTCAACGTATCGGCAAGAAGTTCTGGCTCGCGCGCGCCGGCAGCAACGCAAAGCGCTGCTAGACGGTTGCGCTGCATCGCTTTGTGGCGCTCGATCAACTCATGCGCCGGATGGCCCTCGCCCTTCAATTCGATGGCGGCATTGGCCAGATCGCAACCTGCGGGCTCGCCGCTGAGACAGTGAGCCCGGTCCTCGACCCAGGCAAGCAGCTGGCCGCGCGCATCGCCGGGGTGGGCGGCTTCGAGATCGCGCCAGATCTTCTCGGCCTTTTCGGAGGCGCGGCGCAACGTCTCGCAGACCAGCTCATCCTTGGAGCCGAAATGCCGATAGAGGGTCATCTTGTTGGTGGCGGCCGCATCCGCAATGGCATCGACGCCGATGCCACGAATGCCGCGCTCGCGGAAAAGCTCCGAAGCGGTCGAAACAATACGCTCCCGCGGGGGGATTCGATCGTCTGAAACAGCTGCGGAGATTTCATTCAATGATTCTGATTTTTTTGCGGACGAAGTCCTTGACATCAATGTGACCGATCGGTAACAAATGCATTGTTACTTACCGGTAACACCACTCTTTGCAGAAGTCAATGCCGGGATCACTTGGCAGCAGGAGTGGAACACGGGCGACCGCCCACGAAAGGAGGACCGTACCATGAGAAAGACCAGAGAAGATTTGACTATTTCCGAAGCCCTTCGCGACCCGCTGATCGCCATGGTGCTCCGCGCCGACGGCGTAAAGCTTGACGACTTCAAGCAACTCCTTGAGGTGGCTGCTCGTAAACGCGAGCCGCGTCCCTCCACGGCGAGCGATATGATCGGGTCCTTTGCCAGCCGCGCCAATCTGCCGGCAATGCCCTGCTTCGGCTGATCTGACCGCTGGCCCTGAAAGGCCCGATCGGCACTGGGGATAAGCCCTGTTCCCAGACGGGCTGCCGCTGTCAACAGGCGGCAGCCCTTGCGACGTATTTGTTGCTTGCTTCCCGCCTCGGCATTGCAGAGATGCGAGCTCTTTTTAACATCCCAGGCAATTCCGACTATGTTTCTAAGGCGATAGAACGCTCGCCGCCGGCGATGCCGTCATCATGACGACGCCCGCCGGCGGTGGCCTCGGCAAGCCCGAAGGCTTGCCATTGCTGACCGCAATGCCTGGCCGGAGACATAGCCCGCATGCGATCAGCCGATATCTGCTGATGGGACAAAAACTCGGGCTGAGGCTCGTTGTTCCGGGATGGCAAGTGTCTGCGCCGAATTCCGTACTCCACACCAACTTCTCCAGGTCTCTTTCAACGCTGTACTGCTAACCAGCATTTCCGTCGGCGCTGAAGATTTCTATCTCCCAACTTTTTGCGATTTGCTTCGCAAGTAGCTATGCCATAGTAATGTAACAGGCTCGTATAGCATCAGAGGTACGTTGAGTTGGACGGAAACACATCACCCGCAATCTCCGAAGATGAAAGCCCGATCGAAGAGACCGGAACTAAGGGCAGTCGCCGCGCACGCGTCAGCGGTATCGACCGGGCGCTGCAGGTGATCGATCATCTTTACGAGAGGGGATCGCCGGCGGGTGTCTATGCCATCGCCAAAGCTGTGAAGGCGCCGCTTTCAACCATCTATGTCATCGTCGACGATCTGGTCGAAAAGAACATGCTGACGCGCCAGTCCGACGGTTCGATCTGGCTCGGCTCGCGGCTATACCACTACGGCCTTGCCTACGCGCGCTCGCTCGATTTCATGAGCATAGCGACGCATGAGATGCATGATCTTTGTCGTCAGGCCGGTGAAACCGTTCAAGTTTGCGGTCGCGACGGCGATTTCATGCTGGTGCTGGCCATGGCCGACGGCCCCAGCCATTTCCAGGTTGCCTCGCGTGTCGGCACCCGCGTACCGCTCAATTGGACGGCCTCCGGCCGCCTGCTCGTCGGCCACCTGCCGGAAGACGAACGCCTCGAGCTGTTCAAGCGATGCGCCCGTTCCTCGCCGACCGGACGCGCCGAGATCGACCCGATCACGTTGTCTGAATCGGCAGGCAGGGCCTTCGAATCGCGCCTATCGATCCAGGCGGGTGAATCCGATTATGCGGTCGCCTGCATCGCCTCGCCGATCTGCGATCGTGAAGGCAAGTGCGTCGCCACTATCTCCATCGTCCTGCCGGAACAAAAGGCCTTTTCGGACGAAAGTCATTACACGGCGCAGGTTCGAAGCTCGGCCGAACGCATTGAAAAATTAATGGGCTGGCGCGGCCACTAAGCCGCGCGGTCCTTGATACGGGGATGAGAACAAGCGCTCACGATCGGTATTTTCGCGTGGTCCAACTCCGAGGCTAGGCGACCGATCGGAGGCCGCCTGTCTGAAAAACTCACTGGTTGCGATCCGTCAGCCTTCCAAGATCGAATAGTCAATATCGCTGAGATGATCCGGATCGGCGATCGCATCGACGGTCGAAATCCTATCCCCGTTAAAACTCAGCGCCAGCACCACGCGCAGCTGCCCCCCGATGAAGACAACGAGACCTATTTCGCCGTCGACAAGCGCGACTTTAGCCGACGTTGCCCGTCCTTTGAAGCTTTCGGCGACGGCATTGGCGCCACGAAGCGGAATAACATTGCCGAGACGGGTCGCGGCTGCATCCGGCAGGAAGACGGCATCCGGTGCAAGGACTGCGATCAACCCTTCCAGATCGCCGTTGCGGGACGCGATGAGGAAGGCTTCAGCTATGCTGCGCTTGCGCGCGAGATCGACATCTGGCGTTTCCGGCTGCCCCTGCACCCTGCGTCGGGCACGGCTGGCAAGCTGCCGGGCGGCGGCGGCACTTCGCCCGATCACTGCGGCGATCTCTTCGAAGGGTAGATCGAACATGTCGTGCAGCACGAAGGCGACGCGTTCTGCCGGCGAAAGCGTTTGCAGGACGACGAGCAGGGCGATGCCGACGGAATCAGCGAAGGCTGCCTCCCGCTCCGGATTGCTGACGATATCGACAATCGCACCATGTGCCGGCAGGTCGAGCGGCTCTTCGCGGCGTGTCTTGCGTGATCGCAGCATGTCGAGGCATATCCGCGCGACGACCGTCGTCAGCCAGCCGCCGAGATTATCGACACTGCCTCCGTCCGACCTTGTCAGCCGCAGCCACGCCTCCTGCACCGCATCTTCCGCCTCCGCACGGGAGCCAAGCATGCGGAAGGCGACGGCCCGCAGATGCCCACGGTTCGCCTCGAACTCCTCTGCCAGCCATTGTTTCTCGTCCATCGATCCATTCCTCATCCTGTTGCGTCAAAGATGGTGACGAACGGAAGCGGGACGATGTGACAGGAGCGGCATCATATCAAGCCTAATGAAATTTTGCCGGCGGCTTGACCTGCCGCATTTTTCATTGGCTGATGGCGCGCATATCGCTCCCTATGGTGTTTCCCCGATGTCCTTCCGATTTGACAGTTCCAAACAATATGCTGCCTTCCTGTTCGACATGGATGGCACAATCCTGAGCTCGACGGCGTCAGCAGAGCGCGTCTGGGGACGCTGGGCCGAGCGGCACGGGCTGGATGTGGAAAAGTTCCTGCCGATCATGCACGGATCGCGTGGCATCGACACGATCCGGCGGCTGAACCTTCCGGGCGTCGATGCAGAAACAGAAGCGGCCGAGATCACCGAAGCGGAAATCCAGGACGTCGAAGGCGTCGTCGCATTGCCGGGTGCTGCCGATTTCCTGGCATCGCTTCCGCCAGACCGCTGGACCATCGTCACTTCTTCGCCGCGTCGCCTTGCGGAGCGGCGGCTCGAGGCAGCCGGGCTGCCAATGCCGCAGGGTATCGTGACGGCGGAAGACGTGACCATCGGCAAGCCCGACCCGCAATGCTATATCCTCGGCGCCGAAAAGCTCGGTTTCTCCACGCATGAATGCCTGGTATTTGAAGACGTCGAAGCCGGCGTGAAGGCGGGACTGGCAGCTGGAGCCGACGTCATGGTCATCACGGCTGCCGGTCACAAGCATTCGCTGGAGGGTTATCCGGAGATCGAACATTATGCGGACGCGACTGTTGTGATTGCTGACAGCGGCCACCTTTCGATCAAGTTCTGACGCCTGCCGCATCCACCGGAAAGGAATTCCCATGAAACCGGAAATCGTCTGCCTGATGATGTCGTCGCTCGACGGCGGCCTGCATCCGAGCAAATGGACCGAGAGTCCCGATGGCGGCCGCAAGGAATGGTCGGCGCTCTATCAGCAGATCCATGAAGAACTGCGGGGCGACGCCTGGATTGTCGGGCGCGTGACGATGGCCGAAATGGCGAAGGGAGAGCCGCATCCGCCACAATCTGCCGGCTCGGTCGAACGGCCGAACCATTTTGCCGATCGCAAGGCAAATAATTACGCGATCGCACTCGACACGTCGGGCAAGCTGCATTTCACGCGAGCGGATATTGAAGGCGACCATATCGTCGTCATCCTCGGCAATACCGTGCCGGACACCCATCTCGCAGAACTCGCTGCCGACGGCATCTCCTACATCGTTTCACCATCAGCAGATATCGACCTGCCCGTAGCGCTCGATGTGCTGGAAAAGGAACTCGGCATCCGCAAACTTCTGCTCGAAGGCGGAGCCGCGATCAACGGCGCCTTCTTTGCTGCTGATCTTATCGATGAACTCTATCTGCTTGTCGCGCCGGCCCTGGACGGTAGCGGCGGCCAGCCTATCGTCACCTTCGAAGGCGGATTGGCGGGCAAGACACAACTCTCGCTCATTTCGGCCGAGACGAAAGACAACGGCGCCGTCGCCCTGCGATATAAAGTCCGCACACGATAGCGATTGTGGACAGCCACACCTACGAGGCGCTGGGTCCCCGTCCCCAACCACCTCTGAGCCTGATATCGTTGTCGCCGGCGCAGGAGCCCGGGATCGGAACTTCACGGCGTTGGAGAGCCTGTGGGCTGCTTGCGAAACGGCCGCGACGATGGCCGTTCATTCCCAACGCAGCAAATGCTCACCAATTCGCTTCTCATCTTTTTACGCTGCCCTCGTCACACTCTCTGCCCCTGGTCCGTCAAATCCATGACGAACGAAACCGGCAACTGCCCGGCTCTGCGTCAAACGGAACACGTCATCAGGAGATTGAGCATGCAAGAGAGAATGGGAAATCCAGCCCTCGTCATCCCCGACGCCATGCAGGCACTGAATGCCCTCGGCAAACTGCCTGTTACGGTCGGCCTTGCGCCGGGATTTCTGGAGATCATCTATCTGCGCGCCAGCCAGATCAACGGCTGCAGCGTCTGCATCGATGGACATTGGCGCATTGCCCGCAAGCACGGCGAGACCGACGAGCGGCTGTTTGCCGTGGCCGGCTGGCGCGAAGCCCCCTACTACAGCGACGCCGAACGCGCCGCACTGGCACTGACCGAAGCCGTCACTCGCCTCAGCGACCGAGCCGATCCGGTGCCGGATGAGGTCTGGGAGGAATGCACGCGCCATTACGATGGCAAGAGCCTTGCGGCCCTCGTCATCGCAATTGCCAATATCAATGTCTGGAACCGGCTGAACGTCGCCACCCGGCAGGTCGCGGGACAGTGGAAGCCGTGATCGACGGCTTCCAACCGATCAGATGATACCACCGCCGCCAGAGACGGAGGCGGGACGCTCAGCGGCTACCTTTTTGCGGTAGCCGCTGGTGCGGTAGGCAGCGATCGGGTCGATCGCACCGCCCGCGCGGCGGCGCGCTTCGGCCAGGATCGGCTCGACATCGGCGCGGTAGGCGCGCTTCAGTGTCTCCGAAGCCATTAGCGCATCGTTGTCCTGCTGATAGCCATCGAGCGCCTTGCGATCGACGATGAGGGCCTGTGCGTAGGCGCGACGGATTTCGTTGGCGCTGTTAACAAGACTTTCGATCGGATCCGTCACATTGTGCGACTGGTCGATCATATGGGCCGGATGGAAGTCGTTGACCCCGCGCTGTTCGGCATCGACGAGCTCGTTGAAAACGAGGAACAGGCGGTAGGGCTCGATCGCGCCGGCGTCGAGATCGTCATCGCCATATTTCGAGTCGTTGAAATGGAAGCCGCCGAGCTTGCCGAATTGGATCAGCCGGGCGACGATCATTTCGATATTGGTGTTTGGCGCATGATGGCCGAGGTCGACAAGGCAATAGGCCTTCGGACCGAGCGTCTGGGCGATCATATAGTTGCTGCCCCAGTCCTGTACGACGGTCGAATAGAAGGCCGGCTCGTACATCTTGTGCTCGGAGAAGAGCCGCCAGTCGTCGGGCAAGGCTTTGTAGATCTCCGCCATCGAGGCGAGGTAACGCTCAAACGCCTTGGTGAAATTGCTCTGGCCGGGGAAGTTGGAGCCATCGCCGATCCAGACGGTGAGCGCCTTGGAGCCTAGCGCCCTGCCGATCTCGATACATTCAAGATTATGCTCGATCGCCTGCTGGCGGGTCGCCGCATCTGTGTGGCTGAGCGAACCATATTTATAGGTCAGCGTCTGGCCAGGCGCGTCCGAGAAGGTGTTGGAATTCATCGCGTCAAAACCGAGGCCGAGCGCATCGCCCTTCGCCTTCAACTCCTTCACATCGGTTTTGTCCCAGGGAATATGCAGCGAAACGGTTGGCGTGGCGCGCGTCAGCTGGTTGATGACGGCGCAATCGTCTAGCTTGTCGAAAATGCCGCGCGGCTCGCCGGCGCCGGGGAAGCGGGCAAAGCGCGTACCACCGGTGCCGACACCCCAAGAGGGCACGGCAACGGTGAATTCCGAAACCTTGCGGGTGATCGCCTCGATGTCAACGCCGCGACGGGCGAGTGTGGCGCCAAGCGCTTCGTAGTCAGCCTTCAGCGCGCCAGCGCGCTTGTCGTTTTCCGTTGCGACCAGATCCGGCGCAATCCTGAATTCAGCCATGTCTTCCTCCCAGAGATTTTGTTGCGGCGGGCAACGCCCGCCGCTCGCGATCAGCGCGTGAAGCTTTGAACATTGCCGGCATCGACATTGATGATATTGCCGGTCGACTTGGCCGAAAGATCGGATGCCAGGAAGTAGACGGCTTCGGCGATGTCTTCCGGGAAGACGTTGAGCTTCAGCATCGAACGCTTACGGTAATGTTCCTCGAGGTCATCCACCTCGATCTTCGAAGAAGCCGCGCGCTGTTCACGCCATTCGCCGCTCCAGATCTTCGAGCCGCGGAGCACCGCATCCGGATTGATTGTGTTGACACGGATGCCGGCCTCTGCGCCTTCGAGCGCCAGGCAACGGGCAAGGTGAATTTCGGCAGCCTTTGCCGTGCAATAGGCGGCCGCATTCGGCGAAGCGGCAAGACCATTCTTCGATGCGATGAAGACGACGTTGCCGCCAAGCGCCTGACGGCGGAAGAGACGGAAAGCCTCACGCGAAACGAGGAAATAGCCGGTCGCCAGAATGTCTATGTTGCGATTCCACGTCGAAAGCTCTGTCGTCTCGATCGGCGCCGAAGACGCGATGCCGGCATTCGAAACGAGGATATCGATGCCGCCGAACTCGACGCAGGATTCGGCGAAGGAGGCGATGACTCCGTCTTCCTTGGTAACGTCGAGCTTCAGAGTGCGCACCGCATCCGCGCCGTACTTCTTCACGAATTCGGCTTCGGTCGATTCAAGTGCGGCCTGATCGATATCGGCAAGCACCACGCAGGCGCCCTCGCCGACGAGGCGCGCAGCCGTGGCGCGACCGATACCGCCGGCGCCGCCGGTCACGAAGGCGACCTTGCCTGCCAGGCTCTTCGGCTTCGGCATGCGCTGCAGCTTGGCTTCTTCAAGCAGCCAGTATTCGATATCGAAGGCTTCCTGCTCCGGCAGGCCCTGATATTCCGAGACCGTCGAGGAACCGCGCATCACGTTGATTGCGTTGACATAGAATTCGCTGGCGATACGAGCCGTCGCCTTGTCCCGGGCAAAGGACAGCATGCCGACGCCCGGCACCAGGAAGATGACCGGATTGGCGTCACGCATGGCGGGCGAATTGGCGTGCTTGCAGGCATTGTAGTAGCGAGCGTAATCGGCGCGGTAGTCTTCCAGCGCCTTGTCGAGACCGGCGACGATCGCATCGACGTCGGGCTTGGCCGGATCGAAATCGACGATCAGCGGGCGGATCTTGGTGCGCAGGAAGTGGTCCGGGCAGCTGGTGCCGAGCGCGCCGAGCGGACGCAGGTCCTTTGAATTGACGAATTCAAGTACGGCGTCCTGATCATCGAAGTGTCCGAGCTTTCGCTCCTGCTTGCCGATACGGCCACGGATTTCCGGCATCAGGCGGGCAGCAATCGCGCGGCGCTCTGCTACCGGCAGGCTCTGCACGACGGCACCGCCGAAGATCGTCTTGCCTTCGGTCTGGCCGGCGAACCATTCGATTGCCTTGTTGATGATATCGAGCGTCAGTTCGTAGCAGGCCTTGGCATCGTTTGCCCAGGTGAAGAGGCCGTGGCTCTCGAGCACGACACCCTTAGCCGTGGGGTTCGCCTTGACGAAAGCTTCAAGGTCGAGGCCGAGTTGGAAACCCGGGCGGCGCCACGGTAGCCAGCCGATCGCGTCACCGAAGATCTGCTTGGTCAGTTCCTTGGAGTTTTTGGAGGCGGCGATGGCGATGATCGCGTCCGGATGCATGTGGTCGACATGGGTAAAGGGCACGAAACCATGCAGCGGCGTGTCGATCGAAGCGGCGCGGGCATTGAGGTTGAAAGTGCAATGCGGCAGGAAGCCGACCATGCGGTCTTCGTCTTCGACGCCCTTGTAGATGCCTTTCAGCGATTCCAGCTTGTCCTGATAAAGCGTCGCGAAACCGTCGAGCTTGATCGTGCCGACATCACCGCCCGAGCCCTTGACCCAGAGAACCTGAACCTTGCCGCCGCTTAGCAGGTCGGTTTCCATGACCTTGGCCGACGTGTTGCCGCCACCATAATTGGTGATGCGCTTGTCGGCGCCGAGCAGATTCGAGCGATAGAGAAGCTTGCCGGGCTCATCGAGGCCCGCCGCATAAGCATCATCCCACCGGTTCTCGAGAAGTCGAACCTTTGCCGCCATGTCATCCTCCCATATAGGCTTGTGTATAGGCCTGCGGGCACCGCGATAAGCACGCCCTTTCGCTCACGGTATCGCGCATCAAAATGGCGCTTGTCAATCGAAAACGATCAAATTCGATTATGCTGCATCGCAATATGAAAATTTATGATCGTTTCTGATTGACAGGCTTTAACGGATACGAAATAAATATGACAAGAGGAGGAGCCCAATGCACGAACGCGAACGCCATCGCATTATCTTAAGCGCTGTCCAGGAAAAGTCCGTCGTTACGATTCAGGACATTTCCGAGCTGACGGACGCTTCTGAAGCGACGATCAGGCGCGACATTGCGGCTCTTCACGTGCAGGGTAAGATCCGGCGCGTCCGGGGTGGTGCGGAAGCTGTCCATCCGCCGCAGCTCGGAAATCTTGCGGGCCGTCCCTTCCGGGTGTCAGAATCAGTCAACATCGATAAAAAGCGCGCAATTGCGCGAGCAGCCGTCGATCTGTGCGAGGCTGGCGACGCCATCATCATCAATGGCGGCACCACGACCTTCCAGATGGTGCATTACATGGCCGGCCATCGCATGCAGGTCATGACCAATTCCTTCGCCATTGCCGAACATCTGGTGAAGCATTCCAAGAACAGTGTGACAGTGCCGGGCGGCGCGATCTATCGCGAGCAGAGCCTGATCCTGTCGCCCTTCGACAATGATGCGATCCGCAATTTTTATGCGCGGCGCATGTTCATCGGCGCCCAGGGCGTCGGCCCGCTCGGCATCATGGAGGCGGATGCCCTCATCATCCAGAGCGAGCAGAAACTGATGCACCAGGCCGACGAGCTGGTTGTCATGGCCGATTCCAGCAAGTTCAATCGCCGGTCGAGCCTCATTCTTTGTGCGCTCGACCGGGTTTCGACGATCATAACCGACGACGGTATCGCCGATGAGGCGGCCCGTATGATCGAGAATGCAGGTGTCCGGCTCGTTGTCGCGAGCCCAATGGCGCAGGCAGTGAAGGAGGATTCCTCGTCGGTCGCATGAGGCGTCGGCGAGGTGTGGAAGTCTAAAACTCAGTGGGAGGACATGACATGAAACTTGCAAAGACACTTGCAATCGGCGTGGCGTTTGCCGTCGCCATGATGGCCGGCGCCGCAAGCGCCAAGGACATCAAGATCGGCCTCGTCGTGAAGTCGCTTGGCAACGGTTTCTTCGACGCCGCCAACAAGGGCGCTCAGGAAGCAGCCAAGGAACTCGGCGGCGTAGAAGTGATCTACACCGGCCCGACGAGCACGACGGCCGAAGGCCAGATCGAAGTCATCAACTCGCTGATCGCCCAGGGCGTCGATGCCATCGCCATCTCGGCAAACGATCCGGACGCTGTCGTTCCGGCTCTGAAGAAGGCTGCCCAGCGCGGCATCAAGGTCATCTCCTGGGATTCCGGCGTTGCTCCGGAAGGCCGCATCCTGCAGCTCAACCCGTCTTCCAACGAGCTGATCGGCAAGATGTGCCTGACGCTCGCCAAGGATCATCTCGACGGCGGCAAGGGTGACTTCGCCATCCTGTCGGCGACGACGACCTCGACCAACCAGAACATCTGGATCGACCAGATGAAGAAGCAGCTCAAGGACTTCCCGGGTCTCAACCTCGTCACCACGGTTTACGGCGACGACCTCTCGGACAAGTCCTATCGTGAAGCCGAAGGCCTCCTGAAGTCCAACCCGAACGTCAAGGTCATCGTCGCTCCGACGACGGTCGGCGTTCTGGCTGCTTCCAAGGTCGTTGAAGACAAGGGCCTCGTTGGCAAGGTCTACGTCACCGGTCTCGGCCTGCCATCCGAAATGGCTGGCGCGATCAAGTCGGGCGCCACGAAGGAATTCGCCATCTGGAACCCGATCGACCTCGGCTATTCCGCAACCCAGATCGCCTATCATCTGGCAAAGGGTGATGCCGATGGCAAGCCGGGCAGCGAAATCGAAGCCGGCCGCATGGGCAAGATCAAGATCGGCGACAATGGCGAAGCCGCTATGGCCGACCCCTTCGTCTACAATGCCTCGAACATCGACCAGTTCTCCAAGGTCTTCTGATTTCAGAGATCATGAACGGACACCCGGCGGCTCTGCCGCCGGGCTTCTCTTTCGATGGTGGTAAGCTTGCTGATGTCCCCTGCCCTTCAACACCCCGTCGCGGATCAAAAAACCGACGACGCAGCCGCCATTCTGGAAATGCGCGGCATCTCGCAGATCTTTCCGGGCGTGAAGGCGCTCGATAATGTCAGCATCGCGCTCTATCCCGGCAAGGTGACGGCATTGATCGGCGAAAACGGCGCCGGCAAGTCGACGCTCGTCAAGATCCTGACCGGCATCTACCGCCCGAACGAGGGCGAGATCATCGTCGACGGCAAGCCGGTGCATTTTGCGACGGCACAGGCCGCCATCGATGCCGGCGTGACCGCCATCCATCAGGAAACCGTGCTTTTCGACGAGCTTTCGGTTGCTGAAAACATCTTTCTCGGCCATGCGCCACGCACACGCTGGCGCACGATCGACTGGAGCGAGATGAATAGCCGCGCAAGAACGCTGCTGACTTCGCTCGAAAGCAATATCGATCCGACGATCCGCCTGAAGGACCTCTCGATTGCGCAGCGCCATCTCGTGGCGATCGCTCGCGCTCTGTCGATCGAGGCCCGCATCGTCATCATGGACGAACCGACCGCTGCCCTGTCACGCAAGGAGATCGACGATCTTTTCCGCATCGTCGAAGGCCTGAAGGCAAGCGGCAAGGCCATCCTCTTCATCAGCCACAAATTCGACGAGCTCTACGAAATCGCCGACAATTATGTCGTCTTCCGCGACGGCCGCGATGTCGGTCACGGGAAGCTGAAGGAAACGCCGCAGGACGAAATCGTCCGCATGATGGTCGGCCGCGACGTCGAAAACGCCTTCCCGAAGATCGACGTGGCGATCGGCGGGCCGGTACTCGAAGTCGAAAAATACAGCCACCGCACCGAATTCCGCGACATTTCGCTGACGCTGCGCAAGGGCGAAATTCTAGGCATCTACGGCCTGATCGGCGCCGGACGGTCGGAACTAGCCCAATCGCTCTTCGGCATCACCAGGCCGCTCTCCGGCAGACTATCGCTTGAAGGCCGGGAGATTTCGATCAATTCTCCGCATGACGCCATTCGCGCCGGCATCGTCTATGTGCCGGAAGAGCGCGGCCGCCATGGACTGGCCCTGCCAATGCCGATCTATCAGAACATGACGCTGCCCTCGCTGACGCGCACCTCGCGCAAGGGCTTCCTGCAGGCGGCGGAAGAATTCGCGCTCGCCCGCAAATATGCCGAACGCCTGGACCTGCGTGCCGCTGCCCTTTCAGTGCCGGTCGGCACGCTTTCGGGCGGCAACCAGCAGAAGGTCGTCATCGGCAAGTGGCTCGCCACCATGCCCAAGGTCATCATCCTGGATGAGCCAACTAAAGGCATCGACATCGGCTCGAAGGCTGCTGTCCACGGCTTCATAAGCGAGCTCGCTGCCGAGGGCCTTTCTATCATCATGATCTCTTCCGAATTGCCCGAGATCATCGGCATGTCGGACCGCGTTCTGGTCATGAAAGAAGGCCTGTCGGCCGGGCTCTTCGAACGCGATCGGCTTTCACCGGAAGCGCTGGTGCGCGCGGCGACCGGAAATGCATGAGGTGACGGGTATGATGAGACTGATCAGAAAACGCGAAACCCTGCTCTTTGCCATCATCGTGGTGATGATTACCGTGTTCTCGACGCGCGCTGCCGATTTCGCGACACCGGACAATCTCGCCGGCATCTTCAACGATACGGCAATCCTGATCATCCTGGCGCTTGCCCAGATGACGGTCATCCTGACAAAATCGATCGATCTTTCGGTCGCGGCCAACCTTGCCTTTACCGGCATGGCGATTGCGATGATGAATGCTGCCTTCCCTGGACTGCCGCTCATCGTCCTCATTCTCGCAGCCGTCGTAATTGGCGCAGCCCTCGGTTCGATCAACGGCTTCCTCGTCTGGCGCCTGGAAATCCCGCCGATCGTCGTCACCCTCGGCACGCTCACCATCTATCGCGGCATGGCCTTCGTGCTCTCGGGCGGCGCCTGGGTGAACGCGCATCAGATGACGCCGACTTTCCTTGCCGTTCCCCGCGCGCCGATCCTCGGCCTGCCGGTCTTAAGCTGGGTTGCGATCATCATCGTCGGGCTGATGTATATGTTGCTGCGCTACAGCCAGTTCGGCCGGTCGGCCTATGCGACCGGCGGCAATCCGACGGCCGCCGTCTATGCCGGTATCAATACGGGCAAGACGAAATTTCTGGCCTTCGTGCTCTCCGGTGCGCTTGCCGGTCTTTCCAGCTATCTCTGGGTTTCCCGTTATGCAGTCGCCTATGTCGACATTGCCAACGGTTTCGAACTCGATAGCGTCGCGGCCTGCGTCATCGGCGGCATCTCGATTGCCGGCGGTGTCGGCTCGGTAGCCGGCACGGTGCTCGGCGCACTCTTTCTTGGCGTCATCAAGAACGCCCTTCCCGTCATTGGCATTTCGCCTTTCACGCAGATGGCGATCTCCGGAACCGTCATCATCCTCGCCGTCGTCTTCAACGCAAGGCGCGAGCGCAATCGCGGGCGTATCATCCTGCGGGATCGCGCAGCAGCGGAGGTCGCAGCATGAGCGCCGTTTCGTCAACACCTGAAAAACGCGTCATCCCCGATCGGCTCGGCACGCCCTTCAAGCGCATCATGTCGAGCTGGGAAGTGCTGCTCTTCGGCGTCGCCGTCCTGATCTTCATCTTCAATTCCGTGGCTTCGCCCTATTTCCTCGATGCCTGGAACCTGTCTGACGCGACCTTCAACTTCACCGAAAAGGCGATGATCGCCTTCGCCATGGCGCTGCTCGTCATCGCCGGCGAAATCGACCTGTCGGTCGCCGCCATCATCGCCCTTGCCTCGACGGCCATGGGTGCTGCAGCGCAGGTCGGCGTCGGTACGCCGGGCCTCGTGCTGATCGGCATCGGCACCGGTCTTCTCTGCGGCATCTTCAACGGCTTCCTCGTCTCGGTGTTGAAGCTGCCGTCGATCGTCGTCACCATCGGCACGATGAGCCTATTCCGCGGCATTTCCTACATCGTGCTCGGCGACCAGGCCTACGGCAAATATCCGGCGGATTTCGCCTATTTCGGCCAGGGTTACGTCGTCTGGGTCTTCTCCTTCGAATTCGTACTGTTCATCGTGCTGGCGATCCTCTTTGCCATCCTGCTGCATGCCACGAATTTCGGCCGACAAGTCTATACGATCGGCAACAATGATTTTGCCGCCCGTTTCTCCGGCATTCCGGTCGAGCGCGTCAAATTCATCCTCTTCCTGCTGACCGGTGTGATGAGCGGTGTCGCCGCCGTCTGCCTGACCTCGCGCCTCGGCTCGACGCGTCCTTCGATCGCGCAAGGCTGGGAACTCGAAGTCGTCACCATGGTCGTGCTTGGCGGCATCTCGATCCTCGGCGGCTCCGGCACGATCGGCGGCGTCGTCATCGCCGCCTTCGTCATGGGCCTTGTCACTTTCGGCCTTGGCCTGTTGAACGTGCCCGGCATCGTCATGTCGATCTTCATCGGCCTGCTCCTGATCATCACCATCGCGATCCCGATCATCGCCCGCCGCATCAAAGCCATGAGCGCCAAATGACCCTGGAAAAACACGCCTTCAAGATGAAGCTCAATCCCGGTATGGAGGCTGAATATCGCAAGCGCCATAACGAGATTTGGCCGGAACTGGTCGAGCTACTGCATCAGTCCGGCGCCAGCGACTATTCCATTCATCTCGACCGCGAGACCAACACGCTTTTCGGCGTATTGACCCGGCCGCAGGATCACACGATGGCAAGCCTGCCGGACCATCCCGTCATGAAGAAATGGTGGGCGCATATGGCTGATATCATGGCGTCCAATCCGGACAATTCGCCCGTACAGAGCGACCTCGTTACTGTTTTTCATATGCCATGAGCGATTACCGCCGCATCGCCGTTCTCGATATCGGCAAGACAAACGCCAAGGTCGTCGTTCTCGACAGTGCGACGGGCGCAGAAATCGCCGTCCGCAAGCAGCCGAATACGGTCATCCGCGACGGCCTCTATCCGCATTATGATATTGAAGCACTCTGGAGCTTCGCTCTCGCTTCGCTGAAAGCCTTTGCCAGTGAGCCGGGTTTCGACGCGATCTCGATCACCACGCATGGCGCGGCCGCGGCCCTGCTCGCCGCCGACGGCAAGCTTGCGATGCCCGTCATCGACTATGAGCATGAATACCCGCAGGAGATCCGCGACGCCTATGACGCGTTGCGGCCGCCCTTCACCGAAACCTTCTCGCCCCGTCTTTCAATGGGTCTGAATATCGGGGCGCAACTCCATTACCAGAAAACGGCTTTTGCCGGAGAGTTCGCCAAGGTCGCAACCATCCTCACCTATGCACAATATTGGTCGGCACGATTGACCGGCGTGGCGGCAAACGAGGCAACCTCGCTCGGCTGCCACACGGACCTCTGGAACCCGAAGACCGGTGCCTACTCTTCGCTGGTCGATGCGCTTGCCATTCGCGACCGGATGGCGCCGATCCATTCGGCCTTTGATCCACTCGGTCCCGTTCTGCCGGACATTGCCGAAGAAATCGGTCTCTCGGTGCCGGTCTATTGCGGCATCCATGATTCCAACGCGTCACTGCTGCCGCATCTCGTCGGCCGCGAGGCGCCCTTTACCGTCGTCTCGACCGGGACCTGGGTCATCAATTTCGGCGTCGGCGGAGATCTCGCCCATCTCGACGCCAAGCGCGATGCGCTCGCCAATGTCGATGCCTATGGCCGCGCCGTGCCCTCCTCCCGCTTCATGGGCGGTCGCGAATTCGAAATCCTCTCGGCCGAGATCGGCAAGGTCGGCGATGCAGAGGCAAAAGCTGTTATCGCGGATGTCGTCGAAAGGGGCATCATGTTGCTGCCGAACGTGGCGCCCGGCTCCGGTCCCTTTCCGGGCAAGGTCAGCCGCTGGATCAACGCGGAAGATGCGAGCCGCGACGAACGATATGCCGCTGCCTGCCTCTATCTCGCATTGATGACGGAGGCCTGCCTCGGGTTGATCGGCGCCAAAGGTCCAATCATCGTCGAGGGTCCTTTCGCATTGAACGAGACCTATCTGTCGCTGATTGCCGCAATCACCGGCCGCGATACGATGGCGCTGCCGGGCTCTACCGGCACCAGTCAGGGCGCTGCCCTGCTTGCCGGCATCAAGCCGGTATCCGGGGTGGAAAAACACTTCTCGCCGCAGGCAATTCCAGGCCTTCCCGCCTACCGGGAGCGCTGGTACGCCGCGATGGAATAACAGCCTTTCCAAGACTGGCCTTGTCCACGTCGGCTGCGCCGCTACTGTGGCACCTCTCGATTTGATGGAGGAAACAGCATGACTGATTCATTCGACCCGCGCGCACTGGCCACCAAACTCCGCGGCTTGCGCCAGGCCGCAAAGCAGGAGCCGACGAGCACCTTTTCGCTGCCGGCTGATCTGAACCAGGCGATGGCAACCCAGGATGCCCTCAAGATTGAAGAAGGGGTTACGAGCAACGCCTGGAAAGTCACGGCCTCGCCCGAGGGCCAGCCGGTCACCGCACCTCTCCATCCCTATGCCGAAGCCACCTCCGGCGCCACCATTGCCTGGTAACCGGGCCTGAAATTCGAAACCGAAATTGCCGTTCGCTTGGGCAGGGATCTGCCCTATCGCAAGGGTGCCCCCTATAGCCGCGCCGAAGTGCTGGAGGCGATCTCCACCGCTTATCTTGGCGCCGAACTGCTGGTCAGCGCGGTCAAGGAAAGCGGTGCTGTCTCCTTCCTTCTCTTCCTCGCAGACCGCCTCGGCAATAGCGGCTATGTGCTCGGCCCCTCCGTCGCAAAAAGTTTTATCGATACCGCGGCAAGCACGCCGCTGAAGGTCACCCAAGACAGCAAGACGATCTATGACGGTCTTGCCAAACATCCGAAGGGCGACATCGTGACCTGGCTGGTCGATTACGCCAACGACCCGCTGCGCCCAGAAGATTCACTGAAATCGGGCGCGCTTGTCACGACGGGTACTCTTAGCGGGGCGGTCGAACTCACCGAACCCGGGGAGATCGACATCCGCTTCGGCGACAGCGCTAGGTTGACCTTCTCCGTCGCCTGATAGCGGCATTTCCACCCGCATGAACTGGGTGATTGTCATCCCACTCCGCCTCCTGTATTAAACTTGAGTTTAACACGAAGGTTTATTCGGCCGTCGGTCGGAGACAGAAGTGGAAATGACGTTTCAACCGCGCATGCAAAACAGGATTCACGGCTTTTCCGTCACCAAAGGCGTCAATCGTCGGGTGTGGAACGGCATCGTGGCCGATGTCTGGGATGTGGACTGCGCTCCCCATTCCGGTGGCTATTACGTATCGCGCGACCCGCGGCTTTTCATCCTCCTTGAAAAGCGTGGGCCGGGCAATTCGCGAGTAAAGCTTTCGCCACGCGCCCACGGCACGGTTCAGGACACCGAAAAGCGGCCAATCTCCTATGTGCCGGCCGATATGGAAGTCTGGGCCGATCTGGTGGATGTGCATTCGCTGCGCCATCTCGACATTCATTTCGATGTCGAGACGATCAGCCGAAGGCTCGGCGACGATCTCGATCCGCAGCGCCTCGCCAATGCCCAACTCCTGTTTTCCGACGAGCGCCTGTTGTCGCTCGCCCAGCTGATTGCCGCCGAATGTGTCAATCCGCAGCCGCTGCATGATCTCTATGGCGACGGCCTGTCGCTCTCCCTCATCATCGATGTGCTGAAGCTTACCAAGGTGCAGCCGCGCAAGCGCAGCAAGCTTGCCGGCTGGCAATTACGCCGCGCCACCGATTTCATCGAGGAAAACTGCCTGCGCAACATCCGGCTTGAGGAACTGGCATCCGTCACGGGCCTGTCGCAATCGCACTTCAGCCACGCCTTCAAGGCATCGACCGGTGTGGCGCCGCATCAATATCAGACCAATCTCCGCCTCGATCGCGCAAAACATCTGCTCGTGCGCAGCGAGTATCCGCTGACAACCATCGCTGTCGAAACCGGCTTTGCCGACCAGGCCCATTTCACCCGTGTCTTCCGCAAGAACCTAGGAACCACGCCGGCGAACTGGAAAAAGGCGCAGATTGCGTAAGTGCAACACGTCCGGGCTTTTGCACGCCGCGCGGAATATTGCCCAAGAACGTTCAATTTCCACCCGATCGCGACAATCCGGCAAATTAAAATTGAGTTAAACACTCGACTTATTCAAAGCCATACCGTGGCAGGAAAAGCCGCGGCACGAGTGGGGTATTCTATGCGATCGCAGACTGAGCGGCTCATCTTCAGGGCATATCTAATGGCAGGAGCGGCCGTCGCCGGCATCATGGCGGCATCCTCCGCTCTTGCTCAGGACGTCAGCCCGACACAACTGGCGCCGATCGTCATCCAAGGCGGCGATGACAGCGCCACCGGCCCGGTCAAAGGTTATGTCGCGAAGAATTCGACTGCCGGCTCCAAGAGCGACACGCCGATCAACGAAATCCCGCAGTCAGTCTCCGTCATCGGCAAGCAGGAAATGGATGACCGTGGTATCACCAACAAGGTCGATGAGGCGCTCCTTTACACTCCCGGCGTCACAACCCAGCCCTTCGGCAATGACCCCGATACCGACTGGTTCTACATCCGCGGCTTCAACGCCACACAGACCGGTGTCTTCTTCGACAACCTCACGCTCTTCAGCTATGGCTTCGGCGGCTTCCAGATCGATCCTTTCATGCTGGAGCGCGTCGATGTCCTGAAGGGTCCTGCCTCGGTTCTCTATGGCGGCGCCAACCCGGGCGGCATCATCAATCTCGTGCGCAAGCGCCCGCTGGACGAGCCACTCTATTACACCGATATCGGCATCAACAGTAATGGCAACGCCTTCACGGGATTTGATATCTCCGACAAGGTCGGCTCCAGCGAGACCATGACCTATCGCATCACCGGAAAGGTTGCCGGTGGCGATAACTATTCGGATTCCTCTCGTGATTTCCGCAGCTTCATCATGCCGCAACTGCAAATCACCCCTGACGATGCGACGAGCTTCACGGTATGGGGTTATATCGGCGGCCTCGACCAGGTCCATACCGGCAACGGCTTCTTCCCCTATGTCGGTACGGTCAAGGATGCACCTTTCGGCAAAATCCCGCGGGATGCCTTCTATGGCGAGCCCGATATCGACGACGGCAGCTATGTCCAGAAGATGATCGGCTACGAATTCGAGCATGAATTCGACAATGGCATCAAGTTCTCCCAGAACCTGCGCTATGGCCGCCTCGACAAGCATGAGATCGGCCCATATCTGAATGGCTGGAACGGCGGGGCGCCAACAGGTCCCGATTATCTGCTGGCGCGTGTCGGCTTCGAAGGCCGCTCCGGAGTCGATTCCTTCGGCATGGACAATCGGCTGGAAGGCGACGCCGAGTTTGGCGGCGCCACGCACAACATGCTCGTCGGCCTGGACTACAAGTATTACAAACTCGACAATCTGCAGAAATGGCCGACATGGCCGACCGTCGCGACGCCGATCAGCGCCACCGATCCGATCTATGGCCTGCCCCAGCCGGCAAACGACATTCAGATTGATCAGACAGTCACTCAGAGGCAGCTTGGTCTCTACGCTCAGGACCAGATCCATTTTGGCAACGGCTGGCTGCTGACGCTGAACGGCCGTTACGACTATGTTGATACCAATTCGGATGCCATTGTCGGAACGTCTTATAGTTCGGACGACAATGCCGTGAGCGGTCGTGCCGGTCTTGCCTATGAATTCGACACCGGCCTGACGCCCTATGTCAGCGTCGCAACCTTCTTTAATCCGCTGATCGGCACAGGCGTCTCCGGTCCGCTGAAGCCGGAAGAAGGCTACCAGATTGAGGGTGGCGTCAAATACGAGCCGACCTTCTTCGATGGCTCCATCACCGCGTCCGTCTTCCAGATCGACAAGCGCAACAACACGGTTACCAACCCAGCGACCTTCGCCCAGAGCCAGCTTGGCAAAGTGCGCTCGCGCGGCTTCGAACTGGAAAGCAAGATCAACGTCAATGATAACTGGAAGGTCATTGCGGGGGTCGATTATACCGATATGGAAGTGCTTGAGAACGAAGCCGACCCACGCCTGATCGGCAAATCGCCTTACATCGTGCCGAAGGTGACAGCGTCGCTTTGGCTCGACTACACGGTTACGACAGGTACGTTGGAAGGCCTGAGCTTTGGCGCAGGTGTCCGTCACCAGGGAACGTCCTGGGCCGATGAGCTCAATACCGAGAAGGTACCGGCCGCCACCCTCTTCGACGCGGCGATCCGGTATGAGAACGAAAACTGGGGCGCCTCGCTCAACGTCGCCAATCTCTTCGACAAGGAATATGTGTCAAGCTGCCAAGGTCTGACAGTCTGCGGTTACGGCGATGCACGCACGGTCACATTTAAGCTCAGCAAGAAATGGTAAGTTGACAAATCAGGTTTAGTTTTTGAGGAGCCTGCTATAAAGGGAGGGCTTCTCCCGAACCTTTGCAGCGAAACCGGAGTTTCCTTGTGTCCACGCCCTTCCTGAACCTTTCCGGAATAGACTATGCCATCGGCACCAGGCCCATCCTCAACGGCATCGATCTGACGCTCGAGGCTGGCCGCATCTATGGCCTTGTCGGCCCGAACGGTTCCGGCAAAAGCACACTTCTGAAAATCATCGCCCGGCAGGTCGCCCCAAAGAACGGTATGATTTCCTTCGACGGCAAGGCCGCCGCCGACTGGAGCAGCCGCGCCTTCGCCCGCCATGTCGCTTACATGCCGCAGTTCACCCCGGCAACTGACGGCATGACCGTGCTCGAACTCGTGGCGCTCGGCCGCTTTCCCTGGCACGGCACACTCGGCCGTTTCAGCGCCACGGACCGCGAGATGGTCGAGGAAGCAATCATCCGTACCGAACTCGAGGATTTTGCCGACCGTCTCGTCGCCAGCATGTCTGGTGGCGAGCGCCAGCGCGCCTGGATCGCGATGATGCTTGCGCAGAACGCCCGTTGCCTGCTGCTCGACGAACCCACGTCGGCGCTGGACCTCGCCCATCAGGCAAGCGTTCTTTCGCTGGTGCAGGAACTCAGCCACGAACGTGGGCTCACAGTCATCATCGTGCTGCACGACATCAATCTCGCGGCCCGCTATTGCGATGCGATCATCGCCCTCAACCACGGCAAGATCACCGCAGAGGGAACGCCGGCCGAGATCATGCAGGCCGACAAGCTGCAGTCGATCTTCGGTGTCGGCATGGGCGTCTTCCCGCATCCGGTTCGCAACGAGCCGGTCAGCTATCTGTTGTAGCGCATGGCATTGTTCACCCGAGCAGTTTGACAAAAGGACATCAAACAATGCTAGCTGAGCCTTTTATCGCATCTGGCGTCGCAATCGCCGTCGATCCCGGCAGGATGCTCGACGCGCTTTGCTCGCATTTTGCCGAACACAGCACCGTCAAGCGCGAAGGCGATCTGGTGACGCTGGAGATGATTACCGGCAGGGCCGATATCCGCCACGAAGGCCGCAAGCTCGCCATCCAGCTTTCCTGCAGGAGCGCGCGGGCGCTTCAGAATGTCCGCTCGGTGCTTGCCGAGCATCTCTTCCAGTTCGCCGGTGAAGAGAGATTGAAAATAACCTGGTCGGACGCGCCGAAAGCGGACCAGCTGCCAGATTTGCGCGAAATCCGGGTGGTCGGCGCCCGCAATGTCAGCCCGCATATGCGCCGCGTGACTGTGGCCTGCGACGATGCCAGGCATTTCGCTCACGGCGGGTTGCACTTCCGTCTGCTCATTCCGCCGAAGGGTCGCACGCCCGTCTGGCCGAAACTGCGCGCGGACGGCCGCATCGAATGGGCGAAGGACGAGGATGCGCTGACCGTGCGCATCTACACGTTCCGCAGCATCGATCTGGAGCGCGGCGAGATCGATATCGACTTTGTGCTGCATGAGGGCGAAAACATGCCTGGCGCCGAATGGGCGATGAATGCGAAGCCCGGTGATATCGCCGGCGCACTCGGCCCCGGCGGAGGCGGCGTGCCGGAAGCCACGTCAATGATCCTCGCAGGAGACGAGACGGCCTTGCCCGCCATATCGCGTATCGCCGCCGAAGTTCCCCCTGGAACGCAGCTACGGATTTTCCTGGAAGTCGATGGTCCATCGGAAGAGCTTGGGATGCCATCGGCCGGCAAGGTCGACCTCATCTGGATGCATCGTCATGGCGCGCCCGCCGGCACGATGGGTCTCGTCGAGAGCGCCGTCAGAAACGCGCTGGCCGACGCCGATGCCGACACTTTCGTCTGGGCCGGCTGCGAACGATCCGAAGCAAAACGCATCCGCGATTTCCTGAAGACCGAGCGCAGCCATGACCGCCATAGGATGAGCATCGGCGCTTATTGGGAGCGATAAATCCGCCTCACGTCTTTTCGCGGAACAGCTCGATGATGGCGGAGAAATCCCTGCCGCCGTTGCCGAGCTTCTCGAAGAGCGCATAAAGCTGCGCGGCCTCTGCGCCAAGCGGCGTGGAGGCGCCGCTTGCAAGTGCGGCCTCCTGCGAGAGCCTGAGATCCTTGAGCATCAGTGCGGCCGCAAAGCCCGGTTTGTAGTCGTTATTGGCAGGCGATGTCGGCACAGGTCCCGGCACCGGGCAATAGGTATTGATCGACCAGCACTGCCCGGATGACGTGGAGGCGACATCGAAGAGCGCCTGATGCGAAAGGCCGAGCTTTTCGGCAAGCACGAAGGCTTCGCACACGCCGACCATGGAAATGCCGAGGATCATGTTGTTGCAGATCTTCGCTGCCTGTCCGGCGCCGGCCTCGCCGCAATGGACGATCTTCTTACCCATGGCCTCCAGGATCGGTTTCGCCTTGGCGAAGGCTTCCTCGGATCCGCCAGCCATGAAGGTCAGCGTGCCGGCACTCGCCCCGCCGGTACCGCCGGAAACCGGTGCATCGAGCGACCGGCAACTTGCGGCCTTGGCCATCTCATGCGCCTTGCGGCTGCTTTCGACATCGATCGTCGAGCAATCGATGACGAGCGCCCCCTGATTGGCCGATTGCAGGATATCCGCCCAGGCCGTCAGCACATGTTTTCCCTGCGGCAGCATGGTGATGACGATCTCGGCCTCCTTGACCGCCTGGCTCGCGTGGCTCGCGGGCTTCACGCCGCTCTCCTCGGCGGCCTTCAGCACCGGTGCCGCCAGATCGAAACCCAGAACCTCGTGCCCAGCCTTGACGAGATTGGCGGCCATCGGCCCACCCATATTGCCAAGCCCGATGAATCCGATCCTTGCCATGGTCATCTCCTATCTGTTGTCTTCGAGGATCATGGCCGCTGCCTTTTCGGCGATCATGATCGTCGGTGAATTGGTGTTGCCGGACGTGATGGCCGGCATCACCGAGGCGTCCGCGATCCTCAGCCTGGCGAGCGCCCGCAGCCGGAGCCGCGGATCGACCACGCTATCCCGATCGACGCCCATGCGGCAGGTGCCGACGGGATGGAAGATCGTCGTGCCGATATCGCCTGCCGCCTTTTCCAGTTCCGCTTCGCTCTGATAGCTCGGACCCGGCTTGAATTCCTCCGGATGGAAACGGGCGAACGAGGGCTGAGCCACGATCCTGCGCGTCAGCTTTATCGAACGAACAGCTATGTCGCGATCGCGCTGCGTCGAGAGGTATCTTGGCGCAATGATTGGCTGGGCGGCAAAATCCGGGCTGGAAACATGCACGGAGCCGCGGCTTTCCGGCCTGAGATTGCAGACGCTCGCTGTAATCGCAGGAAAGGCGTGGACCGGATCGCCGAATTTCTCCAGCGACACCGGCTGCACGTGATACTGCAGATCGGGCGTTTCCTTGTCCGGTCCCGAACGGGTGAAGATACCAAGCTGGCTCGGTGCCATAGCCATCGGCCCAGAGCGGCGCATGAGATATTCAAGCCCGATCGCCGCCTTGCCGATCAGCTTCGACGCCTTTTCGTTGAGGGTCGGCACGCCCGTCACTTTGTAGGCAAGCCGAAGCTGCAGGTGATCCTGCAGGTTCTCGCCTATGCCCTTCACCTCTGTCAGCACATCGATGCCAGCCTGACGCAGAACCTCGCCGCGGCCGACGCCCGACAGTTCCAGAATGTGTGGCGAACCGATGGAGCCGGCCGACAGCACGGTTTCCTTTGCGGCATAGGCCCGCTTTGCCGTGCCGCGATGTTGGAATTCGACGCCGACAACGGCGCCTTCGTCGATCAACAATCGCCGAACCTGCGCCTTCGTCATCACAGTGAGATTGCCGCGTTTCATCGCCGGGCGCAGGAAGGCCTTGGTCGCGTTCCAGCGGATGCCGGAGCGTTGGTTGACGTCGAAATAGCCGGAGCCTTCGTTGCTGCCGCGATTGAAATCCGCCGTTTCGGGAATGCCGGCCTCCTTGGCCGCCTGCTGGAAGGCATCGAGCACATCCCAGCGCACGCGCGCCTTTTCCACGCGCCATTCGCCGCCGGCGCCATGCATCTCGTCCCCGCCCCTGTAGTGATCCTCCGACTTGCGGAAGAACGGCAACACGTCCTCCCAGCCCCAGCCGGTGCACCCCATCTGCCGCCAGAGATCGTAATCGCGCGCCTGGCCGCGCATGTAGATCATGCCGTTGATCGAGGAGCAGCCACCGAGCACCTTACCACGCGGATAGTTCAGCGCCCGCCCGTTCAGCCCGTCCTCGGGCGCGGTGATAAAACACCAATCGGTGCGCGGATTGTTGATGCAGTAGAGGTAACCGACGGGAATGTGGATCCAGTGGTAATTGTCGTTGCCGCCCGCCTCCAACAGCAAGACCCTCGTGTTGCGGTCAGCTGACAACCGATTTGCGAGCACGCAGCCGGCGCTACCTGCCCCGACGATGATGTAGTCATAGCGATCCATGGATCATGCACTCCGAAATGCCTGCATCCCGCCTCCCCGGGGCCGAGGAGGCGGGATTTCGCGGCGCCGCTGCACATCCTTTCCCATTGCAGGAAAGAGGTCCGCCCGTTCAGCGGCGATAGACAAAGCCCAGTTTACGCCCGAGCCGCGAGGCGTAGAATTCGCCGATGATGCCGCGGCGAAAAATCAGCACGCAGATCATGAAGACCACACCCGTGATGATGGTCACCGGAAATTCCGAAGTCGCCAGATAGTTCTGCAGCGTCACGACGAGGCCCGCGCCGAATACCGGGCCAATCAGCGTGCCGATGCCGCCAAGCAGTGTCATCAGGATCACCTCACCCGACATCTGCCAGGCGACATCTGTCAGCGTCGCAAACTGGAAGACCAGCGATTTGACCGATCCGGCAAGCCCGGCAAGGGCTGCCGACATCACGAAAGCGCCGAGCTTGTAACGCGCCACGGAATAGCCGAGCGAGATCGCCCGCTGCTCGTTCTCGCGGATCGATTTCAGGATCATGCCGAAGGGTGAATTGATGAAGCGCCAGATGATCAGAAGTCCGATCAGGAACAGTACCAGCACGAAATAATACATGTTGGTAGAGCTGTTGAGATCGATGAAGCCGAAGAGGTGGCCGCGCGGCACGGACTGGATGCCGTCCTCGCCTTCGGTAAATTCGGCCTGCAGGCAGAAGAAGAAGAACATCTGCGACAGCGCCAGCGTGATCATGGCGAAATAGATGCCCTGGCGGCGGATCGCGAAGAAGCCCATGACGAAGCCGAGAAGGGCCGCCCCGGCAACACCAACGAGAATGCCGAGCTCCGGCGGGAATCCCCAGGATTTGACTGTATAGGCGGTGAAATAGGCCGCCCCGCCGAAGAAGGTCGCATGACCGAAGGACAGCAGCCCCGTGTAGCCGAGCAGCAGGTTAAAGGCGCAGGCAAAGAGCGCGAAGCAGAGCAGCTTCATCAGAAAGATCGGGTAGAAGAAGAAGGGCGCGAGCAAGAGAAGCAGGAGCCCGATGATCAGGAAGCCGGCCTGCACCGAAAGGGCGGTGCGGCTCTTTTCCGTTCGGATCGTTTCGGTGATGTCAGCCATGTCACGCATCCCGTCCGAAGAGGCCCGCGGGCCTGATGAGAAGCACGATCGCCATGATGACGAAGATGACGATGTTAGAGGCTTCCGGATAGAAGACCTTGGTCAGACCTTCCGCGATGCCGAGCACATAGCCGGTGATGATGGCGCCCATGATCGAGCCCATGCCGCCGACGACGACCACGGCGAAGACGACGATGATCATGTTGGAGCCCATCAGCGGCGAGACTTGATAGATGGGTGCGGCAAGCACACCGGCAAAGGCAGCAAGGCTGGCGCCAAGCGCATAGGTGAAGGTCAAAAGGACCGGTACGTTGACGCCGAAGACCTGCACCAGAGTGGCGTTTTCAGTTGCCGAGCGCAGATAGGCACCGAGCTTGGTCTTTTCGATCAAGAGCCAGGTGCCAATGCAGACGACGAGCGAAACGCCCACTACCCAGCCGCGATAGATCGGCAGGAACATGAAGCCAAGGTTCATGCCGCCGGCAAGTGCGGGCGGCGTTGCATAGGGCTGGCCCGACGAGCCGTAGAGATAACGGAACGTGCCTTCGACGGCGAGCGCCAGGCCAAAAGTGAAGAGCAGGCCATAGAGCGGATCGAGATCATAGAGCCTGCGCAGGAAGAGCCGCTCGATGACAGCGCCGGCAAGCCCAACGATGACGGGCGCCAGGACCAGCGACGGCCAGTAGCCAATACCGAGATAATTCAAGAGCAGATAGGCAACGAAAGCGCCGAGCATGTACTGGGCGCCATGCGCGAAATTGATGACGCGCAGAAGACCGAAAATGATCGCAAGACCAAGGCTCAGCAGCGCATAGAAAGACCCGTTGATCAGGCCGATCAACAGCTGGCCGAACAGCGCCTGCAAGGGAATGCCGAAGATCATCGTCATCGCATCACACTCCCAGAACCTTGTGCAGCATATCCATGCGCTGCGGCAGTTCGCTGACCGGGAATTCGGAGACCATCTGCCCATGATCCATCAGATAGAAGCGATCGGCAATACGGCTTGCGAAACGGAAATTCTGTTCGACAAGCACGATGGTCATGCCGCGTTCCTTCAGCGTCTTCAAAACCTCCCCGATCCGCTGGACGATAACGGGCGCCAGCCCCTCGGTCGGCTCGTCGAGCAACAAGAGGCGCACACCCGTGCGCAGGATGCGGGCGATCGCCAGCATCTGCTGCTCGCCGCCCGAAAGCTTGGTGCCGGAACTCGTGCGCCGCTCATAAAGGTTTGGAAAGAGTTCATAGATCTCATCGAGAGTCATGCCGCCGGGCGCCACGACAGGCGGCAGCATCAGATTTTCCGAAACCGTCAGCGTCGCGAAGATCCCACGCTCCTCCGGAACGAAACCGATGCCCTTGTGCGCTGTCTTGTGAAGCGGCACCTGCATCATGTCGGTGCCGGCAAAACTGAGCTTTCCCTTTCGCGCACGTACGATGCCGGTGATGGTGCGCAAAGTTGTCGTCTTGCCAACGCCATTGCGGCCGAGAATGGTGATCATCTCACCCTCACCGACCGTCATGTCGATGCCGTGGAGAATATGGCTTTCGCCGTACCAGGCATTCAGACCTTGAATTTCGAGAAGCGGCGCCATCAGTGGTGCTCCTCCGTGCCCATGTAGGCCTGCCGCACGCGCTCGTCCTGGCTGACAGCTGCATAGTCGCCCTCGGCGAGGATTTCCCCACGCTGCAGAACGGTCACATGCTGGCAGATATTGGCGACGACGGAGAGATTGTGCTCGACCATGAGAACCGCCCGGTCGCGGGCGACGTCGCGAATGATGGCGGAGACGACGCTGACATCTTCCTGCCCCATGCCGGCCATCGGCTCGTCGAGAAGCAGCACTTTCGGATCGAGCGCCAGAGTGGTGGCAATCTCCAGCACACGCTTGCGGCCATAGGAGAGATCTGCGGCGACGTGATCGCGCTCCTTGGAAAGCCCCACGCTCGCAAGCAATTGCTCAGCGCGGTCATTCAGGCTGTCGAGTGCCGAAAGCGGCCGCCAGAACTGCGTGGACAGATTGTTCGGCCGCTGCAGGGCGACCCGAACATTGTCGAGCACCGAAAGGTGCGGGAAGACGGCGGATATCTGGAAGGAGCGGACGAGGCCCATGCGCGCCACCCGGTCGGGCGGCGTCCGGGTGATGTCAGTGCCTATCAGCGTGATGGTGCCTGATGTCGGCTGCAGGAACTTGGTGAGCAGGTTGAACACCGTCGTCTTGCCGGCACCGTTTGGCCCAATCAGCGCATGCACGCTCGCATCATGCACATCGAGATCGACATTCCTGACGGCCGTGAAGCCGCCGAAATCGCGGCGCAGGCCGCGGGCGGAAAGCACCACCCGCGGCTTGGCCCGAGTTTCAAATGCGGAGACCGCCATATCTTATTTCACCAGATCGCAGCCGCTCTTGGCGGGGTCGATATAGGCTTCCTTGCCCGGAATGGTGGCGAGAACGTTGAAATAGTCCCACGGCTCCTTGCTTTCCGACGGCTTCTTGACCTGCAGCAGGTACATGTCGTGGATCATACGGCCGTTCGGGCCAACCGTGCCGCCGCGGCCGAAGACATCATCGACAGGCATTTCATGAAGCTGCTTGGCGACGGCTTCCGTCTCATCCGTGCCAGCCTTCTGGATCGCCTTCAGATATTGCAGAACGGCCGAATAGGTGCCGGTATGGATCATGTTCGGCATCTTGCCGGTGCGGGCGAAGAACTTCTTGGCGAATTCCCGGCTCTGGTCATCGCGGTTCCAGTAATAGCCTTCCGTCAACGTCAGGCCCTGCGCCGCCTCCATGCCGAGGCCATGGACTTCTGCAAGCGTGAACAGCAGCGCCGCCAGATGCTGACCACCCTGGGTGATGCCGAATTCAGAGGCCTGTTTAATGGCGTTCGACGTGTCGAGACCTGCATTGGCAAGGCCGATCACCTTGGCGCCCGACGATTGCGCCTGCAGCAGGAAGGACGAGAAGTCCTGGGTCGACAGGGGATGACGCACCGAACCGACGACCGTGCCGCCGCTCGCCTTCACGTAATCGGTGGTCTGCTGTTCCAGCGAATAGCCGAAGGCATAGTCCGCCGTCAGGAAGAACCAGCTGTCGCCGCCCTGTTTGACCAGCGCGCCGCCGGTGCCGACAGCCAGAGCATGGGTGTCATAGGCCCAATGGAAGCCATAGGGTGAACACGCCTTGCCGGTAAGATCCGTCGTCGCCGCACCGGTGACGATATCGATCTTCTTCTTTTCCTTGGCTATGGCCTGCACGGCAAGCGCCACGGAAGATGTCGTCAGCTCCATGATGGCATCGACCTGTTCGGTGTCATACCACTGGCGGGCAATGTTGGAGGCGATATCAGGCTTGTTCTGGTGGTCGGCATTGACGATCTCGACCGGCATGTCGAGCACCTTGCCGCCGAAATCCTCGACGGCCATCTTGGCAGCCTCGACAGAGGACTTGCCACCGAAGTCGGCATAGACGCCCGACTGGTCGTTCAGAATGCCGATCTTCACCTTGCCATCGGAAATGGCCGCACTTTGGGCGAACACGGCAGTGCTGCTTGCAAGCAAAAAGGCAACGGACGCAATGAATTTCTTTCGCATAGTCTCTCCTCCCAGAGATTGGCCAGATTGAGAATCTGTTCAAAATTGGCGACCCGCCCTCCTCAAAGCGATCACTCCTCCCTTACGATCACGGAATTTCCTCCATGAGGCAACTGGCGGTTTACATCTAATTCCAAACAGTATCTGTTCGTTTTTGAACAGACCCCGTCATAATGCCGCCGCGGTGACAATCACAACGCGCGCCTTTGTGGGCGACATTAGACCAAAGACGTAGACGGATGGGCGACGCCGATGAGCCACGCTTCGCAATTTACTTGGGACGATCTGCAGTTTTTTCTAGCTGTCGCCCGCACCGGTCAGCTTTCAACGGCGGCGCGGCAGTTGCGCTCAAGCCATGCGACCGTCTCGCGGCGCATCGACCGGCTGGAATTTGCCCTGAAGGTCAAGCTTTTCGAGCGAAATCCCCGCGGCTACGTGCTGACCGCCATGGGCACGCGCTTCGTCGAAACCGCCGAGAAGATGGAACAGGAAACGGAGCGGCTGCGCGCCGACCTGTCCGATGGCTCGCTGAGCCAACGCGGCCTCGTTCGCTTGAGTGCGCCGGAAGGCTTTGCGAATTTCTTCTTTGCGACCGTCCTGCCGCAATTTGCCGCCCGCCATCCGCATCTGGCGCTTGAATTGGTCACCATTCAGCAGATCATGTCGCTCTCCCGCAAGGAGGCGGATATTTCCGTCGTCCTCGACGAGCCCAAAGGCGGCCCCTACTTTGCCGAAAAGCTGACGGACTATCATCTGCAGGTCTACGCTTCCCGCGATTACTTGGCGCGCGCCGAGCCGATCCGGACGCGTGACGACCTGCTGAACCATCCCTTCATCAGTTATATCGAGGAAATGATCTTCGCGCCGGGGCTCGATTATCTCGGCGACGTGCATCCGCGCATCAAGCCCCAATTCCAGAGTTCCAGCATCTTCGCGCAGCTGACGGCCACCAGAAACGGCCTCGGCCTCGGCATCCTGCCCTATTTCTTCGCCTGCCGTTATCCTGAATTGGTGCGCGTGCTGCCCGACGAAATCGATCTCAAACGGCATTACTGGATCACCTGCCACCGCGACTTGAAGCAAGCGCCGCGCGTGCGCGCCGTCATCGATTTCCTGAGGGAAACGGCACGCAGCGAAGACGCCTGTTTCATCCCGCCCTATATCGGCACAGCACGAAAGGCGAAGGCGGAGATGTGATTATTTCAGGAATTCGGCGCGATGCGGAGTGAATGTGTCGATCAGGCGCCCCTTTTCCAGCGCCTTGACGCCGTGGACCAGATTGGGCGGTACGATGAAGCTGCCGCCCTGGTTCAAGACTTCAGTGCGGCCGTCGATCGTCACTTCGAAGCTGCCTTCGGCAACATAGCTCGCCTGTATATGCGGGTGGAAATGCGCAGTACCAACGGCGCCTGCCTCGAACGCAACTTCCACCATCATCATCTCGGGCAGATAGGTCATGATCCGGCGGGTCACGCCCGGCTCCGGGTTTACCCATTCGGCGCCTTCGGCCGATACGAAGAGATCGCTTGATGACATGTCTGCCTCCTCATTCCAGAATCTGTCGCCCGCAAACTGGCGCAACGATCCGCATTTGAAAAGATGACTTCTGCATCTTTGGTGCGCGACCCCGTCTTGTTGACGCCGTAACCGGGCAGGTCTATGCGACCATAGATCAGGCATGCCTGAATGATGGTGAGGAGATTGGACATGCAGCATAGGCGCGAGGTTTTCGACTGGGCAGATCCCTTCCGGCTCATGGAGCAGCTGACCGACGAGGAGCGCATGGTGCAGGAGACCGCACATGCCTATGCGCAGGAGAAGCTCGGCCCCCGTGTGCTCGAAGCCTTCCGCAATGAGAAGACCGACCCGGAAATCTTCCGGGAGATGGGTGAACTCGGCCTTCTCGGCCCGACGATCGATCCGGAATATGGCGGCGCCGGCCTCGGCTATGTCGCCTATGGTCTCATCGCCCGCGAGGTGGAGCGCATCGACAGCGGTTATCGTTCGATGATGAGCGTGCAGTCCTCCCTCGTCATGGTGCCGATCGACGCCTTCGGCTCGGAAGAGCAGAAGCAGAAATATCTGCCGAAACTTGCGACCGGCGAATGGATCGGCTGTTTTGGCCTGACCGAGCCCAATCACGGCTCCGATCCGGGCTCCATGGCGACGCGGGCAAAGAAGGTCGATGGCGGTTATAGCCTGACAGGCTCCAAGACCTGGATCTCGAATGCGCCGATTGCCGATGTCTTCGTCGTCTGGGCAAAGACCGACGATGGCCTCATTCGCGGTTTCATCCTGGAAAAGGGCTGGAAGGGTCTCTCGGCGCCGAAGATCCAGGGCAAGGTTGGGCTTCGCGCCTCGATCACAGGCGAAGTCGTCATGGACAATGTCTTCGTGCCGGAAGAGAACCTGCTGCCCAACGTCAGCGGCCTCAAGGGTCCGTTTACCTGCCTCAACTCCGCACGCTTCGGCATCGCCTGGGGCGCGCTGGGTGCAGCCGAAGCCTGCTATGCGACGGCCCGGCAATATACGCTGGACCGCCAGCAGTTTGGCCGGCCGCTTGCCGCCAACCAGCTCATCCAGAAGAAGCTTGCCGATATGGCAACTGAAATCTCGCTCGGTCTTCAGGGATGTTTGCGTCTCGGCCGCATGAAGGAAGAGGGCCATCCGCCTGTCGAACTGACGTCGATCCTCAAGCGCAATTCCTGCGGCAAGGCACTGGAGATTGCCCGGGCAGCCCGCGACATGCTTGGCGGCAACGGCATTTCCGACGAGTTCGGCGTCGCCCGTCACCTCGTCAATCTCGAAGTGGTCAACACCTACGAGGGAACGCATGACATTCATGCGCTCATTCTCGGTCGTGCAATCACAGGCATTGCCGCCTTCTCCAACTGATTCCGTGACGTGCGAGGCGAATTGCAACCTGGATGACAATGTGCAAACCTCCCCTCACCGCGGCAGAGAGGCCGATGGTGCAAGGGGGATTTGCATATGTTTCTGCTGCTCGCACTTCTGATCGGCGTCATTGCCGGTCTTCGCGCCATGACCGCACCTGCTGCCATTGCCTGGGGCGCTGCACTCGGCTGGTTCGATCTCTCTCAGACACCGCTCGCCTTCATGGGTTACCAATGGACGCCGTGGATCTTTACGGCGCTCGCCGTTATTGAGCTCATCACCGACCAGTTGCCCTCCACCCCCTCACGCAAGGTGCCGATCCAGTTCGCTACCCGCATCATCGTCGGCGCGCTGTGCGGTGCCGTCATCGGTGTCGCTAGCAGCCTGCTCTTCGGCGGCCTGATCGCCGGCATCATTGGCGCGGTCATCGGTACGCTCGGCGGCGCAGCCGCCCGCGGCAAACTTGCAGCCTCCTTCGGCCAGGATCGTCCGGCTGCCCTGATCGAAGATGCCGTCGCTGTCGTCGGCGCCATTATCATCGCGTGGGCAGTCTGATGAAGAGCTTCGACGCAATCTTCATCGGCGCCGGCCAGGCCGGCCCATTCCTCGCCGCCCGCATGGCGGAAACGGGCATGAGGGTGGCGCTGATCGAACGCAAGTTCCTTGGCGGCACCTGCGTCAATGCAGGGTGCATGCCGACGAAGACATTGGTAGCAAGTGCGCGCGCCGCCCATGTGGCGCGGCGCGGTGCCGACTACGGGGTCCAGATCCCGGGCGAAATCGCAATCGACATGAAGACCGTGCGCGATCGCGCAGAAACGATCATCAAGGATGCCCGCGACGGTTTGAGCGACTGGTTCGGCAGCATGAAGACCATGACCGTCATCTACGGCCATGCCCGCTTCACAGGCCCGAAAGAAGTCGTCGTCAATGGCGAAACGCTGACGGCACCGAAGATCTTCCTCAATGTCGGCGCCCGCCCGACAATCCCCGACATGCCGGGCCTTGCCGATATCGATTATCTGACCAGCACCGGCATCATCCATCTCGACAGCCTGCCGAAGCATCTCGCCATTATCGGCGGCAGCTATATCGGCTTGGAATTTGCACAGATGTATCGACGTTTCGGTGCGGCGGTAACGGTGATCGAGCGCGGCCCGAAACTCGCCTCCCGCGAGGACGAGGATATTTCCGATGCGATCGCCGATATCCTCAGGTCCGAGGGCATAAGGATCCATACCGACGTCAAGGACATCCGCTTCGCCAAGGGCGCCGATGGTGCAACTGTTACGGTCGACTCCGAAACGATCGAGGCAAGCCACGTGCTTGTCGCCACCGGCCGGACGCCGAATACCGACGATCTCGGCCTCGATGCTGCAGGTGTGGCTATCGACAAGCGTGGCTTCATCAGCGTCGACGACAAGCTAGCCACCAATGTCGAAGGCATATGGGCGCTCGGGGACTGCAACGGCCACGGTGCCTTCACCCATACGTCCTATAATGACTTCGAGATCGCCGCAGCCAATCTGCTCGACGGTGGCGATCGCAAAGTGTCGAGCCGCATTCCGGCCTATGCGCTCTATATCGACCCGCCGCTCGGCCGCGTCGGCATGACGGAAAAGCAGGCACGCGCCTCGGGCCGCAAGATCATGGTCTCGACCCGCCCGATGAGCAAAGTCGGCCGCGCCAATGAGCGCGGCGAAACCAAGGGCTTCATGAAAGTGGTCGCGGATGCGGAGAGCAAGGAAATCCTGGGTGCAGCTATCCTCGGGATCGAGGGCGACGAGGTGATCCACGGCTTCATCGACGCCATGAATGCCGGCACAACCTACCCGGTGCTGAAGTGGTCCATGCCAATCCACCCGACCGTTTCGGAATTGATCCCGACGCTGCTGGGTGATTTGAAGGCGATCTGATCCGCAAAGATCGCAATCATCCGGAGGCAGGCTATTGAATATCGAACTGCTGATCGAAAATTATGGCCTGCCGGCAATCTTTCTCGGCACGGCCTTCGAGGGCGAAACCGCCGCCTTTCTCGGCGGCGTCATCGCGCATCGCGAGCTTCTAACCTATTGGGCCGCCTCAATGGCTGCTTCGGCGGGATCATTCGCCGGAGACCAGATGTGGTTCTTTGCCGGCCGCTATGCCGCCCAATGGAACTTTGTTCGCCGCGTGATGGAGACGCCGGCGCTCGCACGGGTCACGCAGCTTCTCGAAAAATATCCGACCGGATTCATTTTCGCGTTCCGCTTTCTGGTGGGATTGCGCACGATCAGCCCGATCGTCATTGGGACGACGCATATATCGACGCAGAGATTCCTCGTGCTCAACCTTCTGGCGGCGCTCGTTTGGGGGCAGCTCTTCACCGCGCTTGGCTATGCCTTCGGGCACGGAATAGAACAAATGCTCGGTCGCCTGCCGCTGCATCATCACCTGCTGATCGCACTTGCCGCCGCGGCCCTTATCGCGGGCGCGGCGCTGGTGCTTCGCAAGAGGAAATTTGGAATCAAATACCCGTAAAGGGCCTTAGTCCATGACGATCTGCAGTTTGACATCATCAGGACGTGCCTCGACCGCGCGGTCAAAGGCCTTGATCGAATCCTCGAATGTGAAGGTTTCCGATATCAGTGGCTTCAGATCCACCCTTCCCGAGCCGAGCAGCGCGATCGAGCGCTCATATTGATGGGCGTAGCGGAACACCGTCTCTATGCGGATTTCCTTCGTCGAGGCCGTCGAGACGTCGAAACCAACAGGGTTGACCGGCAGGCCGACAGCGACGATGACGCCGCCAGGGCGCGGCAAAGCCATGATCGTCTCCCAGGCTTTTGGCGAGCCTGAGCATTCGAAGACGACATCCGCACCCCAGCCATCGGTCAATCGGCTGACTTCCTCAGCGAGGCTTTTTTCGCGGATATTGACCGGGATAACGCCCTGGTACTGCGCAGCAATATCGAGCTTCGGCTGGGCGAGGTCGGCAACGATCGCGCGGGCACAGCCGCCGGCGAGGGCGGCGATCGCAACCATGGTGCCGATCGGACCGGCGCCAAGCACAACAGCCGTGTCGCCGGGTGCGATCTTCGCCTTGGTGGCTGCCTGCATGCCGACCGCGAAAGGTTCGACCATTGCGCCTTCGGCGAAGCTGACATTGTCCGGCAGCTTGAACGTATAATTGGCGGGGTGCACGACCTCGGGGGTCAACACGCCGTGGATCGGCGGCGTCGCCCAAAAAGTGACGGCCGGATCGACATTGTACATGCCAAGCCGGCTTGCCTTGGAATTGGGATCAGGAATGCCGGGTTCCATGCAGACGCGATCGCCGACCTTCAGATGCGTCACACCGGCGCCGACCTCGATCACCGTGCCTGCAGCCTCATGGCCGAGCACCATAGGCTCATTGACGATGAAGGGGCCGATCTTGCCGTGCGTATAATAGTGCACGTCGGAGCCGCAGACACCCACGGTGTGGATCTTGATCTTCACCTGCCCGGGGCCTGTCTCCAGAGGCAGATTGATATCGCGAAGCGCGAGCTCATGCTGGCGCTCGAGTACCAGCGCACGGACTTTGGTCATGATCGGTTTCCTTCCCTATGGCTCCCATGATTCATCGGGCGCCGTTGCGCCGACTATAAGACCGCACGGGACGACAATTCAATCATCTCCAGCAGGCTTCTGCTCATTATGTGACGAAATGCTCAGATGGTTATTACCCGAAAGATAAGCTTGCCCTAAACGTCTGTATGATTCCGGAAAAGCGCGGCGAGGACTACATTACTCTCAATGACCACGACAAGCGGGAAGGAGAAAAGCGATGAAGCACGACAATGATAACGTCGGCAGAAACTTGTCTTCCACCACGCAGATGGCCAAACAGCTCCGCGATTTCTGGCGCAACCTAATGGATGAGGCTCTCGCCGCACTTCCGCAAAGCCGCCAGCGGCAGCCACTGCTTCAGCCGGTGCGGATTATTGCACGGGCGCGGGATCGAAATCGCCCCTCGCAGCGTTATTAAGCATGCGCCGGCATGGCGTGGCGGGCATGACGCCCCCGGCCTTGCGGATCGGCACCTAGGGAAAGACCGTCATGAAATCGATCGCGTCATTCTGCCTGTTTGCATCTCTTCTCTTGGCCGCAGGCCAGGCGTCCGCAGCGATTGAGGAAGCATCGCTTCCGCCGCTACAGCAGGAAGAGCAGCTGGTGCCGGCCAACCTCGAGCTCACCTTTACCGGCCCTGTCGATCTTGCCCGCTCGACTGCTACGCTGCTCGATGCCCAGGGTCTCACATTGCCGATCGGCAAGCCGTTTCTTTCGGGACCGGAAGGCTCCGTCTTCAAGATTCCGCTCGATCCCGCCATGGCGCCCGGTGTCTATACGCTCAACTGGCGTGTTCTCTCGATGGATGGCCACAGCGCTGAAGGCCACTACCAGTTCCGGGTCGATCCCTGAAGCTTTCGACATTGAGCAACCCATCTATCGGGCCGCCCTAAAGCACGCCTTGATCGCATAAAAGCATTTATAAGATTTTTATATTGATACCCTCGGCGCAATCTCGAACCTTTATGCACTTCGGCCGCATATTAATACCCGAGAGATCGCAAAGATCATCTCCATGCCAGAAAGCATAAAGGCGCCACCTCACCGCAATGGCGCCCTTTGTCTTGTCTGACTCCAAGAATAACCAACCAGAGTCAAGATCGATGATGGATATAATTCTACTCGGCACTGCAGTCGTATTCTTCGGACTTTGCTTTGCCTACACGCGCGCCTGTGACCGGCTTTGACAGGAGAGAACGATGACCCTCGACTATGTCCTGAGCGGTGCCGTGACCGTGTTTCTCACCGTCTACCTCACCTACGCTCTCATCCGCCCAGAACGTTTCTGACAAAACCGGCGCTTCTGATCCCGAAGCGGCCGGGTACTGAAAGTTTTCTCCATGACCCTCAACGGATGGCTTCAGATCCTGCTTTACTGCGGGATCGTCCTCGTGCTCGTCAAACCGCTCGGCGGCTATATGACACGCGTCTACAGCGGCGAGCGCACATTCCTCTCACCGGTTCTCGTTCCGATCGAACGAGGGCTTTACGCCGCCGCCGGCACCAGCGAGCGCGAGGATCAGCACTGGGCGTCGTATGCCTTCGCCATGCTGATGTTCAATCTGATGGGCGTCGTCTTGCTTTATGCGATCATGCGTCTGCAGGGCGGGCTCCCTTATAATCCGGCAGGCATGACAGCCGTGCCGACAGATCTTGCTTTCAACACTGCCGTCAGCTTCCCGACGAACACCAACTGGCAGAATTACGGCGGCGAAAGCACCATGTCGTACTTGACCCAGATGATGGGTCTGACGGTGCAGAATTTCGTGTCGGCAGCGACCGGGATGGCGATCGCCGTGGCTTTCATCCGCGCCTTCTCGCGCGCATCGGGCAAGGCGATCGGCAATTTCTGGGTCGATCTTATCCGCTCCACACTCTACATTTTGCTGCCGATCTGCATTGTGCTGACGCTCGCCTATGTCTGGCTCGGCGTTCCGCAAACGCTTGGCCCCTATGTCGAAGCAACGACGCTGGAAGGCGCTAAACAGACGATCGCCATCGGCCCGGTCGCTTCTCAGCTTGCCATCAAGATGCTTGGCACCAATGGCGGCGGCTTCTTCAACGCCAACTCCGCCCATCCGTTCGAAAACCCGGACGCGATCTCAAACCTCATCCAGATGGTCTCGATTTTTGCGATCGGTGCGGCACTGACCAACGTCTTCGGCCGCATGGTCGGCAATCAGCGCCAGGGCTGGGCGATCCTGGCTGCGATGGGCATTCTCTTTATCGTCGGCGTCGGCATCACCTACTGGGCCGAAGCCGCGGGCAACCCGCTGATGCATGCCTTCGGCCTTGAGGGCGGCAACATGGAAGGCAAGGAAGTCCGCTTCGGCATCACCTTGTCCTCGCTGTTTGCGGTCATCACCACGGCCGCCTCCTGCGGCGCGGTCAATGCAATGCATGGCTCGTTCACAGCGCTCGGCGGCTTGATTCCGCTCATCAACATGCAGCTGGGCGAAATCATCGTCGGCGGTGTCGGCGCAGGCTTCTACGGCATCCTGCTCTTCATCATCGTCGCCGTTTTCGTGGCGGGTCTCATGGTCGGCCGCACCCCGGAATATCTCGGCAAGAAGATCGAGGCGAAGGAGATGAAGATGGCCGTTCTTGCCATCCTCTGCCTGCCGCTCGCCATGCTGATCTTCGCCGCGATCGCCAGCGTCCTGCCCTCGGCAGTGGCTTCGATCGGCACGGCAGGCCCGCACGGCTTCTCCGAGATCCTCTATGCCTACACGTCGGCTGCGGCCAACAACGGCTCGGCTTTCGGCGGCCTCACGGGCAACACGCCGTGGTACAACATCACGCTCGGCATCGGCATGCTCATGGGCCGCTTCCTCGTCATCATTCCGGCTCTTGCGATTGCCGGCTCGCTGGTCACGAAGAAGACGGTTCCGGCCTCGGCAGGCACCTTCCCGACAGACGGTCCGCTCTTCGTCGGCCTGCTGATCGGCACGATCCTGATCGTCGGCGGTCTCACATTCTTCCCGGCACTCGCCCTTGGCCCAGTTGTCGAGCATCTGGTCATGATCGCCGGCCAGACCTTTTGAGGCTCTCCATGATTATCCGTCACAGGCTCCGAAAAGCCTTTCATCTACGTCCCGGTCTGCCGGGGCGTGGAGCTCAGCGGATGCCCCGCGCCTCCGACATCATCCTGGTGATGATGGCAGGCCTCCTCGTCGTCGTCTGCGCCATCAGAATTTTACAGGGCTGACCGGCAATCCGGTTTGCCATCCTCGTTTCAAAGCTGGAGTCTCTTATGAGCCAGGCAAAATCCGCGAGCATCCTCGATTCTCGCATCCTCATTCCGGCCGTGGGCGCTGCTTTCACCAAGCTCAACCCGCGCACTCTTTCCAAGAACCCGGTCATGTTCGTCGTGGCCACGGTTTCCGCGCTGACCACAGTCCTGTTCCTGCGCGACCTCGTTTCAGGTAACGGCAATCTCGCCTTCTCCTTCCAGATCAACCTCTGGCTCTGGTTCACCGTGCTTTTTGCCAACTTCGCCGAAGCCGTCGCCGAAGGCCGCGGCAAGGCGCAGGCAGACTCGCTGCGCAAGGCGCGCACCGAGACCCAGGCGAAGCTCCTGACCGCCAACAACGGCACCGGCTACCGCATGGTCCCTGGCACCAGCCTGAAGGTCGGCGATCTCGTTCTCGTCGAAGCTGGGGATATCATTCCCTCAGACGGCGAAGTCGTCGAGGGTGTTGCCTCCGTCAATGAAGCGGCCATCACCGGCGAATCCGCCCCTGTCATCCGTGAATCCGGCGGCGACCGCTCCGCCGTAACAGGCGGTACGCAGGTTCTTTCCGACTGGATCCGCGTGCGCATCACCGCGGCTGCAGGCTCGACCTTCCTCGACCGCATGATTTCGCTCGTCGAAGGCGCCGAACGTCAGAAGACGCCGAACGAAATCGCGCTCAACATCCTGCTTGCCGGGATGACGCTGATCTTCGTTCTCGCCACGGCAACGATCCCGAGCTTTGCGGCCTATGCCGGCGGCTCGATCCCGATCATCGTGCTCGTTGCCCTCTTCGTCACGCTGATCCCGACCACGATCGGTGCCCTGCTCTCGGCAATCGGCATTGCCGGCATGGACCGTCTCGTCCGCTTCAACGTGCTCGCAATGTCCGGCCGCGCCGTCGAAGCCGCCGGCGACGTCGACACACTCCTGCTTGACAAGACCGGTACGATCACGCTGGGCAACCGCCAAGCAACCAGCTTCCGCCCGGTCCGCGGCGTCTCCGAACAGGATCTCGCCGATGCGGCCCAGCTTGCCTCGCTCGCCGACGAAACGCCGGAGGGCCGCTCGATCGTCGTGCTCGCCAAGGAAAGATACGCAATCCGCGGCCGCGACATGGCAAGCCTCAAGGCCACATTCGTGCCCTTCACCGCCCAGACCCGCATGAGCGGTGTCGACCTCGAAGGTTCGGCGATCCGCAAGGGTGCGGTCGATGCAGTGCTCACCTACGTCAATGGCGATGCCTCCTCGAAGAACGGCGCCGAAATCGTTCGCGAACTGCACTCGATATCAGACGAGATCGCCAAGGCCGGCGGCACGCCGCTTGCGGTTGCCCGCGACGGCAAGCTGCTCGGCGTCATCCAGCTCAAGGATATCGTCAAGGGCGGCATTCGCGAGCGCTTCAACGAGCTTCGGCGCATGGGCATCCGCACCGTCATGATCACCGGCGACAACCCGATGACGGCAGCCGCCATCGCAGCCGAAGCCGGCGTAGACGACTTTCTCGCCCAGGCAACGCCTGAAAACAAGCTGCAGCTGATCCGCGAGGAACAGGCCAAGGGCAAGCTCGTCGCCATGTGCGGCGACGGCACGAACGACGCCCCGGCTCTGGCTCAGGCCGACGTTGGTGTGGCCATGAACACCGGCACGGTCGCCGCCCGCGAAGCCGGCAACATGGTCGACCTCGACAGCGACCCGACGAAGCTCATCGAGATCGTCGAAATCGGCAAGCAGCTGCTGATGACCCGCGGCGCGCTGACGACCTTTTCGATCGCCAACGACATCGCCAAGTACTTCGCCATCATCCCGGCGATGTTCCTGACCTTCTACCCGCAGCTCGGCGTGCTCAACGTCATGGGTCTCGCCACACCGCAGAGTGCCATTCTCTCGGCGATCATCTTCAACGCGCTGATCATCATCGCGCTGATCCCGCTATCACTGAAGGGCGTGCGCTACCGCCCGATCGGTGCGGGAGCGCTGCTCTCCCGCAATCTGCTGATCTACGGCGGCGGCGGTATCATCGTCCCCTTCGTCGGCATCAAGGCGATCGACATTGTCATCACCGCCGTCGGCCTCGCCTAAGGAGTAATTCGATGTTGAAAGAATTTCGTCCGGCAATCGTCATGATCGTTGCCACGACTGCCATCACCGGCCTTCTCTACCCGCTTGCCATGACAGGAGTCGCCCAGGTGCTCTTCCCGGTCCAGGCAAACGGCAGTCTGATCGAAAAGGACGGCCAGGTTATCGGCTCCACGCTGATCGGCCAGGCCTTCACCAGTGACAAATATTTCCACGGCCGCCCGTCGGCCGCAGGCGATGGCTACAATGCCGCTGCATCCTCGGGCTCAAACCTCGGCCCGACCAGCCAAAAGCTGATCGATCGCGTGAAGGGCGACTATGACGCTGCCAAGGCAGCCAACCCGAATGCCGAGGTTCCAGCCGACCTCGTCACCGCTTCGGGCAGTGGCCTCGATCCGCATATTTCACCCGATGCCGCCTACTTCCAGGTGCCGCGTGTCGCCAAGGCGCGCGGTGTCGATGAAACCAAGGTCAAGGCGCTGGTCGATGCGGCCGTCACGGACCGCGAACTTGGCCTGCTTGGCGAGCCGACCGTCAATGTTCTGGCGTTGAACCGGGGCCTTGATGCTTCTATGAATCAGTGAAGGTCGAGAGCCCCGGAACGCGACAAGCGGGCCGGGGCTTGCTCGTAAAGAAAGACCAAACCGATGCCAGACGACAACCGCGATCAGGCCGGCAGGCCCTCGCCCGATGCGCTGCTTGAAAAAGCGCGGGCGGAGGCGCGCGGGCGCCTCAAGATCTTCCTGGGTGCCGCCCCCGGCGTCGGCAAGACCTATGAGATGCTGGTCTCCGGCCGCGCCAAGGTGGCTGACGGCCTCGACGTGGTGATTGGAGTTGTCGAGACCCATGGCCGCAAAGAGACCGAGGCGCTGCTAGCCGGTTTCGAGATCGTTCCGCGTGTGAAGATCGCCTATCGCGGCCAATCGCTCGAAGAGATGGACCTCGATGCCATTCTCGCGCGCAAGCCCGATCTCGTTCTGGTCGACGAACTCGCCCACACCAATGCCGAGGGCAGCCGCCATCCGAAGCGCTATCTCGATGTCAAGGAACTGCTCGACCGCGGTATCGATGTCTATTCGACGCTGAACATCCAGCATGTGGAGAGCCTGAACGACGTCGTTTCGCAGATCACTCGCATCCGGGTGCGCGAAACCGTGCCGGATTCGGTGATCGACATGGCTGACGATATCGAGATCATCGACCTGACGCCCGACGATCTCATCAAGCGCCTGCATGACGGCAAGGTCTATGTCGCACGAACAGCCGAGCGAGCGCTAACCAACTATTTCACGCCCGGCAACCTGACGGCGCTGCGCGAACTTGCCCTGCGTAAGACTGCCCAGCGCGTCGACGATCAGTTGCTGACTCATATGCAGGCACACGCCATTTCCGGCCCGTGGGCCGCTGGCGAACGCGTGCTGGTATCGATTGACGAACATCCCCGCTCCGCGTCGCTCGTCCGCTACGCCTCTCGGATGGCGGCGCGGCTGCGAGGGCCGTGGGCGGCGGTTTATATCGAGACCAGTCGCTCCATCAATCTCTCGGAAGCGCAGCGCGACACGATCGCGGCCACCTTGCGACTTGCCGAACAGCTTGGCGGCGAGGCGATTACCATTCCCGGCCGCGAAGTGGCCGAAGAGCTGGTGCGCCACGCCACCAGCAACAATGTCACCCACATCGTCATCGGCGCGCCGAAGAAGCCGACATGGCGCGAATGGTGGTGGAGCCGCTCGACGCCGGATGAGCTGATCCGCCGAGCCGGCGACATCAGCGTGCATGTCATCTCCGGCAACGACAAGGACACCGCCTCGCAACGCGGCGTCAAAGCGGCTTCAAGTGTCCCGACGCTGAATATCAGGTCCTATCTCCTCTCGACCGTCTATGTCGCGATTGCGCTGGCTGTCGGTGTGGTGCTCGATCAGGTTCTGGACGTGCGCAACCTGGCTCTCGTCTTCCTGATGGCCATTTTGACCTCGGCCGTCATCCATGGCCTGAGGCCGGCGCTCTATACCTGTATCGTCAGTGCCCTCTCCTTCAATTTCTTCTTCCTCCCGCCGCGCTATACGCTGACGATTAGCGACCCTGAAAGCGTGCTGGCGCTCTTCTTCTTCCTCGGCGTCGCCATCATCGCCTCCAATCTGACCGCAACCGTGCAGCGACAGGCAGCGGCAGCCCGACAAAGGGCGCGAACGACGGAAGACCTCTATCTGTTTTCCAAGAAGCTTGCCGGCACCGGCACGCTGGACGACGTTCTCTGGGCAACCGCCTTCCAGATCGCCTCCATGCTCAAGGTGCGCGTGGTTCTGCTCTTGCCGGAGGATAATTCCATCGCCGTCAAGGCCGGATACCCGCCCGACGATACGCTCGACGACGCCGATATTGCCGCCGCGCGTTGGGCCTGGGAGCATAATCATGCCGCCGGTCGTGGCGCCGACACTCTGCCCGGCGCCAAGCGTCTCTATGTACCACTGCGCACCGGCCGCACCGCCGTCGGCGTCATCGGTCTCGACAGCGACCGCCGTGACGGCCCGCTGCTGACGCCCGAGCAGCAGCGCCTTCTGGACGCGCTCGCCGACCAGGCGGCCCTCGCCATCGAACGCGTGCAGCTCGTTGCCGATGTCGACCGGGCGAAACTTGCGGCGGAAGCAGACCGCCTGCGTTCGGCGCTGCTGACTTCGATCTCGCATGATCTGAAGACACCGCTTGCAGCGATCCTCGGCGCGTCCGGCACGCTGCGCGACTATTTCGATTCCATGTCGGCCGACGACCGCACGGACCTTCTCTCGACTGTCGTCGATGAATCCGAACGGCTCAACCGCTTCATCGCCAACCTGCTCGACATGACGAAGATCGAATCCGGCGCTATGGAACCGAATTACGCGCTGCACTATGCCGGCGACATCGCCGGCAGCGCGTTGCGCCGTGCCGCCAAGATTCTCGACCGTCACAAGACGGAAATGACGATCCCCACCGATCTGCCCATGGTCCGCGTCGATCCCGTTCTCTTCGAACAGGTCCTCTTCAACCTGCTCGACAATGCGGCCAAATACGCGCCGGAAGGCTCCGTCATCCGCATAGAGGGTTGGGCGGATGCCGACAACGTCGTCGTACAGGTCTCCGACGAAGGGCCGGGCATTCCCCCTGCAGACCTCACCCGTATTTTCGACACCTTTTATCGTGTGCGCAAGGGCGATCAGGTGCGCGCCGGCACCGGCCTCGGCCTCTCCATATGCCGGGGCTTCATCGAGGCGATGGGTGGCACGATCACTGCCGGCAACCGAATGGGCCGGTCCGGCGCTGTCTTCACCATCCGGCTTCCCAAACCGAATGACATTCCCAAACTGGATGAACTCAAATGACTGGTTCAGCCGTCAAGATTCTCGTCGTCGACGACGAGCCCCCGATTCGCAAGCTCTTACGTGTCGGACTCACCGCGCAGGGCTATGAAGTCCATGAGGCGCCGAATGCTGGTGCAGCCCGCCAGTCGGTCAAGGACGAGCAGCCAGATCTCATCGTGCTCGATCTCGGCCTTCCCGACCTGCCAGGCCATGACCTTCTGCAGGAATGGCGTGAGGACGGGCTCACCATGCCGGTCGTCATCCTGTCCAGCCGCACCGACGAGGCGGGCATCGTCAAGGCGCTGGAAACCGGTGCCGATGACTATGTCACGAAGCCCTTCGGCATCAACGAGCTCGGCGCCCGCATCCGCGTGGCGCTGCGCCACCGGCTGCAACAGCAGGGAGAAAAGGCGATCTTCCAGACGGGTGGCCTGTCGATCGATCTCGTCAAGCGCATCGTCAAAGTTGACGGCAAAGAAATTAAGCTGTCGCCGAAGGAATACGACATCCTGCGCGTGCTCGCCCAGCATGCCGGCAAGGTGCTGACACATCAATTTCTTCTGAAACAGGTGTGGGGCCCGGCAGCGGACGTGCAATATCTGCGCGTCTACGTGCGCCAGCTGCGGCAAAAGGTCGAGCAGATTCCCGACCAGCCACACTATATCACCACCGAGACCGGCGTCGGCTATCGGCTCCGCGAGCCTGACTGATACGCGCCGAAAACAGCATCGAGAAAGAAATGAACCTCTCCAATATCATCCGGCCGGAGCACACTTTCATCGGCCTGTCGGTGACGACCAAGTGGCGCGCGCTGCAGGCGATATCCGAAAAGGCCGGCAAAGCCTTCGACATCGACGGTCAGGCCGTCCTGAAGGCACTTGAATCCCGCGAGAAGCTCGGCTCCACCGGTATCGGCAACGGCATTGCGGTTCCGCATGCGGCTATCGACGGTATGACGAGCCCCCGTGGTCTGCTGATCCGTTTCGCTCAACCGCTGGATTTCGATGCGATCGACGATATCCCAACAGACATCGCCTTCGTGCTGCTCTTCGGGGAAAACAATCGCGGGGAATATTTGAACGTGCTTGCCGCCATCGCCCGCAGGCTTCAATCGGAGGGCGTCTTGGCCGCCATGCGCAAGGCCAGAAGCGTCGATGAATTCTATTCGGATTTCATCGCCGATTCGCGCGTGTAAGGAAAATCAGATTCGCGTTTTCCACCTTCCCCCCGCCGTAGCGGGGAGAAGGCAAATCGAAACAAAGGGGCCGCTTCGGCCCACTTTTATTAGAAGTCGCGCTGCAGACGCAGGAAACCGAAGGTTTCGTCGTCACCGTCTTCTTCGTCGTGATACTGAACGCTGACCTTGCTGCGCAGATTTTCAGCGATCTGGTAGTCGACGGTCACGCCGGTCGTGTAAGCGCTGCCGCCGCTGAAGCCCTTGCCGTCAGCGTCGAGATCAATCTTGTCGAAGTACTGGAAGGCCGGGGTAACGGCCCACTTGTCGGTGAGCTTGACCTTGTACTCGGCAGCGACCGTCCATTCGGACTCTTCATAGTAGTAGTTAGCGCCGCTAGCCCAGATGCCAGCGAGGCCGAGGGTGCCGGGACCGATGTCGGCATACAGGATTGCGCGGATGGCGCCTTCCTCGTTGTCGGTATCGTAGCTGCCGAGCAGGTAGCCGCTGAATGCGCCGCTCTTGAAGGAAACCTGGGCTGCGACGCCGAAGTTGTTCGGGCCTTCGCCATCCTTCTCGACATAGTCTTCTTCAAGTTCGTCGAGCGAGATACCGGCTGCGAAGCGGTCCGTCTCGTACTGATAACGGATCGAGTTGTGGGTCGTCTCATTGCTCGAGAGCGTGTCCGTCTCGCCGCTCAGATCGTCATCCCACCAGCTGTACTGCTTACCAACGCGGAAGCCGGCAATGTCGATGTAGCCTTCATCGAGCGTGGTCTTCTGATCGGTGGCGTTGTCAGCGTTGGTACGCAGCGTGATAACGCCCGTGAGCGTGCCATACTCGGTGTCGTTCTTGGTCTGGAAGGTGACCTGACCACGGGTAACGGCATCCCAGTCAGAGTCGTTGGCATCCCGGCCGCCAGCGTTCTGGCTGACATTAAGCTGGAAACGGATGTAGCCTTCGATCTTCAGGCAGGTTTCCGTGCCCGGGATGTAGAAATAGCCAGTCCCGTAGGCGTCGCAAACGCGAACATATTCTACGGGCTCCGGCTCGGCGGCGACGATAGCGTCGGCTGCATGTGCTCCGGAAACCGCTGCAAGGGCGGCAACAGAGCCAAGAAGGATAGTTTTAATAGACATCAGAAAGACCTTTTACGGTTAGTAAAGAGGCAGGCAATGCTTCAAGGACACCCCCACCGTCGGTCGCCGAATCCCAACGACCGGAAGTCCATGTAGGCACTCGAAAACGTCAACGCTGTAAAAGATGACCAAAAATCGACACACCAATGTCACTTTCGCGATGGAACTGTGGCAGAAAAATCACGATTGCGACGAGATGCCATAATTGGCTGCGATCAACGGCAGCACGTCTCATCCGCAGACGTCTGGTGAAATGGGATGGCTTTCTAAGGTTGGTCCCCGGAACCGGAACAATCTTCGTTTCATTATACGACCTAGTTGATAGAGTTTAGCGTATAAACACGGAGGGTTTCCATGCAGGCTTTAAGGTTCACCCGGCTCGTTGCGGCCGCGGTCGTGGCAGGCAGTTTTGCGATCGGCAGCGTCGCACCTGCATTCGCCGATCAGACGCTTCTCAACGTATCCTATGATCCGACGCGCGAATTGTATAAGGATTTCAACGTTGCCTTTGCCGCCAAGTGGCAGAAGGACACCGGTGAAACCGTGACGATCCAGGCATCGCACGGCGGTTCCGGCGCCCAGGCCCGCTCCGTCATCGATGGCCTGGAAGCCGATGTCGTGACGCTTGCCCTTGAAGGCGATATCGATGCCATCGCCAAGAAGACCGGCAAGATCCCGGCCGACTGGAAGACCAAGTTCCCGAACAATTCAACCCCCTACACTTCGACGATCGTCTTCTTGGTGCGCAAGGGCAACCCGAAGGGCATCAAGGATTGGAGCGATCTGGTCAAGGAGGACGTGCAGGTCATCACGCCGAACCCGAAGACTTCGGGCGGCGCTCGCTGGAACTTCCTGGCTGCCTGGGCATGGGCAAAACAGGCCAATGGCGGCGACGACGGCAAGGCGCAGGAGTATGTGGCGAAACTGCTGCAGCACGTTCCGGTTCTTGATACTGGCGCTCGTGGTGCTACGACCACCTTTGTCCAGCGTGGCCTCGGCGATGTCCTGCTTGCGTGGGAAAACGAAGCCTATCTCTCGCTCGAGGAACTCGGCCCCGATCAGTTCGAGATCGTGACCCCCACCTTCTCGATCCGCGCTGATCCGCCTGTTGCAATCGTCGATGGCAACGTCGACAAGAAGGGCACACGAAAGGTCGCGGAAGCCTATCTGAACTACCTTTATTCGGATGAAGGCCAGAAGATCGCGGCAAAGCATTATTACCGCCCGATCAAGCCGGAAGCAGCTGATCCAGCCGACATTGCCCGCTTCCCGAAGCTGACGCTCGCCACGATTGACGACTTCGGCGGCTGGAAGGAAGCACAGCCGAAATTCTTCAGCGATGGCGGCGTATTTGACCAGATCTACAAGCCGGCCCAATAATAGGTCTTATGAGCGCACATAACCCCACACGGTGGCGGTTCAAGCGGCCGAGCGTCATTCCGGGTTTCGGACTGGCGCTCGGCCTTACCTTGATCTGGCTTACCCTTATCGTCCTTATCCCGCTGTCTGGCCTCGCCTGGCGGTCGAGCGCACTCGGCTGGGAGAAGTTCTTCGGCATTGCATTCGACCAGCGGACGCTGAGCGCGCTGCGCATCAGCTTCGGCTGCGCCTTCATCGCCGCCTGTCTCAATGTCGTCTTTGGCGTTATCCTTGCCTGGGTGCTGGTGCGTTACCGGTTCCCCGGCAAACGCGTCATCGATGCCATGGTGGACCTGCCCTTCGCCTTGCCGACGGCCGTCGCTGGCATCGCATTGACCACGCTCTATGCTCCGAACGGCTGGGTCGGGCAGTTCCTGACGCCACTCGGCATCAAGATCGCCTTCACGCCGGCTGGCATTGTCGTCGCCCTCATCTTCGTCGGCCTGCCCTTCATCGTGCGAACGGTCCAGCCGGTCATGGAAGAGATCGACAAGGAGGTGGAGGAGGCTGCCGCCACGCTCGGCGCCAATCGCTTCCAGACAATCGCACGCGTGCTGCTGCCGGGCCTTGCGCCTGCGGTCCTGACGGGTTTCGCTCTCGCCTTCGCCCGCGCGGTCGGCGAATACGGCTCGGTCATCTTCATTGCCGGCAATCTGCCGTTCAAATCGGAAATTGCCCCTCTGCTGATCGTCATCAAGCTCGAAGAATACAACTACGCGGCAGCGACCGGCATTGCGGCGATCATGCTGATCATCTCCTTCACGATGCTGCTTGTCATCAATCTGATCCAGAGCTGGAGCAGGCGGAGGTACGGTTATGGCGTCTAATGCTACCGCAACCGTTTCGACCGCGGAGCCGCACAAGGTTCATTCGGCTGTCACCGAAAGCAAGGTCGCCCGTATCACGCTGGTCGTCGTCGCGCTCGTCTTCCTGCTCTTGATCCTGCTCCTGCCGCTTGCGGCCGTCTTCGTCGAGGCCTTCCGCAAAGGTGCCGGCGCTTTCTTCACAGCCCTTCAGGACGCCGAAACCTTCTCGGCGATCCGCCTGACGCTGATCGTCGCCGGCGTCAGCGTGCCGCTGAACCTCGTCTTCGGCATCGCCGCTGCCTGGGCGATCGCCAAGTTCGAATTCAAAGGCAAGGCGTTCCTGACCACGCTGATCGACCTGCCCTTCTCGGTCTCACCTGTTATCTCGGGCCTGGTCTTCGTGCTGCTCTTCGGCGCCAACACCTGGCTCGGCCAATGGCTGAGTGCCAGTGACATCAAGATCCTGTTTGCAGCGCCGGGGCTGATCCTCGCCACCATGTTCGTCACTTTCCCCTTCGTTGCACGTGAGCTCATTCCGCTCATGCAGGAACAGGGAACGCAGGATGAAGAGGCAGCCCTTTCGCTTGGCGCAAGCGGCTGGCAGGCCTTCTGGCACGTCACGCTGCCGAACATCAAATGGGGCCTGCTCTATGGAGTGCTGCTCTGCAACGCCCGCGCCATGGGTGAGTTCGGCGCCGTGTCGGTTGTATCAGGCCATATTCGCGGGCAAACCAACACGATGCCGTTGCAGGTGGAAATCCTCTACAACGAATATAACTTCACCGGAGCCTTTGCGGTCGCTTCGCTTCTGGCCTTGCTTGCCCTCGTCACGCTTGTTTTGAAGACGCTACTGGAAATGCGCTATAGCGCGGAAATCGCCGCCAGCCGGCGGCACTGAAGGAACTAGCATGGAAGTACGCGTCCAAAACCTACGCAAGGAATTCGATCGCTTTCCGGCGCTGCACGATGTCTCGCTCGACATCCGCTCGGGAGAACTGATCGCACTGCTCGGCCCCTCAGGCTCTGGCAAGACCACGCTGCTGCGCCTCATCGCCGGCCTCGAAAGCCCGACCGATGGTCTGATTTTCTTCGGCGACGAAGATGCATCGAGAAAGACAGTCCAGCAACGCAATATCGGCTTCGTGTTCCAGCACTATGCGCTTTTCCGCCATATGACGGTGCTCGACAACGTCTCCTTCGGCCTGAAGGTGCGCAGTGCATCGCGCCGTCCGCCGAAGGCAGAGATTCGCAAACGGGCGCTGGAACTGCTCGATCTCGTACAGCTTTCAGGCCTTGAAAAACGCTATCCAGCGCAGCTTTCTGGAGGCCAGCGCCAGCGCGTGGCGCTGGCCCGCGCCATGGCCGTGGAGCCGAATGTCCTGCTGCTCGATGAGCCCTTCGGCGCGCTCGATGCGCAGGTGCGCAAAGACCTGCGCAAATGGCTGCGCGAAATCCATGATCGCACCGGCCACACCACCGTCTTCGTCACCCACGATCAGGACGAAGCGATGGAGCTCGCCGACCGCGTCGTCGTCATGAGCCAGGGTGCGATTGAGCAAGTTGGCACGCCGGATCAGGTCTACGACAGCCCCAATTCACCTTTCGTCTTCGGCTTCGTAGGCCAGTCCAACTGCCTGCAGGTGGAGGTCGCCGGCGGCGATATCCGCTTCGAAGGCCGTTCGCTCGGTCTCAACGCCGAGGGCGAAGCTGATGGCGCTGCGCAGCTCTATTTCCGCCCGCACGATGTCCGGCTTTGCGAATCCGCCGAAAACTGCATTGCCGGCCAACCGATCGCAAGCCGGCGCGTCGCTGGCACTCGCCATATCGAACTCGATATCGGTAAGGAGCGGCCGCATATCGAAATCGAACTTCCGCCGAGCGAAGCCGACAGGTTGGATCGCTTACGCGTCGCCTTCAAGCCGACTCGCTGGAAGCTCTTCCGGAATTGATATCGCCGCAATACCGGTTCCCGCCAGAATCGTATTTCAGCGGGAACCCTTTGTTATTTTTGTTATCTCCGGTTGTTTGTATTTTTGTCACATGCCGGGTAAAACGTTTTCGCTGAATCGAAAAGGGCTGGACTAATTCCAATAGGAGGCACCTGGCGTTGAGGGCGGAGATTTCCTTTGGAAAATCCCTGGTTGGGATTTTATTCGTAGGACTAGCAGCCGCAAGCTGCACAACCACACCGAAACCGGCGGCAGCGCCGGTCAAAGCCAAGCAGAAACAGGCTCAGTCGGCAAAAGTCACTTTCAATTATACCACCAAGGATCGCGACTGCCTCAAGCGAGCGATGTATTTCGAATCGCAGCATTCGGACGAGGCTGGCTATCTGGCCGTCGGCAGTGTGATCATGAACAGGCTGACCTCCGGTGCCTATGCCGACTCCATCTGCGGCGTCGTGGCCCAGAAGAAGCAGTTTGCGCCAGGCGTCATGACCCGCGAGGTCAAGCCGCAGGCCGAACCTGAACTTACGACAGCGGCTGATGCGGTCCTGAAGGGCGAGCGTCATCCAGCCGTGGGAGATGCGATGTTCTTCCACACCGCGGGATTGAAATTTCCCTACAATAACATGCACTATGTGACGGTAGCGGGCGGCAACGCCTTCTACGAAAAGCGCGACGAAAATGGCACGCTCGAAACGCCGCCACCACTGCCGTCCTACGAAGTCGCAATGAACTATGTCCCCGGCGAGAGCATGCTGCCGCCACAGTTCGAGATGCTGATTCCGTCGGAGGTTCCGGTACCTATCCCATCTCCCGACCCAGCGGCGACGGCAAGCATCAACCCGATGCCGATGCCCGCAGCGGCGACGGCAATCGAGCCTGAACCCGGCACACCGATCGCCATCCCAACACCGCGCCCTGCCTATGACAGCGTGATGTTGCGGCCAAGCATTCCGGCAAACGGCGGCTGATCCTGGAGGGAGGAGCGCTAGGCGCGCTCTTCCCAGACCTTCGCAAGCTCCACGATCGTTCTGACAGCCTTTTCCATATCCTGGCGGCTGATCCATTCGAGTGGCGAGTGGAAAGCGTGACCGCCAGCGAAAATGTTGGGACACGGCAGGCCCATGAAGGAAAGACGCGAGCCGTCGGTGCCGCCGCGGATGCTGCCGCGCACCGGCGTCATACCCGCCCGGCGCACCGCCTCGACTGCGTTCTCGACGATCTCGGGATGACGGTCGAGCACCACCTTCATATTGCGGTACTGTTCCTTCACGTCGAAATCATAGGTCGAGCCCGGATAAGCCTTCATCACATCCTTGACGATCGCTTCGAGCATGGCCTCCTTTTCGGTCAGACCCTCGTTTGTGAAATCGCGGATGATAAGGCTGATTGCGGTCTTTTCCATCGAGCCGGCCACTCCTGTCGGATGAATGAATCCGTGCCTTCCCTCAGTCGCCTCCGGCGCGATCTCCTTCGGTAGCCGGTCGATGATCGCGCCGGCGATCTTGATGGCGTTTTCCATCCGGTCCTTGGCAAAACCCGGATGGATTGCTACGCCTGTGATAACAATATCGACGCTATCTGCCGAAAAGGTCTCGTCCTCGATATGGCCGATGGTTTCGCCGTCCATCGTATAGGCGAAATCCGCGCCGAGCTTCTCCAGGTCGACCTTATTGACGCCACGACCGACTTCTTCGTCCGGCGTGAACAGGATCTTGATCGGCCCGTGTTTGATCTCACGATTGTCGACGAGGATCTGGGCCGCAGTCATGATTTCTGCCAGGCCAGCCTTGTCGTCGGCGCCGAGCAAGGTCGTCCCATCGGTGGTAACGATATCGTTGCCGATCTGGTTTTTCAGCTCGGGATGTTCCGACACGCGGATCACCCGGCTCGGATCACCGGGAAGCTGGATATCCCCGCCCGCATAAGCCTTCACCATCTGCGGCTTGACGTTCTTGCCGGTGAAGTCAGGCGCAGTGTCCATGTGCGAGCAGAAGCAGATGACCGGCACGCTCTTGTCAGTATTGGCCGGAATCGTCGCATAAACATAACCATGCTCATCGAGATGAGCATCCGAAAGGCCGATCTCCAGGAGCTCGGCGACCAGAACCTGGCCGAGATCCTTCTGTTTTTCGGTGGTCGGCTGCGTGGATGAGGCGGGATCAGATTGGGTGTCGATGACGACGTAGCGGAGAAAACGGTCGAGAACAGTGTCTGTCATAATATCCATTCCAGCATGATCAACGTTCGATCATATAGCCATCGGAGGCACTGTGATGAAAGGTCTTTTCCGCTTGTGACGGATTGCATCGCATCCGCCCCGAGCCGGGCTATCGCCTTTGCCGGCTCAATCGATGCGATTGCCTTCACCATTGAACACATGCAGGTGTTTGGCCGGAAAAGCGACATTGACCGTCGGTCCCGCGCTCAGCGCATCACGATCAAGCGTGAAGATCTTGAACGGCAGGCCGTGCAGAGAGAGATGCAGGATTATGCCGAACCCTGTCGGTTCGACGAGTTCGACATCGGCGGCAATCCCGACCCCATCGTTCGTCATCACGACATGTTCGGGCCGGATGCCGAGGGTCACCTTTTCGCCTGTCGATAAAGACAATGATGTGTCGAGTGGCACGATCGTGCCGTCCTTCAGCTTCACGCCGCCTGGCTCATAGCTCGCATCGAGGAAGTTCATGCCTGGCGAGCCGATGAAACCCGCCACGAAGAGATTGGCGGGGCGGTCATAAAGTTCCAAGGGGCTGCCGACCTGCTGCACGACCCCGCCATGCATGGCGACGATCCGGTCCGCCAGCGTCATCGCCTCTATCTGGTCGTGGGTTACGTAGATCGAGGTCGCTTTGAGGTCGCCATGCAGTTTCTTGATCTCGGCGCGCATCTGCTCGCGCAGGCGCGCATCGAGGTTCGACAGCGGCTCGTCAAACAGGAAGGCTTTCGGCTGGCGCACGATGGCGCGGCCCATGGCAACGCGCTGCCGCTGACCGCCCGAGAGTGCCTTCGGCCGGCGCTCCAGCAACGGATCGAGGCCGAGCTTCGTCGCGGCGCTGGCCACCGCGCTGGCGATCTTTTCCTTCGCCGTCTTTCTGAGCTTCAGGCTGTAGCTCATATTGCCGGCGACATTCATATGTGGATAGAGCGCGTAGGATTGGAACACCATGGCGATGTCGCGGTCCTTCGGATGCAGCTCGTTGACGCGATTGCCGGCGATGCGGATCTCGCCGCCCGTCACGTCTTCCAGGCCCGCGATCATGCGCAGCAGCGTAGACTTGCCGCAGCCGGACGGGCCGACGAGGACGACGAATTCGCCGTCCTTGATCTCCAGATCGACGCCATGCAGCACCGGGAAATGACCGTAGGATTTCTTGATATTCTTGATGTCGATCGATGCCATGTGACTAACCCTTGACCGCGCCGGCCGTCAGGCCCTGGACGAGATAACGCTGGATGAGCAGGAAGAAGAGGCCGGCCGGAATGAGCGCCATGATGCCTGCAGCCATCATCTGCCCGAAATCTACGGAGAATTTCGAAACGAAGGTGAGAAGACCGACCGGGAAGGTCGCCGCGTCATTGCCGTTGATCAGCATCAGTGCGAAAAGCAGCTCGCTCCACGCCGCGGTGAAAACGAAGCCGAGGGTTGCCGCGATGCCGGGCAAGGTCAGCGGCAGGATGATTTGCCGGAAGGCCATGAATTGGGTGGCCCCATCAATCATGGCCGCCTCTTCGAGATCCTTCGGAATGCCGTCGAAGAAGGACTGCATCAGGAAGGTCGCGAAGGGCACATTGAAGGCGGTGTAGACAATGACGAGGCCGGTCAGGCTGTTCGTAAGATGCAGCGGCGACAAGATCTTGAAGATCGGCGCCACCAGCATGACGAGCGGAAACATCTGCGTCAGCAGCATCAGCGCCACGATCCAGTATTTTGCACGGAAATTGAAACGCGACAGCGCATAACCCGACAGCGACGCGCAGATCGTCACCGCTACCGCGGTTGAGGCGGAAACGATGACGCTGTTCTTGAAGAAGGTCGGGAAGGCGCTGTGCTGCAGCACGAAACTATAGTGCTCCCAAGTGGTCCGCGACGGCCACATGCGAACACCCTCGGTATAGAGCAGGTCATTCGGCGTTACCGAGACCTTCAAGAGCCAAAAGAGCGGGAAAAGCGCGAAGACGACATAGACGAGGATCGCCAGACGATGCGCGATGACGGGGAGAATGGTTCGTCTCATGGCTCAATCCTTGGACAGCAGGCTCTGCCGCAGCAGGATGATCAGCATGGAATAGGCGAGAAGCAGGACCAGCAGCACCAGCGCAATCGCCGAGGCATAGCCGAAATCGAGCCGCTTGAAGGCCTGGGTGAAGATGTAGCTCGCGACAATCTGCGTCCTGTCCGCCGGGCCGCCGCCGGTCATGACGACGATGAGATCGGCGAAATTCGAAATCCAGACGGTGCGCAGCATGACGGTAATGGCAATGGTCGGCGCCAGAAACGGCAAGGTGATCGACCAGAAGCGCTGGAACCAGCCGGCGCCGTCGATCGAGGCCGCTTCATAAAGATCGCGCGGGATCGCCTGCAGGGCTGCAAGCAGCGTGATGGCAAAGAAGGGAATACCCCACCAGACATTGGCGATGATCGGGCCCCACATCGCATATTGCGGATCGGAGAGAATATTGCCCGGCTCACTCATCAGCCCGAGCCCAAAGAGCCAGTGCGGGATCGGCCCGATGACCGGATTGAAAAGCCAGGCCCAGTTCAGGCCGGCAAGGAATGACGGTACGGCCCAGGGCAGGAAAACCAGCGCCTGAATGACGCCCCTGCCCCAGAACGACTTGTCGAGCAGAAGGGCGAGGATGAGACCGAAGATAAATTGCAGGATCACTGAAGCGCCGGTCCACCAGAGCGTATTCTTCAGCGCACCATAGAAGGCCTTGTCCTGTGCAAGCTCGCGGAAATGCTCGATCCCGACGAAGCCACCGGAAAAAGGATTGAGAAGCTGGATATCGCGGAAGGCATAGGAAACGCCGACCACCAGCGGGACCAGCATGACCGCAATGATCAGGATCAGCGAGGGCGCGCTATAGAGATAAGGCTCCGAGGCATCAGCCAGACGGCGCAGCCATGGCCGGCGGTCGTGGCGCATCTCGAGCGTGTCGGCGGTGATAGTCATTTACCCGATACTTCCCCTTGCGGCACTTCTGCGCGCCGTCTGTCATTGCATGAGCGGCGGCGGAAGATCTCCGCCGCCGTTTCCGGTTTTGGCCTTACTTCTTGGCCAGGAACTTCTGCTGCGCCTTGGTGAGGTAATCGGCCCACTGATCGGCAAGATCCTTGGCCGAGATGTCGCCGAGCAGCGCCTGCTGCGAGGTCTTGATCGCCATGGAATCCTTGAAGAAGGCGAATTCCTCTAGGTAGGTCGGCATGACCGTCGGGACGGTATTCTTGTCGGCAAGCTCCTCGAACCAGCCCTTGAACTGGTCACCGGCGTAGAACGGATCCTTCTCGGCCGCCGTATAGGCCGGCAGGGCACCGATCTTCTTGTTCCACTCGATGTTGCCTTCAGGCCCTTCAAGGGTGGCGATCAGCTTCCAGGAAAGATCCTTGTTCTGGCTCGTCGTGAACATCGACCAGCCGCCGTAACCAATGGTCGGATAGGACTTGCCGGCGGGACCCTTCGGCAGCGGAATGACGCCGAAATCGTCCTTCTTCATGCGCTCGGCAATCGCGATCAGCGCGTCGGGATCTTGGTCGAGGAAGGCGCAGGTGCCGGAATAAAAGCCGGCGACGACTTCGTTGAAGCCCCAGTTGACGCTGTCCTTCGGCGCATAGCCCTTCTTATAGAGGTCCACCATCCACTCGATGCCCTTTGCCCAGCCTTCGCTGTTCATGGTCGAGGTGCCATCCTCCTTGAAGTACTTGTTGTCGCCGGCCATGGAGGCGGCGAAGATCATCCAGCCGTTCAGGCCGCCCGGACCACCACGCATGCAGTAGCCGTATTTGCCCGGCAATTTGGAGACGGCTTCAGAGGCCTTGGTGAAATCCTCCATGGTCTTCGGCGGTTCCTTCACGCCGGCTTCCGCGAGCAGCTTCTTGTTGTAGAACATGGCGCGCAGATAGAAGCCGTAAGGCAGCATGTATGCCGTGTTCTTGACATCGCGGCCGAGTTCGAGCGCACGCGGCGTCAATTCCGTGGTGTGCTCCCATTTTGCAAGATAGGGCTCGAGGCTTTCGAGCATGCCGTTATTGGCATAGAGCGACAGCCAGGTATCGGGCATTTCCATCACGTCGGGCACATCGCCGGCCGAGACCATAGTCGCGAACTTCTGGAAGGCTTCGTTCCAGGGCAGCGAGATGATGTCGACCTTGGTGCCGGGATTGGCGGCTTCGAACTTGCCGACGATCGATTTCAGCGTTTCGGTGCGCTCCGGGCTGGTAATGACTTCGACAAGCTTGAGCGTCGTGTCCGCAAAAGCCGTACCCGCCATCATCGTGGCAAAGAGCGTTGAAAGAATAAGCTTTTTCATTTTTGGTTCCCCTCCGTAGTTGTTGTGAGGTTTCGGTTAAGAGGCGACGGCAATCGCCTCCTCGATATCCCTCCACAGGGCCTCGGTTCCTTCGAGGCCAATGTGAAGGCGCACAGATCGCGGGCTGATGCCGAAAGCTTGTGCGGAATTCGGCTGTGCCTTCTGCTGCAGCACAACTTCGCCCGGTACGATCAGGCTTTCATGCCCACCCCAGCTGACACCCAGTTTGAAAAGCTTGAGGTGGTCCGCGAAGGCTCTGATGTCGATTCCTTCGCGGAATATGAACGAGAAAAGACCCGACGTGCCGTTGAGGCCGGCGGGCAGGCGGTTGGCGAGGCCCGGATGGCAGACCTGCTCGACCACGTCGAGCGCCTGCAGGCGCTGCGCGATCGTCATGGCCGCCGCCTCATGCGCCCGCATGCGCAAAGGCAGGGTCCGCAAGCCGCGGATCAGCAGCCAAGCGTCAAAGGGCGACAACTTGCCGCCGAGATAGGGATAGGATTCGGCCTTGATGCGGGCGATCATCTCCTTCGAACCGGCAACAACACCGGCGACGACATCGCTGTGGCCGCCGAGATATTTGGAGGCGGAATGGATGACGAGGTCGACGCCGAGCGTTACCGGCCGCTGAAAGAACGGGCTCGCCCAGCTATTGTCGATCATGGTGACGACGCCATGGTTCTTTGCGAGTGCGGCGAGCGCGCCGACATCATGGGCTTCCATCACCCAGCTCGTCGGGCTCTCCATATAGAAGACTTTGGCGCCTGGCAGCGCCTTGGCAATGGCCTCTTCATCACGGCCGTCGACATAGGTCACCTCGACCTTCATGCGCTTCAGGATCGTGCCGAACAGGCGGAAGGCATCGGGATAGACATGCTTGACCGCGACGATGCGGTCGCCCGGCTCCACGAAGCTCAGTACCGCAGAGGAGATTGCCGCCATGCCGCTTGCAAAACCCAAAGCATCCTCGGCACCTTCTAGCTTTGCCAGCATCTCCTCGAACATACGCACGGTCGGGTTGAGGCCACGCGTATAGATCGGCCGCACCTTTTCGCCGCGATAGGAGGCGATCATGTCATCGTAGTCGGAGAAGGTGAAAAGCGAGGTTTGGAAAATCGGCGGGACGACTGCTTCTGCGAAGTTGCCTTCGTCATGAGCGGTGATCAGCGAGGCAAGGTCGAACGGTTCGAGGCCGTCAGTCATCGGGACATTTCCTTGATGTCTTCCTCGACCACGTCGAGGATTTTCAGTGTCTCACGCCGCGCCGCCTCGGTGTCCTGGGCGGCAATCGCGTTGAAAAGGGTTCGGTGGAAGGGAAAGGAACGGCGAGCAAAATCCTGCCGGTCAAAGGGATGCGACCAAAAACGCTCGAAGGTTTCGCGCATCTGCTCCAGCAGTTGCCGAAACAACGGATTGTGCGTGGCGTCATAGACAGCGAGGTGGAAAGCAAGGTCTTCCGGCCCGGACGTACCCTTGGCAATATGCACCCGCTCCATTTCGTCGAGCTTTTCCTCGATGATCGCGAGATCTCGGGCAGTTCGCCGCCGGGCGGCCACCATGCCGGCTTCGCATTCGATACCGCGGCGAACCTCAAGCGTCTGTAAAAGTGCGTCACGCTGGTGCGTCGTATCGAGCGACAGCGGCATGTGGACCGTATCTCGGGAAACTGGTTTCAGCAGATAAGTTCCGCTGCCCTTGCGCGTCTCGATGACGCCGAGCGCCTGAAAATGCCGGATTGCCTCGCGAATGGTAGACCGCCCGACGGCAAGCGCTGCCATCAATTCACGCTCCGCCGGCAGTCGGTCGCCCGCCTGAAGCCGGGCATCCTCGACATAGTGCGCCAGCGCTTCCGTCACCTGACGGGCGCGGTCCATCGCCGGAAGCGGCCGGATCACCGGCCTGTCGCTACCATTTGCGTTCATCTTCCCCAAGTTCTCTTATTTAGGTAGCCGACCGTAAAATTGGTCTGACATCTTAGCATTTCTCAAAGATGGAGAGGCGTCAAGTCATACTGTTTGACGTCGCAGGATATCTTCGCCAAGGGACTGATCAGCTTGGAGTATCGTATCCAAGCAATGAGAAATCACTGACATACTCCAGGTGGCAGGGCGAACTACCCGCCAAATGGAGGAATTGCAAGGCGGCTTTCTTAGGCGAAGCGGGTCGCTGCTCGTGCCCGCGCTTTCGCGGCTACTTCGTCGCGGTCGCGAGGAGGCTGAGAGGTCTCCAGCGAGTTAAGCAGTTCCCTGGCGGATTTCGCGATCGACACCACCGCGTGTTCAAAAGCGGCCTCATTGCGTTTTGATGGCCTGTTGGTACCGCTCAACTTGCGTACGAATTGAAGCGCCGCATCATGGATTTCCTCGTCCGTCGCTGGGGGATCGAAGTTGAATAGGGGCTTGATATTTCGGCACATGCCTTGCTTTCCTTTTTCGTCACTCCGCCGCTTCAAACGGCTACGTGGTATAAAAGCTAGTTCCGTGAGCGCTCACTGCAACGGACTAGGCCACCGATCCCGTTAAGTGGACGGCCGTCTTAAACGGCTCCCATGAGAAGATCTTCAAGCTCGCTTCTAACTCGACCTCTATAAAGGCGGAGCCGCCCACGTCTACCGACTGCTTGCGAACTCAACCGATGATATTTCGACTGACCAATCCAGTTCCTGTGGCGTCAATTTATCCGGCAAAGTCTGCAGGCCTCGATATTGGTTTAGCGCCCAGCAGTCGTCATAGGTGCCGCCAGGCTCGATGATTTTATAGCTCGTGAGGTGGTCGGAATAATACTCGATGCTGAAGCCGCGACGTTTTGCGATCAGCCGGAAGCGGACGACATTCACCTGCTGCCGAGAACCGTTGAAAAGCCGAACGAAAACTGGCCTGGCGGGATCTGGGCATCCCCTAGTTCCACTGCTCGTGCCTTCTACCGAGGCACTCGATCCATCGCGGTTTGTTTGCTGGAAGTAGATGAAGGTCGCAACAACGCCGCCCACGACCACCACTCCGGTGAGGGTAAGCAGCGTCGGCTTTGGAAACAGAAAGAAAAAGACGATAACGATGACCACCGCGACTATCAGTAAAATCATATGGCGGGTCTCGTTTCTCTACCTTTGTGCCGTCCAAAAGGACGACGTGATATGAGGCCTTTGTCATCGCCCAACTCTTGGCCGCTTGAATTAGTCGCGAACGCGATGTTTTGGCGTCTCAACATGTAGGTGTTTGCTGGTTGATCTTCCAGCCAGTTGTGGGCGATCAAGCGTCTGCTGGAGCGAGGCATTACTTGACCCCGGCATACAGAGACATGATTTTTCCTTTTTCATTGGGATGATAGTTATAGGCGGCGCAGTAACAACCGACGAAGGTCACAGGCAGATCCCATGGTTTTAATGCGATGGATGACATACGGCTTCGCAACTGCGTTTCTTCTTGCCAGCATTGCCGATGTCGTCGCGGCAGATGAGCCGGATCCCTTTGACCAGTTCAATGAACGCTGCCTCAACCGGGGAACGGATTATCAACGAGCGGTCGCCTTAGCAAAGGAACGGGATTGGCCAGCACTGGCGGAGGATATGACTAGCAGTCTGGTGCCGATGGAAAATCCCGTCGCGTTGGAGGGCTGGAATTTGAGCGCCGGCGAAGACGTACCATTCCGGGCGCTGGTAGTGGCACGGGCGTCCGTCGGCGACAATACCGTCGAAAGCTGCACCATGGCGTTCGCGGAGATCGATGCTGCGGCCTTCGAACGACGCCTGGTCAGCGAGACGCATGCTCAAGCGTCCGGAGAAGGGAATGGACAGGCGCGCGCCAGAAAGTTCTTCAAAGCATCGTCCCCAGAGCGCCGGGAAGCGATTACGCTCGACCTGCCACTTTACCCGAACGGAAGCGACGAGGTCATCGTCAGCGTTGTTTCGGACCAACTGATCGAGAACTGATGCGAACCGAGACCCGCGTCTTTCAACTGGAAACGATGCCAAAAAGCCCGCCGAAATCGGGGCGCATCAAGCCGCTGAGGTCGTAACCTTCCTCAAACGTGATCACACCCCGCGCATGTTTCCCCAAAGCAGGACATGGAGCTGCGGGAGAACGCGCGCATCAAACCACCGGTCTGAGGCGACCCTGTCGACCAGCCACCGCATCCGGTTGAGAATACCTTCGAGATCGATCAAGGCTTCATCTTCCACCGGCGGCGTATGATTGCCTGGCTGCAGGAAGATCGGAAGTTCTTTGAATTCCTTCGCGACAGACCTCGCAAAAGCATAGTCGGCCTCATCGAAGATGACGATCTTCAGCGCGATTCGGGGACCGCTGCGTGCGGCCGCCACGCAGTTCCTCAGTTCGCCTGGCTTGAATTCCATACCGCTGGACGGTGGTTTGGGACTGAGGATCAAATGATCTAGCTCTGCAAACCAGTCCTGAGCGATCGATCCCTGCGTTTCCAGAGCAAATTGGTAGTCATCGCGCTTTCCCCTGGTTATCAGCGGCCCGAGCGGCTGAATCGCCGGGTTTCCACCGGAGAGGGAAATCGTCAGCGGACAGCCGTCAGAGAGTGATTCCACTTTCGACCAGATATCCTCGACCGACATCGGCGTCCACTCGTCACGGAAGGCGCTGTCGACGGCGTGGAGGGTATCGCACCATTCGCAGCGATAGTCGCAGCCGCCTGTTCTGACGAAAACGGTCGGAAGGCCCACGAGCGGCCCTTCCCCCTGGATCGTCGGTCCGAAGATTTCGCTGATGCGGATCTTTTGTTCCCTGCCCGTCATGGACGATATTCCGCCCATGTCTTCGGCGTTTCACTCACCCTGACAGCAGACGTCTCCGGTAGGCGTTGCTTGCACCAGTCATAAAAATGCCTGGCGAGCCATTCGGATGTCACCCGGTCATGACCGAGCACATCATTGAGGTGGCGGTGATCGAAACTCTCATCGATGTAGTGCTTGAGTGGCGAAAGCTCGTGATAATCACGGACAAAGCCATGCTCGTTCAACTCAGAGGCGGCAAGCTCGATCTCGACTATGTAATTGTGGCCGTGAAGACGCGCGCACTGATGGTCATCAGGAAGATGGGACAGTTGATGCGAGGCCGAGAAATGGAACTCCTTGGTGATCCGGTACATTACTTAGCCTCTTCTGCTCTGAATGCACTCGTCGCAGTGACCCAGAAATCCGGGTCGCCATAGACGGTCGGATCCTCGACACCGGCGAGATGGAAGGCTTCGCGGCGCTCAACGCAGGTTCCGCATCTTCCGCAGTGCAGGCGATCGCCCTTGTAGCAGGACCAGGTCTCTTCAAAAGGCGTCCGGTTTTTCGCGCCATCAGTGACAATGTCAGCCTTCGTGGCATTCACGTACGGCGCAAGCAGCCCGACATTCGCATACCCCTCGAGCGCATGCTGTTGCATCACCTCGAACGACGAAATGAATCCAGGCCGGCAGTCCGGGTAGATGAAATGGTCTCCACCGTGGACCGCAATCGCCACGGCGTCTGCGTGACGAGCTGCAGCAAGGCCGAACGCGATCGACAGCATGATGGCGTTGCGGTTCGGCACGACCGTCGCCTTCATCGTCTCTTCGGCGTAGTGCCCGTCAGGAACCTCAATATCGTCCGTGAGGGCGGAGCCGGTCAGGTGCTTGCCCACATTCGATATGTCTATGATGTCGTGTGGCACGGCGAGCCTTCGCGCGCAGAGAGCCGCGAATTCCAGTTCTTTGACATGCCGTTGACCGTAGTTGAAGGAGATCAGACCGATCAGTTGGTGGTCCGCCGCGATCTTGTATGCAAGCGAAATAGAATCAAGTCCGCCTGAGCAGACGACAAGTACTTTCATTTTAGGATCCCTTGTTTTGTTGAACCGGGTGGGCTGCGACCGGTTAGCGGGGGCAGCTACTAAACTTCTGATGCCGTGATGTCTAGTAACTTTGCAGGCAAAAACCTCCGCCGCCCACTCCTCCACGCAGGCACAAAAGGGACAGTTTGGGAGGAGGATCGTGCGGCGGAAAAGAAGGAAGATCGTGACGTCGCCGGCCTCGTGTCACCAGAACCTCGCGGGCGACGGCCCGAGGCCGCCGCTCGTGAAATTCGAACGTAGTCAGAGGATTAAGCGACGTTTGCCTGGCGCTTCGGCAGTTTCCAGCCGGGGCGGGCGAAATGGCATGTATAGCCATTCGGAATGCGCTCAAGATAATCCTGATGTTCCGGTTCGGCTTCCCAGAAGTCGCTGACGGGAACGACTTCCGTCACGACCTTGCCAGGCCAGAGGCCGGACGCATCCACATCGGCGATCGTATCTTCGGCCGTCTGCCGCTGGTTTTCATCCGCGTAGAAGATTGCCGAACGATAGCTTGTGCCAATGTCATTGCCCTGTCGATTGGGGGTCGACGGATCATGGATCTGAAAGAAGAATTCCAGAATATCGCGATAGCTCGTCTTTTGCGGATCGAAGATTATCTCTATCGCCTCGGCATGGTTGCCGTGGTTGCGGTAGGTTGCATTGGGGATTTCACCGCCCGTGTAACCGACACGCGTCGAAACAACGCCGGGAAGCCGTCGGATAAGGTCCTGCATTCCCCAAAAGCAACCGCCAGCAAGTACTGCACGTTCTGTCGTCATGGACATGTCCTTTCCAGTGCGCGAGATGGGCGGGAATCGTCTGGTGCGCTCCGCTGACGCCTATATGGGTATTCGGCTCAATGACCGCCAGCCCACTGGGGCGATGCCGGGATATCCTCTTCCAGCAATAGGTCCAGCTTAAAGCAACGATCAACGCAGATAGCGCGTTTCTCGCGCGGATATTCGCGCTCCATGCTATTTTGCGAACAGGTTTTTGAGCTGCGACGGCTGGCAACGGAGATATTGATTGGCCGCTTTCACCTGCCCACCGAGTTCGGCGGCTGCGTGCCATGGCCATCGCGGATCGTAGAGGATGGCACGAGCGAGCGCGATAAGGTCTGCATCGCCCGTCGCAACGATTGCCTCGGCCTGCGTTGGCTCGGTGATCAGTCCGACGGCAATAACAGGCATCTTTACGGCGCTTTTGATGGCCCGGGCGAGCGGCACCTGGTAGCTCGGGCTGACCGGGATCGCCTGAGAGGGGTGCAGACCGCCGCTCGATACGTGAATGGCATCGCAGCCTCTCGCTTCTAGCATCCTGGCAAATTCCACACTCTCGGAAATCCCCAGACCGCCTTCGACCCAGTCTGTGGCGGATACGCGCATCGTCACCGGCCGATCGGAGGGAAAGGCATCCCTCACCGCGTCAAGGACCTCCAGCGGAAACCGGGCACGGTTTTCCAGCGAACTGCCATATTCATCGGTTCGCTGGTTCGATAGAGGCGACAGGAACTGGTGCAGCAGATAGCCATGGGCGCCATGGATCTGGATGGCATCAATGCCGATTTTCGCCGCCCGCCGCGCAGCAGCGGCAAAGGCATCGCGGACACGCTTCATGCCATCGCGGTCGAGTGCAGTCGGCGGCACATAGTTCGGGTTGAAGGCGATAGCGGAAGGCGCTTCGGTCTGCCATCCGTTCGGATCGGTCGGCGAAAACTGGCCGCCGCCTCTCCATGGAACCTCGGTCGACGCCTTGCGGCCGGCGTGCGCCAATTGGACGGCAATCGGCATATCCGACCATTTCCTGATGCTTTCGAGCGTGCGGGCCATCGCGGCCTCGGAAGGGTCGTCATAAAGGCCGACATCGGCAAAGGTAATGCGTCCTTCGGGAACGACAGCGGTCGCTTCGATGGTCAGCAGTGCCGCGCCGGAAAGCGCCAGCTGTCCGAGATGGATCAGATGCCAGTCCGTCATGCAGCCGTCGACGGCCGAGTACTGGCACATGGGCGCGATCACGATGCGGTTCGCGAGTTCGAGAGTATGCACGGCGAAGGGCGAAAACAGGACAGGTTGGGGCATGGCGTTCCTCGAAGTGGTATTCGGTTGTCTTGGTTTATAGCACCCAGTTGGATCTTTGCGACGGTTAGCAGAGCCTCGCGATGTCAGGAACTGTCCTTTGGTGTGGGTCCACTTTGCGGAGAGGCCTGCGAAGCAGCTTCGTCCGATTGTTGCATCACGAGGAAGAAAGCCTTCAGCAGAACGTCAGTTCAGGCTCACTGCGGCCGGGTGTATCGCTGCACCGACGATATTCCGTCTGCAAACGGCCAACAGTCCGCGATCGCCCCACCTGACAAAGTATCAAGCGATACCGTACCGCAGGCTCGAAACGGTGACCGAAGAGACGATGGCTATTGCAGCCCATGGAGAACAACGTGAGCAAGGACCTTATTTCTACCCTCATGCGCATACAAATTCAACTTGCAATTGCAAGTTCGAGACGTGATTTCGACGCGCTTCGATTCCTGGAACTCGAGGCGAAGCAAATGGCGCTCAGTGGAGCTGAAATCGACGCTGCGAAGCGCGGAGTCAGTTTCGACCTGTTTGTCGAAATCGCCGTCAAATTCGCGCTGGCGATAGAAGCCGGTGACGGAGCGGCAAGCGCCCTCGCAAGTCAGCAACTAAGGGCTTTCGGTGCTCCTCACATCGCTTCGGAACTGCGAGCCTTCATCAAGAAACTGGAGCCCTCGAAGGCGAGATCAAAAGCAGGACGTCAGCGGCTTGCCTTGGCTGATAGATTGCGATCGGAATAAAAGCGTTTAAACCTCTGTCAGGGGCTTAGGCTTTTGAAGACAGTGTGAACCGCATGGATCGATGGCAGGCAATGAGGGTCTTCGTGAAGGTCGCGGAGGCCGAGAGCTTTGCAGACGCAGGACGGCAACTCCACATGAGTCCTCCCGCAGTCACTCGCATGGTGTCTGCCCTGGAAGATATCATTGGCACGCGCCTTCTCACGCGCACGACACGGTCCGTCAAACTGACGGAGGCGGGTGTCCAGTATTTTGCAGACTGCCAGAGGCTCCTCGCCGATCTCTCGGAGGTCGAAGCAGCCGCAGCCGGCGCGTATGGCAAACCTACTGGCACGCTTACCGTCACCACCTCCGTCATGTTCGGCACGATGTTCGTCCTGCCACTAATGACCGAATATCTTGATCTCTATCCCGATGTGATCGGTCGCGGCCTGTTCGTCGACCGGGTCGTGAGCATGATCGACGAAGGTATCGATGTTGCGATCCGCATCGGTCATCTGCCCGACTCCGGCCTCACCGCAACGCGCGTCGGCCAAGTGAGACGCGTGATCTGCGGATCCCCTGGCTATTTTGAAAAGCATGGCGTTCCGATGACGCCCGGCGATCTGTCGACCCATCGCATTGTCGCCTCGACCAGTGCGTGGACATCGCTCGAATGGCGTTTCGGGGTGCGGAAGAAGTCAACCGTCCACGTCAATCCTCGTCTCTTCTGCAGCACCAACGAGGCTGCTATCTCGGCGGCGGCTTCCGGCTGGGGTCTGACGCGCGTTCTGTCCTATCAGATTGCGCCGCAGCTTGAGGCTGGCGAATTGCGCACCGTCCTCGCTGATTATGAAGAGGAGGCTTTGCCGATCCATGTCGTCCATCCCGAAGGCCGGCATGCTTCGGCAAAAGTGCGAAGCTTCATCGATTTTTCGGTGGAAAAGCTGAGATCCAACAGACACTTCAATTAGTGGGGAAAGACCCGCGTATTCAGCTCTGAATGCGCGGGCTCTCATGAAAGCGATTGTTACCTTGCAATCTTGCGATCGAGGAAATCGCGGATGAGTGGCACCATCTCCTCCAGCTTGTCTTCAAGGGCGAAATGACCTGTGTCGAGGAGGTGCATTTCAGCATCAGGAAGATCACGCAGGTAAGGATGGGCGCCGACCTCCGGGAAGATCTTGTCGTTCTTGCCCCAGACGATCAGCGTCGGCGGCTTTCGTTCACGGAAGAAGGCCTGGAACTGCGGGTAGAGCGGGACGTTCGTGCCGTAATCGTGGAAGAGGTCGAGCTGGATATCCTTGTTGCCGGGACGGTCGAGCAAAGCCTGATCGTGAACCCAGTTGTCGGGGCTGATGCGGGTGAGGTCCTTGACACCGTCCGTGTACTGGAACTTGGTGGTCTCAAGAACCACGAGATTGGAGAGCGCCTCGCGCTTCTCCTTCGAATCGTCGGCCCAGTAGGCCTTGATCGGATCCCAGAACTCGCGCAGGCCTTCTTCATAGGCGTTGCCGTTCTGGACGATCAACCCGCTCACCCGTTCCGGATGCTTGAGAGCCAGACGGTAGCCAACCGGTGCGCCGTAATCCATGAGATACATGGCGTATTTCTTGGCGCCGAGCTCAGTCATCAGCGTATCGACCATGTCTGCATAATGGCCGAATGTGTAGGCGAACTTGGTGTGATCCGGTGCGTCACTCTGACCAAAGCCCGGATAGTCGGGGGCGATGACGTGGTAGCGATCTGCCAGCAACGGAATGAGGTTGCGGAACATGTGCGAGGATGTTGGGAAGCCGTGCAGAAGCAGGACGACCGGGCCGTCGGCCGGGCCGGCTTCCCGATAGAATATGTCGACGCCATCGATCTTGGCCGAACGATAGTGTACGGTCACCGGCACCTGCTGGGCGATCGCAACCTGCTTGGCAGGAGCGGCGACGGCTTGGGAAAGGGGAGCAAAGCTGACGGTTGCCAGCATCAGGGAAAGGATCAGTCTGTTCATCTCAGTTCTCCGTTTTGACAAATTCACCAACAGCCCTTGCTGGCCTGGCACCAACATAGCCATTCATCGGAATCCGTTAATCGGCAGAACGTGGAAGTTATTATTCCACTTGTAGGAAGAATTCGCCCCCTATCGCGAGCAGGCATCGCGATCCAGCCAGCGGTGACGGCACAAAACCACCTGTGCATGTGCAAACCAGCTAACTGTTTCTTCACGCCAGGCAGATAGTTCAAGAAAATGATGATCTGTTCTGAGGGCATGATGACCTTGGGTGACATGGAAGCAATGTTGCAAATGGCGCAGCTGATGGAAGCTGCGGGCGTGATGGTTGCGGTCTACGACCAGGATGACCGGTTACGCTTTGCCAGTCGTGCGTTTCGCGATGCCTGGTTTATCGCAGAGGACGAACAACCACTCTGGTCCGAGGCGATGCGGCGCAACTTTCACGCCCGCCGCGGAACGATCATTGCCATGACCGACTTTGAGAGCTGGTTGCTGTCGACGCTCGCCCGTCGGGGCAAAGCCGGGTTTCGCGCCTTTGAGACCGACCTTCATGACGGCCGATGGTTATGGATGACCGAGACCATGCAGGCCAATGGCTGGATGCTCTGTGTCGCAAGCGACGTGACATCGATCCGCTCCGACCAGAGGACGCTGCGGCAAGATCGCGACAGCGCGATCAAGGCCTCCCAGACCGACGAGCTGACCGGTATCCCCAGCAGACGTTTCGTCATGTCGAAGATCGAGGAGCTGGTGCGCGGCTGTGGTAATCAGCAGGAGAAGGGCGGTTGCCTCGCGGTTCTCGACATCGACAATTTCAAATATATCAATGACCGTTTCGGCCATATTACCGGTGATGCCGTTCTCAGGGATTTCGCAGCCACGCTGCAGAAAATGGTGCGCAAGACGGATATTCTCGGTCGCGTCGGCGGCGAAGAGTTTGTTCTGGTTCTTCCGAACACGGTTCCCGAAGAAGCGGCAGAGATCGTCAATCGCATGCTGGTTGCCGTGAGGCAGTCTCGCCCGCTGGCCGATCAGCTCAGCTTCCGCTACAGTTTTTCCGCAGGCATTGCCTCTCTCATGAGCGGAGACTATGCCAATGATATCTATCGAAGGGCCGATCTGGCGCTCTACGCGGCCAAGATGAGAGGCCGCGACCAGATCAGCATCGATCCCCATGCGCACCCGCTTGGGCGACAGAAATCATAACCGGCCATAAGCCAGAGAGTTTCAATGGTCGAAAAGATCGCGCCCACCTCGCCCACGGCAGCCTCCTCGGCCACACACGTGAACCACAGCACCTCCATCGGCTCCGAACCTGACAATGCCTGGGTCGCCGGGCGACAGGCAAAGATCACCGCTGGCAATGAGAAAAAAGATGATCACCATACCGCTGATAGCGATGGGGATCGTATCGACGCTGATGATGATCGCGCAGCGGATCGGCATCTGGACCATCACTCCCCCCATCCCCGTGCAGAGGCTGCCGATCCGGACGAAGAACGCCTGTCCGGCGAGAGTGACCGCATCGGCAGCGGCAACCTGGATGAGGATGTCCCGTTCGGCGAGCATGTCGGATATCTGTAAGTGATTGCGATCACACACTGACTAGCCCATCGCGCCTAGCTTCGATCAGGAGCCGGCTCATCATTGACACCGGTTCATCTCTACTCATCGCCCTTAGACTTGGTCAGCAACAGCTGAGAAAACCTTTTCTCACTTGACACGTTACCTGAGAAAAGGTTTTCTCATCGTAATTTCGATGGGAGGAGCTGCTGGACACAACGGGAGGGAAAAGAGGCCGGATCACCATTCACGATGTCGCGGCTGCTGCTGGAATCAGCATCTCCACGGCATCGAAGGCGCTAAACGATACGGGCCGGATGGGACTGGAAACGCGCGAACGGGTCAAGCGCATCGCGGCGGAGATCGGGTACAGGCCGAACGCTTTGGCGAGGGGCCTGCTCAGCAAACGCAGTTTCACGATCGGGCTTCTCACCAACGATACCTATGGCCGTTTTACCCTGCCGGTCATGGCAGGCATATCGGATGCTCTCGTTGATCATGGCGTTTCGGTCTTTCTGTGCGCGATCGAGGAGGACCCGGCGCTGGCGCAGATTCATGTCGAGGCGATGCTCGACAAACAGGTTGACGGCATCATCGCAACGGGAAAGCGTCTCGATAGAAGGTTACCGGTCGATCTGTCGAATTTGAATGTGCCGGTGGTCTACGCATTTACGGAAGGAGCTTCCGGAAGTGTCACCTTCCGCTCCGATGATGCGCAGGGCGCGCGGCTTGCCGTCGAGTGGCTGGCAAAGCTCGGGCGCAAGCGAATGGTGCATGTCACCGGACCGGAGAATTTCTTCTCGGTGCGCGAGCGTGCCGATGCCTATCGCAGGGTCGCGGGAGAAGAGCGGCCGGTCCTGTTTGGGGTGTGGTCGGAAACCTGGGGCCACGAGGCCGTTGCAAGATTGTGGAGCGACGGCGGCGAAAAGCCGGACGGCATCTTCTGCGGCAATGACCAGATTGCGCGCGGTGTCATCGATGCGCTACGCGAACGGGGCATCCGGGTGCCGCAGGATGTTTCGGTGGTCGGCTTCGACAATTGGGAGATTGTCGCCGCCCAGACACGGCCGCCGCTGACGACGGTGGATATGGAGTTGAAGGAACTGGGGCGACAGGCCGGATTAACGGTTCTGGCGCTTGCGGAGGGACGCTCTGTCGAGCCCGGCATCAGGAAACTGCCATGCCGTCTTGTCGTGCGGCAATCATGCGGGGGTGACACCCTCGGAATATAGCAACGGCGCGAAGGAGACGCGCCAATTTGGGAGGAGAGCCAATGATGAAGCGTCTATTGGTGGCAACTAGTATTGCCACCCTCAGCCTGGTCTCGACAGCCTCGGCTGCCGAAAAAATCGAAATGTGGGTTCGCACGGGTATTGGCGATTCCTTCAAGAAGGTTGTCGAGGCCTATAATGCGAGCCACGAAAACCAGGTCGTCACGACCGAAGTGCCCTTCGGCGAACTGGTGCAGAAATACGCAACCGCAATCGCCGGAGGCCAGGCGCCCGATGCCCTGTCGATGGACCTGATCTATAACCCGGCCTTCGCTGCCGCGGGTCAGCTTGAGGACCTGACGGATTGGGCAAAGAGTCTGCCCTATTTCAATTCGCTGTCGCCGTCGCATGTCAAACTCGGCACCTATCAGGACAAGATCTACGGTCTGCCGCTTTCGGTCGAGACTTCTGTCTTTGCCTGGAACAAGGACCTGTACAAGAAGGCTGGCCTCGATCCTGAAAAGGCACCTGCGACCTGGGAGGAAATCGAAGCCAACGCCGAGAAAATCCGCAAGCTCGGCGATGATACCTACGGCTTCTACTTCTCGGGCGGCGGTTGCGGTGGCTGCATGATCTTCACCTTCACGCCGCTCGTCTGGGGTGCTGGTGCGGATATCCTCTCGGCGGACAGCAAGACCGCAACGCTCGACACGCCGCAGATGCGCAAGGCCGTCGGCTTCTATCGCGATATGGTCAAGAAGGATCTCGTTCCGGCAAGTGCTGCGAGCGACAATGGCACCAACTTCCTGAGCTTCACGAACGGCAAGATCGGCCAGCAGAGCCTCGGCGCCTTCGCGATTGGGACGCTGGTTACCCAGTATCCTGACATCAACTTCGGCGTGACGCTGATCCCGAGCGTGGATGGCAAGACTTCCTCCTTTGCCGGCGGCGACAATTTCGTCATCACCAAGGGCACGAAGAAGATCGATGCCGTGAAGGAATTCCTCGAGTACATCTATTCGATGGACGGCCAGAAGGTCATGGCGAAATATGGCAGCCTGCCGACGCGCGGCGATATCGCCGATCAGGTTCTTGCCGGACTCGATCCCCGCATGCAGGTGGGCCTGAAGGCAATCTCCGTTGCCAAAACACCTTATACGCTGCAGTTCAATGATCTGATCAACAGCGCGAATGGACCCTGGGCGACCTTCACCAACGCCGCGATCTTCGGCGATGACGTCGATGGCGCTTTCTCGAATGCTCAGTCCGAGATGCAGTCCATCATCGACAGCGGCCAATAACTCTCCCGGCCGTGGCCGGGGGACGGTGGCAGTTCCCCGGCCGATCCATGGACTTTATTCGTAAGATGCGGAGGTTTCGATGACCGGTTCCGGTTCACAGCGCACGCGCGCTGTCCGAAAACGGCGAAGATCGCAATGGCGCGGCTTTCTTTATATCGCGCCGGCCATGGCACTCGTCATCGTCTTCTTCGTCATGCCCGTGCTGTTCACTGGGTGGATGAGCCTGCACAACTGGCCGCTGATGGGTGCAGCGCGCTGGATCGGTTTTGCCAATTATATCCGCATGTGGAACGACAGCCGTTTCATGGCGGCCTTGAACTTCACCGCCTATTACACGGTCATCGTAACCATCGCGATCTTCGCAGTCGCCTTCCCCCTCGCGATCTTCGTAGAGAAGGAACGCCGCTTCGTCAGCACCTACCGCACGATCATCTTCCTCCCCGTCGTGGTCGGTTTGGCAACAGCATCGCTGCTCTGGGTGTGGCTTGCCAATGTCGACAGCGGCTTTATCGGGCCGGCCCTTCGTGCGCTTGGCTTCGTCGAGCGAAGCCCCAATATCATGGCAAGCTTCGATACCGCCTTTGCAACCATCATCGTCATGGTCGTCTGGAAAATCGCCGGCTTTACGATGATCATCCTGTTGACCGGACTGCAGGCCATCCCATCCGAGTTGACGGAGGCTGCCCGCATCGATGGCGCCGGCCGTTGGCAGCGCTTCCGGCACCTGACCCTGCCGCTGATGCGCAAGACGATTGCGCTAGCGCTGATCGTCTCGGTCACCGGCTCGATCCTCGCCTTCGACCAGTTCTACATCATGACGGCAGGTGGACCACAGAACAAGATGATCTCGGTCGTCTATTACATCTTCAACCAGTCCTTCGTCTCCTTCAATCTGGGTTACGGATCCGCCCTTTCGATCGTGCTTCTGGCAATCCTCGTTGCGATCTCAATCGTCCAGCTCTGGCTGCTGCGTGTCGGGGAGGAACGCTGATGATCTCCTCCCGTGAACGCCGCGCCCGCAAACGCTTCAGGTCGCAATCGGCCTATCATGTCGCCGGCATTGCCATTTCGATCTTTTTCCTGGCGCCCTTCGTCATCACGCTGCTCGCCTCCTTCCGGCACGGCACGGAGGCGAGCCTGCCGCCGCTCCCGCCCTGGCCGACGACAGGGGTCAGCTTCGATGCCTATGCGCTGCTCGATACGTTCGGCGCCGGCATCTGGCGGCACATGATCAACTCGCTCTTCGTTTCGCTGGCAACGGTGCTGCTGACGGTCATCGTGAGCCTGCTCGCCGGGTATGGCTTCTCGCGCTACCGGTTTCCACTGAAGAATGCGCTTTTCGTGCTGATCATCGCCACGCTGATGATCCCGTTCCAGTCGATCCTGACACCGCTCTTCATCATCCTGGCAAAGCTCGGTCTCAACAATTCGCTGCTGGGGCTGACCCTCGTCTATGTCACTCTGCAACTTCCCTTCTCCGTCTTCATGATGCGCAATGCTTTCGACGCCGTGCCGAAGGAGATCGAGGAGGCAGCGCGCATCGACGGGGCACGGGATCTGAGGCTGCTGATCCGCGTGCTCCTGCCGCTGGTGCTGCCGGGTATTGCGACGGTCGCGATCTTTGCTTTCCTCAATGCCTGGAACGAGTTCCTGGCTGCCCTCGTGCTGCTCTCCAGCAACGAGAAATACACGCTTCCCGTCCTGATGACGGCGGTGCGCGCCGGACGCCTCGGCGCCATCAACTGGGGCGCGGTCCAGGCCGGTGTCGTCGTGATGACGATCCCCTGCCTGATCGTCTTCCTGCTCCTGCAACGCTACTACATGCGCGGGCTGATGGCCGGCGCGGTGAAATGAAGACCTTTCAACAAAATGGATGAAGCCATGAACCAGCTGAAAAGAGATCGCCAGTTCCGCCCCCTGCCCGTGCCGAGTGTCGAATTGCAGGGCCTGTTTGGCGATCGCCAGGATGCAATCTGCGATTCCACCGCCGAAACGCTGCTCGACCGCTGCGTCGAGGCCGGTATGCTGCAAGCGATCGACGTGACGAAGCCAAGCCCCGGCGTCGTCATTCCGATCGGCCCCTGGGGCGGCACGACGCAGATGTTCTGGGACAGCGATCTCGGCAAGTCGATCGAGACCGTGGCCTACTCACTCTACCGCCGGCCCAATCCGCAGCTCGAGGCCCGCGTCGATCAGATCATCGACATGTATGAGAAACTCCAGGACAAGGATGGCTATCTGAACGCGTGGTTCCAGCGCGTACAGCCGGGTCGCCGCTGGACGAACCTGCGCGACCACCACGAACTCTATTGCGCGGGACACCTGATCGAAGGCGCCGTCGCTTACTACCAGGCGACCGGCAAGAAGAAGCTGCTCGACATCATGAGCCGCTATGCCGATTACCTGATCACGGTCTTCGGCCATGGCCCTGGCCAGATCCCCGGCTATTGCGGCCACGAAGAGGTGGAACTTGCGCTGGTCAAGCTGGCGCGCGTCACCGGCGAAAAGAAATATCTCGACCTCTCAAAATTCTTCATCGACGAGCGCGGCACCGAACCGCATTTCTTTACCGAAGAAGCGATCCGAGACGGTCGCAGCGCCGCTGATTTCCATCAGAAAACCTATGAATATGGTCAGGCGCATCTGCCGGTGCGCGAGCAGAAGAAGGTCGTCGGCCATGCGGTGCGCGCCATGTACCTCTATGCCGGCATGGCCGATATCGCCACGGAATATAATGACGATACACTGACGTCCGCGCTCGAGACCCTCTGGGACGACCTGACGACCAAGCAGATGTACGTCACTGGCGGCATCGGCCCGGCAGCCTCCAACGAGGGCTTTACCGACTATTACGACCTGCCGAACGAGAGCGCCTATGCAGAAACCTGCGCTTCCGTCGGCCTGGTCTTCTGGGCGAACCGCATGCTCGGCCGCGGTCCGAACCGCCGCTATGCCGATATCATGGAGCAGGCACTCTACAATGGCGCCATGGCCGGCCTGTCGCTCGACGGCACGCGCTTCTTCTATGAAAACCCGCTCGAAAGTGCCGGCAAGCATCACCGCTGGATCTGGCATCATTGCCCCTGCTGCCCGCCGAACATCGCCCGTCTGCTCGCCTCCGTCGGCTCCTATATGTATGCGATCGCCGAAGACGAGATTGCCGTCCATCTCTACGGGGAGAGCAAGGCGCGCTTCGATCTTGCCGGCGCCAAGGTGGAGCTTTCACAGCAGACCCGCTATCCCTGGGATGGCGCGATCCACTTCGATGTGGCGCTCGACCGTCCCGCCCGTTTCGCGCTGTCGCTGCGCATCCCGGAATGGGCTGAAGGTGCGGCGCTCTCCGTTAATGGCGAAAAGCTCGATCTGCAATCCGTCGTCATCGATGGTTATGCTCGTATCGAGCGCGACTGGAAGAGCGGTGACAAGGTCGATCTGTCGATCCCGCTGACAGTCCGTAAACTCTTTGCCAACCCGCTGGTACGTCAGGACGCCGGCCGCACGGCGCTGATGCGAGGACCTCTGGTCTATTGCGTCGAGGAAACCGACAACGGCGCCGGGCTGAACGGCATTACCCTTTCGGCCGATGTTTCGCAGGCCAAGACCTCCGAAATTGCTGGTCTTCGCGGCGCAGTCGCCCTCGAACTTCCCGTCAGCCGTGATACGGCCGACTGGGGCTCGGCGCTCTATCGCACTTCGCCGCCTGCCACAAAACAGGCGAGCGCACGCTTCGTCCCCTATCCTTTCTGGGATAATCGCGAACCGGGCGAGATGCTCGTCTGGGTCAGAGCCGGCGAGGCGCGCGGTGAATAAAATGGCGGATACGGGCGTCGTGCTGACCGAAATTCGCAAGAGTTTCGGCAATCTGGAAGTCATCCATGGCATCGACCTGACCATATCGGAGGGGTCCTTCGTCGTCTTCGTCGGCCCGTCTGGATGCGGAAAATCGACGCTGCTGCGCATGATCGCGGGGTTGGAGGATGTCACCGACGGCGAGATCGAGATCAAGGGACGCAACGTCACCGATCTCGACCCTTCCGATCGCGGCATCGCCATGGTGTTCCAGTCTTACGCGCTCTATCCGCATATGAGCGTGCGCGACAATCTCGCCTTCGGCCTGAAGATGGCTAGAACGCAGGTCTCGGAGATCGAGGCCCGCGTCAAGGCAGCCTCGGCGATCCTGAAGATCGATCATTTGCTTGATCGCCGGCCGGGCCAGCTTTCTGGTGGCCAGCGGCAGCGCGTCGCGATCGGTCGCGCGATCGTCCGCAAGCCGGATGTCTTCCTCTTCGACGAACCGCTGTCTAACCTCGACGCGGAACTGCGCGTCTCGATGCGTATCGAAATCGCAAGACTTCACCGCGAGCTCGGCAATACGATGATCTATGTCACGCATGACCAAACCGAAGCCATGACACTCGCCGACAAGATCGTCGTACTTCGCGATGGATATATCGAACAGGCGGGAACACCGCGCGAGATCTACGAACGGCCGAACAATGTCTTCGTCGCGGGTTTCATCGGTTCGCCGCGCATGAATCTTCTTGAGGCAAGCTGGGCCGGCGACAGCAATATCATGGTGGCCGGCAAGCGGATCCGTTCGCCGATCGGCGGCGCCGGCTTGAGCGAAGGGCAGAAGATTACACTGGGCATGCGTCCGGAGCATCTGAGGGTTGCCGCCAACTCTCAAGATGAAACGCTAAGGGCCACGGTCGATTTTGACGAATACCTCGGCGGCACTCAGTTCCTCTATTGCCAGCTTGGCGACGGCCAGCCGCTGACTGTCGAATATCGGGGCTCCTCCGACATGGCGACCGGCAGCCAGCTTGCCTTCACCTGCGATCCTGCCCATCTGCATATCTTCAACGCCGATGGTGTCCGGCTCGACAAGTAAACTCGACCGATTGTAGGCTGCGGTCCGTTCTTCGGTCGGACGCTGCGGCACCGGCCGACCCCATTTCCCGCTGGAGGACAGCCCCGCCTGTCGCGTTGCATTGATCGTTTTCCTGGACTTCGAGGCCTCGTCCCTCAGCAAGAAAAGCGTTCCGATCGAAATTGCCTGGGTGTTCGAAGACGGTAGCTCACGCTCTATCTTGATCCGCCCCGCCGCCGACTGGGACGATTGGGCAGCCGATGCAGAAGCAATCCACGGGATCTCGCGGGAGTTGCTCGCATCGGAAGGCGTGCCGGTGAAGCAGGTCGCCAGCGAAATGATCGAGGTTTTGACCGGCCACGATCTCTATGCGAGCGCGCCGTCGTGGGATGGAAAATGGCTGAGCGTTCTCCTGCGCGCCGCAGGCTTTCCGCGCCATGCTCTCCGGCTCGGCAAGTCACGCGATGCCTTTATGGCTGCGGCGCGTGAATTGACAGGAGCGGCGATCACGGAGACAGAGTTATCGAAGCTCATCGACGGTATCGTCGAGGAAAGCAAGGCGGCAATCCCGGCGCATCGCGCATTGGCGGACGCCACGCTTGAGCTTAGCCGATGGAAGCTTGTCCGCGAGGCGGCCAAGAAGCGGATGGCGACAGGCGGGTAGAGGTCAGCGTTTGTGAAAGCTCTCCGTCACCCAGCGCGCAAAATCCGCAGCCGGGGGCGTAAGGCGATCGAAGCTGCGGGCGACCAGCCAGTAGGCGCCATTCGGAACAGCGAGGTCGAAGAGCTGGCGCAAGCGGCCGGCCTTGATTTCCTCTTCTGCAAAGGCTTCGTCCAGGAGTGCAACGCCCTGGCCGCGTAGCGCCGCCTGTAGAACGAGCCCGTCATCGGCATAGACGGGTCCTTTTGCCGTCTCGGGCATGATGCCGGCCGCCTCGAACCACCGGCTCCAGGCGTCGCGGGTCTCCTCATGCAAGAGCTCATAAGCAAAGATCTCATGCGGAGAAGAGATCGGTGGACCACGCGCCAGAAGATCGGAAGCGATTACCGGCACGGAGCGGACGTCGATCAGGTGCCGGCTTTCTGTCCGTGGCCATGCGGCGACGGTGGCGCTGTGCCTGATTGCAATCTGCGCCTGGCCGGTACGGAATTCGATCGTCCGCGGATCGGCATCGAGCAATATCTCCACGTCAGGATGACGTTTGCGGAATTCCGGCAGCCGCGGCACCAGCCAGCAAGCGGCAAAGGAAGGTTCGACACTGACTTTCAGATCCGCTGACATTGAAGCTCCGCGGATATCCTCCAGGGATTCATCGATCTGGTCGAAGGAAGGAGTGAGCACGGCAAGCAGTTGCCGGCCGCTTCCAGTCAGCAGAACACTTCGATGGCGCCGCTCGAAGAGCGGCTGGCCCAATAGCTGTTCCAGTTCGCGGATCTGTCGGCTGACGGCCGCCTGCGAGATGAACAGTTCCTCGGCTGCGAGCGTGAAGCTCTCGAGCCGCCCGGCAACCTCGAAACTGCGCAATGCCGTCAGCGGAAGCCGGCCGCGTTTCATCCCATAACCTCAAGTTATCCGAAGCCGACGATAAGCTCGTTTGAAGACTGGGCGCAAGAGGAGGAGAACACTTGCGAAAGGAGAAACGCCATGTGGAAGCAAATCATTACCGCCCTGATGGATGCGCTTCGCCTCGTCACCTACACATCTGATGACAGGAAAAACCGGCGCCGCTGGAACACCTGAACGCTCACGCAGTTTATCGGGATTCTCGCGCATTCATAATCCTGCACCGAAGCCTATATAGACCTCTCCCATTTGATAAGCAGGAGCATGATGATGCAGAAGCGCAAACTCGGCGGCCAGGGACTTGAAGTATCGGCCATCGGCCTCGGATGTATGGGCATGAGCCAGTCCTACGGGCCGGCTGATGAAACGGAATCCATCGCCACCCTTCACCGTGCCATCGAACTCGGCTGCACATTTCTCGATACAGCCGAGGTCTACGGCCCCTACAGGAATGAGGAATTGCTCGGCCGTGCGCTAAGAGGTCGCCGCAATGAGGTGACGTTGGCCACGAAATTCGGCTTTCGCCTGAAAGATGGCAAGCAGGTTGGCACCGAGCGTGACAGCCGGCCGGAAACCATTCGCAGCGCCGTCGAAGGCTCGCTCAAGCGCCTTGCCACCGACCACATTGACCTCATCTACCAGCACCGCGTCGATCCGGCTGTCCCGATGGAAGATGTCGCCGGTACCGTCGCCGAGCTCGTCCAGGAAGGCAAGGTTCGCTATTTCGGCCTCTCCGAAGCTGGTGTTGCCAATATCCGCCGCGCCCACGCCGTCTATCCCGTGTCGGCCGTGCAGAGCGAATATTCACTCTGGGAGCGCAATCTCGAAGCCGACGTCATCCCTGCTTTGAAGGAGCTCGGCATCGGCCTCGTGCCCTTCAGCCCACTCGGCCGCGGCTTCCTGACCGGGGAGGTCAAGCGTGCCGAAGACTATCCGGAAGGCGATTTCCGTCGCGGCGATCCGCGCTATCAGGGCGAAAATTACGATGCCAATGTCCGCGCAGCCGAGGCCGTCCGCTCGGTTGCATCCTCGCTCGGCGTCAAGCCGGGCCAGATCGCGCTCGCCTGGATCCTGCACAAGGGCAGCGACTTTGTGCCGATCCCCGGTACCAAGCGCCGCACCTACCTGGAAGACAATATCGCCGCGGCCGCCATTTCGCTCAATGCTGAGCAGATGAAGGCGCTCGATGTAGCGCTTGCCCCCGGCAAGGTTTCGGGCAAGCGCTACAACGACACGATCATGGCGACGATCGACCGCTGAGGGTGGCTCACGCGTCGATGTCGGTCGACAGCGTGATCTCCTTTTGCGCCTCCAGCTCGGCAAGCCGCTCGTTCAGAGCTTTGCGGATCGACTGATATGTCGTGCTGCCGAGCGCAAGTCTTTTGGGCGCCGGTTGTTTTTTGGCCGCCGCGATCATCGCGTCGGTCATCTTCACGGGGTCGCCCAGGATCTTGAACGAGCCGTCGGCAATGGCTCTGCGCACCTGGCCGGCCGGCGTTTCGTCATAGACTTCCATCTTCGGCGCCCTGACGAGGCCCTTGCCGAAATCGGTCCCCGCCGGCCCCGGCTCGGCAATGGTGATGTCGATGCCGAAGGGAGCAACTTCCTGCGCTACCGCCTCGATAAAACCTTCAATCCCCCATTTGGTGGCATGATATAGGCTGAAATTCGGATAGGCGATCTGGCCGCCTTCCGAAGCGACCTGCAGGATGCGACCACCGCCCTGCTGACGCAGATACGGCAAGGCCGCGCGGATCACCTGAATGGAGCCGATCAGGTTGGTATCGATCTGATGGCGGATCTGCGCATCGCTCACCTCTTCTGCTGCGCCAAACAGGCCGTATCCGGCATTGCTGACGACGACATCGATGCGCCCCATCTGCTCAAAGGCGGCGTCGACGACTGCATGAACGGCGCGGTCGTCGGTGACGTCGAGCGTCGTGACCCAGAGCCGGTCGCCATATTGCGCCTCGAGGTCAGCCAGAGCCTCCCGCTTGCGGAGAGTGGCGGCCACGCGATCGCCGCGCGCCAGCAATTTCTCGGTCATGATCCGGCCGAAACCGGAGGATGTGCCTGTGATGAACCATGTCTTTGTCATCGTCTCTACCTTTCTCACACCGCTGGATCGCGGCTTGATGACAGCAAAGATAGAGGTGATTATTGATGTGATAATCCATTCAAATCTGCATGAGTTGTTGAAAAATACCCATGAGTTATCGGCCGACACTTGATGACCTCAATGCCTTTGCGGCAATCGTCACCCACCGCAGCTTCCGCAAGGCGGCCGGCGAACTCGGCCTGTCGCCTTCGACACTGAGCCACATGATGCGCAATATGGAAGCGCGCATGGGCGTGCGCCTGCTGCATCGCACGACACGCAGCGTCGCAGCCACCGAAGCCGGCGAGATGCTTTTAGATAGGCTGAAACCGGTCCTGCGCGATCTCGATCTGGCGCTCGATGCCGTCGGCGAATTCGGCGGGCAGCCGAGCGGCACGCTGCGCATCAACGCCAGCGAAATTGCCGCCCGCGTATTGTTGAATGCCGCCATTCCTCTCTTTCTCGAGCGCTATCCGGAGATATCGCTCGATATCGTCACCGAAAACCGGCTGGTGGATATTGTCGGCGAGGGCTTCGACGCCGGCATCCGCCTGCGAGAATCCGTGCCGCTTGATATGATAGCGGTCGAATTCGGCGGCGAGGCACGTTTCCTTGCGATTGCCTCGTCAGCTTATTTGAAAGACCACAAGCAACCGAAAACGCCTGAAGACCTCAAGCGCCACCGCTGCATCCGCCTGCGTATGCCGAGTGGCAAACTCTACCGCTGGGAGTTCGAGAAACATGGCCAGGAAGTGACGATCGAGGTATCGGGCGCCCTGACGCTCGATCATGTAGACCTGATGGCGGAGGCGGCGGTCAAAGGACTTGGCATCGCCTATGTGCCGGAAAGGGTCGCCAGGCCCTACCTTGCCAGCGGCGATCTAATCTCCGTTCTCGACGACTGGTGCCCGTCGATCCCCGGACTCTGCCTTTATTATCCCGGTCACAGGCATGTGCCGCAAAGCCTCAGGGCCTTCATATCCGTGCTGACGGAAGTCGAGCGGCAAGGCGCTTAGGCCCCCACTCATCACCTCTGCCCATTCTGTCTCGCCTGTTCCGCAGCGCGAAAGCGCGATGGCGTCATGCCGCGTCTTGCTTTGAAAGCCTTGCCGAATGCCGCTTCGGATTCATAACCGACCTCTGCAGCGATATCTGCAACAGTCCGGCGGGTCCTAAGCAACTGGTCGCTCGCCAGCATCATTCTGATATCGGTCAGGAATGCGCCAACCGTCATTCCGGCGCGCTCGCGAAATTGCCGGGCATAGGTGGCACGCGACATTGCCGAACGACGGGCAAGATCATCGACCGTCCAGTCAAAGGCCGGCGAAGACATCATTGCCACAACGGATTTGCCGAGCCTGGCATCCCCAAGCAATTGCAGCAGCCCCCCGGATGCGACGGGCGAAACCTTGCCAGCCCTCACCGCCATGATGAAAAGCGAGAGACAGGTCGCGGTAATGATCGCCAATGCTCCCGGTTTCTCCTCAGCCGTTTCCCTGTAAAGCATGGCGACCAACGTCTTCAGCAGCTCCTCCGTTTCCTCGGCGAGCGACACGTGAAAGACATCAGGCAGGCTATCGAGCAGCAAGGCGGCCGATCCCGGGGCACAATCGAAATGGCCACAGAGCAGGTCGACATCGGCCTCGCCTTCACCGTTTTCGCGCAAGAGCAACATGCCACCCGTAGCGATGCGCAGAGGCTGTGCTTCGCCACGTGGCCGCAAGCCGACGATCGTATGCGCATCCCCGCGCGGCAGCAGCAAGAAATCGCCGGAGCGCAAGGTGATTTGACGACCGGAGCCGAGGCGAATGAGGCAATCGCCGCCGAGGATCAGATGAAACGGTAGCGTACCTGTTGCAGCGGGTTCGTGGTCGATATGAAATGCGCCCTGCAGCCGGCAGCGAATGTCGAGCGTCGGCTGCAGGCGGGCAAGTTCGATAAGGCGGCTTAGAATATCCATGAGACGATCGAGCTAGAAAATGACTTTTTTGAGCATTCAAACTATCGACCTTCAAAGTCATAGTCATTTCCAACAGCCGAGGCAATCACGCCATCGCTGATGTGAGAAGGAATGATTTTCATGTTGGATTGGAAGGAATATCGCGGCGAACTCCTGGGTCGGATCGGCGAAATCGCCAAGATCGTGCCAGAGACGATCAAAGGCTATCAAACCCTTTCGACCGCCGGACAGAAGACCAATCATCTCGACCCCAAGCAGCGTGAACTGATCGCGCTTGCCGTGGCCGTCACCGTCCGCTGCGATGGCTGTATCGCCGTACATACGACCGAAGCCCAGAAGGTCGGCGCTACCAAGGAGGAAATTGCAGAAGCCCTCGGTGTCGCGATCTCGGTAAATGCCGGTGCTGCTCTTGTCTATTCGGCGCGCGTGATGGACGCCGCCGACGCCGTTGCAAAATAGAACATCCAACCTGAACCGCTTGCCGCACCGGCAGGATAAATGATCCTGCCGGACCAATTCGGAGAACCGAAATGTCGCTCCCACGCATACCCGCTGCATTCTTTGGCATTGTTCTTGGTGTTGTCGGGCTCGGCAACAGCTGGCGCGCCGCCGCTGCCATCTGGCCGGTTCCGGCCGGCGTGGGCGAAACCATCAGCCTTCTTGGCTTTGTGACCTGGCTCGTCCTCATCCTCCTCTATGCCGCGAAATGCTTTGTCGCGCCGAAGGAGATGATGGCGGAACTTCAGCATCCCATCCAGTGCTGCTTCGTCGGACTGATCGGCGTCGCGACCATGCTGGCCGGACTTGCAATCCTTCCCTATTCGCGTATCACAACTGAAGTCTTGGCTCTGGCGGGGTTCGCTATCACCCTGCTTTTCCTGCTTTGGCGAACCGGTCTGCTCTGGCGTGGCGGGCGTGATCCGGTCACCAACACGCCGGTTCTTTATCTGCCGACTGTTGCCGGTTCTTTCGTCACCGCCATCGCGGCAGGCACGCTTGGTTATGCCGACTGGGGTCAGCTCGCCTTCGGCGCCGGTTTCTTTTCATGGCTGGCAATCGAATCCGTATTGTTGCACCGGCTGCTAATGGCGCCGGAGCTAGCCGCACCGCTGAGGCCGACTCTGGGCATCCAACTTGCCCCGCCCGCCGTTGGCAGCGCCGCTTATCTGAGTGTGACGACCGGCACGCCCGATATGTTCGTGCATGCCATGTTCGGCTACGCCATCCTCCAGGTCCTGATCATCGGCCGCCAGCTGCCCTGGATCATGCAACAACCCTTCGCCGGCTCCTATTGGGCTTTCACCTTCGGCCTTACTGCGCTTTCCACGACAGCACTGCGCATGACGGCGCGCGGCGACACCGGCGCGATCAGCGAGCTTGCGCCTGTTATCTTCGTGCTCGTCAACATCGCGCTTGCGATTATTGCAGTTGGCACGCTCTGGCTGCTGGTGAGAGGCAAGCTCCTTCCTGCTCCTGTCCGGGCCTGAAAGCCCACAGGGCGCTAAACACTTGCCACTTCCTGCTGTAGATCGACCACCGCCTTGATCGGCAGGTGGTCGGACGCCATGCGCGCGAGCGGGGTGTCATGCACCTCCACGGAAGAGATGATCCCTTTCCGGTTGGCAATGATGCGGTCGAGCGCCAGGACCGGCAAACCGGCAGGAAAGCTCGGAACGGCGGGCGGCAGCGGGCCGAAGGCCATCTGGAAAGTATTGAGGGACGAGCGGTCGCCGAGCCTCCATTCGTTGAGATCGCCTAGCAGGATGGTCGGCATTTCGTGACGGTCGCTGATGAGATCGACCAGCGTCTTTGCCTGTTGCGCCCGAGAATGGCGCAGCAGGCCGAAATGGGCGGCGATGATGCGCAGCTTCCCACCAGCTTCGAGCTCAATTTCCGCAACCAGGGCGCCACGCGGCTCCAGCCCCGGCAGCTTCACCTGGTGCACATCATGCACCAGGCCCTTTCGGACGAGCACCACATTGCCGTGCCAGCCATGTGCTTTTACCGCTCCCGAGATCGGAACAGGCACAAGGCCGGTTTCGCGTTCCAGCCTCGGCAGATCAAGGATGCCGGTGCGCTCGCCGAAGCGCGTATCGGCCTCCTGCAGGGCGATCACATCTGCGTCGATCTCGTGGATAACGCGGCTGGTACGCTCGGGATCGAAACGCCGGTCGGTGCCGACGCATTTGTGGACATTGTAGGAAGCAATCAGCGTGCCCTCGCCCCGCGGCGCCGGCCCGGCGCTCCAGGTCTCGACGCGTTTCCTTCTGTTTTTGATGGAAGCGAGGATATTGGCGGGGAGACTATCTTTCTTCTTGGCTTGCATCGGAAGGAACGTCGGCTCCATTGCTCGAAAGCTCTTTTTCTTGCATTATAGGCAGCGCAGCAAAACTTGCCATGCTGCAATCACGAAATCCCGCTCAAAGATAGGGCGAACCCAGCCACAACACCTTTTCGAGAAGCCGCACCAGGAAGGGCCGCGACCAAAGCCCTTCAAGCGTAACCGGCGTTGCGGATTTGATGGCATCGTCGACGCGCTCGTCGATCTCAGCAGCAAAGCCGGCATTCAGCACTTCGAGATCGACCTCGAAATTCAGGCGCAACGAGCGCGGGTCGAGATTGGAAGAGCCGACATAGGCCCAGGTTCCGTCGATAGAGAGCAGCTTGGAATGGCTGAAGCTGCCGGTCGAACGCCAGATGCGGCAGTAGTTCTTTACGATCTGGTCGAATTGCGCCGTCATCGCCCGGTCGACCAGGACGAGATTATTGGCGGCAGGCACGACGATATCAACCTCCACCCCGCGCCGGGCCGCCGTCGTCAGTGCACTAATCAGCTCCCGATCCGGCAAAAAGTAAGGTGACATGATCCGGATCGACTGGCGCGCGATGGAAAATGCGCCCATCAGCATCTTGTGGTTGGTCTCCACACTCCGATCAGGTCCGGAAGCGACGACACGCAGGAAGACTGGATCGCCACGCCTGCGCTCCAGTCGATCGATGCGCCAGGCCTCGCCGTTCAGGACCTCGCCTGTCGTGAAGCGCCAGTCCTCGGCAGCGACGTCGAAGAGATCGGCAACCGCCGGGCCGCTGATGATGAAATGCGTGTCATGGGCAAAACTCCCACCGACCGCTTCCTCGCTGAAGCCTTCGCGGATATTCATGCCGCCCGTCAAGGCAGTTTTTCCATCCGCAATCAGGATCTTGCGGTGGGTCCGCAGGTTGGCATAGGGCAGCCTCAGGCCCATGATGACGTTGCCGTTGAAGACATTGACCGTCACCCCGCCGTCCTGCAGATAGCCGAGAATGCTCGGCACCGAATAGCGCGCCCCGACTGCATCGATCAATACGCGTACCGCGACACCGCGCTTGACGGCCGCAATCAGTGCGTCGGCGATGCGAAGGCCGATCCTGTCGCGGTCGAAGATATAGGTTTCGAGCAGGATACTGCGCTCGGCACCGTCGATCGCCGTCTTCATCGCCGCATAGGCTTCGTCGCCATTTTCCAGCATATCGATGGAGTTGCCCGTCGTCAGCGGGTAACGCGTGACGCGATCGCCGAGCGTTTGCAAGGCGGCAAAACGCCGGCCGAATTGGCTGATGACGGCATCGGTTTCGGCGTCGAATTTTTCGAGCTCGTGCAGATCGGCGGCAGGCAGCAACACGTCGCGGCGAAGGCTGAGCGACTTGCGGCGGATGCGATTGATGCCGGCGATCATGTAAAGCAGCGCGCCAATGATCGGCGAGAGGATGATGACGCCCACCCAGCCGGTCGCGGCGCGGACCTCTTCCTTAGTCATGGTGGCATGGATCGCCGCCGCTGCCCCCATGGCAATGGAGATGACGAAGAGGATATGCGGCCAGTAGGTCGACAGCAGTTGAAACATCGCGTCCAGAAAGTGTGAGTGCCCTGCATCAATGCACGAAACCGGCTAAGTAGCGGTATTATCGCACCGATCCAGCGATGTGACGCAAAAATATCCAGGGAGTGCGATTTTCCATAGCTATTTGTGAAGGTCGATTTTTGCCGCCCTATCTGCGTCGGCCCTCGCACCGTCAGTGCTGTGCGGCGGCCGACCCCTCGCTGCCAAACTCCTGCTCACGACAGGTATAAGCGTACATGAACTGAATTCCGAATTCGAGCAGAAGCTCCGCCGTCTCAAGCTCGCATTTGGAAAGATCGTTCCCGCAGCCGCGGATCGTACAGGCAATCGCCTTCGAGTCTCGAGCAAACCGCTCGTCGCCGCCGTTTTCTGCTTCTTCCGCGAAAGCCTCGAGGGCTTCTACGACGACATCGGCCATATTGGTGCGTTCCTGCAACGTCATGTCTGCGAGCGACCTTGATAAAGTCTGCATGATTTTACCTCTTCTTTCGCGCGCATACAAAACACAGCGTTAAGCTGTCGGCCGCGGCGATGGAGTGGAAGACAAGGGAATAGATTTACGCGCTTATATGCAGCTCTCGGGCGACCGGCGCAATCACCGAGCTCTGCCAATTGGTCAAAGCAGCATAGAGTTATCTGCAGAGTATCGAAAACAGCGGAAGGGTTTTCAGGTTCGATAGCCGGCCCAAACTTTTCGTGTGCTGGCGCGTTAGCTTTCCCAGTCGGAGGATCCACTATGAACACGATGCCACAGGGATTTCGTTTCGACCTGCTTGCCAAGAGCGGCTATACCGCGCGCGGCATCGTCTTTCTTCTTGTCGCAGGCCTTGCCCTGTTCTCGGGCGTGTCGGGCGGCCGACCGGAGACGAAGTCGGCGCTGTCAACCCTGCTGCAGCAGCCGTTCGGCCGCGTCTGGGTCGGCCTGATCGGCCTGGGCCTGCTAGGGTTCGTCGTCTGGAGGCTTGCTCAGTCGCTTGCAGACAGCGATGGACGTGGCTCTGGAGCAAAGGCGCTGGTGATCAGGATCGCATGGTTTGGCAGTGCTGCGACATATCTCAGCCTCGCGGCCTTTGCTATTGGACACGCCCTGATTTTTGCAGGCGGAAGCGACGAGGCTGGCGAAAAGGATCTCGCCGAATGGATCATGTCGAAGCCGTTTGGATCCTATCTGGCCATTACCGTCGGCGCAGGTTTCATCATCGGCGGCGGGATCACCGCGGCCAAGGGACTGACGAAGAAATTCGAACGATACCTGCGGATCCCGAACAACAGCGGCGTCATCACTGCGATATGCATCTACGGGCTGGTTGCACGCGGCCTCGTCTTTGCAATCACCGGCATTTTATTTGCCTATGCAGGCTTGCGCGTGGATCCGGCTCAAGCCGGCAGCATGGCAGATGCGCTGCAGTGGCTGCGGCAGCTGCCCTTCGGGTCGGTCCTTTACGTTGCCGTCGCTATCGGTCTTGCAGCATTCGGGTTCTACAACCTAATCGAAGCGCGTTATCGCATCGTTCGGGAACCATCTCTGAACGACGTCAAGCGCGCATTGCCGACGCGCGGTCTTTAATTCGCGGCCTGGCTTCGCCTGCCAAGCAGACCAACTCGATTTAAAGTTCCATCTGCCCGCTGAACTCAATCGCGAAAATGACCGAATGCGGCGGCAACTCTACGTTTTCCGAGGCCTTTGCTTCCTTGCCGTAGCGCTCATAGATCACGGTCCCGGCGACCGGTGGCAGGATCAGCGGCTGTTCGGAGAGATTGGCGCGCAGCGCCAGTGTCCGGTGCGCAAACTTCCACCAGACGGCAACACCTCCTTCAGGTGCTTCCACCACGCCGCTTTCGATGGCCCAGCTCTCCCGCAGCAAGGGCACGATATGGGTCTTGCGTAATTTCAAGAGCTCCGCGACGAAAACCAGACTCTTTCGCCCGCCTTCGCTCTCCCGCCATTGCCAGTCGAGCTTTGAATGTTCAAAGGTTGAAAGCGCATTCGGATCGGGCAGATCGGCCGCGGTCTTGCCGGCCTTCAATCCGCCGAAACCCTCGGCTTCCGCCATGCGACCCTCGCGAACTATTTTGGCAAGCTCGCCGGTATAATCGGTGAAGAAATAGAAGGGCCGCCTCTCCCCATACTCCTCTCCCATGAAGAGAAAAGGAATGTGCGGTGAGAGCAGGAGTATCGCTGTCAAAGCATCCAGCATGTCGGGATCGGAAAGGCTCACCAGCCGTTCGCCGAAGGCGCGGTTCCCGATCTGGTCGTGGTTCTGCAGGAAATCGACGAAGGCGGTCGGCGGCAGATAGCAACGCTCGCCGACGGGTAGTGCGGGCGGATCGGTTCGGTCAGGATAGATGAAGCCGTGCTGAAGTGCCAGGCGAAGCTTATGCCAGAGCTGATCGGCGAAAGGTTTATAATGACCGACGGTTTCCCCTGTCGCGACGATATGCGCCACATGATGGAAATCATCGTTCCATTCGGCCTCGTAGGCGTTGACAGCGCCATTTTCGTCACGGACCAGCAGTTCTACGAGATTGCGCTGGTCTTCGACGACCAGATGCACCTGTCTGTCGGCGAAGGCGGTTTTCACCTCCTCGGCCAAGGCCGAAAGCACATGCTTTTCGGAGGTGTCATGGATTTGCTCCACGGCATCGAGCCTGAGCCCGTCCAGCTGGAACTCATCGATCCAGTAGAGCGCATTCTCGATGAAGAAGCGCCGCACCGGTTCCCGCCCGAAATCGATTGCCGCTCCCCAGGGCGTTTGCCGGTCTTTACGGAAGAAGCCCGGCGCATAGCCGTGGAGATAATTGCCCTCAGGGCCAAAGTGATTGTAGACGACGTCGAGCAGCACCATGATGCCGAGGCCATGCGCCGTATCAATGAAGGCCTTGAAATCGGCTGGCGTGCCATAAGCGGAGTGCGGCGCATAGTGGAGCACTCCGTCGTAACCCCAGCCGCGATTGCCGGCAAATTGCGCAACCGGCATCACTTCAATGGCCGTGATACCAGTTTCGGCGAGATGCTTGAGCTTCTGTGCCGCGGCGCGGAATGTACCCTCGGGCGTGAAGGCGCCGATATGGATTTCGCTGATGACGGCTTCTTCCCAGGGGCGGCCGCGCCAGCGCGAATTCTGCCATGGATAGCGCGGATCGACGATCAGCGACGGGCCGTGCACGTTGCCGGCCTGCGCGCGCGACGCCGGGTCCGGCACGGCTTTTCCATCCGGGAGGACGAACATGTACGCATCGCCGGCGGACGCTTCCGCCACCGTCAACTGGAACCAACCGCCGCCGGCATCGTGCATCGGAATATCCCGGCCGCGATGCCGCAACCAGATCGCGTTTTGACCCTGCGTCCAGAGGCGAAAACGCGCACCTCCGCCCCCAAGCAGCTCTGCGCCCCAGCGTCCCGTGCTTTCCGTATTCGTGCCGGTCTTTGAAATTTGGTTCATCCCGCAAGCCCTGTGTGATTTCCGATCAGCATCAAAGTCCCGAGGCTGCGGGTTGTTCCGAACGGACAGGAACAATCCGCGGCGCGATCGGTTGAGAGTGAAAGCCAAGGGTCTACCGCCAATGAACGTCGCACCGAAATTCGGTCCTGCCTTCACGCTTGAAAGCGCCGACGCCGCCGGCCTTGATCAGCTTAGACATCAGGCGGAAGGCTGCACGCGCTGCGAACTTTACAAAAACGCCACCCAGCTCGTCTTCGGCGAGGGATCGCAGAGAGCTGCGATCATGCTCGTCGGCGAACAACCCGGCGACAAGGAGGATATTGCCGGACGCCCTTTCGTAGGCCCGGCCGGACGTCTGCTGGACACCTGTCTCGAAGAAGCCGTGCTCGACCGCTCGCGCTGTTACGTCACCAATGCGGTCAAGCATTTTAAATTCGAGCCTCGCGGCAAGCGTCGCCTGCATTCGAAACCCAATGCAGGGGAGATCCAGCGTTGCGCCTGGTGGCTCGGGGCCGAGATCAAACTGGTGCGGCCGAATCTGGTTGTCGCACTCGGCGCGACAGCACTGTACTCTCTCCTCGGCTCGAAGGTGAAATTGACGCCGGAGCGCGGCCACATTCTTACGCCCGGCAACCACCCGCCGGTCCTCGTGACCATCCACCCCTCCTTCCTTCTGCGGATTCGCGACGAAGAGGATGTCGCGCGCCAGCGTGCAAATTTCATCGCGGACCTGCACCGCGCTGTCCAATATCAAGGCAACTAGAACGAGTTGTTGCCTATAAATACTGCAACGCAAAAATATTCCGGATTTACTTGGCAAATCCCCTTGAAACCGGACCCATTGTCTGGAACCTTTCCAACAGTATCGCGTTCGGACGACGGCATGTTGTGACTGGAGATCAGCGATGGCAGAAACTCGGGACGAGTGGATAAAAAAACGTGCATATGCCCTCTGGGAAGAAGAGGGACACCCAACGGGACGGGATTCGATCCATTGGGAGCAAGCACGGGTTGAGCATGACGCACTCAAGGGGGCTTCAAAATCCTCAAACGGTAAGGAAGTGAAACCTCGGGCGAAGCGAACAGCGGCGGCCAAGACGGGGGCACCCGCAGCAGCGGCTGAGGTTACGAATGGCGGTGAAGCCAAGAAATCTGCCAAACGGGCGGCGACAAACACAAAGGCTAGCGGCATCGTCAACCCGGCCCCGAAGCGCGCAGCCGTACGCAAGTCGGCTTCCTGACAGAGCAATATTCAAATTTAACGAAAGGGGCGCCTTCACGGCGCCCTGATGCGGTTTTGTCATAAGTTTGAATTAGTTGCGTGATAGGAGGATTATGGAGCGACAGCTTCTGCGCGGGGGTGAACACAAGCCGAATGAAACGTCCGTCCGGACAGCTTTGTAAAAAGCTGCGTCCACCCCTCGAAACGGGGAACAAGATTATCTTTCAGCTGTTTATGGGCAAACAGGGGAAGTCGCCGTGAACCGCCATTTCGCTTATGCCCTCGTTACCCCAGTTCCCGCGGCTTTCGGCCCGGTTTTTTTGGCACTGGTGTGAGGATGGAGATGTCGCTTCTTCTAATCGCCGCTTTGCTCTATATCGGTTTCGCACTGGGGCTTATCCTTCTGGTTGATAATATAGTCGGCGTATTTTTTCGCGATGCACGCAAACCGATCCAGCTTCGTTCCTTTGCCTTGAGCCTCATCACCTCGCAGAAACTGGACGAAGAATAACAAATATAAACAGCCTTTCTGCGAGTAATCGGACACTTTTCCCGGTTAACGATATTTGCAGCTCGCCCTTTCCCTCCTGCCCGACGCCTCTATTTTGTCGACGGTGGACCGGCAGACCCGGCTCGGGTGATGCCACAGTAAGATTGAAAGCGATTTTGATGGCACGGGTTGGGGGCCGCTGGCCGGAAGGCGATAGCGAAATCGGGAACTTGCTGCGCCAGAACGGCTTGGAGGCGACCGGCATCGGGCCAGTCGAAGCATGGCCGAGTTCACTGCGGCATATTGTGGAGATGGTCGTCAATTCGCGTCAGCCGAAATTCGTCGCCTGGGGTCCCGAACTCGCCTTCATCTATAACGACGCCTATGTCGCGATCTTCCCCGAACGACATCCGGCCGCCCTCGGAAAACCGTTTCAGCAGGTCTGGTCAGATATCTGGCCGCAGTTCGAGCCGATCGTGAAGGCGACGCTCAACGGTCGGTCGCAGCTCTACAAGGAACTGCGCGTTCCCATGTGGCGCGAGGGGCAGACGGAAGATACCTGGTTCACCTTTTCCTACACACCGCTGCGGGACGACGACGGCAAGGTCGCCGGCATCCTCTGCGCGACAATGGAAGTGACGGACCAGGTGCTCGCCAAGCGACGGGAGCGCATCGCACTGGATGAGGCGCGGGAAAAATCAGCAACACTGGCTCTCGTCAACCAGGCCGGCTCGGCGATTACCGCCGAGCTCAATGTCGATCGCCTGACGCAGATCGCCGTCGATGCCGGCGTAGCGTTGACGGGCGCTGAATTCGGCGCCTTTTTCTACAATGTCGACGACGGCGAAGGCGGCAGCTACATGCTTTACGCGCTGTCGGGCGTCGATCGGAAACATTTCGAGAGGTTTCCGATGCCGCGTAATACCAAGGTCTTTGAGCCGACTTTCAGCGGCGAAGGCGTCGTGCGCTCCGACGATATCTTGCTTGATCCGCGCTACGGCCAGAATGCGCCGCATTCCGGGATGCCGAGCGGCCACCTTCCCGTGCGCAGCTATCTCGCCGTGCCGGTCAAGTCGCGCGACGGCGGCGTCATCGGCGGGCTGTTCTTCGGTCATAGCCAGCCCGCTCGCTTTTCGGATGCGGCAGAGGCAAGCCTCGTCAGCTTGGCTGGCCAGGCTGCCGTCGCAATCGACAATGCCCGGCTCATCCGCGCCGCAGAGATCGAAATCGCCCAGCGCCGCGAGGCCGAGGACCAGCTCCGCAAGCTGAACGAAACGCTTGAGATCCGTGTCGCTGCCGAAATTCTCGAACGACAGCAGGCGGAGGCAGCTCTCCAGCAAGCGCAGAAGATGGAATCGATCGGCAAGCTCACCGGCGGCGTCGCACATGATTTCAATAACCTGCTGCAGGTGATTTCAGGCAATCTTCAATTGCTCGGCAAGGATGTGATGAACAACGGCCGGGCCAAAGAACGCATTTCCAACGCACTCTTAGCCGTCGAGCGCGGATCGCGGCTCGCCAGTCAGCTTCTCGCCTTCGGCCGCCGCCAGCCTTTGGAGCCGAAGGTAATCAATATCGGACGCCTTGTCTCTGCCATGGATGACATGCTGCGCCGCGCGCTTGGTGAGGAAATCGAGGTAGAGACCATGGTTTCCGGCGGCCTTTGGAACAGCTTTGCCGATCCTGCCCAAATTGAAAACGCGCTGCTGAACCTTGCGATCAATTCACGCGATGCAATGGATGGCGCAGGCAAACTGACGATCGAAGTGGGCAATGCCTTTCTCGATGATTCCTATAGCCGCACGCATCCGGGGGTCGCAGCCGGCCAATATGTGGTTCTTGCCGTCACCGACACCGGCTCTGGCATGCCGCCCGAGATCGTCGAGCAGGCTTTCGAGCCGTTTTTCTCCACCAAACCGGAGGGCAAGGGCACCGGCCTCGGCCTTTCCATGGTCTACGGTTTCGCCAAGCAGTCCGGTGGCCATGTGAAGATCTATAGCGAGACCGGCGACGGCACCACAGTGAAACTTTATCTTCCCCGCTCCTTCCAGAGCGAGGACAGAATAGCCACTGGGGACAATGTCCCCGCAACCGGCGGCACCGAGACGATATTGGTCGCTGAAGATGATGAAGGTGTGCGTGCAACGGTCGTGGAGATGCTGACCGACCTTGGCTATTACGTGCTGAAAGCCAAGGACGCCCAGAGCGCGTTGACCGTGATCGAGAGCGGCGCGCATATCGACCTGCTTTTTACCGACGTGGTCATGCCCGGTCCGCTAAAAAGCCCGGAGCTAGCGCGGATGGCCCGCGAGCGCTTGCCGAATATCGCAGTGCTTTACACGTCAGGCTATACCGAAAACTCTATCGTCCATGGCGGCCGGCTCGACCCCGGCCTGGAGCTCCTTTCCAAGCCGTATACACGGGAGGCTCTGGCGCGGAAAGTCCGCCACGTCCTCGTCAATCAGGCTCAACGCCGCCAGACCAATCCGGTGCCATTGCCGGCCAACGGACAGCCGCGTGACATTGTCCAGCCCAGGCTGAAGCTTCTCCTGGTGGAAGACGATACCTTCATCCGCATGGATACTGCCGAAATCCTGCGAGATCTCGGGTATGACGTAATCGAAGCCGACAGCGGCGAACAGGGCATCGAAGTCTTGCGCGGCACAGATACGGATATCGATATTATCGTTGCCGATGTCGGCCTTCCCGGCATGTCCGGCCCGGCCTTCGCAGCGCTGGCGCGCGAAGCTTTCCCTTCGGTCGGCCTTATCTTTGCGACCGGTAACAGCAACCTTCCGGAGGCGAGCCGTTTTTCCGGTTCGGTGCTGCTGCCGAAGCCGTTTACGACCGCAGCACTCGAGCGCGCGGTAAAGGTTGCCGCGCAACAGCGCCCCATCGCCTAGACCCGGACCGCCCGGGCGCCGTCAAATTCCGCATATTTTTGAAACAGGACCTCGCGATTTGCGCAGCTGTCATCGCGAGCCCTCAGGCCGATCGACAGAGTGTCGCCGACATCGAGCCGGCCAGGCGGTGATAGCGAAGCCGCGCAAATACAGCTTCGCTCCTGGTTTCGATCTCTTCGCCGCAGAACGGCAACGGGCCGGAACTTTTATGAAAGCCGGCAGTTGAATTTCATTCTAACCAGAGGAGGCAGTCATGCCGAAAGGTGACAAATCTTCTTACACAGACAAGCAAAAGAGGAAGGCCGAGCATATCGAGGAAGGCTATGAGGATCGCGGCGTTTCTCAGGGCGAAGCCGAGCGCCGCGCCTGGGCAACCGTCAACAAGGAAAGTGGCGGCGGTAATAAATCCGGTTCGGGCCGCGGCAAGAAGGATACACACGAATCCTCCGAAAAGGGCGGCCGCATCGGTGGACAGGCTTCTGCATCCCGTTCGAAGGAAGAGCGCTCAGCATCAGCCAAGAAGGCCGCTGCTACGCGCAAGCGTAACGAGCAACACGCCCACCACTAATAGCTCTACTATCAGGGCAGAGCGGGAGGATCGACATCACCCGCCAGTCGGGCCGCGGACGCGGCACCGGCGCGATGCTTGCCATCATGGAGAGCAACAACGAGACCCAAATACCCTTTGCGCCACCTTTCCTGAAAGATGGCGATCTCATTATCTCGCATGTGGCCAATATCCTCCTCTATCTTGGCCCCAAGCTCGGGCTTGCGCCTGACGACGAGGGGCTGCGTTATGTCGTCAACGGCCTGCAACTCACCATCACCGATTTCGTAGCCGAGGTGCATGACACACACCATCCGATCGCAACATCGCTCTATTATGAAGATCAGAAAGAAGAAGCGAAGGCTCGTTCGGCCGCCTTCATCAAGGAGCGTGTGCCGAAATTCCTCGGCTACTTTGAACGGGTGCTGAAACAGAACCCGAGAGGTCCGGGCTGTATCGTCGGTGACACGCTCACTTATGCCGATTTGTCGCTATTCCAGATCATCGAGGGTCTCATTTATGCCTTCCCGAAAGCCATGAGCAACTATCACCGCAAATACCCTCTGCTCGCTGCTTTGCATGACAGCGTCGAGCAGCGCCCCAATATCGCCCGCTATCTGAAATCCGACCGCCGGCTGGCCTTCAACACGGAGGGAGTTTTCCGTCACTATCCGGAACTCGACACGGACGTTTCCTGAGCTCTTTCTTCAATTTTCCGGGAACGATCAGGTGCGCTATCAGTTTTGCTTTTGATCCCGAATTCGAAACGAAGGAAAGGAGAAGCAATGCCTTCCATCAAATCTGCAAAAATCCTGATCCTGGCCACGGACGGCTACGAGCGCTCCGAACTGCGTGTGCCCTTCGACGAATTGCAGAAACGCGGCGCGTCCGTGAAGATCGCTTCTATCAAGGAAGGTGAGATCAAGAGCTGGGACGAGACCGATTGGGGCGATAGCGTTCCTGTCGATCTGCAGGCCAAGGATGTAAAAATCGAAGATTTTGACGCGCTGGTGCTGCCGGGCGGCCAAATCAATCCTGACAAGCTGCGTATAGACGACAGTGCTGTAAGAGTCGTCCGCGAATTCGTCAAATCCGGCAAGGTCGTTGCCGCCATCTGTCATGCGCCCTGGCTGCTGATTGAGGTTGATGCCCTTCGTGGCCGCCAAGCAACCTCCTATTGGTCGATCAAGACCGATGTAAAGAATGCCGGAGCGACATGGAAAGACGAGAAAGTCGTTACCGACAAGGGCATCATCACTTCCCGCTCACCAGACGATCTTGAAGCGTTCGTCAACAAGATCGTCGAAGAGGTCGAGGAAGGCCGCCACGAGAAGCGCGCCGCCTGACGCTTACGCTCCTGTTAAACTTGATGCCCGCGGCGTCAGATCACAGCCGCGGGTTCTTTTCGTCATCCGGCGACGAGTGGCACTCTAAAAAATTCAGCATGCGATTTTCGTCTGCCCGAAGCCCGCGCAAGGGCTCGATATTGCTTTCTTCCAGCGTCTCGTCGGAACCTGACAGTGCGATAATTGACGGATGGATATAGCTGGAGCGCGAAATCGCGGGCGTGTTATGCAGCGCCTCTGCCGCAGCCTCCGACATTTCCTTCACGCTCGGCCGTCGTCCCTCTGATTTGGCTTTGCGTGCCGCGGCGAAAGCGGCAAGCGAGCCTGCCCAGGTGCGGAAGGTCTTGGCCGAAATGGCGACGCCCGAAATCTCGGCGAGATAGGCATTCAGCCGACCGGAATCGATTGGCTTCAGCGCGCCGGTCTCATCCTTCCAGACGAAGAGCTGCCGGCCCGGCAGGTCCGCGATCTCCTCCAGAATTTTCTGCAGGCGCGGGTGTTTGAGACTGCGCTGTACGCGCTTGCCGCCTTTGGCGCGGAACTTCAGCTCGATGCGGCCATCGACGATCTTCAGATGGCGCTTGAGAAGCGTCGTCGCGCCATAGGTATCGTTTTCTTTGACGTAGGCCTGGTTGCCGACACGCAGATGCGCTTCGTCAAGCAGGGTCGTCAGCGCCGCGAGTACGCCGTTGATATCATCGGCACCGGTGTCGAGATGATGCAGGACCGTTCGCCGGATCTTCGGCAGCGCCCGGCCAAACTCTATGAGCTGATGGAACTTGCCGGCGCTTCGGAAAGACTGCCAATCCTTATGGTAGCGATATTGTTTGCGTCCGCGCGCGTCATAGCCCGTCGCCTGCAAATGGCCATTCTCGTAGATGCAGATCCAGACATTCTCATAGGCCGGCGGCAAGCCGAGCGCCTGTATGCGCGCCCGCTGGGATTCGTCGGTCAGTTTAGTACCATCCGGGAGCTGATAGCTAAAACCCTTGCCTTTCCTTCGCCTGCGGATACCCGGTTCGGTGTCGCTGACATAAACAAGGCCAAGCTCAGTGATGACTTCTGCATTCATTGCCGGTTATCGACCCATCACCTACCCCACCGGCCGAAGTGGAACCATCTGCGTCGTTCCGCCTTGGTTGCGTCTTCTGGCGGTTTGGTTTGTCCCCTCGGTGCAAAGACTGCGATGCTTTGGGCATAAACCATGACGGGGCTCTCCTGCTCATGGAGCTTGAAAGCGTCGTCCTCGGCGCCTGTGTCAAGCACACGCGCCCATTTCTTCAGCCCATTGACCTCCGGCAGATGCACCTCGCAGTCTCCACCGGCATTGAAGACTAGGTAAAGATCGTCCATCTCCTCGGTGTCGGGAGAATGCGCACTTTTCGACAGATAGACGCCAAGCACTTGAAGTGCGTCATCATTCCAGGCACCATCGTCCATGAAACTGGCGTCCGGCTTGTACCAGGCGATCTCGATACGGCCGTCCTCGGTACTGTCGCCGGTCAGAAAGCGCTCTTGCCTGAGCACCAGATGCGCCTTGCGGAAGGCGGCTATCTTGCGGCAGAAATCGAGAAAGGGATCATCGAGGCCGTCCCACTTCGTCCAGCCGATCTCATTGTCCTGACAGTAGGCGTTATTGTTGCCGCCCTGGCTGTTGCCGACCTCGTCGCCAGCAAGGATCATCGGCACGCCTTGGGAGAGCATCAATGTTGCCATCATGTTGCGGCGTCGGCGCGCGCGCAGCCTGTTGATGTCCTCGTTATCGGTCGCGCCTTCGGCACCCATATTGTCGGAATGATTGTCCGAATGACCGTCCCTGTTATCTTCGCCGTTTGCCTCATTGTGCTTGTCGTTGAAAGAAACGGTGTCCATGAGCGTGAAGCCGTCATGAGCCGACAGGAGATTGATCGATGACGTCGCACCCCGATCCGAGTGGTTGAACTGCAGCGCCGAGCCGGTAATGCGCTGCGCGAGTTCCGACACCATGCCGCCGTCTCCCTTCCAGAAGCGGCGTACATCGTCCCGAAACTTGTCGTTCCATTCGCGGAAGGGATGCGGAAAGCCGCCGACCTGATAGCCACCGGCACCGACATCCCAGGGCTCGGCGATCAGCTTGACGCCGGCAAGGATCGGGTCCTGACGGATGGCGCCAAAAAACAGGCCCTGCCGGTCGAACTCCAAATCCTGACGTCCAAGGGTGCTAGCAAGATCGAAGCGGAAACCATCGATATGCATCACGCCCACCCAGTAGCGCAGACTATCCAGTACCATGCGCATGACCATGGGATGAGCGACGTTCAGCGTGTTTCCGGTGCCAGTCGTATCGAAGGTATGGCGCGGATCGTCGGGCGAAAGGATGTAGTAACTTGCATTGTCGAGGCCGCGGAAAGACATTGTCGGGCCTTTCTCACTACCCTCGGCCGTGTGGTTATAGACGACGTCCATGATGACTTCTATGCCGGCCGCATGGAACTTCTTCACCATGGTCTTGATCTCGGTGATCTTGTCGCCCGAGAGATAACGGGCCTGCGGCGCGAAGAAGCCGAGCGTCTGATAGCCCCAATAATTCGTCAGCTTCTTCTCTTCGAGATAGCGGTCGTTGGGGAAGAACTGGATCGGCAGCAGTTCGATTGCGGATATGCCGAGTTTGACGAGATGATCGATGATCGGATCGCTGCACATGCCAAGGAAAGTGCCTCGCAGTCTCTCGGGCACTTTGGGATGCAACATTGTCAGTCCACGAACGTGCGCCTCATAGATGATCGTCTCCGGCCATGGCCGGCGTATTGCCTCTTCACCCGCCCAGTCGAAATCCGGATCCTGAACGACGCCTTTGACCATATAAGGCGCGCTGTCGCGCTCATCGAAGGAAAGGTCGTCCTTACCAATCGTATAGCCGTAGAGGGCGTCGTCCCATTTGAGGTCGCCAAGGATCTGCTTGGCATAGGGATCAAGCAGCAGTTTGTTCGGGTTGAAGCGATGGCCGTTCTTCGGATCGTAAGGGCCATGGGCGCGATAGCCATAGACCGTGCCCGGCCCGATGCCGGCAATATAGCCCGACCAGATATCGCCTTCTCGCTTCGGCAATGGCAGCCGGGCGATTTCGCTTTTACCGTCGGGAGAAAAAAGACAGAGCTCAATCTGCTCGGCATGGGCGGAAAAAACCGCGAAATGCGTGCCTGAACCGGTATATTCCGCCCCCAGCTCCGGTTTCAGGAAGTCGAGTTCGGAAAAGGAAAAGCTCATGACGCCCCCGCTTGATGAATGGCAAGCGGGAAACGTCATTGCGGTGCGAAAGTTCCGTAAACGACGATCTTTCCGGCCCGTCAGGGCATCAGTTGACCGCCGTTTACCTCGATGATCTGACCGGTGATGTAGCCGGAGAGCGTCGGGGAGGCGAGGAAAAGATAAGCGCCGACACAGTCTTCCGACGTCCCGACGAAGCCCATCGGAATGGACTTGCGCTGCAATTCCATCTGCTCGTCATTCGTATAGCGCTCGTGGAAGGGTGTCGCGATGACCCCAGGCGCAACTGCATTGACGCGGATCTTGTCGGCGACGAATTCCTTGGCGTGGCCATGAGTGATCGTCGAGACGAAGCCCTTGGAGGCAGCATAGAGAATTGCGCCATTGCCGCCGCCGTTGCGCGCTGCAATCGAGGTCGTATTGATGATGAAACCGCCCTGCTTCTTCAGCCAGGGATGGGCAGCGCGTGTTGCTGCGAGCACCGAACGGGCATTGAGGTTCATGACCTTCTCATAATGCTCGTCGGTATATTCTGCGGTCGGCTTACGGCCGAGCATGCCGCCGGCATTGTTAATGAGGCCGTCGAGATGGCCGAAGGTCTTCGCCGTCTCTTCGACGATGCGTTCCGTCTCCCCCTCCCGCGATACGTCACCATGCACCAGATGCACCGTGCCGCCGGCTGCCCTGATCTCATCGGCAAGCTTTTCGGCGGATTCGCGGCTGGAATTATAGTGCACGCCGACCTTGACGCCCTGCGCAGCGAGAGCGCGTGCGACGGCCGCACCGATGCCCGTCGAAGCGCCAGTAATCAGCACCGCCTTGCTGGCAAGGTCGGGAATTTTTATGGATGCAAGCGATTGTGCAAGATCTGCCATGACGACGATAGCCTCCCAAAAACCAAGGACATAGGTGATGAAACGATATGGGCCAGTTTTAGCAGGCGAGATCGCAGAAGGGCAATGCACGAAAAAGCGAGATAGGGCGCCGGCGGAGCGGGTGCTGCCGCGGACCAACGGCCCGCAAGGCCCTCAGGGCAAGGGACAGCGCACTTTGAGGGAAGGCAGGCCAAGCCTGAGATGGCCGCTTTTCCTGCCCCTTGCCCTCAGCGTTCCCGTTTGATTAGATGCTTACATCCGTGTCGCGCTGTCAGGCTTGGCGTCCCCTGCTTTCCCGCGATGCAGGCAGTGTCGTCCTTTCCCAATGCCATTCAACATTCCCGGGCACGAAACCGAGCTTGAGGTTCCTGCGACCAATAATTCGGCGACTTCCGGTGTTCGGCGCCAAGTGGTCGATATCCGTTAGAAAGGCGTCAAAACTGTCGCGCCAGCGTGGATCGATGTGGAGGTCGGACGCAAGCATGCGTCGATACTGTTCCCGAAGGAACTTGTGCTTATGGGTTTTTGGCATGGCGCTCAGATGGGAATGCTGGGAGGTGGGAGCAATAGTGAGCGGGCCGTATAATTTGAGTTTGCGCCCGTTGTAAAGTGGTTCTTGTCGGCAACGCAGATCATTCGTTGTTTTCATCCTGCTGGTCGCGCCTGGCCGACCCCGGCCGCGAAGCGACGTAAACAGCGCAAGCCAGGATCAGTGCGCCGACAATGATCGCAAGGGAAACCGACGGTTCCGATGTAAAGAGAAATATCGCGTATCCAGCGGTCATCCCGATAAAGGCTAAACTCTTGGATCTTCGAGAAATCGCTCCGTTCTCGCGCCAGTCGCGCAACGATCCGCCAAATCGACTGTTCATCAAATAGGCCTCCAGGCGCACGGACGATCGGCAGAAGAACCACGCGGCCAGGATAAGGAAGATCGTCGTCGGCATGAGCGGGAGGATGGCGCCGATAATTCCAAAACCGGTCATGAGCAGACCGAGACAAATGTAGACCGCCCGTTGAAACGACCTGTGCGGCGGGCCTGGCATAGAACTCAATTCACACGCTCCTTTCAGGTCGTCAGCCTCACGATGCCTCGCAACGAAAAAATCGAAATCTTCCATTGCCTCACATCCCGAAGCCTCGACGCCATATTTCACCACCCCGCCTATGGAAACCAGAATATTTCGCGTCATCGGTCACGCAGGCGGCAAGCTCGCGCGCATGTGGCTGGAGTATCGTTACATCTGGAAAGCGCTGTCGCAGCGGAGCGATGAAGCGGGTTTCAAGCTCAACCAGCGTGAGGTTTCGCGCCGGCAGGCCGCGCTTCAGAGCGTGTCCGTGAAGACTCCCGTGCCGGGGCCGAGTTCCAATACCTTGCCTGTGGAAGGTTCAATTTCGCTGGTCATCAGTCGCGCCAGCCGCCCTCCCGAGGGTACGATCGCGCCGATTTCCTGGGCTCGGCGAGAAGTGTACTAAAGAAGGCGGCCAGTGGCGGCTGTTGCATGCGGGTCTCCAGCATCGATCAATCGATGGCCGATATTCCGTTTTAAAATGATGCGAGCATGACATGTGCCGGCGCCACGCAAAAGATTCACGCGGGCTGAACTGTCGACTCGAAACTCATGTTGAAGCTTGCCCCGCCGCCGGCCGCATCCGATACCCAGACGCGCCCGTGATGTATTTTGACGATTTCGCGCACCAAATGGAGCCCGAGCCCGATACCCTGGCTGCGCCCATTGGCGCGCTGGAAGGGCTCGAAGATCCGCTCTCGGTCTTCGGCTGCGATGCCCGGGCCTTCATCGCTGACGGAGATCTGCGCCGGCCGCTCCACGGCGATGGTAATCGTACCGCTCCTGCCTCCGTGCTGGATGGCATTCTGCACCAGATTGGCAATTGCCCGCTCCAGCGCCGTCTCGTCGCCGAGAATACGCTCCGGCATCGAGCGCAGCTCAAAATTCGCCTGATAGCCCGCGGCAATGATCAGTGGCGCAAGCTCCGCGGCCTGCCGCCGCGCAACCGTCGCAAGATCGATCGAGCAATCGGGCACCGGCTCCTGATTGAGCCGCTGCAGGTCGAGCAGCTGCTGGGCCAGCGTCGAAAGGCGGGCGACATCCTCCAGCAGCCGGTTCGTTGCCTCCGTCGGCGGCATAGTTTCCAGGCGATTTTGCAGGATGGCGATCGGCGTGCGCAGCTCGTGGGCGGCGGCCAGCATGAAACGCCGCTGCTTGTTGTGATCATCGTCGAGACGCTGCAGCGTCTCGTTCATGGCAATCACCAGTGGAGCAACTTCTTCCGGCACGTTTTCCAGCGGCAAACGGTAGCCGCGTGTCGTCCCGTCGATGCCCTGTGCCGCCTGCGCCACCTCGCTCAATCCGCGGTGGATGCCTCGCGCCACGAATGGTGTGACCGCCAGTGTTATCAGGCCCGTCAGCAAAATCACCGGCAGCACGATACCGGAAGCGATTGCCATGAAGACAACCAGCAGCTTGCCGGCAGAGAGGCTGCCTTGCCGACCGACAATGACGAGCAGATCGCCGTGATCCGTCTTTATTTTTTGCAGGCGTGCGGCAATTGTCGCCGGATTGTCCTCATCCCCATTGAAACGGGCTTCGGCGATATCGCTACCCGACGCGGCGATGGCGAGATATTGCGCCGGCACATTGCCTTCGCTGACCATGCGGCCCTGCTGATCGCGCACCAGAAACCAGAAGTCGGCCGCCTTATCTCGCTGGTAACCCAGATCATCGGTGTTGGTGATACGCATCGAACCGTCGGCGTTCCAGGCAATCGATTCCGAAACCGCATCGATTGCATGTTCGTCTGGAGCGAAAATGCCGCTCATGCCCGAAATCCAGAAGACGAAGGCGAAGGCGATCGCGATCAGCACCAGGGTTGCGGCCTGCAGCGCCACCAGCCGGCGTATCAGCCTCCATTTCAGCGAATAGAACTTCATCGTCTTCATGACCGGGCCTGCCGGATCAGATAGCCTACGCCACGGATCGTATGGATTTCGACGCCGGCGCCTGCGGCATCGAGCTTGCGGCGCACCCGCGAGACATGCGCATCGAGCGCGTTGGACTGGATCTCGTCATCCATGCCATAGACCGCTTCCTCGAGGCTTGAGCGCTCCACCGTGCGGCCGGCCCGGCGCATGAGTGCTTCCAGCACCAGCAATTCGCGACGCGGCAATTCGAGTGCCATGTCGCCGACACGCGCCTCACGGTTGCGCAGGTCGAAATGCAGCCGGCCGAGGCGCAGGCTCTCGATCTCGATATTGCCGGGGCGGCGCAAAATGGCCCGCAAACGGGCCATCAGTTCCTCGACCGCAAAGGGTTTGGCGAGATAGTCGTCGGCGCCGAGATCGAGGCCTTCGATCCGGTCCTTCAGATCGCCGCGTGCCGTCAACATGATGACTGGAACGGCGGGCTGGATGCGGCGCGCGTCGGCAATCAGCTCAAGCCCATCACCGTCGGGCAGGCTGCGATCGAGCAGCAGGGCATCATAGCTGTTAAGCCGCACGGCCTCCTCGGCCGCCTCGATGGTGGAAACGTGATCCGTGATGATATTGTTGCAGCGGAGCGCCGCCACAAGCACGGCGGCCATTTCCGGTTCATCTTCCGCCAGCAAGACGCGCATTCAACCGTCCAACTTCAAAAGCCGCTCTCTGCACAGGCAAGATTGCGTCAGCATGACGCGAAAGGCCAGCCCGGTCTGGCGTTCAGTCGGCAAAAGACTGGCCGAGCGCTTCCGTCCGCGCTTCAAGCGCGCGGATGACAGCCGCCATATCCTCGCGCTCGAATCCCAGGCTTTCGGTTTCGGCATAAAGTGTATGGCAGGCATCGAGCAGCGGCGAGGCAATACCTGCCTGCCGCGCCGCTTCGGCCACAAGCCTGTTGTTCTTCAACACGTCAGAGATCGCCGCCTGTACTGAGAAATCCCGATCCACCAGCTTACCACTCTTGATGCGCGAGATGCCGCTCGCCATCTGGCCGGCATCGACGACGGCTTTGAAAAGTCCCATGTCCAATCCCTGTTGGGCGGCAAAGTGCGCTGCTTCCGACAGCCCCGTCACCGTCGTGATCAGAAATATATTGACGGCAAGCTTCATCAGGAGCGCATTCGGCACGGCACCGCAGACAACCGTTTCCATGCACATGGGTCTCAAAAGCGGACGAATCTTTTCGACGACATCCGCATCTCCCGCAAGCATGGCCACAAGCTGGCCTGCCTCTGCCGGCCGACGCGAGCCTGAAACAGGCGCCTCGACATAACGGCCGCCGGCGGCACGAATATCCGACTCAAGCGCTTTCGAATATTCGGGCGCGGTGGTCCCCATATGGATGACGACATGTCCGGCTACACGTTCGGCAAAACCTGGTGTGCCGCGCCCGAGAACCGTGTCGATCACCGCCGCCGTCGCAAGCATAAGGATGACGGTTCGGGCTTTGACAAACACTTCGTCGACATCCGCGGCAACCTCGGCGCCGGCTGTCCGTAGCGTCTCAGCGCTTTCCGGCGAACGGTTCCAGACGATGAGATTTGTGCCTGCCCGCGCGAGATTGAGCGCCATCGGCGTGCCCATAACGCCGAGACCGATGAAGCCTGTTGTCATTGCTTCCGCCTCTCTGGATGCCCAAGGGACCGATGCTACGAGCAAATGAGACGTCTGTCTTGAAGGTTCGTGCGCAGGCGCGGGTTAGCCTGAAATTCTCCAGCACCGCCGTGCGGATTGTCTCCATGAGGATCAAGAGCAGCAACGAGCGGGAGGCCGGCTGCACAGCGCGCAACCGTCGGTCCGACTGGTCTCTTCGTCTCGCTCGTATCAACCCCTGAGTTATTGGAAAGCCGGTAAATTTCACCTACTTAACCGGATCAACTCGCCCAATTTGCGCGTGGAGGAGATTTAAAGTGCAGTTTGCCAGTATCAACGGCGTAACGATCCACTACCAGCTCATCGGCGCGCCTGCTGACAGGCCGGTTATCGTCTTTGCCAATTCACTCGGTACGGACTTCCGCATCTGGCGAGATGTGATCGTGCGTCTTGCCGGTGACTATGCCATTGTCCTCTACGACATGCGCGGCCATGGTCTCTCCGACATCGGCCAGGTGCCCTACGCCATGGAGGACCATGCCACCGATCTGGCCGGCCTGCTTGATCTGCTTTCGGTGAAGAACGCAGTCATCTGTGGGCTCTCGGTCGGCGGCCTGATCGCCCAGTCGCTCTACCAGCGCCGCCCGGATCTGGTGAAAGCGCTGATCCTTTGCGACACTGCCCATAAGATCGGGACAGCCGATAGCTGGAACAGTCGTATCGCCGCTGTCGAGAAGAATGGCATTGCCAGCATCGTCGACATGGTCATGGAGCGCTGGTTCACGCCGGCTTTCCGCCGGCCGGAAAACATCGCTTATGCCGGCTATTGCAACATGCTGATCCGCCAGCCGGTTGAAGGTTATGTTGCCACCTGTGCGGCGGTCCGCGACGCCGATTTCACCGAGGCCGCGGGCAGGATCAAGGTGCCGACCATCTGCATCGTCGGTGATCAGGATGGTTCGACGCCGCCGGATCTGGTGCTTTCAACGGCAAAGCTGATTCCCAAAGCGCGCTACGAAATGATCACGGACTGCGCTCATATTCCGCCCGTCGAACAGCCGGAAGCGCTGACTGCGATCATGCGCGCCTTCCTCTCATCTATCGGAGACAAGAGCCCATGAGCAATGGTGCATCTGAACGTCAGGCCGGCGGGCAAGGCGGCCCGTCGCCACCAAGCGGCTCTCGGCCTTCCACCATTCGCTCGTCCATAAGCAGCAACCGGGTGCGGTCCCGATTGCTCGAATGGCTTGTCCTGCTGCCGATGGCGATGGCGACCGTCGCTTCGCTGCGCCTGGCAACGAAACTGGTCGGCAATATCAACGTCTGGGGACAAACTCATCGCCTCTGCACGGCAGCGGTTAAACCGGCTATGTAAGCATGTTGATTTCAGAGGGTGATCCCGTGACATTTCCGCTCTTCGATCTTTCCGGCCGCCGCGCGCTCGTGACAGGCTCCAGCCAGGGCATCGGCTACGCTCTGGCGCTCGGCCTTGCCGAACACGGCGCCTCCGTCATCATTAACGGCCGCAATGCCCAGAAGGCGGAGGCGGCAGCCGAGACAATCCGCGAGCAGAAACGCCATGCAGTCAGCGCCGCCTTCGATGTGACGGATGCTGAGGCCTGCCGATCGGCTATTACCTATATCGAGACGGAGATCGGCCAGATCGATATTCTCATCAACAATGCCGGAATGCAGTTCCGCACACCGCTGGAGGATTTTCCTGTCGAAAAATGGGACGAGCTTTTCCGCACCAATGTGTCCAGCATCTTCTATGTGAGCCAGCCGGTGGCACAGGCAATGATCGGCCGCGGCCGTGGCAAGATCATCAATATCGCCTCGGTACAGGCCGAACTCGCCCGTCCGAACATTGCGCCCTATACGGCCACCAAAGGTGCCGTGCGCAATCTCACCCGCGGCATGGCGACCGACTGGGCAAAGCGCGGCTTGCAGGTCAATGCCATCGCGCCTGGCTACTTCAAGACGCCGCTCAATCAGGCGCTCGTCGATGACCCTGAATTTTCCGCGTGGCTTGAGACCCGCACACCGGCTGGCCGCTGGGGCGATGTCGCAGAACTAGTGGGTGCCGCCGTCTTCTTGGCGTCGGACGCGTCGTCCTTTGTCAACGGTCATATGCTGATGGTGGACGGCGGGATCACCGCCTCGCTTTAAGAGCGGTCGCTATAACCGCCCTTGCGAGCGAAGATTCCGCATTTTGCTCAGAGCTGTGCCCACCTGACTGGACCTGTTCCGCGAAAATCTTCCGCCCGGATTTTGGAATAGTGCAACGGCTTAACACCGCAGAAATGCAGAGATTTGCATTTTCGGTCGCGCGCAACCATTTAAGATGCACGATCCCGCGGGAAATATGGCGACCTCGCATATGCCGGAACGTTTACCGAAAACGAACCATACCGGCTTGCATTCTGAGCCAAAAGCCGATTGCTTAGGAAAATCTACTTCTTCTTCGGCTAGCCGTTGGAAGAGCGCGAGGGGATATAGGCAAACCCGTGGAATTCTGCAGCTTCGCATCGAGATCGATGGTGACTACGATGACGAAGCGGGAAAGCTGGTTTGAAGGAAAATGAGTAACGATCTGTTTCAGGTAAAATTTTGGGGCGTTCGGGGAAGCATTCCCGTGTCAGGCCCGGAATTCGACCAATATGGAGGCAACACCTCCTGCATAGAAATTCGCTGCGGCGAGCACCGGATGATCTTCGACGCGGGCTCGGGATTGCGGGAGGCTGGCCTTTCGCTTCTTGCGGATGAAGTCCGCGATGTCGATCTCTTCTTCAGCCACTGCCATTACGACCACATCATCGGCCTGCCTTTCTTCAAGGCGATCTACTACCCGTCGATCAATGTCAACATCTGGTCCGGCCACCTGGACGGCAAGATGAGCACGCGCGAAATGGTCGAGCAGTTCATCAGCCCGCCCTGGTTTCCGGTAAAGACCGATATCTGTCAGGCGACGATGAACTTCCGTGATTTCCACGCGGGCCAGACGCTGACCCCGCATGAAGGCGTCGAAATGCAGACCTACATGCTGAACCATCCGGGCGGCGCGATCGGTTATCGCATCCATTGGAAGGGCCGCATCGTGGCGTTGATCTACGACATCGAGCACATTCCGGGGACGCATGATCCGGTGGCGCTTGAGATGATGAAGGACGCCGATCTCGTGGTCTACGACTGCACCTATAACGAAGACGAGATGCAGCGCTTCAAGGGCTTCGGCCACTCCACGTGGCAGCATGGCACTGAACTTGCGAAAATGGCGGGCGCAAAGCGCTTCGCCTTGTTCCATCATGCGCCCTCGCGCACCGATGACCAGCTTGCCGTTATGGAAAGCGAGGCGCAGGCCGCCTTTGCCGGCGCCTTCGCCGCCCGCGACAATCAGGTGGTCGACATCTGATCCTGCACCAACGCAGTTGCCGAGACCCATTCCACTGCAGGGTGGCCCGCCGTCTCCTCGAAGAGTTCGGCAAGGAAATCCCAGGCGGCCGCGTCATGCACCAGATGATGCCCGAGCACGCCGATCGGCTCGCTGCGACCCTCGAACCTGTCCTTTAGCTCCGCAACCAGTTCGCCGATCAGGTCTGCCGTCGGCCGGCCGCCGCGTGTGCCGTGCCAGTCCATCAGGTCGACATGGGAGTTGACGACGGCGAGTGGGCTTTCCCCCCTGACGCGTCCATAAGTGGAAAGGGATTCGAAGCCGAGTGCGGGAAGCTTGGGAACGAGACCCTTGTCGATCCGGTTCCAGGGCGGAACCAGCATGGTCAGAAAGCGTGTCGGGTAGAGGTCCTTCAGCTTCAGGAAGCCTTCATAGAGCTCGTTGAGAACAGCTTCCTCCAGACGTGGCCCACCGAGTTCCTGCTTCTTCTCATCCGGCCCGGCATGGTTGTGATGCGCCCAGCCGTGAACCGCCACGCTGACATGCGCCTCATCTGCAAGCCGTCGGGCAAGCGGCGCGCCGGTAAAGGCTGGAATGACCGCCAGCGTCACGGGGATGCCGTAGTTTTTCGTCTCGGCGAGCAGTCGCTCCAGCGCCGCCGTCGGCTCGATTGCATCGTCATCCCGCAGCCAGAGCCGAGCCACGCGGCCAGCGGTACGCCAGCGCTCCAACTCCCGATACAACGGCTCGCGGATGCTGCTATCGATCATGTGCTGCTCCTGCATGATTGCGTAGGATCAAATCCAGTTGATGTGACGCGCCGGCAAGTGAGCGCTCATCGATGACGAAACGGCGGGCGGCGGATGCCATGGCGTCACGGCGCCCGCGCTCCTCCAGCAGTCCGGCGATGGCCCGCGCATAGGCTTCCGTATTGCCATCCGGCGTCAATAGTCCGGTCATGTCGGCCTCCACCACGGCAGGCACACCGGCCGTCTCCTGCGCCACGACAGGAAGGCCCGCCGCCTGCGCTTCGAGATAGGCAAGTCCATAGGCTTCACCGCAGCCCGGCCAGACATAGATGCCGCTCGTCGAAAGCAGGTCGGCTATTTCTTCGGGTTCCCGCTGCCCGAGCCAGTCGATACGACCGGGGGCAAAACCCGCAAACAGCGCTTGCACATCGGTCTTTAGGGGCCCGTCGCCAATGATGCCGAGTGTCCAGGGCCGATCCTCGATTGTGCGTAGTGCCGCAGCGAGCATCTTGTAGCTCGCCATCTTGTCGCCCGCCCGCATCATGGCCACGGTCATAAGGCGTTGCGGATCGGGAGTGGGCGTTATCGCCTCGAAGAGCGCTGTTTCGATGAAAGGTCTTACCTCGGCGATACGCGCTTTGGGAAAGACGTCTTCCAACCCTTTCCGATCGCGTTCGGTAAAGGCGATGTTGATCGCCGCCTGCCGGATGGCGTCAGCGACCCGTTTCTGAAAGGCGGCCCAGCCCATTCCGTCGCGCTTGCGCGAATAAGAGGCTTCCGCCGTGACATAGGGAATGGCGAATTGCGCCGCGATGGTGGGACCGAAGAGATCCGGAGACTTGTAATAGGGATGGTAACAGAACCAGAGTTCGGGCTTCGGCTCGTCCCGCCATTTGCGTTGCAACCGTTGAAGCTCGTCTTCCGCCGTCACCAGCACATCGGCCGCCGCCTCCGGCGTGCCGGCATGGATACGGAATTCGGACACGACCTCGACCGAATGCCCCGCCACTTCCAGCGCGCGGATCAGCAACCGCGCCATCAGCCGGTCGCCTGACGGCACCGGGTGATCGGGCGATTTCATCGGCGCATAGAAAGCGATCCGCATCGCGACACTCCGGTTGTGACAGTGTGTTTCCAATCGGCGCTCGCGCCGTAAGCGAAAATTTCCGCTATTGTCACTATCTTGAACGATACAGGCAGGCATACCGAAGCGATCGTGATTAGACGAGACGATAATTCCGCCCTTTTTCGTCTTCTCTAGTGCATTTGCGATTTGAGCTTCAAGAACAGGAATTGATGACTACGGTCTGGGCCACAGAGATTTTTTCGGAACGCGCGATCAGGAAGGCCAGGCTCGGCTCCGGCCTTGTGATGTTCGTCTTCATCATCCTGCATATGTCAAACCATGCGTTGGGGCTTGTTTCGCTGACAGCGGCCGATGATGCGCGCCGGCTGTTTCTGGCGATCTGGCGCAATCCGCTGGGCACGCTACTCTTTTACGGATCGGTCCTTGTCCATATGACGCTGGTGCTGCGTGGGCTCTATATGCGCCGCAGCCTCGTCATGCCGAAGAACGAGATGGCGCAGATCGTTCTCGGCCTTCTGATTCCACTGCTGCTCATCGACCATGTCATCGGCACCCGCATCGTCCATGCGCTCTACGGCTATGCCGACAATTACGAAACGATCGTTCGCACGCTCTGGATCAACTCGCCGCAGAACGGCGTGCGCCAGACTTTCGCACTGCTCGCCGTCTGGATCCATGGCTGTATCGGCATACATTTCTGGCTTCGCTATCGGCCCTGGTACGACAATTCCTCATCACTGCTTTTGGCGATCGCCATCCTCCTGCCAGTGCTGGCGCTGCTCGGCTTCGTCGAGATGGGCCGCACACTGTCCGATCCCTCGTATATCGAGGCTGAAGCCGGACATTACGAAGAAATGATCAATACCCGCTATGACAGCGATCCCGACGCACGCGAGCACATCGCGACGATCCGCGCCGGGCTCTACGGCAGCTTCTCCGCAGCGCTTGCCCTCGTCATCCTGGCACGGGCACGCCGCAGGCTAAAGGAGCGGGCGAATCAAGTCGCGGTTCACTATCCCGGCGGCGAGACGGTGCGCGTACCACGCGGGTTTACAGTGCTGGAAGCAAGCAGGCTTGGCGGCCTGCCGCATTATTCGGTCTGCGGCGGCAAGGGCCAGTGCTCCACCTGCCGCGTGCAGATCCTCAGCGATTATTGGACCCTGCCGCCGCCCGACAAGCTGGAGCAGACGACGCTGAAGCGCATCAATGCGGCACCGGATGTACGCCTCGCCTGTCAGCTCCGCCCGGATAAGGACTTGACTGTCGCGCCGCTGCTCGTGCCGCAGACGGAGGCTGCCCTTCCCGCCAACAGCCAGGAAACCAGTCCCGGCCGAGAACGGGAGATCGCCGTGCTCTTCTGTGACATGCGTCATTTCACAGCGCTGACCGAAACCCGCCTGCCCTTCGACGTCGTCTTCCTGCTGAACCGCTATTTCGGGATCGTCGGCAAAGCAGTGGAACAGGCCGGTGGGCGGCTCGACAAATTCATCGGCGACGGCGCCATGGCACTCTTCGGCCTCAACACCACGCCTGAGGAAGCCTGCCGGCAGGCTATGGCAGCCGCAACCACGATTATTGCCGAGATCGAGAAACTCGCCGCCGAATTGTCCGACGAACTGCCTTTGCCGTTGCAGATCGTAATCGGCATCCACGCCGGCCCGGCAGTCGTCGGCACGATGGGCTATGGGCGGGTGCGCAGTCTGACGGCCGTCGGCGATACGGTCAATGTCGCAAGTCGCCTGGAGACGGCGGCAAAGGAGCTCAACGCTGCGATCGTCATTTCCGAGCCGGTCGCGATGCGCGCCGGCATCAATCCGGAAACGATCGAAAGTTGCGAAATCAATGTGCGTGGCCGGGCACTCCCCTTGAAAGTCTATGTCATTCCGAGAGAGAAAGCCGCCGAACCGCTCAAGGAAAGACAATAATGTCCGGCCAAGCATGGCTTACAGGCAAATATTGGAAGCGCCGTTTGCGCAAGGCACGCAATGCGCTGGCCACGCGTTTCTTCAATACCCGCTTTGGCCGCCGGCTGCTGATCGAGAATATCGGGCCGCGCGTGACCTCCATGACCGTCGATGCCGGCGATCACCTGATGAGTTTTTCACCCGCCGACTATATCGGCCGCAAGGTCTTCCGGAAGGGCCATTTCGAGCGCGAGGCAGTCGACCGGCTGCTCGTGATCCTGCGCCAGCGCGGCCTGCTGAAGAAGGACAGCATGCTGCTGGAGATCGGCGGCAATATCGGCACACAGACAGTCTATTTTGCGCTCGCCCGCGCATTTGCAGGGATCGTCAGCGTCGAGCCCGACCCGCGCAATTTCCGCCTTCTGGAACAGAACATCCGCCAGAACGGTCTTATCGACACGGTGCGCCTCGTCAATTGCGCTGCCGGCGAAGGCGAAGGCAAGATCGACTTCTTTTTGAACAGCGCTAATCACGGCAAGAGCAGCGCCATCCGCCAGAGCGCCAGCGACCGGAAGATCACAGTTCCGGTGCGGTCCGTGACCGGCATTCTCGACGGTCTCGGCATCGACCAGACTGCCATCGGCCTCGTCTGGATGGATATTGAGGGTTATGAGCCGGTAGCCTGCCGCTCGATGCAGCCGTTGCTTGCCCGCCGCGCTCCTCTTTATATGGAATTCACGCCGCTCTTTTATGGCCCGGAGGGCACGACGGCCTTCATTCGCACGCTCGCCGGCTTCTACGAGGATTGTCTCGTTGTCTTCGAGGACGGCGAGAAGGAGATGAAAGTCCGTGATCTGCCGGGTGCATTCGATCAATATAACGTGCTGTTCCTGCCTTAGACCGAAGAAGAACTATCGGGCCCGCATTGCCAGCGATTGATGGCAATGCACGCCTGCGAGCACGCCCGAGGCGGAAGCGAGCGTGGCGTTATGCATGGCGCTTGCCGCATCGCCGCCGGCAAAAACACCGTTGACGGTGGTTTCCTTATTATCGCCGGTCCGGATAACCGGGCCGAACGGACCGTCGTCGAAGACACAGCCGAGCTGTTCAGCAATCGGGCTCGCCATCGCCGTTTTCGGAGCGACGAACACGGCGTCCAGCTGCACGACCCGGCCATCGGCAAGGCGAACGGCCTCAAGCCTGGGACTATCGCCTAGCAATTCCACGACAGGGCTGCGTTCGATCCTTACGCCACGAGCGGTCAGGCGTACGAGTTGCTCTTCATCGGGCTCGAACAGCGCCTGCGTGAAATAGGTCGTCTCTCCCCAGTCGGGAATGAGTATGGCCGCATGTGCCGACTGCGGATGGTTTGCGAGCACACCGAGCTTACCGCCGCTCACCTCATAACCGTGACAATAGGGGCAGTGCAGCACGGAGTGCCCCCATCGGTCTCGCAGCCCGGAGATTTCAGGCAGTGTGTCGCTTATGCCGATTGCCAGAACGATGCGCGTGGCCCTTTCTTGGCCACCGCCCTTGATGTCGATCACGAATTCATCGCCATCCGCACGCGCCTGAACAACTTCTCCGTCGCGAATGGTGATGTTCGGATAAAGCGAAAGCTGCCGCTTCCCCTCCCGCATGACCGCTGCGGGCGTCTGACCGTCCTGGCCCAGGAAGCCATGCGACGCCGGCGAAAACCGATTGCGTGGCGTGCCTGCATCGACAAGCAGAACCCGTCGTCGCGCCCGGGCAAGCTGCATGGCCGCGGACAGGCCCGCGAAGTTTCCGCCGATGACGATGACTTCGAATGACATAAAACTCTCCTTTAATGGCGTCCTCATCATGAAGCAACATAAGTTACATGAAGGGTTACGGTCAAGCATCATGTTACTTGTCTTGTTACGATCTGCTTGTGATAATGGGTCCACTCGATCGACAGGAATAGGACCCCATGCGCAATGACAGCCGCCTTTCACGCATGCTGCACGTGCTGATCCACATGGATCGGCATGAACATTCGGTGACCTCGGAAATGATTGCAAAGATGCTGAACACCAATCCCGTCGTCGTCCGCCGCACCATGGCCGGCCTTCGAGAACAGGGCTATGTCCGTTCCGAAAAAGGGCATGGCGGGGGCTGGACGCTGGTGCGCCCGTTGTCGGAAATCACGTTGCTTGATGTCTACAACGCCATCGGCGAACCGCATCTTTTCGCCATCGGCCCGGCCGATGACCAGCCGAAATGCCTTGTGGAACAAGCCGTGAATGCCGCCCTCGAGGACGCGATGAAGGAGGCCCAGGCCCTGCTCCTGAGACGGTTGGGCGACGTGACGCTGGAAAAAATCGCGGCCGACTTCGAGGCAAAATTTTCAGCGCTGTCGGCTACGCCCTATTCCTGCGCTTCATAAGCGCGGATCATTTCCTGCGGTAGAGAAAATAGCGCCCCTCCTTGATGCCGCCGGGCAGAGGCAGGGGCAAAAGCTCGGGATGTTCCAGTGGCAGGCCGCTCACGGCGATGCCATGGTGGGTAAGCACGCCAGCCATCAATTGCGGCAGCCAGGTCAACGTCACGGCATCAATCTCGTCATGGCCGGTGCCGATGTCGGCATGGGCGAGTGCGGCATTGGTCCCGAGGAAAGCCTGGCCGGTGTCGCGGATATTGCCCGTCACCATATTTTCGGCCGGCGGCGTAGAGGCGGAATAGGCGCGTATCTCCCAATCGAAGGCGATAATGCGTCGATCGGGAAAATGTTCGCGCAGGTGGTCGTAGGTGCGGCCATTGCCGAGACCGAATTCGAGCACCGGCCCCTCCACCTCTTCTACCAGGTCAATGATCGCGTTGAGAATATCGCGTTGAGCCGTCAATCGGCGAATGAAGCTGTCGAGGCGGCTCATCTTGTCCTGTCCATCATAAAATATGTCAGCGGTGCTACCATATCGACGCAGTGTAAGTCGATTGCCGGAAACGCAAATTGCCGTTGCAGCGGCAACACGGGTCTGTGATAAACTCAGCCTCATGAACGAGATGTCCAACGACGCATTCTTCGCCGACGTGCCTGTCTTCAGCGACTTCGAAGGCGTGACCGATGAGAGCAATTACCAGCCGCTGCCCGAAGGGTGGGTGCTGGCGATGGCCGATATCGTCGGCTCGACGAAAGCGATTTCCGGTGGCCGCTACAAGGACGTCAATATGGCCGGCGCCAGCGTCATTTCCGCGGTGCTGAACGCCGTCGGCAAAGGCGACTATCCCTTTGTCTTCGCGGGCGACGGCGCGCTGCTCGCTTTGCCAGCCTCGCTTGAGAATGAAGCGCGAAAAGCGCTCGCCGCGACACAGGTCTGGGTGAAAGAGGATCTTGACCTCGATCTGCGTATCGCCATTGTGCCGATCGCCGATATCCGCGCGGAAGGTCTCGACGTGCGCGTCGCCCGCTATTCGGCAAGTCCCTATGTCACCTATGCGATGTTCTCCGGCGGCGGCACGATCTGGGCCGAAAAGAACATGAAGATGGGCCGGTATGGCGTGGAAAAGGCCGCACCCGGCACCCGTCCGGATCTGACGGGCCTATCCTGCCGCTGGAGCCCGATCGAGGCCCGCAACGGCGAGATCGTCTCTATCATCGCCGTCCCCGGCGAAGCTGGTTCCGGCCCGGAATTCCAGGCTCTCGTCGCCGGCATCGTTTCGATCACAGCCGAGCAGAACCGCAATGGCCATCCGGTGCCGGAAGACGGGCCGGAATTTGCCTTTTCGATGACGGGTATCGATCGAGAGGTGAATGCGACGGCGCCCAAAGGCAGACGGCTGCGGCAAAAGCTGTTTATTTTCCTGCAGACCGGCTTGATCGTTTTCCTGCACAAACTCGGCCTCACCTTCGCTCATTTCGACGCTCGCCGCTATAAGAAGGACATCGCGGGCAATTCGGATTTCCGAAAGTTCGATGACGGACTGAAGATGACTATCGATGTGGATGCCGCTCATCTCGCCCGCATCGAGACGCTGCTGAAGCAGGCGCAGGAACGAGGCGTGGCTCGCTACGGCCTGCACCGCCAGTCATCGGCACTGGTGACATGCTTCGTGCCGACGCCACTTTCGCGCGACCACATGCACTTCATCGATGGTGCCTCCGGTGGCTATGCGGTCGCTGCCAGCCAGATCACCGGCAAGCGGCTTTCCGCCGCGCTCGTTACGCCTTGATGACGTGATCGGCCGAAAGGCCGAGGCGGCTTAAAACATTTCGGGTATCGACAATCAGTTTGGCGTTCTCCGAGAGAGTAACGTAGTCAATCATGTCATGATCGGTCGCAATGAGAACCGCGTCATATGCCGCAATGGCTTCCGGCGTCAGGTCGATGGATTGCCGGCCCTTCAGCGCCTGATATTCACGGGTCGGCGGAATCTCGGCGACGAATGGATCATGATAATCCGCCTTGCCGCCGCGCTCCTCTATGATTTCAATCAGGCGCAGTGATGGACTTTCCCTAATATCGGCGACGTTCTTTTTGTATGCCAGGCCAAGTACGAGGACCCGCGAGCGGCTGAGCGCTTTTCCGGCACGGACATCGAGCGCCTCGGCCAGCTTGCCGACGACATAACGTGGCATGGCCGAATTGATCTCACCGGCAAGCTCGATGAAGCGGGTCGGCAGCTCGTATTCGCGCGACTTCCAGGTGAGGTAGAAAGGGTCGATCGGAATGCAGTGGCCGCCGAGACCAGGGCCGGGATAAAAGGGCATATAACCGAACGGCTTGGTCTTGGCAGCGTCGATGACTTCCCAGACATCGATGCCCATTGCCGCATAGACGGTCTTCAGCTCGTTGACGAGCGCGATATTCACCGAGCGGAAGATGTTTTCGGTGAGCTTGACCGCTTCCGCCGTCGCATTGGAAGAGACCGGAACGACGGTCGAGACGGCAGCACCGTAGAAAGATTTCATGAGCGATAGGGCTTGCATGCCGTCGCCTGCAACGACCTTCGGGATCGTCGCGGTGTGGTAATGCTGGTTGCCGGGGTCCTCACGCTCCGGCGAGAAACCGACGAAGAAGTCAGAGCCGGATTTTAACCCCGTTCCTTCGAGGATGACCTTCACGATATCGTCGGTCGTGCCGGGATAGGTTGTCGATTCCAGCACGACGAGCTGGCCCGGCCGCAGATGGGCGGCGATCGACCGCGAGGTCGCTTCCACGAAGGAAAGATCGGGATCGCGATGCTTGGTGAGTGGCGTCGGCACGCAGATGACGATTACATCGCAATCCGCAAGTCCGGCGAAATCGGTCGTCGAGGAGAATCGCCCCGCATCGATCTCTGCCGTCAGCGCCTCATTCGTCACCGCATCGATATAGGAGCGGCGGGCATCCAGCGCGACGATCTTCTTAGGATCGATATCGAAGCCGGTCACGGCAAAGCCGCTGCGCGCCACGGCCATCGCCAGCGGCAGGCCGACATAACCGAGACCGATGATGCCGGCACGTGCGGTGCGCGTCTCAATCTTCTTTGAAAGTGTCCCGAAGGTGGAGGAGCGTGCGTCCAAGGCCATGCCTCTTGCGAAAAGTGAATCCGAACGCTGATCTAATGCATGATCGCGGCAAATTAAACCCGGCCTCTTCATGGCGCCTGACCATACCAAGCTCCGGCTTCATTAACCGGCTGTGACGGGGCGCCAATTTGGCAACCGGGGCGCACAAAAAAATTCTTGATGCCATTGTTTCGCACTTTAAGCGTGCCTATTTTGGCAGATGATAATGAACCACTTTGCAAAGATTGCTCGCCAGTTTCCAGGAGGTCGGAAGCCGGCGGGTGTCACAGCCGGCCGTTGGCAATCGTTGACACGATAATGCCGCTCGTACATCCTGATTTCTTTGTGATCTGCTCGTCGTGAATGTGCAGGTCTGGGTCGTTTTTGCCTTTCGGGATGGACGTGCGACATGAGGATAATACCAAGAATGAGCACGATCGAATCCAGCGTATCCTCCATTTTGTTGGACCGTGTTGCTGAATGGCTGACGAATTCTTCGCTGGCCGGTGACGACCTTGAAAACATCGTGCGCGGTTTCTGCGAGCGGCTTGCTGCCGCCGGTCTGCCACTCGCGCGCGTGCACCTAACCTTCTCGATGCTGCATCCCCTCTACGACGCACTGAGCTTCACCTGGAAGCGCGCGAGCGGCGTAACCATCGAAGGCTTTCGGATGCCGGCCGGCCAGAAGCAGGATCGTTTCCTGCAGAGCCCCTATTTCCATCTTCTCGACAATAATCTGCAGCATATCCGTCGCCGTATCATGCCTGAAGGCCCGAATGAATTCCCGATTTTCGAGGATCTGCGGCAGGAAAAGATCACCGATTACCTCGCCTTCGTGCAGCCGTTCGGTGACGGCTCGGTGCAGGGCATGATGGGTTCATGGTCGACCGACAGCCCGGTCGGTTTTTCCGACGACATGATCGACGCGCTGCTGCGCATGCAGAACCACCTGGCGGTCGCCGCCAAGATGGCGGTGCTTGCCAAGCTCGCCAACAATATGCTGACCACCTATCTCGGCGGCGATGCCGGCAAACGCGTGTTGAACGGCCAGGTTCGTCGTGGCGACGGTGAGACGATCCGTGCCGCTCTCGTCATGGCGGATATGCGCGAATCGACCATGTATGCCGAGAAGGAAGGCCGGCAGGCTTATATCGATACGCTCAATCAGTTCTTCGATGCGATCGCCGCACCCTTCAACCGCAACGGCGGCGAAATCCTGAGTTTCCTCGGCGACGGCTTCCTGGCCGTCTATCCCTGCGGCCGCCACAAGGACCCCTCCAAAATCGCCTGTGAGGCGGCGCTTTCCGCGGTGCATCACGCTCAAGCGCGGGTTGCCGAGCTGAACAAGGATCGCGAGGCGAAGGGGCTTCCGAAGATCGGCTACGGCATCGGCCTGCATGTCGGCAACGTCATGTTCGGCAATGTTGGCCTGAAGGACCGCCTTACCTTCTCCGCCTTCGGCTCTGCAGTGAACGAGGTGCAGCGCCTGCAGGTATTGACGAAGAAATACAGCCGCGAGGTCGTCGCGAGCCAGGCCTTTGCCGGCTATTGCGGCGGCGAATGGATCACGCTCGGCGAGGAAAAGCTGCGCGGAATCCGCCAGAAGGTGACAGTGCTGCAGCCGCGCGCGCCCGCATCTGCCATTCATGTCGACGACGGTTTCCGCGAATCCGTTCAGAACGGCCTCTCGGAAGCCGAACAGGTCATCATGCTTCACCGCGACAAGAAACAGGTAAAACGTACGCCGATCGAAAAATTCATTCAGTAATTACGCGCAAACATTGCAGCCGCTTTAGCAGCTGCACCGTATATCAGAAGCCTCGCATCACGCGCCTTCAACACAGGTGCCATGCGCCGCTTTTCCCCATGCCTGTCATCAACTGGACACCCCGTTTACGGTACGGTAGTGTGCCTTAACGGGAACACATAAAGACTGGGGAATTTCATTGGTATGGCGTCAGCAGCCGATTTGTTGCGTATTGAGAATCTGGACGTCGCCTTCTCCGTTTTCGGCGACCGGCTGCGTGTCGTAAAGGAAGCCAATCTCCGCATTCTGCCGGGCAAAGTGACTGCCTTGGTTGGCGAAAGCGGCTCCGGCAAATCCGTCATCAGCCAAGCGATCATGGGCATCCTGCCGGCACCCGCTCATGCGAGCGGTCGCATCCTGTTTACCGACCCGCTGGATGGCAAGGCGACCGATATTCTCTCCCTGTCGCGCGACAGCGCCGATATGCGCGACCTGCGCGGCCGGCGCATGGCGACCATCTTCCAGGAGCCGATGACGTCACTCTCGCCGCTCCACACGGTCGGCAATCAGATCAGCGAGGTTTTGCTGATCCACACGGATGCCGACAAGAAGGAAGCGCGCCAGCGCACCGAGGAAATGCTCGGCCTCGTCGGCTTTTCCAATCCGAAACGCACCTACGACATGTATCCGTTCGAGCTTTCAGGCGGCATGCGCCAGCGCGCCATGATCGCCATGGCGCTGATCTGCAAGCCGGCGCTGCTGATCGCCGACGAGCCGACCACGGCGCTCGACGTGACGATCCAGGCCCAGATCCTCGAACTCTTGCGCGATCTGCAGGCCAAGCTCGGCATGGCCATGTTGCTCATCACGCACGATCTCGGGGTCGTCGCCAATATGGCCGATGAAGTGGTGGTGATCTATCACGGCGAGATCATGGAAGCCGGTCCGGTCGAGGCGATCTTCCGTAATCCGCAGCATGCCTATCTCAAGGCTCTGATGGCCGCTGTTCCGCATTTCGATATGAAGCCGGGCGAGCGGTTGAAAGCCCTGAGGGAGGTTCCGGTCAATCTGGAATCGCTGATCGGCAAGAAGAGGCCGGTCGAAAAGGAAGCGCCCAGCACGCTCCTTTCCGTCGCCAACCTTTCCAAGACCTACAAAACGCGCAAGCGTAGCTTCTTCGGCGGCCAGGAGGCCACCATCGTGCACGCTGTCGACGATGTCAGCTTCGATATCCGCCGCGGCGAATGTCTCGGGCTCGTCGGCGAATCCGGCTGCGGCAAAACCACCGTCAGTAAGATTCTGATGCGCGCGATCACGCCTGATAGCGGTGCGGTCGTCTTCAACGACGGCAAGGATGTCATCGACGTCCTCTCCGTTAAGGGTTCGGAACTGCAGGATTTACGCACCAAGATACAGATGGTGTTTCAGGACCCCGTTTCTTCGCTTTCGCCGCGCATGACGGTGCGCAATATTCTCAGCGAGCCGCTCGAAATCCATGATCGCGGCGACAGTGCCGATCGCAAGGCCAAGGTCGAGGCGCTGATGGGCGCGATCGGCCTCGACCGGCGCTATCTCAACCGCTATCCGCACAGTTTCTCCGGCGGCCAGCGTCAGCGCATCGGCATCGCCCGGGCGCTTGCGCTCGGTCCCAAGCTCGTCATTCTCGACGAACCGGTCTCGGCTCTCGATGTCTCGGTGCAGGCTCAGATCCTCAATCTGCTGAAGGATCTGCAGAAAGAACTTGGGCTCACCTATCTCTTCATCTCGCACAATCTCGCCGTCGTCGACTACATGGCTGATCGCATCGCCGTCATGTGCAAGGGCCGTATCGTCGAGATCGCGCCGCGTGAAATCATCCTGCGCGATCCGGTTCACCCCTATACGAAGTCATTGCTTGCCGCCGTTCCCTTCCCGGATCTTGACCGGCCGCTCGACTTCAAGGCACTGCAGGAAAATGGCGCGGCCGACAAGCAAAATTGGGGCCGTGTCTTCAGGGCCGACCATGACGATGCCTCCGAACTCGCCTATGCCGATCTCGGCGGCGGCCATCTGGTGCGCGCCCGCAAGGGCGCCGATGCGAAGGAGCTGGTCTGATGGTGACGCGCCGCGTATTCCTCGGCGGCCTGATCGGCTCGACCATCGCCCCTTCGGTGCTCGTGGCCCAGCAGATCGCCGAGCCCGAATTTTTGAAGGCGAGGCTCGCCAACGGCAGCCTGCCGCCAATGGCCGAGCGCATTCCTGCGCAGCCGCGTATCATCAACCTCAAGGAGATGGGCCGTGTACCCGGCACCTATGGCGGTAGCGTGCGCACCATCATCGGCGGCGTACGCGACATCCGCTACATGACCGTCTACGGCTATTCGCGGCTGGTCGGCTACGACACGAAGCTGCTGTTCCAGCCCGATATCCTGCGCGACTTCACCTCGGAGAATGATACGGTCTTCACCTTTCGTCTGCGCGAGGGACATAAGTGGTCGGACGGTCATCCCTTCACGGCCGAAGCCTTCCGCTACTGGTGGGAAGACGTCATCCTCAACAAGGAACTGACGCCCGGCGGCGGCGCGCTTGAGCTGCGTCCCCACGGCTCCCTGCCGCGCTTCGAAGTGCTCGACGAACTGACCGTGCGCTACAGCTGGGACAAGCCCAACCCGGTCTTCCTGTCATCGCTCGCCGGACCTCTGCCGCTCGTTATCTACGGCCCCGGCCACTATTTGAAACAATTCCACAAGGGTTTTCAGGACAAGGCCAAGCTGGAAGAGCTGATGAAAAAAAGCCGCGCCAAGAAATGGGCCGACCTGCACATCAAGATGGCGCTCGCTTCACGGCCGAACAATCCCGACCTGCCGACGCTCGATCCCTGGCAGAACCGCACGGCTCCGCCGGCCGATCAGTTCATCTTCGAGCGCAACCCCTTCTTCCACCGCGTCGACGAAAACGGCGTGCAACTGCCCTATCTCGACCGCTTCATCCTCAACGTCTCGTCTTCCTCCATCATCGCCGCCAAGGCGGGTGCTGGCGAATCCGACCTGCAGGCGACCGGTATCGACTTCAACGACTACACCTTCCTGAAAGAGGCGGAAAAGCGCTTCCCGGTGAAAGTCGATCTCTGGAAGATGGCACGCGGCTCGCGCGTGACGCTCTTGCCGAACCTCAACGTCGCCGACGAAGCCTGGCGCGTACTCTTCCGCGACGTGCGCTTTCGCCGGGCCTTGTCGCTGGCAATCGACCGGCATGAGATCAACATGGTCGCCTTTTACGGTCTCGGCAAAGCGAGTGCCGATACGGTGTTGCCCGAAAGTCCGCTCTTCAGGCAGGAATATGCCGATGCCTATGTGAATTTCGACCCCGACACGGCCAATAAGCTGCTTGACGAACTCGGCCTCGACAAGCGCGACAGCGACGGCATCAGGCTCCTGCCGGACGGTCGGCGCGCCGAAATCACCGTTGAGACTGCCGGTGAAAGCAATCTCGACACGGACGTTCTGGAACTCGTGCACGATCACTGGGCCAATGTCGGCCTGGCGCTCTTTACCCGCACTTCGCAGCGCGACGTCTTTCGCAATCGCGCCATGAGCGGTTCGATCATGATGTCGATCTGGTACGGGCTGGATAACGGAGTGCCGACAGCCGACATGTCTCCTTATGGACTAGCCCCCACGCTTGACGACCAGCTTCAATGGCCGCTTTGGGGCATGTACTATCTTTCGGCCGGCCAGGAGGGCGAGGCGCCTGACCTGCCGGAGGCGGCCGAGCTTGTGGATCTTCTGAACCAATGGGGCGCCAGCGCCAAGATGGAAGAGCGTGAGGCTATCTGGCACAAGATGCTGTCCCTCTATACCCAGCAGGTCTTTTCGATCGGCCTCATCAACAGCACGCTGCAGCCGATCCTTAGATCAGCCAAGATGCGGAATATGCCGGAGCATGCGCTCTACGGCTTCGATCCGACCTCGTTCCTCGGCGTCTACATGCCGGATACGTTCTGGTTCAAGGAGGCCTAAGCGATGATCCGCTATATCCTCTGGCGCATTGCCGCCATGGTGCCGACCCTGCTCGTGATATCGGCTCTGGTCTTCGTCATCATCGAATTGCCGCCCGGCGACTTCTTCGAAAGCCAGATCGCCGAACTGCGCGCCCAGGGCGAGACCGCAAACCTGCAGGAAATCGAAGAACTGCGCCATCAATACGGTTTCGACCAGCCGGAGATTGTGCGCTACTTCTACTGGGTCGGCGGCATGCTGCACGGCGATTTCGGCTATTCCTTCGAATATCAGCTGCCGGTTTCCGACGTGGTGGGCGACCGCCTGTGGCTGACGATCCTCGTCTCTTTCTCGACCATCCTTCTCACCTGGCTGATCGCCTTTCCGATCGGCATCTATTCGGCGACCCATCAATATAGCTGGAGCGATTACGGACTGACCTTTCTCGGCTTGCTCGGAATCGCCATCCCCAACTTCATGCTGGCGCTGATCCTCATGTATTTCGCCAATGTCTGGTTCGGGCTCTCGATCGGCCATCTGATGGACCAGCAATATCTCAATCAGCCGATGAGTTGGGAAAAGGCCCGATCGATCCTCGCCCATCTCTGGATTCCGGTCATCATCGTCGGGACGGCGGGGACAGCCGGCATGATCCGCCGCTTGCGCGCCAACCTGCTCGACGAGATGCAGAAGCAATATGTGACGACGGCACGCGCCAAGGGCCTGCATCCGGTAAGGGCGTTGGTCAAATATCCGCTGCGCATGGCGCTCAACTTCTTCGTCGCCGATATCGGCTCCATTCTGCCGTCGATCATTTCGGGCGCCGAGATCGTCGCCATCGTCCTGTCCCTGGAGACGACGGGACCAATGCTGATCAAGGCGCTGCAGAGCCAGGACATGTACCTCGCAGGCTCGTTCCTGATGTTCCTCGCGTTCCTGAACGTGATTGGCGTACTCATTTCCGATGTCGCGCTCGGCTTCCTCGATCCGCGCATCCGTCTGCAAGGCAGGAGCACCAAATAATGTCGCCCCTACCCGCTCCCGGTGCGCCGCTGCCGCATTATGTTTCGACCGCCCCGTTCGATCCGATCGCAACGGAGACGATGACCTCGGCCCAGTCGCGGATCCATCTCGCCTCGCAGAAGCAACTCATGTGGTGGAAGTTCAAACGCCACAAGCTGGCGCTTGCATCCGGAATTTTCCTTGCCGCCATCTACCTTATGATCCTTATCGTCGAGTTCCTGGCGCCTTATGGGCTTCATACGCGCAACGTCGATTTCATCCATTCGCCGCCGCAGCGCGTCCATCTTTTCGACAGCGAGGGCAATTTTGTCGGCCCCTTCGTCTATGGCCGGCAGATGACGCTCGATATCGATACCCTGCACCGGCTCTACAGCGACAAGCAGAACGACATCCAGCCGATCCGCTTCTTCTGCCGCGGCGATGACTACAAGTTCTGGGGGCTTGTCTCTTCCGACTATCATCTGATTTGCCCGGCGATCGGCGGACAGATGTTTTTGCTCGGCACTGACCGGCTCGGCCGCGATGTGCTTTCACGCATTCTCTACGGCGCCCGTATCTCGCTGACCATCGGGCTGATAGGCATTGCCATCAGTTTCGTGCTCGGCATCGTCATCGGCGGTCTCGCCGGTTACTGGGGCGGCATCTTCGATCTCATCGTGCAGCGCCTGATCGAAGTGTTGCAATCACTGCCCTCGCTGCCGCTCTGGATGGCGCTTGCCGCCATCATGCCGGTGACGTGGAGCCCGATCGTCATTTATTTCGGCATCACCGTCATTCTCGGCATCATCGACTGGACGGGGCTTGCCCGCGCCGTGCGCTCCAAGCTTCTGGCATTGCGGGAAGAAGACTATGTCCAGGCAGCCCAGCTCATGGGCGCCAGCACGCCCCGTATCATCGGTCGGCATCTGGTGCCGGGCTTCATATCGCATCTCATCGCATCCGCAACCATTTCCATCCCCGGAATGATCCTCGGTGAGACGGCACTCTCCTTCCTCGGCCTTGGCTTGCGACCGCCCATTACCAGCTGGGGCATCCTGCTGACGGAGGCCAAGAGCGTGAGCGTCATCGCCTTCTACCCGTGGCTGCTGTTTCCGATCGTTCCGGTAGTGCTGGTAATTTTGGCGTTCAATTTTCTGGGAGACGGCTTGCGCGATGCGGCAGATCCCTACAAATAGCGTCGAGTTCGGCGGCGCGCTTCGCGTCCGTCGAATCGTGGCCTCCGATTTCCGGGGGTGGTAGAAGTATGTCGTCCACCTCAGAGGGCACACCTATGGCCAGACGTCTCGAAGATGCACGCATCCTCATGTACAGCCACGACACATTCGGCCTTGGCCACCTGCGCCGTTGCCGCACGATCGCCCATGCTCTCGTTGAGGATTATCGCGGCCTGAACATCCTCATCATATCAGGTGCGACGATTGCCGGTGCTTTCGACTACCGTGCCCGCGTCGATTTCGTGAAAATCCCAAGCGTCATCAAGCTTCGCAACGGCGAATACACGTCTCTCGCCAGCCATATCGACCTTCAGGATACGCTGAAGATGCGCGAAGCGAGCATTCGTCACACCGCCGAAACCTTTCAGCCCGATATCTTCATCGTCGACAAGGAGCCAATGGGCCTGAAGGGTGAGATTGAGGAGACGCTTGCCTATCTGAAGGCGCGCGGCACCACTCTAGTGCTTGGTTTGCGCGAGATCATGGATGCACCCCATCTGCTCGAAGCCGAGTGGAAGAGAAACAGCGTCATGCAGAAGATCGACCAGTATTACGATAGCATTTGGGTCTATGGGCCACCGGATTTCTACGATCCGCTTGTTGGTCTCGACGTACCGCCCAGTGTTCGTCGCAAGATGGATTTCGTCGGCTTTCTGCAGCGCAGCGTTTCCAAGGGCAAGAACTCGGTGAACGCTCGCAAGGACGACTACATCCTGGTCACGACGGGAGGCGGCGGCGACGGCTCGGATCTCGTTCACGATGTCATGAACGCCTATGAGGCCGATGAGACCCTGAGACAGAAGGCGCTCGTCGTGCTCGGACCCTATATGCCGGCGGCAGAACGCGCAAAGCTTGTCAGGAAAGGCGAGAAAATCCCCTATATCGAAGTGATCGAGTTCGACAACCACATGGAAGAGCTGATCGACGGCGCCACTGCCGTCGTCGCCATGGGCGGCTACAACACCTATTGCGAGATCCTCTCCTTCGACAAGCCGGCGTTGATCGTGCCCCGCGTCGCCCCCCGCGAAGAGCAGCTTTTGCGCGCCCGCCGCGCCAGTGAGCTTGGCCTCGTCGACATGCTGCCGCCCGAGCAGTCAGCCGACCCAGCCATCATGGCTGAAACGCTCAAGCAGCTGCCGTCACGACTGCCGCCGTCGAAAAGCGGCAGCAATATGCATCTTGAAGGACTGAACCAGATTTCCCGCACCGTTGGCGGGTGGCTGGACAGCCGCGGACGCCACCTTTCGCTTGTCGGCGCAGAATAAAGAGCCGTCCTTTGCCGCCACGCCGCAAGATTCTCGTCGTGCTGAAAGGCTATCCCCGCCTTTCAGAAACCTTCATCGCCCAGGAATTGCTCGGTCTCGAAAAGGCCGGCTTCGACCTGACGCTGATCTCCATGCGCCGGCCGACCGACAAGAAGCGCCACCCCGTGCATGACGAGATCAAGGCGCCGATCGTCTATTTGCCGGAATATTTGCACGAAGAGCCGGTCCGTGTGCTGAAGGGCGTCTTTTCAGGTTTTTCGAAACCGGGCTTCAGCGCGCTGATGAAGCGTTTCTTTTCTGATCTGCCGCGCGATATCTCCCGCAATCGTTTCCGCCGACTTGGCCAGGCGCTGGTGCTGGCACGCGAATGGCCCGACAAGGGCGAATGGCTGCATGCCCATTTCATCCACACACCCGCCTCGGTGACGGAGTATGCGAGCATCCTGACCGGCACGCCATGGACATGTTCCGCCCATGCCAAGGATATCTGGACATCGCCCGACTGGGATATCGGCCAAAAGCTCAAAAACGCCCGTTGGGCAGTGACCTGCACGCGCGCCGGCTATGAGCATATGAAAACGCTGACGGACCGCAAGGATGCCGTGCATCTGAGCTATCACGGCCTCGACCTCGCCCGCTTCGGCCATTTCGCAGGCGAGCACTCCAGCCGCAATGGCAGCGACCCTACCGACCCCGCCTTCATCCTCAGCGTCGGCCGTGCCGTGGAAAAGAAGGGCTATGATATACTGCTGCGTGCCCTTGCCTTGCTGCCGAAAGAACTGAATTGGCGCATGGATCATATCGGGGGCGGCGAGGCGCTTTCGACACTGAAGAAGATCGCCGCTGAACTCGGCCTTGCCGAGCGCATCACCTGGAAAGGCGCACTGGCACAGGAAGACGTGCTCGACCATTATCGCCGCGCCGATCTCTTCGCGCTTGCCTGCCGCATCGCCGCCAATGGCGATCGCGACGGCTTGCCGAATGTGTTGGTCGAAGCCTCCAGTCAGCGGCTCGCTTGCCTTTCAACCAATGTCTCAGGCGTGCCGGAACTGTTGAGCGATGGCGAGAACGGCCTGGTCGTGCCGGCGGAAGATCCGGCAGCTCTTGCAAAAGCGCTCGAGACGGCGATCCGCGATCCCGATCTGCGCAAGAGGCTCGGCGACGCTGCCGAAGAGCGCGTGCGCGGTCATTTCGATTATCACTCCAGTATCCGGCAGTTGAGCGCCCTGTTCGAGGCAGAATGGCAGAAGGCGTCATGACGGCTCCCCGCATCTTCTTTTATGTCCAGCATCTGCTCGGTATCGGCCATATCGCGCGCGCGAGCCGTATCGCCAATGCGTTGGTGAAGGACGGTTTGGAGGTGACGATCGTCACTGGCGGACTGCCCGTACCGGGTTTTCCGGGCGAGGGTGTCAGAACAGTCGAATTGCCGCCGGTCGTCGCCAGCAATGTCGGCTTTTCCGGCCTGGCCGATGCCGATGGACAGGCGGCGGGCGAGGAATTCCTTTCCAGACGGCGCGACCTGCTTCTGCAAGCCTTCGAGGAAACGAAGCCAGACGTCGTCATCATCGAGGCTTTTCCCTTCGGCCGCAGGCAGATGCGCTTCGAACTGCTGCCGTTGCTCGATGCGGTCGAAAGGGCCAGTCCGCGGCCGAAGCTTTTGAGTTCCGTACGCGACATCCTGCAGGAAAATCGCAAACCCGGCCGCGACGAGGAAACCGTCAAACTCATCAAGGACCATTTCGACGCCGTACTCGTCCATGGCGACCCGGACTTCGTACGTCTGGAGGATACCTTTCCGCTGACGGCAGAGATCGCCGGCCGGCTGCGCTATACCGGTCTCGTTGCTCCGCCGCCCGCGCCGGAACCGGCCGAGACGTTCGATATTATCGCGTCGGCAGGCGGCGGCGCCGTCGGGCTGGAACTGATCCGCGCCACGCGCGGTGCGGCAGCATTGCTGCCTGCCGATATCAGCTGGCTGCTGATTACCGGCCCCAATCTTCCCGCGGCCGATTTTTCAACATTGTCGGAAGATGCGCCTGCTAATGTGAGGATGGTGCGCTTTCGCAAGGATTTCCCCTCCCTCCTGGGCGGCGCTAAAGTCTCGATCTCGCAGGCCGGCTATAACACGGTGGGTGATCTCCTGCGCACACAATGCCGCCCGATCCTCATCCCTTTCGTGGCCGCCGGTGAGACGGAACAGACGGTGCGCGCCGAACGACTGCAGGCGCTTGGCCTTGCCGAAATTCTGCCGGAGGAGGGGCTGACGTTCGAGGATCTCAAGGCTGCGGTCGAACGGGCACTTGCAGCACCATTGCGTCCGGCCACGTCCCTCGATCTCGACGGGGCTGCCAAAAGTGCAAGCATCATTCGTTCGATGATCGGTTGAAACCCTCGCCTATTCCAAAATTCATGTGATATAAGAAAAATTCCGGCGAGAATCGGCGTTTCGACATTAGTCCGCTCCGCCTTGTTTTCGTTGCGATATCGGCGGTCTGACTGCATGGTCCTGTACTCGAAGATTCCCTCTTCCTCAGCATCAGGGTCGCTGTCCGGACTTTTCCAACAGTCTGACGGTTAGCCATGGAAAAAAGCCTCGCGCGCTACATCTGGAAGAACACGCGATTGCAGCAGCTCTGGATTCTGCTGGTCGTCGCAGCTTCCATGGTGCCCTATTTCCTGTCCTTCGACCTGCCGAAGCAGATCGTCAACGGACCTATTCAGGGTGACGGCTTCGAAGGGCCGGGCGCAAGACAGATCTTCATGCACATCGCTTACGACATACCGTTCATCGGTCATGTCGAATTCTTCAGGGGCCTGGAGCTTAACCGCCTTCAGATGCTGATGGCGCTGAGCCTCGTCTTCCTGGCGCTGGTGGTGCTGAACGGCCTCTTCAAGTTCTATATCAATACCTATAAGGGCCGGCTCGGTGAGCGTATGCTGCGCCGCATCCGCTTCGAGCTCATCGATCGCGTGCTGCGCTTCCCGCCCGCCCATTTCAAGCGGGTGAAGTCTGCTGAAATCGCCACCATGATCAAGGACGAGGTGGAGCCGATGGGCGGCTTCACCGGCGATGCATTCGTCTCGCCCGCCCTTCTCGGCGGCCAGGCGATTACCGCGCTTGCCTTCATCATCATCCAGAATTTCTGGCTGGGCATGATCGCGGCTGCCATCGTCGGCGTGCAGGCTGTGGTCATCCCCCGCATGCGCAAGCGCCTGCTGGAACTCGGGCGTCAGCGCCAGCTGACCGCACGTGAACTCTCCGGCCGCGTCGGCGAGATCGTCGACGGTATCGGCACGATCCACGGCAACGACACCTCCAACTTCGAACGCGCCGATATCGCAACCCGCCTCGGCCGTATCTTCTCTATCCGCTACGACCTTTACCAGTGGAAATTCCTGGTCAAATTCATCAACAACTTCCTCGCCCAGGTCACGCCCTTCCTCTTCTACGCGATCGGCGGTTACCTGGCACTGCAGGGCCGGCTAGACATCGGTCAGCTCGTCGCCGTCATTTCCGCCTACAAGGACCTACCCGGCCCGCTGAAGGAATTGATCGATTGGGACCAGATGCGCCAGGACGTGCAAGTCAAGTATGCGCAGGTCTACGAGCAGTTCAATGTCGAGCCGCTGATCGACAGCCGCATTCAGGAACTCGCCACAGCGCCGGTCGCACCGCTGACAAGCGCCCTCGTCGTCACCAATCTCTCCGTCAGCGACGACAGCGGCGCGCGCCTCGTCGATCATGTCTCGGTCGAGATCAAGCCGAACGAGACGGTTGCGATCGTCGGGCCGAACGGGAGCGGTGCGGAAGCCTTCGCCGAAGCGCTCGGCCGTCTCGTCTGGCCGGATTCCGGCCGCATCACCATCGACGGACAGGATCTGCTGGATCTGCCGGAATCGGTCACTGGCCGGCGCATTTCCTATGCCTCTGCCGAGAGTTATTTCTTCCACGGCACGCTGCGCGACAATCTGGTCTACGGCCTCAAGCATGCGCCGATGAAAGAACCCGAATATGACGGCAAGGCAGCGCAGGAATACAAATGGCACGTTGCGGAATCGCAGAAGGCAGGCAATCCCACGCTCGATCTCAACAGTGATTGGGTAGACTACAACGCTGCGGGCGCCAACGGACCTGAAGATCTTCTGAAGGCGATCCGGCCGGTGCTCGACGCCGTGATGATGTCGCAGGACATTCTGGATCTGGCGCTGCGATCCACCGTCAATACCGAGGTTCACACGGCACTCGGCAGCCATATCGTGGAACTCAGAACATCGTTGCGCGAACGTCTGACCGCGGAAAATCTCGACGCCATCGTCGTGCCATTCGATTTCGACACCTACAACACGCAGGCGACCGTCGGCGAAAACCTGCTCTTCGGCACGATGAAGCGGCCGCTGATGAACAACCGGCGGCTCGCCGGCCATCCCTATTTCCAGCAGCTCTTCCGCGAAACCGGGCTGAGTACCGACCTCTACACGATGGGGCTGGAAATCGCCGAAAACGCAGTGGAACTCTTCCACGACCTGCCGCCGGACCACCCTTTCTTCCAGCAGCTTACCTTCATGACGGCGGATGACATTCCGACCTATCAGGCACTGCTGCAGAAGCTCCAAGGCAAGCGCTTCGAGGATGCCACACCGGAGGACCGGGCAAGCATCATCCGCTTAAGCTTTGCCTATATCGAACCGCGGCATCGCTTCGGTCTCTTGACCCAGACGCTGACGGACAAGATTGTCAGCGCCCGTAAGCAGTTCCACGAGAACATCCCCAGCGATCTGGCCGAGCTGATCGAGCGTTATGACATCAATCGCTTCACGGCCTCGGCGAGTCTAATGGACAATGTGCTCTTCGGTCGCATCGCCTATCAGCAGGCCGATGCCTCCGACCGCATTCGCCTCATCATGGGAGAACTCTTCGATGCGCTCGATCTCTATGACGACGTACTGTCGATCGGGCTGGAATTCGATGTCGGCACCGGCGGCAAGCGCCTGACCGGGGTGCAGCGTCAGAAGCTCAATCTTGCCCGGGCTCTGCTCAAACGCTCCGACTACTTCATCTTCAACCGGCCGATCCCGGCGCTCGACCAGCGTATCCAGGATCAGATCACTCACAACATCATCGAAGGTCTGCACGAAGAAGGCAAGCGCCCGGCAATCATCTGGGTGCTGTCCAACGCCAAACTGGCGGAAATCTTCGATCGAATTTTGCTCTTCGAGCGCGGCAATCTTGCCGAGGCGGGCAACTATCCGGAACTTTCCGAGAAAAACGGGATGTTCAAGGAACTGTTATCGTAATATTCTATTGGGGCGGCACGGACGGCGCCCGCAAGGCGCTTGAGTTGGTTTTAGCGCATGATCAAGGACCATGCGGCAGGGAGTTGTAACGCTCATGCTGTTGAGAGATGAAGTCGAAATGCTGCGGCGGGTGCCGATCTTCTCGAGGATCGCACCAGCGAAGCTCAAACTCTTGGCTTTCACCTCCGACCGTATGACATACCGGGCCGGCCAGAACCTGTTTCGTCAGGGCGATGTCGGCGACGCCGCCTACGTGGTTCTGTCAGGCACGGCCGATATCATCGTTGCCTCTCCTGCCGGCGAGATCAAGGTTGCCGATGTCGAAGTCAATTCTATCGTCGGGGAAATCGCCATCCTCTGCGACGTCTCGCGTACCGCGACCGTGCGCGCCACTTCACCGCTCGAAGTCCTGCGTATCAGCAAGGAACACTTCCTCAAGCTTCTGAGCGATTTTCCGGAAATGGCGGTAGAAATCATGCGCGTGCTTGCTGACCGTCTCAACCACACGACCGCCGAACTGACCGCTGCGCGCGCTTCTAAACAGCCGCAGATGGCGCAGTGAATTTCAAAAGAGATCCCAAATGAAAAGGCACGCCGGGTTTCCCAAGCGCGCCTTTCTTTGTGCTTCCTGCACTATTCGCGCTGTTCCAGCGCCCTGTTGAAGGCGAGAGCCGCCAGCGTGCAGATCGCTCCGGAGAGCAGGTAATAGCCGACGAAGGTCAGGCCGAACTGGCTGGACAGGCTGAGCGCCACCAGCGGCGCGAAGCCCGCACCGACCAGCCAGGCAAGATCCGACGTGAATGCGGCACCCGTATAGCGATAGCCGCGGCCGAAACGCGACGAGATCGAGCCTGTCGCCTGGCCGAAGGAGAGGCCAAGCACGCCAAAGCCGATGATGACGAAGGCATCGTGGCCGCTGTTGCCGGCACCGATCAGAAGCGGCCCGACGAAGCTGAAGATCGCGATCAGAATGGCGCAAATCGCCAGTTGCTTCCGCCGGCCGATGCGGTCGGCAATCATGCCCGAGGCTATGATGGCAACGATACCGACCATGGCGCCGATGACCTGTACCACCATGAAGGCACCGATCGGCTGGTTGCCGTAAAGGCTCATCCAGCCGAGCGGGAAGATGGTAACGAGGTGGAACATGGCAAAGCTTGCGAGCGGCACGAAGGCCCCGATCAGGATATCGCGGCCGTGGACGCGCAGCACGTCGAGGATCGGCGCTGCTTCAAGCTCATGCTGCTCCAGCAGCGTGCCGAACTCCTTGGTCATGACAAGCCGAAGGCGGGCAAAGAGAGCAACGACGTTGATCGCGAAGGCGACGAAGAACGGGTAACGCCAGCCCCATGAGAGGAAGTCTTCCGAAGAAAGGTTGGCGACGAAGTAACCGAATAGGATGCTTGCCAGCGCAAAGCCGATAGGCGCGCCAAGCTGCGGGATCATTGCATACCAGCCGCGATGATTCGGCGGCGCGTTGAGAGCAAGCAGCGACGCAAGGCCATCCCACGCCCCGCCGAGCGCAAAGCCTTGGCCAAGCCGGAAGAGGGCCAACAGCGCGATCGCCCAGTAGCCGATTTCATCATAGCCCGGCAGGAAGGCGATCGATGCAGTTGAGCCGCCGAGCAGGAAGAGCGCGATGGTGAGCTTAGTGCCACGTCCGTAGAAGCGGTCGATCGTCATGAAAACGACAGAGCCTACGGGACGAGCAAGGAAGGCCAGCGAGAAAATCGCGAAAGAATAGAGCGTGCCCGTCAGCCGGTCCGGCGCGAAAGGAAAGATGAGCTGTGGAAAGACGAGTACGGATGCGAGGCCGTAAACGAAGAAATCAAAAAACTCGGACATGCGACCGATCACCACGCCGATGGCGATGCTACCGGGCGAAACCGGCTTGTCATCGTGAATGCGCCGCGCGTCCCGCTCCAGCGATGATGATGATGGTCCTAAATGTGTGGCAGTAGCCATATGAAACGCCTCCCTCGTTTAAGGTGCCCTTTGCAAAGCACCTCAAGCTGATCTTGTTCCATATTTGCAGCTTATCAAGTCCTGATGGCGCAAATAGTTGGCGCCGAATTCTCAAAAATCGATGCGATGGAAAAATCGCGTGATACCTGCGTCAACTTATTCCAGAGTTTCATTGGGCAAGGTCTTGCTTTTCGGCTATATACGTGGCGGCGCCGGAAATTTCCTTCTGACTTTTATCAGGATTTGTGGGCGCCGTGGAAGCTGACTTCTCCCGCGGTGCAAAATGCATGTTGCACTGCGACCAAAGACCTCATATCGCTCATTGTGCCAGTGCTTTAGTCGGCAATCGAACGAAACAAAAAGAGCTTAGAGACGTGCCAAAACTGCAGAAGTTTTCCCGCCTTCTATTAATCTTGCCGCTGTTTTTTTTGGCAGGATGCAACATGGTGGTCATGTCGCCTTCGGGCGACATCGCAGCCCAACAGCGCGACCTCATCGTCGTGTCGACGGTCCTGATGCTTTTGATCATCATTCCGGTGATCTTCCTCACGCTGTTTTTCGCCTGGCGCTACCGGCGCTCGAATACGGCCGCGACCTATGCACCGGAATGGCATCATTCGACCCGCCTCGAAATCGTGATCTGGTCGGCGCCGCTTGCCATCATCATCGCGCTCGGCGCGGTCACCTGGATTTCCACGCATAAGCTCGATCCCTACCGTCCACTTGACCGCATCGATGCGGACCGTGCCATTCCGGCCGATACCAAGCCGTTGACCGTCGAGGTCGTGGCACTCGACTGGAAGTGGCTATTCTTCTATCCCGACCTCGGCATCGCGACCGTCAACGAGCTCGCAGCGCCGGTCGATGTGCCGATCAATTTCAAGATCACCTCCTCTTCGGTGATGAACTCCTTCTACATCCCCGCCCTCGCCGGTCAGATCTACGCTATGCCGGGAATGGAAACGAAGCTGCACGCCGTCATCAACAAGGAAGGCGAATATGATGGCTTCTCCGCAAATTACAGCGGCGAAGGCTTCTCACATATGCGCTTCAAGTTCCACGGCCTGAGCCAGCAAGGCTTCGACGCTTGGGTGGCGCAAGTCAAGCAGCAGGGCACGATGCTGAACCGCGACGCTTACCTGAAACTCGAAAAGCCGAGCGAGAAGGAACCGGTGCGCTACTATGCCGGCGCCGATGCCGAGCTCTACGACGCGATCCTCAACATGTGCGCCACACCCGGGAAGATGTGCATGAACGAGATGATGCACATCGACATGATGGGCGGCGGCGGCAAGGAAAGCGAAGAAAACCGCGAAAAGCTGACCTACGACAATCGCCATGCGGACGAAGGGATCGTCGCGCCTGCGGCCACCGTGCCTGCAACGGGCGCACCCGCACGCAGCGAGCCGGCCGAAAGCACTGATGGCAACAGGATGCAGAACATGCCCGGAATGGACATGCAGCATGAGGGTCATTCGATGCCCGGCTCGGGCAATGGCGGCGATCCGGCGCCGGCACAGCTCAACAATAACAATTAACCTGGCGCTTTGCGTCGCAAGACATAATGAACGGGTTGTTCCATGTTTTCCAATCCTGACCTCCTGAAGTTCATCTTCGGCCGGTTGACCCTCGATGCGATCCCCTATCACGAGCCGATCCTGGTCGTGACCTTCATCGGCGTCGTCATCGGCGCCATCGCAGTGCTTGGCATCATCACCTATTTCAAGTTCTGGGGTCCGCTCTGGCGCGACTGGATCTGCAGCGTCGATCACAAGAAGATCGGCATCATGTATGTGATCCTGGCCGTCATCATGCTTTTGCGCGGCTTCTCCGACGCGCTTCTGATGCGTGGCCAGCAGGCAATCGCCTTCAACGGCAATGAAGGCTACCTGCCGCCGCACCATTACGACCAGATCTTCACCGCCCACGGCGTCATCATGATCTTCTTCGTGGCGATGCCCTTCGTCACCGGTCTCATGAACTTCGTCGTGCCGCTGCAGATCGGCGCGCGCGACGTCTCATTCCCGTTCCTCAACAACTTCTCGTTCTGGATGACAACGGCGGGCGCAATCATCATCATGCTCTCGCTCTTCATTGGCGAATTCGCCCAGACCGGCTGGCTCGCTTATCCGCCGCTGTCGGGTGCCGCCTATAGTCCAGGTGTCGGCGTCGATTATTATATCTGGGGCCTGCAGGTCGCCGGTGTCGGCACGACGCTATCAGGCATCAATCTGATCGCGACCATCGTGAAGATGCGCGCGCCGGGCATGACCTTCATGAAGATGCCGGTCTTTACCTGGACGGCGCTCTGCACCAACATCCTGATCGTCGCTTCCTTCCCGATCCTGACTGCAACGCTCGCTCTCCTGTCGCTCGACCGCTATGCCGGCACGAACTTCTTCACGAACGATCTCGGCGGCAATCCGATGATGTACATCAACCTCATCTGGATCTGGGGCCATCCCGAAGTCTACATTCTCGTGCTGCCGGCATTCGGCATCTTCTCGGAAGTGGTCGCGACCTTCTCCGGCAAACGCCTCTTCGGCTACGCCTCGATGGTCTACGCCACCTGCGTGATTATGATCCTCTCCTACCTCGTCTGGCTGCATCACTTCTTCACGATGGGTTCGGGTGCTTCCGTCAACTCCTTCTTCGGGATCACCACAATGATCATCTCGATCCCGACGGGGGCGAAGATGTTCAACTGGCTCTTCACCATGTACCGCGGCCGTATCCGCTACGAGGTGCCGATGCTGTGGACGGTCGGCTTCATGGTGACCTTCGTTATCGGCGGCATGACGGGCGTCATGCTTGCCGTGCCGCCGGCCGACTTCGTGCTGCACAACTCACTCTTCCTGATCGCCCACTTTCATAACGTGATCATTGGCGGCGTTCTCTTCGGTATGTTCGCCGGTGTGAACTACTGGTTCCCGAAGGCCTTCGGCTTCAAGCTCGATCCTTTCTGGGGTAAGATGAGCTTCTGGTTCTGGCAGATCGGCTTCTGGTTCGCCTTCATGCCGCTCTACGTGCTCGGCCTGATGGGCGTCACCCGGCGGATGAGCCAGTTCGAAGATCCGTCGCTGCAGATCTGGTTCATCATTGCCGCCTTCGGCGTCGGTCTGATCGCGCTTGGCATCGCGTCCTTCCTGATTCAAATCGTCGTATCCTTCATGAAGCGTGAGGAACTGCGTGACGATAGCGGCGATCCGTGGGATGGCCGCACGCTGGAATGGTCGACCTCGTCGCCGCCGCCGGACTACAATTTCGCCTTCACACCGGTCGTACACGATCACGACAGCTGGTACGACATGAAGAACCGCGGCTACGAGCGTCCGCTCGGCGGCTTCAAGCCGATTCACATGCCGAAGAATACCGGTACCGGCGCGATTCTGTCCGCCATCAGCGTCGCGCTCGCCTTCGGCCTGATCTGGTACATGTGGTGGCTCGTCGTCGTCTCCGCCGTCGCCCTGCTCGTCGTCGCGATCGGCCATACGTTCAACTACAAGCGTGACTTCTACATTCCTGCGGACGAAGTCACCGAAACGGAAGGCAAGCGCACAAAGTTGCTTGCCGAACAGGTGTAAGAGACCATGAGCGATCAAACTGTCGACACGGCCCAAAAGCCTGAATTCTACCTCACGGAAGACCATCATCCGGAGAACAGCACCAATCTCGGCTTCTGGCTCTATCTGATGAGCGACAGCCTGATTTTCTCGGTGCTGTTTGCCACCCATGCCGTGCTCGGCCGCAGTTATGCCGCCGGCCCGTCGCCGGCCGATCTCTTCGATCTGCCCCTGGTCGCCATCAACACCTCGATGCTGTTGCTCTCCTCCATCACTTATGGGTTTGCGATGCTGCAGATGGAGCGAAACGCAAAGGCGGAAACGCTGTTCTGGCTGGCAGTGACCGGCCTTTTCGGCGCGGCCTTCGTCGGCCTTGAGCTTTACGAGTTCGTACACCTCATCCACGAGGGCGCCGGTCCGCAGCGCAGCGCTTTCCTGTCGTCTTTCTTTACGCTGGTCGGTACGCACGGTCTGCACGTTACCTCCGGCATCATCTGGCTGATCACGCTGATGGTGCAGGTCTCCATGCATGGCCTGCATGAAGCCAATCGTCGCCGCCTGATGTGCCTTTCCATGTTCTGGCACTTCCTCGACGTCGTCTGGATCGGCGTCTTTTCCTTCGTTTACCTGATGGGAGTTCTCGGATGAGTTCGCAAGCACCCGCACATGAGGATGCCCACGAGGCTCACCACGGCCACAGCCATGGACATCAGGCCGGCCACGGCAGTTTCAAGAGCTACGTGACGGGCTTCATTCTATCCGTCATCCTGACTGCCATCCCTTTCTGGCTCGTCATGGGAGAGGTCTTCGAAAATCATATCGTAACCGCCATCTTGGTGATGGCGCTCGGCGCCGTGCAGATCGTCGTTCACATGATCTTCTTCCTGCACATGAACACGAAATCGGAAGGCGGCTGGACGATCATGGCACTGATCTTCACGATCATCATCATCGCGATTGCTCTCTCGGGCTCGCTCTGGGTCATGTATCACCTGAACACGAACATGATGCCGATGAGCCCCGAAATGATGAAGAACATGCCATAGCGGCAAAGGAACGGACGGCGGCAACGCCGCCCGTTGCGGTGTCCCCATGACCGATATCTCTTCCGACCGACAGGACAGGCCACGTTCGGCCGTCACACTTGCGATCCTTGGCATCGGCCTTCTTGCCCTCGTCGCCACCCTGATCGCGCTCGGCACCTGGCAGGTCTATCGACTCTCCTGGAAGCTCGATCTAATCGCCCGCGTCGATGCGCGCGTTCATGCCGAGCCCGTCGCCCCGCCGACTCGCGCCGACTGGGCCAAGGTTAATGCCGCCGATGACGAATACCGGCGGGTAACGGCAACAGGCACCTTCGAAAACGACAAGGAAACGCTGGTCGCAGCATCAACAGCGCTCGGCGCCGGCTATTGGGTGCTGACGCCACTAAGGCTTGCGGACGGCAGCGCGATATTGATTAATCGCGGCTTTGTGCCGACAGACCGCCGCGACCCCGCCTCGCGACCGGAAAGCGAGATCGATGGGCCGGCCGGTATCACCGGGCTGATGCGCATGACGGAGCCAAGGGGCATGGTGCTGCGCTCCAACGATCCGGCTGCCGACCGCTGGTATTCGCGCGATGTCTCAGCCATCGCCGAAAAGCGTGGTATTGCGGACATTGCCCCCTTTTTCATCGACGCGGAGGCGACACCCAATGCCGGCGGCTTGCCCGTCGGAGGGCTGACGGTCCTCGATTTCCCGAACAACCACCTTGTCTATGCGGTCACCTGGTATGTGCTGGCGTTCATGGTGGCGGGGCTGCTGGTCTATATCGCACGCAACGAATTCAGGGTCCGCAGAGCTTTTTTGAATGATCTATTGCGCAATGCGGCTGATCGCCTCGGCAAGCTGCGCCTGTGAAAAGGGTTTACCGAGGCGCGGTATATCGGTGATGCCTGCACCCTCGGGAATCTCGGCAAAACCGGTCGCGAGAATGATTGGCATGTCCGGCCACTCGCTCCGTATTGCGAGCGCAAGCTGCGAGCCTGTCATCCGCGGCATGGCGTGATCAGAGATAACGAGATCGACGCTTTCGTGGCGAAGAATGTCGAGCGCGTCGGCGCCGGCCGTCGCCTCGATCACGGTGTGGCCGAGATCCTCCAGCATCAGCGCCGTGTTCATCAGAACCAGCCCGTCATCGTCGACTGCAAGGATGCGCAACGGTCGTGAGCTATTTGCCGCTTCGTGCACGGATTGTTCGGGCTCTTCAACGGCGCTTTTGGCTTCCGTGACCGGAAACCATAGCTCGGCGGCGGTGCCTTCACCCAGCCGGCTGTTCAGTATGAGCCTGCCGCCGGACTGACCGGCGAGTCCTTGCACCATGGAGAGGCCGAGGCCCGTTCCCTTGCCGACGCCCTTGGTCGTGAAGAACGGAGTTACCGCCCGTTTCAGCGTCTCCTCGTCCATGCCTTCGCCCTCATCGGTAACGGCGACGCGTACATAATGACCGGCCGCCATAGTACCACCGTCAGGCACGATCTCTTCAGTGGCTTTGATCCTGATAATTCCGCCGCCGGGCATGGCGTCACGGGCATTGACGACGAGATTGAGCACCGCCGTCTCCAGTTGAGTCGGATCGGTAGCGATCGTCGGGAGGCTTTCGGGGAATTCGGTTTCAAGCGAGGCGATCGGGCCGATGGAGCGAGAGACCATGTCCATCATGCCACGCAGGAGCTCAGACACATCGATCCTCTCCACTTGCAGCTCCTGGCGGCGGGAAAAGGCGAGCATCCGTTGGGTCAGCGCCGCGCCGCGCTGTGCGCCTTGTATGGCATTGTCGACAAGGGGCGACAAAACAGGATCCTGCGGCATGCGCTTCTTGAGGATTTCGAGGCTGCCCAGCACCGCCATCAGCAGGTTGTTGAAGTCGTGAGCGATCCCGCCGGTCAATTGGCCGATCGCCTCCATCTTCTGCGCCTGGAAAAGTTCTTCACGGGTCCGCTCCAGCGCATGCTGCGTCTCCAGCTTCTCGGTAATGTCGCGGGTGATCTTGGCAAAGCCGATCAGCCCGCCGTAATCGTCCCTAATCGCATCGATCACGACACTTGCCCAAAAGCGTGACCCGTCCTTGCGTACGCGCCAGCCTTCTCGTTCGAACCGTCCGTCGCGGCTAGCGGTGGCCAATGCCAGCTGAGGCAATCCGTTGAGGCGATCCTCATCCGTGTAGAATGTGGAAAAGTGCCGGCCGATGATCTCTTCCGAGCGATAACCCTTGATGCGTTCGGCCCCGGAATTCCAGCTCGTCACGTTGCCCTCCGGGTCGAGCATGTAGATCGCGTAATCAGACACACCTTGAACAAGAAGTCGAAACTGCTCTTCGCTGCGCTTTAACGCGTTTTCGGCCGCCCTGCGCTCCGTCAGGTCGCGGATGATCTTGGCAAAACCAATCAGCTCGCCGGAGGCATGACGGATCGGATCGATGATGACGTGCGCCCAAAAACGCGTGCCATCCTTGCGTTGGCACCAGCCCTCTCCCTCGAAGCGTCCTTCCGTCGCCGCGATTTTGAGCGCCCGGGCGGGCAGACCAGCCTCCCTGTCGGCATCGAGATAGAATCGGGAGAAATGCTGGCCGAGGATTTCGGAAGCGCGATAACCCTTGAAGCGCTGAGCGCCGGAATTCCAGCTCGCCACGTAACCTTCAGGGCTCAACATATAGATTGCATAGTCGGTGATCGCATCGACGAGCACCCGGAAACGCCCCTCATCCTCAAGAGAGGTATCATATCTATCCACAGCTTCCATCTGCCCCTCTAAACGAATTACCAGCGCATTATAACGCTGGTTCGTGGGGATGGTTCCAGAGAAGCGCTGCGAATTGCCTCAGACGGCTTGGCTCTGCGGATAGAAGCGTTCCGCAATGCGTTCTGACGCCGAATAAGCCTGAGTGACGATCTCAGGCACGAGATCGATGTCCGGCAGGCTGCCGAGGCCGAGAGGACCGACCGCAAAAACCCCGTCGACCGACGAGCCGTCGTCCAGGAACGTTTCGCCGCATGCATTGACCGCCAGGCCAAGCGCGAGCTCGTCAGGCATGGCGAGCCGCGCCGCGAACAAGCTTTGAATCAGAGGAGCAGAAAGATCCGGCGCATGGCAGCGGCAATCGATGATGCGTTCGGCATGGATGACTTCTTCGCTCGATGAACCGGACGGCGTGAAGAACAGGCCGCTGAGACCTCGACGCCCGGCGCGGCCGCGCCTGAGCACCGTACTGCCCCCGGCAAGCTCCTGCTTGAGGCGCAGATGCATCGCCTCCGGCAGGCGGTTGCGGTGACTGTCATAGATTGCCCGCAGATGCCGGTTGAACTGACGCTTCTGACGCGCTGGCAGCGATCGCCAGAGCGAACGGGCGTGCCTGCGAAGGCCGTTCATGATCGACTGCCAGCTTCGCCCCTCCTCTTCCGCTTCGCGGCAGGCGTGGCGGATGAAACTGACGATATCGGGCAGGCTATGCGGTAGCGCCTCGGCCGGGAAGACTGGATCGGCGGAGTTCGGCGTATGGCTCTGCGGCAGGAAACCGTGCCGTGAAATGATCGTTATCTGGCCGGTGTAACCGCCATCGCGAAGCTGCAGCAGTTGGTCCACGACGCGAATGCCGCTGCCGAGCAGAACCGTATGCGGCCGGGCGACAAGGCGCTGCGCCCTGACCGGTGAAACCTCCGGATCTTCGTGAGGTCGAGGCAGGCCGTAACCTGTCGCGAGAATCACGATATCGAAAAGCGGATTGGACGGATTGGCACTTTCAAGCAGGAACCGGCTGCCATGGCTCCTGCGGATTGCCACGACAGGATCATGGCAGACCTGGACGGTGATGTCCCGACGGGCGGCGAGCGCTTCGGAAAAGCGCTGGTAGACGTAGTCGCTGAAGATTTCCCTGGGTACGAAGATTTGCCGGAAGCCGGGGATGGCGGCTGGTACGGCGGCGCGGAATTCAGCGTTGCTACAGAGCCAGTCATTGAAATCATCAGGATCGCCGAGCGAAACGGAGAGATCACGCACACGCGTATTGAGGATGGTCGAGGATCTAGCCGACGCCAATGCCTGGCCGCCATTGACCGTGGAGTTCGGATCGAAGAGCTGGAGGTGGAAAGGCGTGCGCACGGTGCGCATCAGTGCCACTGCCATCATCATACCGGAAAAACCGCGGCCGACGATCGCAATGCGCGGTACGGCTGAAATCTGGGCGGCCGCATTCGCCTTGCCTGAAAAAAGTCCCTGAACCGTCATCTCAACTCCCTTGCGGCTCATCCGCACGTGTCTCGATCGAGGTTTCAACGCAGGATATCTGAAGTCGTGCGTTGGGCAGGTTCATGCGGCCATTCAAAACGTTCGCCGCCAAATCTGGGTCGGAAAAGGCATCCTCGCCCGACCTATAGTCTATCAAACTAGTCGTGTATGAAAGCGCGAAAAGCACAAGGTGGCAAGAAGTTTATTTTACCACCTGCCTAACACCTTGATCCAAAAAGGAAACGCGACCGGCCTATGCGAGGATTTCGACAGTGAAGGAAAAGCGTGCGGTTTCGCCCGATGCAAGCACGTTCGTGTAGGGACGGCCCTCCAGATCGTCGGGACCGCCGTTTTCGGCGGCAGTCCCGTGCCAGGGCTCGACGCAGAGGAAGGGAGCGCCGGGCTTAGTCCAGAGCGCCAGATTGGGAAGGTTCTCAAAGCTGAAATGCATGGACGGACCGCCTCCAGCCTCATAACGCAGCCCGGGGCCAGCGCCTTCCGGGAAGATCATCGCGTCCTCCTCGAACATAGAATGATCGAGCACGAGGCTGCCGGACTTGAAGGGTGAAGCAAGTTTCTTCGGCGATATCAGACCGCCTTCGAGCCGGACGAGTGCCGGCTCGGCGCCATTGTCCAGAGAGACCTTATGCGGCTTGTTCGCAGCATCCGGCAGCGGCCAGACGAAAGCCGTATGAAAGCCGAGACCGAAAGGCATCGGCCTAATGTCGCGGTTGGTGACTTCGGCGGCAACGGTCAGCGCCTGACCTTCGACGCTATGGATAACGGCCAGCAGGAAATCGAAGGGATAAACCGCCTTCGTGGCCTCTGAAGCGACGAGTTCGTAACGGCAGCTCGTTTCGGACGAGGATGCCAGCGCAAATTCGCTGCGGCGGGCAAAGCCGTGCTGGGCCATCGACGCCCTGTGACCGCCAACCTTCAGGATGTCATTCGGCGCCTTGCCCACCATCGGGAACAGGATCGGCGAACGGCCGCTCCAGAAGGCGGCGTCACCGTTCCAGATCCAGGAGCGGCCGTCGCTCGATGTCAGCGCCTGCATTTCGGCGCCCAGCGAGGAAACGTCGACGGTGAGAAACTGATTAGCAATCCGGACCGTGGATGACATCGAACGCCTCTTCGTGCTGGTTGGCGAGCGGACCATACATGCCTGGCACGCGGATTTCCACCGGCGTTGCGCCGCTTCCAAATTTTCGTCTTCCGGCGGAAAACTACGCCCGCTGCGTGTATGCGAGGCGCGTCAACGCAGCGTCATCGGCCAATGCGAAGGAGGCTCACGTAAAAATAACCAACTGGTGAATTCTTTACTTGAACCCCCTGTTGGAATCGGCAAAAGTGAATGCGCTATCAATCCCTTCATGGATTTGCCCTCTTTCCGGGCCACCTGTGTCCGAGCACACATCTATTGGAAAATACCGTGAGCAGCGATGCGTCCATACGCGCGATGAAGCCTTCGGCTTCGATGGCGCTTGCAACCGCGGCAGGGTGGGGCAAAGGCCTCTACACGCTGTTCCGCATCACCGTAATGGCCTTCCGTCATCCCTGGCAAGCAGGCCTCGCCATCTGCGCGACCCTGATCGCCTCCACCTTCCAGCTTCTGATCCCTCGCCTGCTCGGCCAAGCGGTCGACCATACGCAGGTGGCGCTCCATGGCGGCACAATCGGGCAGCAGGCGCAGGATGCGCTTCTGACGACGGCGCTGCTGCTGCTCGGCGCCAGCGTGCTGCGCGGCATCTTCACGATGATCCAGAACTACTACAGCGAAGCGGTCGGCCACCACATGGGCTACGAACTGCGCCTCGCCTGCTACGAAAAGATCCAACGTCTCTCCTTCTCTTTTCATGACAGCGTGCATTCGGGCGACCTGATAACGGTCGGCCTGCTCGATCTGGAAGGCGTGCGCATGTATTTCTCGACGGCGCTTGTGCGCGTCTTCCTGCTGACCATGCTGATCGGCATCGGCGCATACATGCTGCTCTCGACCGACGTCCTGCTCGGCCTGCTGGCGCTCTCGTTCGTGCCGTTCGTCGGTTGGCGCTCTTCTGTGACCCAGCTTCGCTTGCGCGCCACCTGGCTTGACCTGCAGCAGCGGTTGTCGGTGCTGACGCGCATCATGGAAGAAAATCTCGGCGGCATCCGCGTCGTGCGCGCTTTTGCGGCCCAGGACCACGAACTATCGAAGTTCGACGAGGCATCGAAGAAAGCGTTGGAACTTGCACATCAGCGTGTCGGCATCCGCGTCGTCAATACCAGCGCCATGACTTTTTCCTTCTTCGTGGCCATGGGACTGGTGCTGTGGGTCGGCGGCAGCAAAGTGCATTCCGGCCAGATCACCGTCGGTACGCTGGCCTCCTTCCTGACCTTCATGACCATTCTGCAAATGCCGGTGCGGCAGCTCGGCCTGATGGTCAACGCCTTCGCCCGTGCTTCGACCTGCGGCACGCGCCTCTTTGACCTTCTGGATCTCGAAATCGCCGTGCGCGACGCCCCCGATGCCAGGGAGTTAAAGGTGACGGAGGGCACGCTGCGCTTCGAGAATGTCAGCTTCGCCTATCCAAGTTCGCCGATGCACGAGGTTCTGCATGACGTGAGCTTCGAGGCCAAGCGCGGCGAAACGGTCGGCATTGTCGGGCCACCCGGCAGCGGTAAGTCGACACTCGCGCACCTGATCCCACGCTTCTACGATGCAACCGGCGGTAGGATAACCATCGACGGGCAGGATATCCGTAAGGCGACGCTGCAGTCGCTGCGCCGCTCCGTCGCCGTCGTGCAGCAGGATTCCTTCCTGTTCACCACGACGATCGAAAACAACATCGCCTATGGCGACCCTTGGGCCAAGGAAGGCCGCATCGAGCGGGCCAGCGAAAGCGCGCAGCTGCACAACTACGTGCTCGGCCTGCCGACCGGCTACGGCACTGTTGTCGGCGAACGCGGCGTTTCGCTTTCGGGCGGCCAGCGACAGCGGCTTTCGATCGCCCGTGCGCTGATGCTCAAGCCCGCCGTGATGGTGTTCGACGATTCGACGGCAGCAATCGACGCAGCAACCGAGCAGCGCATCCGCAGCGCCATGCGCCGCTACGCCGCCGATCGCGTGACGATCATCGTCGCCCATCGCCTGAGCTCGCTGATGCATGCCAACAAGATCTTCTTCATCGAGGACGGACGTATCGTCGAGCAGGGCACGCATGACGAGCTCCTGGCGCTCGGCGGCCGCTACAAGGCACTTTACGATTTGCAGGTGCGACCGGGCGACGACGCTTTGAGCGCGTAAGAAACCGGCGCAGGAGGAAACAAGATGGCCGAGGAACTGGAAACCGAACGCTCCGACGTTCGCGAGGATGGCAGACGCCCGCCAAGAGCAGTCGTCGGCTCGCAGCGTGTAGAAGAGGAAATCTTCGGCAAGGTCTTCGATTCCAACATCGTCAAGCGCATCTGGGCCTTCGTCCATCCCTACCGGCGCGATGTCATCCTGTCGGTGATTTCCGTGCTGGTCTTTACCGGCATGCAGCTTCTCATTCCGCTGATTATCCGCTACGCCATCGACCATGGCATGCAGCCGGACGACAATGGCTCAGCACTGACCTTAGCGATCGTCGCCTTCCTGATCGCCATCCTCATCAACTACGGGGCCAGCTATTTTCAGGAAACGTTAGTCGGCGGCGTAGCGGAAAACGTGCTCTTCGATATCCGCAAGGCGATGTTCTCCCATCTTCAGCGCGTGTCGCTCTCCTTCATGGATAAGACTGAGATCGGCCGGCTGATGTCGCGCCTGCAGGGCGACGTCAATTCGATGCAGGAATTTCTGGAAACCTGCGTACTGTCCGTCGGTGATATCTTCCTGCTCTTCGGCATCGTCTTCGTGATGCTCTATCTCGACTTCAAGCTCGGCCTCCTGACGCTGTCCGTGCTGCCGGTACTCTTTGTCGTGCGCCTGTTCTGGCTGCCGCTCGCCCGCAAGTCTTTCATGGCGGCGCATGAGACGAATTCGGTCGCGAATGGCGCGCTTGCCGAAGCGATCCATGGCGTGCGTGCCGTCCAGAGCATGGATCGGCAGGAGGTCAACTTCACGCTTTACGACGACAAGGCGCATGCCAACCTGCTGACACATCTGACGGCGGCCCGATACGCGCAGATCATGGTGCCGATCGTCGATACGCTGACAGGTATCGCCATGGCGCTCGTCATCGTCGTCGGCGGTGCGCGCGTATTGAACCAGGCGCTCGACGTCGGTGTACTCGTCGCCTTCCTCTTCTACATCCAGCGCTTCTTCGACCCTATCCGCTCGCTGACGCTGCAATATTCGGTCATGCAGCGCGCCATGGCCTCGGGCCAGCGGCTGACCGACGTGCTCGACGTGCCGATCGAAATCAAGGATGCTCCGGATGCCAAGGTGCTCTCGCCCGATATGGACGGCTCCGTCGAATTCCGCGATGTCGTGTTCGGGTACAATCCCAAGCAGCCGGTGCTCAAGCATGTGAGCTTCAGGGTCAATCCCGGAGAGACGGTCGCCCTTGTCGGCCCGACGGGTTCGGGCAAGTCGAGCTGCATGTCGCTGATCCACCGTTTCTACGAGGTGCAGCAGGGACAGGTGGTGGTCGGCGGCCATGACGTGCGCGAACTCACTCAGGATTCGCTTGGCCAGCAGATAGCCATGGTGCTGCAGGAACCCTTCCTCTTCACCGGCACCGTTTTCGAAAATATCCGGTATCATAAGACGGAAGCCACCCGTGAGCAGGTGATCGAGGCCGCCAAGGCCGTTGGTGCACATGACTTCATCATGCGTCTGCCCCAGGGCTATGACAGTATGCTCGGCGAGCGCGGCGGCAATCTTTCGCTCGGCCAGCGCCAGCTTCTTTCCTTTGCCCGCGCACTGGTGGCGGACGCCAAGATCCTCGTGCTCGACGAGGCGACGGCCAATATCGACAGCTATACCGAAATGCTGATCCAGAAGGCGCTGGTGAAGCTGCTCGAAAACCGCACCGGTCTCGTCATCGCCCACCGTCTGGCAACGATCCGCGAAGCGGACCGCATCATCGTGCTGCAGAACGGCGAGATCGTCGAAAGCGGTAATCACCACCAGCTCATGAAAAACGGCAAGCTTTACTCAAAGCTCTATAACCTCAACTACGCATCCTTCGACGATATTCCCGAGGACGTGCTGGAAGAAACGGTGACAGAATCGGCGACCTGATGCCGGCAGTTGCGATTGTGCGTTTGATCCACCGAATTCGCGCTGAGGATTTCAGTGCAAAATATAAATTGAGGGCCTACCTACCGTTTTCTTGGCCGGCTTGCCTCAAAAGGTGCAAGATTTGAACGAACAAACGCCGCCGTGGAGCATTTTATGTTCGATAGGGGCGATCTGCGACTAAGGAGAATGTCATGAAGAGAATTGTTAGCAGTCTGTTGATCGCGACGGCCCTTGTGGGCTCGGCTATTCAGCCTGCTGCCGCACGCGATCATCACCATCACAACAATACCGGCCGCATCATTGCCGGCGGCGTTGCTGCCGGTGTCGTTGGCGGCTTGATCGGTGGTGCGCTTGCCAATAGCGGTCCTCGTTATGTCGAGGGTCCTCGCTATTACGATGCAGGCCCGCCGCCGCCGAGATGCTGGTATGAAGATCGTGATGTTCGCAACCGTTACGACGGCGGCTATCATACCGAAACCGTTCGGGTCTGCGACTAACGCCCGAGATACCCGCTAGCGCAAATCATTGATGCGGCGTTGATGTGTTCAACGCCGCTGCTTTTTCGCTTCCTCGCCCGAGGCTACATCGCTGTCCCGGCTATGCTCCTCAAATATCGGCGAAAACTGCCCGTAATATTGCTCGTGGCTCATTCGGCCATGAGAAAAATCCTGCACCTGTCATTCGCCTGCACAGAGTCCTCAGGCGCCGCGCGGCACGGTATCGCGCTGCTTGCGCGTCATTACCGTCGCGACGACGAAGACGAGCAACGCACCGGCAGCGAGGCAGGCAGCCAGGAAGAACATCGGCGCAATCGTGCTTCCTGTCTCGTCCTTGATCCAGGGCACGACGTTCTGGGCGACGAAGCCGCCGAGATTGCCGACGGAATTGATGGCGGCAAGGCCGGCGGCAGCACCTGCGCCCTTCAGGAAGCGGGACGGCAGGCTCCAGAAGACCGGCTGCGGCGCGAAGATGCCGGCCGCGGCAATGCAGAGGAAGATGAACTGCAGCGTGTTGTTGGGAACGAGCGCCGAGAGCAGCAGGCAGGCCGCACCGATGAAGGCGGGAATGACGATATAGGGCGTCTTCGCCTTCACCTTGTCGGCGGCAGCCGGGACCGCCCATAGCGCGATCGCCACCAGCATCCACGGGATTATGTTGAGGAAACCGTTCACGGTATTGCTGACGCCGAAAGCCTTCACGATAGTCGGCAACCAATAGCTAAGACCATAGGCGGCCAGCGGAAAGGCGATGTAGCAAAGCGCCATCAACAGGACGCGCGGATCGATCAGCGCCTTGAAGCCGTTTTCGGCATTGTGATCCATGCCGGAATTTTCGGATGCTAGCCGATTTGCGAGCCAGCTCTTCTCCTCGTCGCTAAGGAAGTCTGCGTCTTCAGGCCGGCCATTGAGATAGAAGAAGGTGACGATACCGGCGACGACGGCCGGAATACCGGTTGCCAGGAAAACCCATTGCCAGCCGGCATGGCCGAGAAAACCGTCGAGATCAAGCAGCATGCCGCCAACCGGCGCGCCAACGGCATTGGCAAGGGCACTGAAGATCATGAACAGCCCCACCATGCGGCCGCGATAATCCGCCGGGAACCAGAGCGTCAAAAGATAAAGGACGCCTGGAAAAAAACCTGCTTCACAGACGCCGAGGAGGAAGCGCAGGATGTAGAACATCGTCGCGTTCTGGGTATAGGAGAGCAGGATCGTTACAATGCCCCAGGAAACCAGGATGCGCGCGAACCAGACACGCGCACCGAATTTGTCGAGGAACAGGTTGCTCGGCACTTCAAAGAGGAAATAGCCGATGAAGAAGAGCGAGGCGCCAAGCCCATAGGCATATTCGCTCATGCCGAGCGCATCGACCATTTGCAGCTTGGCATAACTGACGTTTTGACGATCGATATAGGCAATAAGATAAAGGATTCCGAGGAATGGCATGAGCCGCCAGGTGATCTTCGAGATCAACTGCTGTTCGTTGACCATTGCAATTTCTCCAAATGATTGTTGCTTTTCTCTTTGATAGATAGCCGCGTCGGGGCAATTATCAATCATAGCGAACGGATAGGGACCGCCATTAGATTGACAAGCGATAGCTCGCCAGTCATGCCTAAAAGAGCGGAAGTCATCCTTCCTGCCGTATCTCCAGAGAGATCATAATGACCCTGCTCTCCCCCCGCGATTTCTTGACCAGCCTGTTTTCCGCAGCCGTGCGCGCCGCCGATCCGCTGACCGGCATCACCGCGCATCTGCCGAAAAAACCAAAGGGCAAGACAGTCGTGGTTGGCGCCGGCAAGGGTGCAGCGCAGATGGCGCGCGCCCTGGAAAGCGTATGGAAGGGGCCGCTCGGAGGCGTGGTCGTCACCCGCTACGGCTATGGCTGCGAAACGCGGCACGTCGAGATCATCGAAGCCGCCCACCCGGTTCCGGATGCAGCCGGCCTTATCGGCTCCAGGCGGCTGATGGAAGCAGTCGCAGGATTGGGCGAGGACGATCTCGTCATAGCCCTGATCTGCGGCGGCGGCTCGGCACTGCTGCCTTCCCCGCCCGAAGGCCTGACACTGCAGGATGAGATCCTGCTCAACGAACTGCTGCTCGCCTCGGGCGCGCCGATCTCGGACATGAACGTCGTACGCAAGCATCTCTCCACCATCAAGGGCGGGCGATTGGCCGCCGCGACCAGAGCCCGTGTCGTCAGCCTGATCGTCTCCGATATTCCCGGCGACAACCCCGCCCATGTCGCCTCGGGTCCGACCGTTCCCGACAACTCAACCCGACATGACGCGCTCCAGATCATCCAGCAATACAGCCTCAAGCTGCCGCAGGCGGCCATGGATCATTTGAGCTCTCCAAAGGCCGATGCACCGCGGCCGGACGACCCGGTCTTTGCCCGTCACGAACATCACATCATCGCCTCGTCCAGCGTGTCGCTCGAAGCCGCTGCCGAGTCCGCCCGCGCGCAAGGCATTGCGCCGGCGATCCTCTCGGATTCCATCGAGGGGGAATCGCGCGATGTGGCACTGATGCATGCGGCAATCGCCCGGGAAGTCGCTGGGCGCGACCGGCCGTTCAAAAGGCCGGTCGTCATCCTCTCCGGCGGCGAAACGACAGTGACGTTGCGCACCAGGGGGGGCAAAGGCGGGCGCAACAGCGAATTCGCATTGGCCATGGCGCTGGCGATCGACGGTTATGACAGCGTTCACGTGCTTGCCGCCGACACCGATGGTATCGACGGCTCGGAAAGCAATGCCGGCGCCTTTGCCGACGGCAGCACGGTCAAGCGGCTGCGCGCCGCAGGCTTTGGCCCGCGCCATGTGCTGGATACCAATGACAGCTATTCCGGCTTCAAGGCCATCGGCGACCTCTTCGAAACCGGCCCGACGGGCACCAATGTCAACGATTTCAGAGCCATCCTGATCGTCTGACCGCTCCTCCATAGGAGAATTGTGCGGCCCGCCGATTTACCGATGCGTTCTCGGATAAGGATTCGGTTCCGGTGGCGTCCAGCTGGCGAGTGCAGCAGGATCGGGCTTCCATATTTCGACCTTCAAAGGATAGCAGGCGGCCTCGTCGCTTGAATGGCCTGCGCCGCAATCGCCGCCCGGGCAGGCCGACAGGGCACCAAGAAGATCGATCTCAGCAAAGAACTCGATGAAATCTCCCGGCCTGACGGGGCTCGCCTTCATGAAATATTGGTGCGTGTCCCTGGTGAAGCCGGTGCACATGAAGACGTTGAGGACGTCATGCACATGTATCTCGGCTTGCTCGACCGACATGCCGCTCTCGGCGGCTAGCGCCCGCGTCAGGTTCGAATGGCAGCAATGATGATAGTCGCTATCCTTCAGCAATCGGTTGGTATAGGGATCGCAACGCGTGCCGATGACATCGTGAATGCCGGCGCCATCGTCGTCCCATCCGTACCAGCCAAGGCTGTCATAGGTGATGGTCGCCATAGGGCGCAGGTGCGGCAGCGTGCTCCAGAGACGATCGCCGACCCCGACATGGGTTGCGTGTAGAGCCCGTGTCTTGCCGCTGAAAAACCGTTCGGTGAGATCGGCAGCGTTCCAAAGATTGAGGTCACCAACCTGCGGACCGTCGATACTGACGATGCGAAAGAAATGCCCCTGCGGAACGTGGAAGCTGCCCGCCTTGCGCGGTGGCACAATCACCTCGCTGATCTTCGTCAGCGTTTGGCGGGCGGCCTCGAGCAGACGGAGATCGGCGGAAGGCAACCTTTCGACGGGATAGACGACCACGGGCGGTGCTGACCGCCGCTCGGCCGCGTCAGATGGAATTGGCACTATCGACTGCTCCGACATCCGGTTGGTTCCGCTCCGCTTGCGGTCGTCGGGTGCTGCGCCCGGTGACACGCGATAAGTCGCCGAGCACTCTTAGCAGGGCTGCGCCATTGGGCAACCGAGATGTTTCTTGCCCTATGGGAAAGTTTTGCTTAGTCATCCTGAAATGAGAAACCTTCCCCTCGCATCACTGCGGGCATTCGAAGCTGCCGCACGCCACGAAAGCTTCGTCAGGGCGGCTGCCGAACTGAACCTGAAACCGGCCGGCATCAGCCAGCACGTTAGGGCGATGGAGAATTGGCTCCGCATGCCCTTATTTTTGCGTCATAGCCGGGGCGTGACGCTGACGGCCGCAGGCAGGGAATTCGGCGCAGCCGTTACACAGGCGTTGGCGCATATCGAAGTCGCCGCCCGGCAGTTGAGGCTGGAAGCAAACAGCCGGCCGGTCAGCGTTGCATGCATTCCCTCCATGGCGGTGCGATGGCTCATTCCGCAGCTGCCTAGGCTGAGAATTACTTTCCCTCATATCAGGATCAACATCGTCTATGCGCTGGATGCCAGGACGCCCGAAGCGGCAGGTGCCGATCTCCTCGTCTGCCACGGCGTGCGGCCGGAATCCGGTGCCATCAAGCTCCTGGATGCCGAAACCAGACCAACCTGTTCGGCAGAATTCCTCGCCCGGCATGGCCCCTTTCACACGCCAGCTGACCTGCTTGGCTGCGAAATTCTGCACGACGAGACGACCGATGCCTGGGCGCGCTGGATGTCGGGCGCCGGCATCCATTCCGCGCCGAAGGCCGGACCTGTTTTTGCCGACTTCAATCTCATGATCGGCTCGTTGATCAGCGGCCAGGGTATCGGCCTTTGCCCGACAGCGCTGATTGCAGAAGAGATCGCGGCGGGTTCGCTCGTCTCCCTCTTCGAGAGGGCTTCCGATTTGGACAAGGCCTACTGGCTCATCGAAGCAAGAGGCCTCTCGCGCGAGGCGAGAATGCTTCGCGATTGGCTGCTTGCAGCAAGGCAGGACGAGAGCTGACGGCCGATCAGGCCTTGGCGCGCTTCCGAACAGGCAAATCCGGAGGTGTCACTCGCCAGATGTTGCGACCGTCCGCCTTGGCGCGATAGAGCGCCCGGTCCGCCTCCTGCATGAGCGTTTCGCGGTCCACTCCCGCAGCAATGCCGATGCTGATGCCGAGCCGTATGGCAAGACCATTGATAATAAAAGGCTGCTCGAAGGCGCCGATGCAGCGCTCGGCGAGATCAATCGCTTCGCCTCTTTCTCCCGTCATCAGGATTGCAAATTCATCACCCCCGAGGCGGGCGAGCAGATGACCTCGCGCATGCATCTGCAGCCGATGGGCGACATCTTTCAGCACGTCATCTCCGGCAGCATGGCCAAACGTGTCATTGACGGGCTTGAATCCATCCAGATCCAGACAGCAGATGATGACCTTTTCCCGGTCCTCCGATGCAAGGGCTTTTTCAAGCGCCTTGTAGAATTGCATCCTATTTGGCAGGCCAGTGAGAATGTCGTGATGGGCCAAACGATTGGCTTCGGTCTCGGCAAGAACTCTGTCGCTGACATCGGCCACGGTGAGCAGCAGCCGATGCTCGGCTCCCTCCTGGAGCTGACGGATATAGATCAGCACGTGGCGCTCCGATCCGTCCCGCGTCGTCTGTCGCCAGATCGTGCGGGCATCACAGTCACGGTCGAGATGGAGAAGGATTTTCTCGAATGCTTCGAGGTCGCCGTCGACATGCATGTCGCAAGCTCGCTTCGACAGTAGCGTTGCTGGTAGGAAACCATAAAAATCAACGGCTGCCTGGTTGGCCTGAAGAATGGCGAGACTATCGCCATCGCACAAAAGCATGGGCATGGGATTGGCGTTGAACAATTGGCGAAGCCAGTCTTCCCGCTGCTTGAGGCCGGTAATATCGATGCGCATGCCGATCGCGCCGCCGTCGGGCGTGCGCCGGTCATCGTGGCGCAGCCACCGGCCATCCCGCAACTGCTGCTCTTCTTGCGAAACCGGCTGACGAAATTTCTGCATGCGGGCGCTGAACCATGCCTCCTTGTCCTCGACGAGCTCGCGCATCCCGTCGCCGGCGAGGCTGGTCCTCAATATATCCTCAAAGGCGACCCCGGGCCTAAGATGTTCGGCTATATCAGCGTAAAGCTCAGCATATTTCTGGTTCCAGAGAACATAGCGGTCGTTGGCATCGAACACGCAGACCGCCTCCGGCAGCATCTCGATGACATAGCGCAAACGCAGATTGGCCTCCCGCGCCGCGTAACCTGCAGCGCGCTCGTCATCCACCGGCTCGAAGAAAGCAACCGTGACCGTCTCCATACCTGTCGGCCAGTTCATGACCTGTACGCTGTATAGTCGACGCTGACCGGAATGATCGCTGATGAAGACAGTGGAGACACCTGAGAGCAACGGCCATTCCGGAATGAGGTCGGCAATATCGACGGCGGCGAGCCTGTCTTCGAGATGGAGGAGATGCCCGGCTCCGGTATTGGCAAAGATAACGCGACCGGTGGTGTCGAGCACAAGCACCGCCATCGGACAGGCTTCCAGGAATGCGAGGATTTCAGCGCCAAGCACCATTGGTCCAACCGTAAAGTCGCATCAGCAGATCTTTCGGATGTGACTTTAACAGCGGAACGTAAAGGAATGTAACCAAGTCTCACAGCGCAATAATTCCACACATACTCTGAAGCAAGACAAGGTTTATGCAAAGTTAACAGAAGATCCTGATGTCATTTTCCACGACGAAATGGCTTGGACATTTCATTGGCTTCACTGCTCTGACCTCGATCTCATCACATCGCAGGGCTGTGTCTTCTCGCATAAGCAGGAAATCGCTGGCGCTCGCCGGCAACGCGCGCATCTGTCACGCCTGCATAATTGGTAGGATTTTTCATGAACCGGTGAACGAACGAAATAAATAGTCTATAGATTTTATAGACAATTCGACACCCTGTCCGTCATCGCTCCTGATATTGCAACCTCGAACGGGAAACATCGACGATGACATTGGCAAAAACATTGGGAACGGCTGTCGTGGGCCTCATCTTCCTCGGCATCTTCGGCAGCGCGGCATTGGCCGAGACGAGCGCGCCGCTCCTCGACAAGGTGCCACAAGGAACGGTTCTGACGATCGGCGATCCCGTGACACAGAAGGCTCTCGAGGTTTCCGGCCTCGTCAAGGAACTTACCTTCGAGGTCAAATGGGCAAATCTCAGCGGTGGCCCCCAGACATCCGAAGCCTTCCGCGCGCATGCACTTGATGTCGGCTCCGTAGCCGAAATCCCGTCGATCTTTGCAACCTGGAACAATCTGCCGGTCCGCAACATCGCCTATCGCGAACGGAAGGATCCGATTGTCAATCCAATCTACCGTTTCGGCATCGCGCCTGGCGTCGACGTCAAGTCGCTCGCGGATTTCCGCGGCAAGCGCATCGCCTTCAGCCCGGGCCAAGCCCAGGGTACACTCGTGCTTCGCGCGCTACACGCCGCAGGCCTGACGAAGAAAGACGCGACACTGGTCGAGCTGCCGAGCACCGGCGACGTCTATCCGAAGGCGCTCGCCAGCAAACAGGTCGATATTGCGCCGCTCGGCGGCGTCAATATCCGCCGCTACGTCAGCCAGTATGGCTCCGATGGTGCGAGCCTGATCGAGCACGGACTTCGTGACGACCCCGCCCATCTCTATGCACCGCAATGGGTGCTGGACGATCCCGCAAAGGCAGCCGCCCTTGCCGAATATGTCCGTCTCTGGGCACGGGCAACCGAATGGGTCGATCAGAATCCCGAAATCTGGATCAAGGAATATTACATCGGCCAACAGGGTCTCAGCCGCGAGGACGCCGAGTTTCTCGTCAAGCTCTCGGGCACCCAGGTCATCCCGGATAGCTGGGCAGACGTGAAGAAGCGCCATCAGGAAACCATCAACCTCCTGGCTGACGAACTTGGCTACAAGCCCTTCGACGTCGAACAGATCTTCGACAACCGCTTCGAAAAAATCGCTGCTGACGCCCTGCCAAGAAGCCAGTGACCGCGCGCCGTTTCATAGCGAAGAGAGGAGATCGCAAGCATGGCAACCACCTGGGATGCAGATAACATCAAGACATCACGGAGATCGCCGCGCGAAAGCGCCGGCGTAACAGCTACAGCAAAACACGCAGCTTCCCGCACCCGCCGCAGGCTCGGTCCCGGACGCGAGATACCGTTCGGACTTCAGATCGGCCCGGCATTGCTGGTGCTGGCCTGGGTTGCCGGATCGGCGTTGGGGTGGATCGACCCCCGCATTCTCTCGGCACCCTGGACAGTCGTCGAGGCGTTCGGACGGCTGATCGCCGAGGGCCGTCTGCAGGACAATTTCGTGACGTCTGCGACGCGCGCGCTGCTCGGCCTCAGCATAGGCCTCGTCGTTGGCACGGCTCTCGCGGTCATCGCCGGCCTATCCCGCGTCGGCGAGGCGCTGATTGACGGGCCAATCCAGATCAAGCGCGCGATCCCGACGCTGGCGCTGATCCCGCTTTTCATTCTGTGGTTCGGGATTGGCGAAAGCATGAAGGTCACGACCATCGTGCTTGCCGTCATCATCCCCATCTACATCCACACCCATAACGCACTGCGCAGCATCGACAGCCGCTATGTCGAGCTCGCCGAAACGCTGCGCATGAGCCAGACGGACTTCATCTTCCAGGTCGTGCTGCCCGGCGCCCTGCCCGGCTTCCTCCTCGGCCTGCGCTTTGCCGTCACGCTCTGCTGGGTGTCGCTCGTGGTGGTCGAACAGATCAACTCCACCAGCGGCCTCGGATACATGATCGATCTTGCCCGCACTTATGGGCAGACCGACGTTATTCTCGTCGGCCTCGTGGTCTATGTGCTGCTCGGCCTCGTCTCGGACGGTCTCGTCCGCCTGCTCGAACGGAGGGTCCTGTCATGGCGCCGTACTCTGGCCAACTGAAGGCAGCCGTCCGCGTTGAAAATCTCGTGCGACGTTTTGCGGCGAAGACGATCCTCGACAGTGTGGATCTCGATATCGGTGAGGGCGAGTTCGTGGCCCTGCTCGGGAAAAGCGGATCAGGCAAGAGCACTTTTCTCAGAGCCCTTGCCGGCCTCGATCATGAGGTCGAGGGAACGGGTACGCTCGAGACCCCGGAAAGGCTTTCGGTGGTCTTTCAGGATGCCCGCCTGCTGCCCTGGCGCACGGTCATTCAGAACGTCACGCTCGGCCTGCAGGGTGAAACCGGACAGGAAGCAGGACGCAAGGCGCTCGCCGAAGTTGGTCTCGAAGGACGCGAAACTGCCTGGCCGAACCAACTGTCCGGCGGCGAACAGCAGAGAGTGGCACTTGCCCGCTCGCTGGTGCGCGAGCCGGCCCTGCTGCTGGCTGACGAACCCTTCGGCGCACTCGATGCGCTGACCCGGCTGAAGATGCATGATCTCTTGCGGGAGCTTTGCGCAAAACACCGCCCCGCCGTCCTGCTCGTCACCCATGATGTCGATGAGGCAATTTCACTCGCCGACCGAATCCTGGTGCTCGATGAGGGCCGCTTGGTGGAGGATCTGCGCATCGACCTGGCCGTACCTCGCGACCACGGCGACCCGCGCTTCGCACAGATCCGAACCCGGCTTCTGAGCCGTCTCGGGGTTGATGTCCCCGGCCGCCGCGCCGCCTGAAATCAACGGAGATCGTCATCATGGCTAGTCAGAAAAGACAGATACGGCTTGGCGCATTCATCATGGCAACGGGCCATCATATCGCCGCCTGGCGCCACCCGGACGCGCAGGCCGACGCTGGCTTGAATATCGATCACTATCGCGATCTGGTTCAGACGGCGGAACGCGGCAAGTTCGATCTCGTTTTCGTTGCCGACAGCCCCGCCGGCTGGGAGCGCGCCAAGGATCCGGAAGCGCTGCGCCGTACAGCGCAAGGCGCCCATTTCGAGCCGGTCACCCTGTGGGCGGCGCTCTCGCAGGTCACAAGCCGTATCGGCTTTGTTGCGACGGCCTCCACCACCTATGAAGACCCCTATCTGCTCGCCCGCAAATTCGCCTCGCTGGATTATATCTCCAAGGGTCGGGCGGCCTGGAATGTCGTCACCACGGGCGCTGACGTCTCCAAGAATTTCTCTATCCCCGGCCACCCGGCCCATGCCGACCGCTATGCACGGGCCGAGGAATTCGTCGATCTGGTGAAGGGCCTATGGGATTCCTACGAGGACGATGCCTTCATCCGCGACAAGGAAAGCGGCGTCTACCTTGATCCGGACAAGGTGCATCAGCTTGATCATCAGGGCCAGTTCTTTAGTGTCAGCGGACCATTGAATGTCGGCCGCCCCGTCCAAGGCTATCCCGTCATCGTGCAAGCCGGTGCATCCGAGCCCGGCCGAGAGCTCGCAGCGCGCACCGCCGAGATGATCTTTACTGCCAACCAGACGCTGGAAGACGCTCAGGAATTTTACTCCGACGTCAAAGGACGTCTTTCCCGCTTCGGGCGCGGCCCGGACGAGCTGCTGATCAGCCCCGGCATCTTCCCGGTGCTCGGCGGGACGGAGGCTGAGGCCAAGGCAAATTACGACTATATCCAGTCGCTCGTCCACCCCTCGGTCGCCTGGAATATCCTATCGCGTCACTACAAGGGCGTCGATCTCTCGGGTTATTCGCTTGACGATCCGGCTCCGCCGCTTCCTGACAGCACCGAGCTCAATAAGAGCCGCCTCAAGCTGGTCACCGATCTGGTCTCCCGCAACAATATGACACTCCGCGAGTTCTATCTGGCGGTCGCCACCGCCCGCGGCCACCGCACGGTGATCGGTACGCCGGAACAGGTTGCAGATGCGATGCAGGAATGGTTCGACAATGGTGCGGCCGACGCCTTCAACATCATGCCGCCGATCCTGCCGACAGGACTGACTGACTTTGTCGATCAGGTCGTGCCGATCCTGCGCAAGCGCGGTCTTTTCCGCGAGGAATATGAGGGTGCGACGCTGCGTGAGAACCTCGGCCTGCGGCGTCCGGCAAATGCGCTCGCACTCAGAGCGCGGCAGGGCGAAGCAGCCCGGATAGCGGGATAATTTCCTGTCTGTGTTACGCAGGCGACGGGGCTCGAATTGCCAGCCCGGTCGCCCATCCTTCGAACCTATTTATAACCGCAGGCGAATCGTATGAGCAGAAACCCGGAATTCCTCTGGTATATTCCCAATGCCGCCAAAGCCGGCCACCGCGGCGATTCGCCGGTCGAAAACCACAACAGCCTGGAAACGCTGACGAACCACGCCAAGGCACTTGAAGAGCATGGCTGGAAGGGTGCGCTCATCGGCACCGGCTGGGGCCGTCCGGACACATTCACGGTCGCAACGGCTCTTGCCGCCCGGACGACCACTTTCGAACCGCTGATCGCAATCCGCCCCGGCTATTGGCGGCCGGCCAATTTCGCCTCGGCGGCTGCCTCTCTGGATCACCTCACCGGCGGACGCGTGCGTGTCAACATCGTCTCGGGTAAGGACAATCTCGCCGCCTATGGCGACACTGAGGGCGATCAGGCGCATCGCTACGCCCGCACCAAGGAGTTCATGCGCCTAGTGCGAAGGCTCTGGACCGAAGAAAACGTCACCTATGCAGGCGAACATTTCGGAGTCAGCGAATCCACCGTCGTGCCGCGCATCGAAGCCCGCGGTCCACGCCGTCGCCCGAAGCTTTATTTCGGTGGGGCATCGGAAGCAGCCGAGCGGGTTTCGGCCACAGAGGCAGATGTCCAGCTGTTCTGGGGTGAACCGCTCGACGGCGTGCGGGAGCGGATAGAGCGTCTGAAGCAGCTTAGCCGCGATCTCGACCGCGATCTGCCATCACTCGAATTCGGACTAAGGATCACGACCTTGGTCCGCGACACGACCGAAGAAGCCTGGGCCGATGCCGAAGCGAAGGTCGCCGAAATGGCAAAAAACAGCGGTGTCGGCTGGCACGATCACCAACGCGCGGTCGCCGTCGGCCAGCAGCGCCTGCTCGACCTGCATCAGCGTGGTGAAGTGCTCGATGACAATCTCTACACCGCGCCCGGCAAGTTCGGCGGCGGTGGTGCGGGCACCACCTGGCTGGTGGGCTCCGCCACGGATGTCGCCCGCTCGCTGCGCAAATACCAGGCGCTCGGTATCAGCCATTTCGTGCTCTCCGACACGCCTTATCTCTCCGAGATCAAGCGCCAGGGGGACCAGCTATTGCCTTTGTTGAGAGGTGCCGCACCGTCCGCTGCTTATCGACAAGAAAGGCATCAAGCCGGCGTCGCCCAAGCGCTCACGTGAGCACACCCGGTCGTCTCTGACCGGGTGTTGGTTGCTGCGGGTAATCTGTGGCTGGTATGTGCTGGACAGGCGCCTCAATGGGCGCCTGCACCCCCGCTGACCTGCGGCTTTTTGGTGAGAAGCAGAGCAATTGCCGCCAGAGCCAGCACGACGCCGATGACAGCAAACGTGTCGCTGAAGCCCATGATCAGCGCCTGGCGCTTGACGACCTGACCAAGCGCGACGATCGCCTTCTGCGATGCGACGGCCGGATCGGTGACACCATGCTGGGTGAAATAACCTGTGAGCTGAGTCAGGCGGTCGCGGACTTCATCACGGGTCAGCGTAATCGACTGACCGATGATGTTGGAATGGAACTGCTCGCGCTTCGTCAGGATCGTGCCGAGCGAGGCCGTGCCGACCGCGCCGCCGAGATTGCGCAGCATATTGGTCAGCCCCGAAGCGGCGGCGGCATCGGCGGGTGCGATGCCGGCGGTGGTGATTGCCGTGATCGGCGTCAGCACCAGGGCCTGGCCGATGGCGCGCACGATATTCGGAATCCAGAACTGGTCGCCGCCATTGTTGGCCGAGAGCGTGATGTTCATGAAGCAGCTGATCGCGAAGATCGAGATTCCGAGAAAGCCGATATAGCGGGCATCGAACCGCTTCATCAGCACAGGCACCAGCGGGATGAGCAGCAGCTGAGGCAGGCCGGTCCAGGCGAGCACATTGCCGATCTGTTCGGCATTGTAGCGCTGAACCTGGCCAAGATATTGCGGCAGGATGTAGACGGTGCCGAAGAGTGCGACGCCAACCAGCACATTGACCAGCACACCGATGCCGAAATTGCGCTGAGTGAGTAGGCGCAGCTTCACCAGCGGCTTCTTGACGGTGAGCTCGATCCAGATGAAGGCGGCCAGGAAGACGAAGGCCACGATGCCGAGCTTGACGATGAAGGGCGAGGAGAACCAGTCGTCCTTGTTGCCTTCTTCGAGCACGGTCTGCAGAGCCGAAAGGCCGATTGCCATGGTGATGATGCCGGCCCAATCGCCCCCCTTCAGGAGATGAAGCTGCATCGGCTGCTTCTCCAGCGTCAGAGCGAGAGCGGCCGCCATGATGAGGCTCGGGATGGTGTTGATGAAGAAGATCGTCTGCCAGCCGTAATTCTCCGTCAGGTAACCACCGATCGTCGGACCGATGGCTGGGGCAAACGTGACCGACAGGGCAAAGACGGCAAGGCCGAGCGGCTGCTGGCTCTTCGGCAGCTTGGTCAGCACCATGGTGAAGGCCATGGGGATCAACACGCCTCCGGCAAAGCCCTGCAGGCCGCGCAGCAGGATCATCGTGCCGAGGTCATGCGCGAAGGCACAGGCCATAGAGAAGAGCGGAAAGAGGATGGAATTGACGAGGATATAGCGGCGAAACGAGAAAACGTTGCTGAAGTAGGCCGTCAGCGGAATGACGACGATCTCGCCGATCAGGTAGGAGGTAGAGATCCAGGCGCCGTTGTCGACACCCGTACCGATGCCGCCCTCGATATCAAGAAGCGAGGCATTGGTGATCTGAATATTGAGGATAGCCATGAAGGCGCCGATCATGCCGGCGAGAACGGCGATCCACTCCCTTGCGCTGGCCTTTGTGCTGGCGCGCGGCTGCGGGATAGCGCCTGATGTTGTTGCGATACTGGACATGACACGATCTCCTGTCCCTTCGCTTAGTTGCCGGCAGCATCGACCTTGGTGTCGATGCTCGGCTGGACGGACATGCCGGGGCGGAGATCGCCCTTTTCTGCGGCATCGCCATCAAGCACGATCTTGACCGGAATGCGCTGGACAACCTTGGTGAAGTTGCCGGTGGCGTTATCGGGCGGCAGCAGGGCAAACTCCTGGCCGCTTGCCGGCGACAGGCTGTCCACATGGCCGTGATAGGTGCGGCCGGGGAACATATCGACCTCGATATCGACCGGCTGACCGGCATGGACATCGGTCAGCTGCGTCTCCTTGTAGTTGGCGACGATATAGGCAGCCGTCGTCGGCACCACAGCCATCAGCTGAGTGCCGGCCTGGACATATTGGCCGACACGCAGGGTGCGGTTGCCGACCGCGCCGTCTACCGGCGCGACGATCGTTGCGTAGGAGAGATTGAGCTCAGCCTGGTGCGCGACTGCCTGATCACGGGCAAGCGTCGCCTTGGCCTGGGCAAGTTCGGCATTCAGAAGATCGACCTGCTTGGTTGCGGCGTCGAGAGCCGCCGTGTCCCGAACGATCGTTGCCTGGGCGGCCGCAATTGCGGAAGCTGCCTGCTGGGCCGTCTGGACCGGCGCATAACCGCTGGTGGCAAGGTTGGTATAGCGTTTATTGTTCTGCTCGGCGAAGGTCTCATTGGCCTTGTCGACATCGAGTGTGGCCCGGGCGGCGGCAATCGTCGACTGCTGGATATCGAGCGAAGCCTGCTTGGCATTGACGGTCGCTTCGGCGGCTGCGACATCGGCTTTCGCCTGATCGAGCGCCGTGCGGAAATCGCGGTCATCGATGCGGGCTAGCGGCTGGCCGGCCTTTACCGTTTCATTGTCGCTGACAAGAACCTCGGCAAGATAGCCGGAAACCTTCGGCGCGACCGTCGTGCTATCTGCTTTGACATAGGCATCGTCGGTCGCGACCTCGAAACGCCCGACCGTCCAGTAATTGTGGCCGTAATAGGCGGCAGCGGCGATGATGGCGATGGTTGCCACACCAATTAGCAGCGAGCGGCGGCCGCGTCTGCGGGCCGGTGCTTCCGAAGCCGGAGCGGAGGCGGCGGGATTGTTGACAAGCGGCGTCTTGCCTGCGTCAAGCGTTGCAGGCGTGGCGGCGGCTGCCGCTTCTGTTACCGATATATCGGCCGGGGCGGCATTATTATTCAGGGCATGCAGCGTCTTGGCGGACATCGTTTCTCTCCTTGGGGGAAGGTCGCTGTCGTCTCGGCCGCGGCCTTGAAATTTGGCTCAAGCTTCATTTAGGAAACTTGATGTTTTCCAAAATATGAGTTAGAAAAGAGAAGTCAACGGGAATTTGGAAAATAACAATGGTCCAAAATCACAATATCGAGAAGAAGCCGCGTGGCCGGCCGCAGGTGCGTTGTGACGAGGATACGCGCAGCGTGCTCATCGAGGCCGCCAATAAACAGTTTCACGAGAACGGTTATGCCGCGGCCTGCATCGCCGCGATCGCCCAGGAAGCCGGCGTTTCGACCAAGACGCTCTATCGCCTGTTTCCAACGAAGGCGGATCTGTTTTCCGAAATGGTCTCGGATCGCACCGGACGCTTCCTGCTGGCGCTCGACCCCGGCACACTGGCGACGGCCGGGCTTCACCAGGGTCTGGAGCGCATGCTGATGGCCTATGGTATGCTGACGCTTTCGCAGGACACGATCACGATTACCCGACTCGTCATCGGCGAATCCGATCGCTTTCCCGAACTCGCCACCTCCTTTTACGAAAAGGCAATCAATCGCACCAACGCGTCGATGGAAAACTGGCTGCGCCGCCAGGTGGAGCACGGGTTGATCAAGCTCGAAGACCCGCACGCTGCCTGCGGCATGCTGCGCGGTATGATGATCATGGAACCCCAGCGCGCCGCCATGCTACGCCAGCTTCCGCCGCCGAATATCGAAGAGATCGCTGCGAGGGCGAAAATGTGTGCGGATATTTTCCTCAAGGGATGCACAGCCTAGGGCAATAGGGAGCATCCACGCGAAAGACGTGGCCGCTGAAATGCCGAGGAACTTCAGCTAGTGGTAGAGATACCAATCGCCGGATTGTCCGGCGCAATATCATGAAATTTATGTCGCGCCGGAACACCGTCGCGGGGATCGCGACGGCATCCGGCGAATCTGCGCTACATCAGGCCGCGAGAACTCCCATCTTTTTCGCCGTCCAGGTGGCGATCAAGTCCATCAGCCCGGGCGACAGGCAATCGTAAGGCTCAAGCCCAACTTCCTTGAGACGCGAGCGTACGGCGCCCATTTTGCCAGGGTCATATCCGCTTTCGATAATCGACGATACGAAAGCGGCAAAGCCGGGTGCCGCCCAGCCCTTCTCCTCGAACCGTTCGGGATGAACAAAGGAAAGGCCCTGAAAGGCATGGTCGCGCTCGACAGGTCCGTACATGTGGACCCCGCAATCCTTGCAGGCATGGCGCTGGATCAGCGCAGACGGATCGACGACCGCCAGCTTGTTTCCGTTCTCCAGAACCTCGACATTAGCGGTCGGCGCCACGGCAACCACGGAAAAGACTGCACCCTTCGGCTTCCAGCATTTCGTGCAGCCACAGGCATGGTTATGGGCAATATCGCCCGTGACGCGGACTTTCACCGGATTGCTCGCGCAATTGCACACGAGCGTGCCGCCGACAAAGGACGCATCGGTCGCCCGGTATCCTGAATCCACGATTGGGTGGATCGCTACATTGTTCATGCGTTGTCTCCTTCCCTTCCTGGGCCGAGGCGGAATGCCATGGCCAAGCCCTGTGTCACCGCGCAAACCCCGCGACTGCCGGCGCGAGACCTCCTCCTAGACCGAGTATATCACCACGCGGTCGATATCGTCCGCCCTTCTTCTGTTCATGCCACGGGATCAGGCACGGTATCCGTCCCCGACTTTAGGGACGCTCAGCCAGCGGTCACCTCGACGACCGCAAGGACAGAGGTCGCGAGCCATCCGAGGATCACGATCCTCCTGCCTCTCGACGAATGGTCGCCCCGCTCTAGCTCTTTTAGCGTTTCTCGTAATTTATGTTGATCCGGATAATGGTAGCAAAAACACATCCCCTGCCGGTTGCCGGCGCCGCGCTGCTTGCGCTTCTCCTCACCGCCCCTCCAGCTGCCACCGGCCAACATCGGTCCGCCGAAGCGCGCGCAGCAGAAATTGGGCAGCAGGTCAACCAACTATCCGATCGCGACCCGAACGCCGGCCGTGCGCTTGCATGGTCGGCAAGTCAGGACTTCCGCAAGGAGGGAGAGCGCATTTTGGCGGGGCGTTTCGGCCTCCAGGCGTTGAAGCTGGATGCAGAGGTGAATGCTTGGCAGCGTCTGGCACGAGACGCACTCGCGGTCCGTGGCGAGCTGACGAACGAGCTGGACAGCGATGGAATCGCCCTGTTCTACAACCTGCTCCTGCACGCTCAGGGCATGCTTGGCGATCGTGATAGCCAGCAGAAATCAGTCAAGGCCTATATCGAAAAAGCCGTCGCCATGTCGGGAGAGGACAGCAAATCCGAGATCATGGCTCGCATCATCGGCGCCTATAGTTTTCTGGAAACCGGGGACACGCAGGAAGGTTTCATCCGCTTGCAGTCGGCCTTGCGCCATGCCGCCGCCGGCATAAATTACGGCCTCACGCTTTCGGAATACACGACGGCTGCACAGTCCTTTGCGGATAGCGGGCAAATAGCGGCAGCCGAGGCCTTTTATACGGAAGGTCTCGGCACCAATGCAGCAAAAATCGAAAGCCGCGAACTCGCCACGCTGTGGTTTGAATATTCGCGATTTCTGCAGAGGTCCGGCGACGACATCGATGCGACACTCCGGACGGCCCAAACAGCTCGCGAGATGCTGCAACGGCAATACGGCGAAACATCCGAAGAAGCGATCTCGGGCGGTGACAATCTGGCTTCGTTCCTCGTCAACAACGGCGCCGTCGCATCCGGCCTCAACATCCAGGAAGAAGTCTATCAGACGGCCCTTTCGTCGCTTGGAGATCAGGTGCCGCTGACCTGGCGGACCGCCAACAATTATGCCGAAGCATTACGCATGGTCGACCATCCTGAAGTCGCCCGTGGTATTGACGAAGACCTCCTCAAACTGCGTATCGCCCATTACGGACATGCAAGTATCCAGGCGCTGGTCAGCGCCTCCAATCTTGGCCTCGATCTGCTCGCCCTCGGGGACAGAGATGGAGCGCTAAAGGCCTTCGAAGAGCAGCGCAAGATCGGTGCGGAAATCGCTGACCCACACTCGGAACATGCCGCGCAGGGCGAAAAGTGGAAGGAATATACAAAGGCTTATTTCCTTCGCCACGCGCGGATGGACAACAAGTCGCTGGAGGAGATGGCGGCAATAAAGGACTGGCGCAGCGCGCCCGACCTGATGCGGATCAAAACAGCGCAGCTCGCAGCCGAGCAGTTCGAAATGCGGGACGACACCGGGCGTGCCCTTACTCTACGCCAGGAAGCCTACGAGATCTCGAAAGGAGCCTTTGGCGAGCTCCACCCCCTGACCTTCGACGCATTGCTCGAGGTCGCGACCACCCACATGCGTCGCAAGGATGCCGAGACGTTGCAAAGTTTCCAACAGCTTGACGAGAAGATGTTCGATTGGATGCTGCGCGAGGTCGGGTCGTCAGGCAACCGCTATGTCGCGGAAACGACGCGTCGCCTTGCCGATGATATGCTGCGCGCATTCGGCGATTTCGCGCAATCCAGTCCGGAAGCCGCAACGCCCTATGCCGGCGCGGTGGCGCGCTGGAAAACCATGGAGAGCGGCGAGCGCACCCGCCTGCGCATGGTGGCAGAAACAACCACCGATCCCGATGTGCATAGGCTCCTTGAAACCGTTGTAAGGCTTTTGGGTCAACAGCAGGAATTGCTTTCTTCGGGCGATGTGGACACCGAAGTCCGTCAGATTCTGAGCGAACTGAAAGCGGCCCGCGATCGGTTGCCGAAATCACTCGGCCAAAACATCGCCACGCAATCCGTGGAAGACGTCCTCGGTACAAAAGCGGCGATGGTGGACTTCTTCGTCAGTTCACGGCGCGCGCGCAATGGCGATGCCGACAGCGCGGATTCAAAGCTTCAAGCGATCGTGCGTCGCAAGGGTGAGGTACCCGTCATCTTCGATCTCGGCGCCCTTGGCGCGATCATCAAGCAGGCAGCAGCAGAAGAGGATCCGGACAGGCGCTTCGGCAAGCTCTATCAGTCGCTTTTCGGCCCGCTGAAGGATGTGCTCGAAGACAAGACGCAGCTTTATATCGTTCCGGACGGAGCCCTCTATAGCATCCCATTCGCGATGATGAAGACGGACGATGGCAGACATCTCGACGAGGCATTCGAGGTGCACATACTGACGCGGGAGGATGCGATCCTCTTCGCGCCCAGGCGCGACGGGCCGATACCAGGCGAAAAGGCGCTCGTCGTCGGCGATTTGAAATACCGGCATCAACGCGCTCTGCCCTTTACGCGCCGTGAGATCCATAAGGTGGGAAATAAGCTGAAAGCTGCCGGCCTCCACGTGGTTTCGTTGAGTGGAACCGCCGGTATGGAAACACCGATCCGCAAGGCTTCAGCCGACGCTTCCATCATCCATCTTGCGACCCACGGCTTCTTTGCAGCTGATGCCGATGAGGAAACCACCGACGCATTATGGCGCAGCGGCCTCATCGTTGCCGGCAAAGTCGGAGCGCAAGAGCCGGATGCCAATGATGATGACGGCATTCTTTATGCACGCGAACTGATGAACTGGGATCTTTCCTCAACCGATCTCGTCGTGTTATCGGCCTGCCGGACGGCACTTGGCGATCCAAGCCGCATAGGCAATGTTCGCGGTCTGCCGACGGCGCTTGCCATTGCAGGGGTCAGGCGCTCACTGCTCACTCTGTGGTCGGTCGATGACGAAGGCACCGCCAATTTCATGGCGCGCTACTATCAGATATTGACGGAAGACAAGCTCGATTATGCCGCAGCACTCCGAAGGACCCGCATCGAGGCCATAAGCGGCAAAATCGAAAAGGCCAGCGATCCATCGCTCTGGGCAGCGTTTGTTCTCTTTGAGGGATGATCAGCTCAGGCAGGTATCTCGGTGGCTCGATCAAACAACCGGCAAGACTCGGGATCATCCCGCCGGAGCTGGTTTTGGGTTAAGGTTTCGCGCGGTCAGGATGGGCCGCCTGGAAGGCCGGCAGTCTGGCGCATCCGCCATCGATATCGGCGATGCGCTTGAAATCGGTCATGTCCACTCCCCAGCGGCGGGCATTGTAGACCTGGGGAACAAGACAGAGGTCCGCCATCGTCGGTGTATCTCCGAAGCTGAACTCTCCATGGGCTCCGTCCATCATGGCTTCCAGTTTACGAAGTCCGTCGGTGATGAAATGCTTCATCCATTCCTCGCGGGCATCGGCCTTGTCCGTTACGGTCATGAGATGCGCCACGACGTGGGTGTTGCATATGGGATGGATGTCCATGGCGACCGCGTATGCGAAGGCGCGCACTTTCTGGCGATCGGCAATATCCGGCGGCAGTAATCCGCATTCCGGCCGAAGCTCGGCCAGATACTCGATGATTGCCAGCGACTGGGTCAGCGTTTTCCCGTCGATTACCAATGTCGGCACAAACCCCTGCGGGTTGAGCGCCAGATATTCCGGCTTCCTGTGCGTTCCCTCCAACAGGTTGATGGGTACCGTTTTGTAGTCGATCGCCAGGAGATTGAGCGCAATACGGACGCGATAGCTCGCCGATGACCTCCAGTAATCGTAAAGAATGACGTTATTCACTGCAGGCCAGCCCCCTGATACTTCTCAACCGTCTGCTCAATCGCTCCGAAGATCGAGTGGCCGGCATGATCCTTCATCTCGATGCGAACATGGTCCCCAAACTTCATGTATGGAGTTTTCGGCGACCCGGACTCGATCGTCTCAATCATCCGTACTTCAGCGATGCATGAGTAACCGTCCCCTCCGTCTTCGACCGCCCTGCCCGCTCCGCCATCCAGCTTGTTGGAAACCGTGCCCGAGCCGATGATCGTTCCGGCCACCAGATTGCGGGTTTTGGCTGCATGGGCGACGAGCTGGCCAAAATCAAACGTCATGTCGATGCCGGCATTCGCCTTGCCGAATGGCTTGCCGTTCAGGCTCACAAGCAGCGGCAGACACACCTTGCCGCCATCCCACGCCTCTCCGAGCTCGTCCGGCGTCACCGCGACCGGGGAAAATGCTGATGCCGGCTTGGACTGGAAGAAGCCAAATCCCTTTGCCAGCTCGTCGGGTATGAGACCGCGCAGCGACACGTCGTTGACGAGCATCACCAGAAGGATGGCATCGCGCGCAGTTTCCGGACTGGAGCCCATGGCAACGTCGCCGGTAATGACGGCAACCTCGCCCTCCATATCGATCCCATAAGCTTCGTCAGCCACCACGATCGGATCGCGCGGCCCGAGGAACCCGTCCGAACCACCTTGATACATCAGCGGATCGGTCCAAAAACTCGCCGGCATTTCGGCGCCCCTCGCCTTGCGTACCAATTCGACATGGTTGACGTAGGCCGAACCGTCGGCCCATTGGTAGGCCCGCGGCAAGGGCGATGCGGCGTCATGTTCGTGAAACCGGGTCGTCGGCTGGCCTCCGGTCTCGATGCCTTCGGCAATCAGTTCGAGTCTTGGGGCCACGTGCTCCCAGTCATCGAGAGCCGCCTGCAAAGTGCGGGCAATGTGACCGACTTCGGAATAGCAGGTAAGGTCGCGGGAGACGACAACGAGCCGGCCATCTCTCGTGGAGTCTTTCAACGTCGCAAGCTTCATGTCCCATTCCCGTGCCAGAGGATGCCTGGCCGATCTTCACTTGATGTCATCACTTGATACCGGGGGTCCCGTCGAACTTGCGTTCCAGGCCGTTCCAGCATTCCAGGTAATCATCCTGCAGCGTTTCAAGCTCGGCTGCGTATTTCGTCAATTGCTGCGGATAGCGGGTCTCGAACATGAAGGCCATGGTGTCATCCAGCTTCACAGGCTTGAGCTCGGCATTGGATGCCTTTTCGAAAGCGAGCGCATCCGGCCCGTGGGCAAGCATCATGTTGTGTAGGCTCATGCCGCCGGGGACGAAACCCTCCTCCTTCGCGTCATATTGGCCATGGATCAGGCCCATGAACTCGCTCATGATATTGCGGTGATACCAGGGCGGACGGAAAGTGTGCTCGGCTACCAGCCAGCGCGGTGGAAAGATCACAAAATCCACATTGGCCGTGCCGGCATCTTCGGTCGGGGCGGTCAACACCGAAAAAATCGACGGATCAGGGTGATCAAAGCTGATCGCGCCAACAGGCGAAAATGTCCGCAGATCGTATTTGAAGGGGGCATAATTGCCGTGCCAGGCCACCACGTCGAGCGGTGAATGACCAATATCGGTGACATAGAATTTTCCGCACCACTTCACATGGACGCGGCAAGCCTTTTCCTTGTCTTCGAACGCGGCGACGGGTGTCTTGAAGTCGCGCGGGTTCGCCAGGCAGTTGGCGCCGATGGGACCGCGGTCCGGCAGGGTGAATTTCGCGCCGTAATTCTCGCAGATATATCCACGCCAGACGGTCTGCTCACCGCTGCACAGGACCTTGAACATCATGCCGCGGGGGATAAGGCATATTTCCAGGGGCTCTACATCCATGATGCCCATTTCGGTGAACACCCTGATGGCGCCGAGCTGCGGCACGATCAGCAGCTCACCATCGGCGTTGAAGAAGTAATCGTCCACCATGTCCTCATTGAAGACATAGACGTGGGCCGACATGCCAACCTGGGTCGTGACGTCGCCCGCCGTCGTCATTGTCCGCACCCCCTGAAGAAACGTCAGTTTCTCGGTTGGCTCGGGAATGGGATTCCAGCGAAGCTGTCCGAGGGGGAGCGAATGCTCGTCCAGGCAAGGCGCGGTTTTCCAGAGCGGGTAGGAAGCATTCGAGAAGCGGCCTGTGTGACGCACACTCGGGCGAATGCGATAAAGCCAGGACCTTTCGTTCGTCCCGCGCGGCGCAGTAAACGGCGAGCCGGAAAGCTGCTCGGCATAAAGACCGTAATTGCATTTCTGAGGGCTGTTCTGGCCCTGCGGCAAGGCGCCGGGAAGCGACTCCGTTTCGAAGTCGTTGCCGAACCCCGGCATATATTTCAGCTTGTTCGCAATAGCTGCTTCACCCTCGGAAGCCTGGATCGATGTCTGGTCCATTGCTCAACTCCTCCCCCGGAAACTCTTGCAACGCCGCGCGCCCTTTCAGACGCGCGACGTGACCCCGAGAGTTTACTCCGCCGCGGTCCCAATGACACCACGCTTGATCTGATCGGCCTCGATCGACTCGAAGAGAGCGCGGAAATTCCCCTCGCCGAAGCCCTCGTCGCCCTTGCGCTGGATGAATTCGAAGAAGATCGGGCCGATGACGGTCTTGGAGAAGATCTGCAGCAGGATTTTCGTCATACCGCCATTCACCACGCCTTCGCCGTCGATGAGGATGCCATGCTTCTTCATGCGCTCGACAGGTTCACTATGGCCGTTCACACGTTCATAGGACATGTCATAGTAGGTTTCCGGGGGCCCCGGCATGAAGCGCAGACCATTGTCGGCAAGCCTGTCGGTGGCCTCGTAGATATCTTCCGTTCCAACGGCGATATGCTGGATGCCCTCACCTCTGTATTTCTTTAGATATTCCTCGATCTGGCTCGTATCGTCCTTCGATTCATTCAGCGGAATACGGATCTTGCCGCAAGGCGAGGTGATGGCGCGGCTCACCAGACCGGTGATGCGCCCATCGATGTCGAAGAAGTGGATCTGCTTGAAATTGAACAGGTTTCGATAAAAATCCCACCACTTGTCCATGTTGCCGCGGAAGACGTTGTGAGTCAGGTGGTCGAGATAATAAAAACCGATCCCTTCGGGATGCGGGTTAGGCTCGCCAAGCCAGTCGAACTCGGCATCGTATGCCGATCCCTTCACGCCATAGGTCTCGACGAAATAGAGCAGCGAGCCGCCAATACCGACGATCGCCGGGACGTCGAGCGCCTTGTCGTCGCCGTCATAGGGCACGGCGCCTTTTGAAACGGCGTGATCGAATGCGTGTCTGGCGTCGACCACGCGCCATGCCATCGACGGAGCGCACGGACCATGCTCTGCGACGAAACGCGCAGCATGGCTGCCGACTTCCGCATTCAGGACATAGTTGATGTCACCCTGGCGCCAGACAGTAATGTCCTTCGTCTTGTGCTTTGCGACTGGGATGTAGCCCATGCGCGTGAAGAGTTCGCGCAGCTTCTCGGGTTCGGGATGGGCGAATTCGACGAATTCGAATCCATCGGTGCCGGCCGGGTTCTCGGCGGTGATTTCGGAGGGCGGCGCATCATGCGGAAAAGGACCCATTTTCTCCTCCTGAGGACTGGATTTTGACTATGCAAAGTGTCGCCCAAAACGCATGCAAAGTTCTTGCATTCTTCATGCCAGAGGAAGAGATTATGCACGGTTCGTGAGGATTTTGGAGATTTTACGCAATGGATGAACAGCTAGACAAATTGGATTTACGCCTGCTCCAGGAGCTTCAAAAAGACGGCCGCCTGACGAACAACGAATTGGGGGAGCGGATCGCGCTTTCCCCCTCGCAATGCTCACGCCGGCGCACCAGACTGGAGTCTGAGGGATATATTCGCAGCTACCGGGCCTATCTGGATCAACAGAAGCTGGGTCTGGATATGCTGGTGGTCATTTCCGTGACGCTTGCCACCCACAACAGAGACAATGCCCGCAGGTTTTCGCAGCTGATCAACGGATTGCCGGAAGTTCTCGAAGCCTATGCGCTGACCGGCGAAATGGACTATCACCTGAAGGTAGCGACCCGCGGGCTCGCCGACCTTTCCAAATTCGTCAACGACGTTCTGTTACCCCACGAGTCTGTGCAGCATGTGAAGACCTCGATCGTGCTCGACACGCTGAAAACATTCGAGGGCTTTCCGATACATATGCCGGGCAGTTGGCATGGCGACAGCACACGATGATCCGGCAGCGAGCCTCAGAGTGGCAGTTCGGTCGAGAATTTCAGCTCACGCAACACGAAGCTCGATACGACCGTGCGCACATGCGGGTTGCGCATGAGGTAGCGCGTCATGAAGGCTTCGTAGCTTTCCACGTCCCTCGCCCTTATCTTCAGCATGTAGTCGAAGGCGCCTGACAAGGCGTAGCACTCCATGATTTCTGGCCGCTCCAGCACCACCGAAGCGAAGGATGCTACCGCCTCTTCGTGATGATCCTCCAGTGTCACATGCGCAATGACGCAGAGCTTGAGATCGAGCTTTCCGGGATCGAGCAGCGTCACGCGCTTGCGGATGACACCATCGGCCTCCAGTTCCTGGATCTTCCGCCAGGCCGAACTCTGAGACATGCCGGCCTTTTCCGCCAGGTCTGCCAGCGAAAGGCTACCGTCGGCTTGGATGAGTTGAAGAAGCTTGCGACGAAAATTCCCAGATTCTTTCATTTTTCACATCCCGCTCGGGAATATTTGCCACCACTATGGCGATAAGCACCAGGAAAGAAAAGAAAATCCTCTAAATCCGGGTGATAATGGCAGAAACGCTATCTTGGGAGGATCAGAATATGACCAAGGAAAGCAGCTACACCGCCAAATTGCCCGGCCCTGATGGTTTATATGCCTATACCCCTGAGGAAGATGCGATCTGGGGTGAGCTCTACCGGCGTCAGATGAAGCTGCTCGCCGATACGGCCTGCCGCGAATATCTTGATGGCGTCAAAATGCTGGGGCTGAAGCCCGACAAGGTGCCTCAGCTTCTCGATGTGAATAGACGCCTGAACGAAACCACCGGCTTCGGCGTGGAAGGCGTACCCGCGCTCATTCCGCCCTCGCGCTTTTATGAACTTCTGTCACAAGGCAAATTCCCGCTCGCAACGTTCCTACGCCGTCGCGAGCATATCGACTATATCGAGGAGCCGGACCTGTTCCACGAGGTTTTCGGCCACTGCCCAATGCTCACCAATCGGAGTTATGCCAATTTCGTACGGCATTTCGGCGAAACTGCCGTCCGCCTCGGCAAGGGTTATTCATGGCATCTATTCCGTATCTTCTGGTTCACTGTAGAATTCGGCCTGATCAATACACCGGAAGGCCGTCGCTGCTTCGGCGCAGGAATCGTTTCGTCGCCAAGCGAAGCGAAAGCAGCAATGGAAGGCAAGGCTTGCGAATTTCGACCGTTCGATCTCATGAGCGTGCTGAGAACGCCCTATCGGATCGATATCCTCCAGCCGATCTACTACGTCATCGACAGCTTCGCCGATCTGGAAGCGATCGTGGAGCAGGATATCGAAGGCACGATCCTCAAGGCAAAATCGCTGGGTGATTTCGCCCCGACTTTCGAGGCCAAAGCCTCCTGAATCGCTAGGGTCAGGCAGCTGCGAGGACCGAGCGCCAATCTTCCCCGCGCCGATTGTCCGATCTGCCCATCCGGCCCTCCGCAGGGCCTGACAAACAGTAATCGCTCACGTCTGGAGCTCCCGCACCGGGCCGGTTGACTCGCGCAGGATCAGCTCAACCGGCCATAATTCGTGAATCTCCGTGGGTGAACGCCCGGCCAGAAGTTGCAGGACAAGATCGGCGCATCGCGTACCGGCGGCGCGCATCGACGACCGGGTCGCCGACAGCGATGGGACCATATTGTCGGCCGTCAAATAGGGAAAGACGTCATCGTGAGCGATAACCGAGACATCGCTGCCGATCTGGAGCCCCAGCGAACGCGCGGCGCGGTAAATGCCGAGCGCCGTCATCATGGATCCCGCGACAAAAGCGGTCGGCCGCTTCGGCTGTTCGAGAAACGATCGTGCAAAGCGGAAGCCGATTTCGTCGGTGAAATTGCCGTTGGCGATCAGTTGCGGATCGACTTCGATCCCATGGCTCTGCAGGGCACTGCGATAGCCGATGTCGCGATGCAGCGCATACGTTGCGCCCTGACGGCCATTGATCATGGCGATCCTCGTATGACCGAGAGCAATCAGATGCGAGGTCGCACGGCGCACCGCTCCCTCATTGTCGATATCGAGCCAGGGATGGGGCACGTCTATGTCTGAACGGCCATGAACGAGAAACGGCATTCCTAACTCGTGCAGCAACGCGATACGCTGATCATTGGGTCGAGGCGAATGCACGATGATCGCGTCCACCCGCTGACTTTCCGCCAGCCGCCTGTAGAGTTGCATCTCGGCATCATATTCGGGATCAGCCATCGGAATGACCAGAATATCGGTGTCTTCGGTGATAAGACGCTCCGCCATGCCGGCCATGAATTCTGCGAAATGAAACTCGCCGGCGCGCCCCATGACAACGCCGATGGCGCCAACCCGACCGGTTTTCAGCCTGACCGCGTTGACGTTCGGTCGGTAGCCCAACCGCACCGCCTCCTGAACGACGCGGGCACGCGTCACCTCGCTTACCTCGGGATAGCCACTGAGCGCACGACTGACGGTCGTGGGAGACAATCCAAGTTGTTTTGCGAACTCTTTGAGCTTCATTGACCGAAATGACTTTCATCGCTTTGCGCTGCCGGGCATCTATACCATTCGGCCTCGCAAATTCCACATTCTAAGCCGTCGATTATATTTTCTCAAATCGATTTCAATTTACCTATCGCTGGGGTGAATATCGACAGATTTTAAGAAAGCCACCATTCGGAATCCCTGTTGATTTTAAATGATATTTTTCAGTTATAAACAAGCACCAGCCGCAACGAAGAACCTCCCTTGACATGACACTGGCCTTCTGCCAGTTTTTCCCAACCAAATCGATTTCAATTTGGTCTTTGGGAGGAGAAAATGAAGTTTCGTTTCACGGCCGCCGCCGCCATCGCGGCCGCGCTTATTGGCGCGTCAGTACCGTCCTATGCCGCCGAGATCAGCATTTCAGCGAGTTCTACCGGCAAGAACCTCGATCTGTTCCGCAAGCAGCTCGATGCCTTCGAGAAGGCCACCGGCAATACGGTCAAGATCGTCACCATGCCGCCCTCGTCCACGGAACAGTTCTCGCAGTATCGGCTCTGGCTCGCAGCCGGCAACACGGATGTCGATGTCTACCAGACGGATGTTATCTGGGCTCCGCAGTTGGCAGACCAGTTTGTCGACTTGAAGGATGCCACCAAGGATGTTGTCGGCGACTTTTTCCCGGCGATCGTTGCCTCCCAAACCGTGAACGGCCGCCTGGTCGCAATGCCGCTTTATACGGATGCGCCGGCCCTCTTCTACCGCAAGGATCTGCTTGAGAAATACGGCAAGCAACCGCCGAAGACCTGGGACGAGATGGAGGCAACCGCGAAGGAAATCCAGGAGAAGGAACGCGCCGCCGGTCAGAAGGATCTCTGGGGTTACGTCTTCCAGGGCAATGCCTATGAAGGCCTGACCTGCGATGCCCTGGAGTGGGTCAAGTCCTCAGGCGGCGGCCAGATCATTGAGACCGACGGCACGATTTCAATCAACAACGAGAAGGCTGCAGCAGCACTCAATCGCGCCAAGGGCTGGATCGGCACGATTTCGCCGAGCGGCGTACTCGCCTATCAGGAAGAAGAATCCCGCGGCGTCTGGCAGACGGGCAATGCCGTCTTCATGCGTAATTGGCCCTACGCCTATGCGCTGGGCAACGGCGCCGACAGCCCTGTCAAAAGCAAGTTCGACGTGACGACGCTTCCCGTTGCAGCAGAAGGCGACAAGCCCTCCTCGACGCTTGGCGGTTGGAATCTCGCCGTCTCGAAATATTCGAAGAACCCGGATGCGGCGATCGAGCTCGTCAAGTTCCTGACGTCGAAGGAAAGCCAGAAGCAGCGCGCCATCGAGCTCTCCAACCTGCCGACCTTGTCGGCGCTTTATGACGACAAGGACATTGCCGCCGCGCAACCGTTCATGCCGAACTGGAAGCCGATCTTCGAAAATGCGGTGCCGCGTCCGTCGGCTGTTGCCAAGGTCAAGTATAACGAGGTTTCCGCGAAATTCTGGACTGCCGTCCACAATACGCTCTCCGGTAGCGGGACAGCCGAAGAAAACCTAGAGCTTCTCGAAGCCGATCTGACGACGCTGCAAGGCAGCGGCTGGTAACAGATCGAGGCGGCAGCGTCGGATCTCCCGCCACTGCCGCTTCCGATAACGCCGTCGTCGATTGTCTTATGAAGCGGATATTCCATGAGTGACGTTGCAGTCTCCCAAAATCTGAGCACAGGCGCGCGCACGAAGGCAATCTCTTCGGATCTGCGCTCGGAACGTGTCCGATCCGCCTGGATTTTCCTAGCTCCGACCCTGCTGATCTTGGCTATCGTTGCCGGCTGGCCGCTTTTCCGCACCATATACTTCAGCTTCACCAACGCGTCGCTGACGAACCTCGGCGATGCCCAGTTCGTCGGCTTCGACAACTACCTGTCCTGGATCACTCTGAAGAGTGGCCGTACCGTCTATAAGGGACTGCTGGCCGATCCCGCCTGGTGGGGCGCCGTCTGGAATACGGCGAAGTTCACGCTCTTGTCCGTAACGATCGAAACCGCGCTCGGCCTCATCGTCGCGCTCGTATTGAATGCCCAGTTCGTTGGCCGCGGCATCGTGCGCGCCGCCATCCTCATTCCCTGGGCGATCCCGACCATCGTCTCCGCGAAAATGTGGGCCTGGATGCTCAACGACCAGTTCGGCATCCTGAACGACATGCTTCTCGGCCTCGGGCTCATCAGCCAGAAGATCGCCTGGACCGCTGATCCTCAGACAGCGCTGATTGCCGTGTTGATCGTCGACGTCTGGAAGACGACGCCCTTCATGGCCTTGCTGATCCTCGCCGCCCTGCAGATGGTTCCGGCCGACATCTACGAAGCCGCCAAGATCGACGGCATCAATCCCATCAAAGTATTCTGGCGGCTGACCCTGCCACTGATACGCCCGGCGATCATGGTCGCGGTAATCTTCCGCATGCTCGATGCCATGCGCATCTTCGATCTGATCTACGTGCTGACGCCGAACAACGCCCAGACCAAAACCATGTCGGTGATGGCGCGCGAAAACCTTTTCGATTTCGACAAGTTCGCCTATGGCGCGACCGCCTCCACCGTTCTGTTTCTCATCATCGCGTCGGTCACGGTGCTCTACATATGGCTCGGCCGCGTCAGGCTCGGGGGGAGCGAACGCTGATGCTGCTCACAGCCACCAAGAATACCCTGTTCTATCTGCTGGTCGCCGTCATCGTCGTCATCGCGGTCTTCCCGTTCTACTATGCGATCCTGACGAGCTTCAAAGCAGGCACCGCCCTCTTCGAGGTCACCTACTGGCCAACCTCGATCTCGCTGGAAAACTATACCGGCGTGCTGACGACGGGCAGCTTTATTCGCAGCCTCGGCAATTCCCTGCTCATTGCCTGCCTCGTGGTCGCCGCCTCTCTGCTGCTTGCCGTGACTGCATCCTACGCGCTTGCCCGTGTGCATTTCCGGGGTCGGGCACTCCTGATGCTGACCATCCTGTCTGTCTCGATGTTCCCGCAGATCGCCGTCCTGGCGGGGCTTTTCGAGCTCATCCGCTGGATCGGCATCTTCAATACGCCCTTCGCGCTGATCTTCTCCTACATGATCTTCACCCTGCCCTTCACGGTCTGGGTGCTGACGACCTTCATGCGGGATCTGCCGGTCGAGATCGAGGAAGCGGCCATCGTCGATGGTGCCTCGCCCTGGGTCATCATCACGCAGGTGTTCATGCCGCTGATGTGGCCGGCCCTTGTCACCACAGGCCTGCTTGCCTTCATCACCGCCTGGAATGAATTTCTGTTCGCCCTGACTTTCACCTCGTCGGATGCGCAACGGACGGTGCCGGTGGCAATCGCTCTGCTTTCGGGCGGCAGTCAGTTCGAAATCCCCTGGGGCAATATCATGGCGGCATCGGTCATCGTCACCGTGCCCGTCGTCATCCTTGTTCTTATTTTTCAACGCCGGATCATTTCAGGGCTGACGGCCGGCGGCGTCAAAGGCTGAGGAAAGCGAGACATGGCACAGATTAGACTCGACAATATCCGCAAGAGCTTCGGCGCATTCGAAGTCATCAAGGGCGTCAGCATGGACATCCGCAAGGGCGAGTTCATGGTCTTCGTCGGTCCCTCCGGCTGCGGCAAGTCCACCTTGCTGCGCCTGATCTCGGGACTGGAGGACATAACATCAGGCACGCTTTCCTTCGATGGTCAGCCGGTCAATCGTCTTTCGCCGTCGAAGCGCGGCATCGCGATGGTCTTCCAGTCCTACGCGCTCTATCCGCATATGTCGGTCTACGAGAACATGGCCTTCGGTATGAAACTCTCCGGCCGGACCAGGGAAGAATGCAAGGCGCGCGTCGAACAGGCGGCCGGCATGCTGCAGCTCTCACCCTATCTGGAGCGGCTGCCGCGCCAGCTTTCGGGCGGTCAGCGCCAGCGCGTCGCCATCGGCCGCGCCATCGTTCGTGACCCGAAGGTCTTCCTGTTCGATGAGCCCTTGTCGAACCTCGATGCTGCATTGCGCGTTGCCACACGGTTGGAGATCGCCAAGCTTCACCGCGGCATGCATGACACGACGATGATCTACGTCACCCATGATCAGGTCGAGGCCATGACCTTGGCCGACCGGATCTGCGTTCTTCGCGATGGTGTTGTCGAACAGGTGGGAACGCCGATCGAACTCTACGAGACCCCGAATTCGATCTTCGTTGCCGGTTTCATCGGCTCGCCCAAGATGAACTTTCTCTCCGGTCCGTTTGCAGCACCCTATAATGCCCACACGATCGGGGTCAGGGCCGAACATATCGAATTCGCCGATCAGGCCCCAGCTTGGACCGGTACCGTCATCCATTCCGAAATCCTCGGCTCGGACAGTTTCGTCTATCTCGACATCGGCTCCGCAGAGCCGCTCATCGTTCGAGAGACCGGCGTGTCCAGCCATCAGCCCGGCCAACAATTGGGCGTATCGCCGATCAACGGCCGCATTCACCGCTTCGATCAATCCGGACGCGCGCTCGAAAGGGTTCCTTTCAAGGGCGCCGCCTGAACAACCCATCAAACAAACAGGATCTGACCGCCTCCCATCGGTTCCGGTCCGCTACTTGCTGCAAAGGAGCACAGTCATGGCCATTCGCACCGTCGTATGGGGAGAGAACATCCATGAGACAACCAATGAGATCGTCCGGGGCATCTACCCTGAAGGCATGCACACCACGATCGCCAAGGCGCTGAACACCGATCCGGCGATTTCGGCGACCACTGCGACGCTGCAGGAGCCCGAGCATGGCCTCACCGAAGCTCGGCTTGCCGAGACCGACGTCCTGACCTGGTGGGGCCACAAGGATCATGGTGCGGTTTCCGATGTTGTCGTCGAGCGCGTCGCCAAGCGGGTCTGGGAAGGCATGGGCCTCTTGGTGCTGCATTCCGGCCATTTCTCCAAGATCTTCAAGCGGCTGATGGGTACGCCCTGCGCGCTGAAATGGCGTGAGGCGGGCGAGCGCGAGCGTCTGTGGACGATCAACCAGCGCCATCCCATCGCCGCCGGCATCGGTGAGCATTTCGAGCTGGAAAACGAGGAAATGTACGGCGAGCAGTTCTCGGTGCCGGAGCCGTTGGAAACGGTGTTCATCTCCTGGTTCCAGGGCGGTGAAGTATTCCGCTCGGGCCTGACCTGGCGCCGCGGTGCCGGCAACATCTTCTATTTCCGCCCAGGTCACGAAACCTACCCGACCTATCACGATGCCAACGTGCAGAAGGTGCTGATCAACGGCGTGAAGTGGGCCTATAACCCCGAGGGTGCATTGAAGAGCATCACCGATGCTCCAAATGTGCCGGTAGAAAAAGCACTGGAGCCGATCGTCGAACGCGGCCCGAGACTGCATCAGGCCGGCGAAGCCGGTTACCGCTGAGGAGGATAGCAATGCGTCTACTCGTTCTCGGTACAGGCATGATGGCGAAAAACCAGGTTGCCAGCTTCCTCGCCATCGAGGGTGTCGAAGTGGTCGGCGCCGTCGATACGGATCGGAACAGGCTCGATGAGTTCGCTGATCATTTCAACATCGAAAAACGCTTCAGCACGCTCGACGAGGCGATCGCCTGGGGCGAGTTCGATGCCGCAACAAACGTCACGCCCGACCGTATCCACCACGCAACCAGCCTGGCTCTGATCGCTGCCGGCAAACACGTCTTTTGCGAAAAGCCGCTGGCGGAAAACTATGCCCACGCGCTGGAGATGACCGAAGCGGCCGAGACGGCCGGCGTCATCAACATGGTCAATCTCACCTATCGCAATGTCGCTCCCTTGCAGCGGGCGCGTGAGATGGTGCTGGCCGGCGAACTCGGCACGATCCGCCACGTGGAGGCGTCCTATCTCCAAAGCTGGCTGGTATCGCGCGCCTGGGGCGACTGGCGCACGGAATCGCGCTGGCTGTGGCGTTTGTCGACGGGTCACGGTTCGAACGGTGTGCTCGGCGATGTCGGTATCCATATTCTCGATTTCGCCGCCTATGGGGCGGCGACCGACATCGATCACGTTTTTGCGCGGCTGAAGACCTTCAACAAGGCACCGGGCGGGCAGATCGGCGAGTACATGCTCGATGCCAATGACAGCTTCACAATGTCGGTCGATTTCGCCAATGGCGCGCTGGGCGTCATCCATGCCAGCCGCTGGGCGACCGGGCATCTGAACGAGCTGAAGCTGCGCATCTACGGCGAGAAGGGCAGTCTCGAAGTCATCCACCGCCCAAGCGGCTCGGATCTTCGCGGCTGCCTCGGCGACGACATTGAAAGCGCCACCTGGCGTGACATCGAGGTGCCGGCAGTCCCGACCAACTATCAACGCTTTGCCGAAGCGGTGAAGAGCGGCAAGCAGGACGATCCCACCTTCCGCCATGCCGCCAACCTGCAGAAGGTCATCGACCTCGCGATCGTATCGGAGAAAGAACGTCGGGAGTTCAATCTGCTGGCCGCTGACACCCCGGAGAGCACGGTCGGCCAGGAGCCGGAACTCAAGGGGGACGATCAGGGACCGGCATTGGCACTTGTCGTCTGACGGCTTGGTGAAACAGCGAAGGCCCGAATGGTCGGGCCTTCTTTGAATCGACAGAGCTCGCTCTGTTTATTTCATGAGAAGCGCGGACGCCTCGACGCCGATCACACAATCGGCAGCTAAGCGGCCTTACCAGTCGCACTCACACCCCGATAGGCGATGAGATCCTCGATGGTGATCAGGTGGAGGCCATGCCGCTCGGCAAACCGCTCAAGCTCGGGCAGGCGCGCCATCGTGCCATCATCATTGGCCACTTCGCAAATGACACCTGAGGGCGACAGGCCGGCAAGCCTTGCGAGGTCGACAGCCGCCTCGGTATGACCGGGACGAGAAAGCACACCGTTCGGATGCGCACGTAACGGGAAGATATGGCCGGGCCGCGCAAAATCCTCGGGGCGGGAAGTCTCCGCAATGAGTGCGCGAACCGTCGCGGCACGGTCAGCCGCCGAGATGCCGGTCGTCGTTTCAGGAATATAGTCAACCGACACGGTGAAAGCGGTTTTCAGAAGTTCGGTATTGTTGGGGACCATCTGCGGGATCTGCAGTTCGTCCAGCCGCTCGCCTTCCATGGCCACACAGATGAGGCCGCGCGCATAATTCATCATGAAGGCGATCGCCTGGGGAGTGATCGCTTCGGATGCGATGATGAGGTCGCCCTCGTTTTCCCGATCGCGGTCGTCGACGACCACCACGATCTCGCCACGCGCAATCGCGGCGATTGCATCTTCGATTTTGGAAATTGCCATCTTCTCTGCCTTTCAAGGGTTAGCCGCAGTGCGCGGCATTCATGGCCTGTCAAAAGCCACCATTTTCCCTTGGGCGAACAAGCATATGAAACGCCGCGTGCCGAGCGGCGTCCTCTGCGTTGCTCTCTTCCATCCGGACTGTGACCGTCGGCTCCGGCATCTCACCGGATCTGCTGACCCTTCGCTTTCACGAAGGCGCTCGCGGGCTCCGAGTTGCCTCGATACCGCCGGTGGGGAATTGCACCCCGCCCTGAGAACATTGCTTATGTAAATGACGAATGGCTTGTTCTGCAAGAGGTTGGGTGCAGATCGCCTCGCGAGAATTGCCTCCCGGTGATGAAAGCACCGTTTCCTATTGTCGAACAGCGCTAGGACATGATCAGCCCGCCATCGACATTGATGGTCTGGCCAGTGATATAGGCCGCGTCGTCACTTGCAAGAAAGGTGACAAGACCAGCGACGTCTTCGCCCGATCCGGCGCGCTTCATCGGGATGCCTTCGACCCATTCTTTCATGAGCTCGCCGGGTGCGTAGTTGCCGAGCAGCTTGCCCCATGCCTGATCGTTATAGGCCCACATGTCGGTTTCGATTATGCCTGGGCAGAAGGCGTTGACGGTGATGCCGTCGGTTGCGACTTCCTTGGCAAGGCTTTGGGTGATGCCGACGACGCCCATCTTCGAGGCAGCATAATGCGGCGTATAGATGAAGCCGTCGCGCGCCTGTCCGGAAGCCGTGTTGATGATACGTCCGCGGCGACCATGTTTGCGCATGCGGGCGATCGCTTCCTGGGCACAGAGGAACACGCCCTTGGTATTGACCGTCATGACCTTGTCCCACTCGCCCTCGGTCATATCCTCGATGCGAGCAATGGTGATGACACCGGCATTCTGGATTGAGACGTCGACAGCGCCGAACGCCTCCTCAGCGGCGTCATAGAGAGCTTTGACGCTTGCCTTGTCGGTGACGTCGCCAACAAAGGAGATCGCTTTGCCGCCATCGGTCTTGATCTGTTCGGCAACGGTATGCACGCTCTCCTCATTGGCGGAGACCACGAGATTGGCGCCCTCGCGTGCAAAGCGTTTGGCAATCGCCGCACCGATACCGCGGCTTGCGCCGGTAATGACGACAGTCTTGTTTTCGAAACGCTGCATTCTCTTTATCCTTTCACTGGAGCCCGCGTGAACGCCGTTTTTGCAAACCGGCGACGCTTGCCTCCTCACTCAGCCTTTACACGGCGGCAGAAATGATCCCGGCAAATTCCGATGCCTTCAGCGAAGCCCCGCCGACCAGCGCCCCATCCACATTGCGAAGCCCGAATATAGCCGCGGCATTGGATGGCTTGACCGAACCGCCATAGAGGATCCTGACCGAATGGCCGTCACCGCCCAGCCTCTCTTCGAGCATCTGCCGGATCGCCGCATGGACCTCCTCAATTTGTTCGTCGGTCGGCACCAGCCCGGTTCCTATCGCCCATACAGGTTCGTAGGCGATGACGAGATTGGCGCTCGTCGCTCCCTCGGAAACGGATTCTCTCAGCTGTCCGCCAACAACTTCGATCGCCCGTCCTTCATCACGCTCGTGCCGCGTTTCACCGACGCAGACGATCGCGATCAAGCCCGCACGATGCGCGGCGACCGCCTTTGCACGGACGATTTCATCATCTTCGCCGTGAGACACACGGCGCTCCGAATGGCCGAGAATGACATAGCGCGCGCCGATATCGGCGAGCATTTCAGCAGAGACATCGCCCGTATGGGCGCCTGACTGCTGCGCATGGCAATCCTGTGCGCCGATGGCCAGGTTCGACCCCTTGACCCGCTCCACTGCGCGATCAATCAGCGTGAGGGGCGGGCAGACAACGATATCGCACGTCGCACTGCCCGTTAGTCCCTTCAGCGCCTCGATCTCAGCTTGGGAGGAGATGAGACCGTTCATTTTCCAGTTGCCTGCGATCAGTTTGCGCATCGTATCACCAGCAGCAGAAGCCGCCGTCGACGAGCAGATCGACGCCCGTCACGAAGCTTGCAGCATTCGACAGCAGGAAGACCGCCGGACCAACCATCTCATCGACACCGGCCATGCGCTGCATCGGCGTCTGCTCTTCGAAGAGCTTGGTCTGATGTACCATCTCCGGCCGGGTGTTCATCGGCGTTGCGGTATATCCCGGCGAAATCGTGTTGACGCGGATGCCGCGCCCGACCCACTCCATGGCGAACGACTTCGACATATGGATCACGCCCGCTTTCGAAGCATTGTAATGGGCTTGGCTCAAACCGCGGTTGACGATAACGCCCGACATGGAGGCAATGTTGACGATCGACCCGCGTCCATTCTTCAACATGGCCCGCGCTTCGGCCTGGCAAGACAGGAAGATGCCCTTCAGGTTGATGTCCATCAGCGTCTGATACTGATCCTCTTCCATCTCCTCGGCGGGATTGGCATTGGCAATACCGGCGGCATTGACGGCAAGCGAGAGAGCCCCGAGATCGGCTTCAGCGCGGGCGACCGCATCCGCCAGAGACGACTTGCTGGTGACATCGGCGGCAATCTCGATCGAGCGGCGGCCGGCAGCCCGGATATGGCTGGCAGTGGTGGCAAGGCCGTCATCAGTGCGGCGATCGAGAAGCGCTACATCGGCGCCGCACTGGGCAAGACCGATCGCGATCCTTTGCCCGATGCCGCTGCCGGCGCCCGTCACGATGGCAACCTGACCGCTGAGATCAAATAGTTTAGGTGCGTTCAGAGAGATGTCGGACACCGCTCTTCCTTTCTGTCTTTACTTAGATTGTCGCCAGTTCCATGACCGAGACGTCGTTCGCCTCGTCACGCTTCAAAATGCCTGCCTGCTTGCCCTGTGCGAGCACGAGAATCCGGTTCGATACACCGAGAACCTCCTCGAGGTCGGAACTCACGACGATCACCGCAACACCCTGCTTGGCCAGGTTGACGATGATATCGTAGATGCCGGCGCGGGCTCCGACATCGATGCCGCGGGTGGGCTCGTCCAGCACCACGACCTTGGGATCGCGCATCAGCCATTTGGCGATGACGACCTTCTGCTGGTTGCCGCCCGAGAGATCGGAGGCAAACTGCTCTGCGCGCCCCTTCACGCCGAATTTCGTCACCGCCTTTTCGGCGAAAACGCGTTTCACGCCCGAGGTGAGCCAGCGGCCGCCAAGCTTGTCGAGATTGGCGTAAATGATGTTCTCGCTGATCTTGTGTGCAACGACGAGGCCCTGGTCCTTGCGGTCCTCGGGCACCATCACGATACCCTTGGCGATCGCATCCGCAGGGCTGCGCAGCTTCAGCGCTTCGCCTTCCAGCCTGATCGAACCGGCGCTTATCGGGTCGGCACCGGAAATCGCCCGCACGAGCTCGGTGCGACCGGCGCCGACGAGGCCGGCGATGCCGAGGATCTCGCCGGCATGAACGTCGAAACTCACATCGCGGAAGGAACCGTCCGGCGACGTCAGACCTGACACCTCAAGCACGGGCCTGCTCGTCGGCTCGGGAAGGGTCGGAAACATGCGATCGAGCGAGCGTCCGACCATGCTTTCGACGATCGTGCGCACCGGCGTCGCGCTGTCGGCAAATTCATGAACGCGCTCTCCATCGCGCAGTACGACGATACGATCGGTGATCTTTTTGATCTCTTCCATGCGGTGGGAGATGTAGATGATGCCCACGCCCTCGGAGCGGAGCTTGCGCACCTGCTCGAACAGGGCTTCCGTCTCCGCCCCGCCAAGGGCTGCCGTCGGCTCATCGAGGATCAGGAGTTTTGCATTGAGCGCCAGCGCCTTGGCGATTTCGATGAGCTGCTGGTTGGCGGTCGAGAGACCGGCAACCTTTCGAGTCGCGGGAATGTGCAGGTTCAGCCGTGCGAGCTGTTCCTGGGCACGGCGGACCATGTGGGTGCGGTCGACCACGCCGTTCTTCATCGGCCATCGGCCGATGAAGACATTTTCGGCGATGGAAAGATGCGGCAGAAGCTGCAGTTCCTGATGGATCAGCACGACGCCCTTGTCGATTGCCTCGCGCGGAGCGGCCGGGGCATAAGGCTGCCCCAGCCATGTCATCGAGCCCTCGGACGGTGCGCGCGATCCGGCAATGATGCCTGACAGTGTCGACTTGCCGGCGCCATTTTCACCGAGCAGAGCCACAACCTCGCCAGGATAAACGTCCAGGTCCACATTTTTCAGAACCTGGAGCGGTCCGTAGCGCTTGGATATGCCCCTCAGGGAAAGAACCGGCTCGGTCACAGCACACCTCCTCGAGATTTCGACTGATTACGGATGGTTGGCGATGAAGCCTGCCACGTTTTCCTTGGTCGTCAGCGTGGCATCCATCAACTGGACCGGCGGCACCTTTTCCTTGGCAGCGAGCTTGACCGCGTTCTCCACCGCATCGCGGCCCATCTTCTGCGTCTGCTGTGTTGCGGTCACGTCGAACACACCCTTGCTGAGGGCTTCAAGTGCAGCGGTGTCTCCGTCAAAACCACCGACCACGATCTTTTGGGATGGATTGGCGACCTTGATCGCCTGGGCCGCACCGAGCGCCAGTCCATCTGCCTGGGCGAAGACGATCGAGACATCCGAATTCGACTGGAGCATGTTCTGCATGATCTGGAAGCCCTCGTCCTGGCTCCACATGTTGGAATATTGCTCGGCGACGACGCTCACGTCCGGATAGGCCTTCAGTGATTCCAGGCACCCCTTGGTGCGGTCGAGTTCCGGCGTGGTGCCCTTCTGGCCATGGATGATGACCATCTTGCCCTTGCCACCGGCTTCCTTGAGGATGTAGTCGCAAACCGCCTTGGCGGAGGCAACGGAATCGGTCGCCAGGAAGGTATCGCCCGGAGCGCCTTCGGCATTCCGGTCGACGTTGACGACGGGAATGCCGGCCTGCTTTGCGAGCTTGACCGGCACACTGGCTGCAGCAGCGCCTGCCGGGATGTAGATCAGTGCGTCGATATTCTGGGTCAGCAGGTCCTGGATCTGGTTGACCTGGGTCGGGCCATCGCCCTTGGCGTCTACGGTGACGACCTCGATGCCACGCTTCTTGGCTTCAGCTTCGACAGACTGCTTGATCTGGTTGAAGAAGTTTGCCTGCAAATTGGCGACCGCAAGGCCGAGCTTCTTGACTTCGGCCGCCTGGACGGATCCGAGGCTGAGGCCAAGCAAGGCGGCAGACGCGAGCAGAGTGCGCGCAAATTTCATGTCAGTTCCTCCGTTGTTAATGAACCCTCGGGTATCCTCCCCCTCGGGCAATAGCTCCGCTCCAAACCTTTCGGAGAGGAATTTCTGGACCCGCATCGTCCGCGGGCCGAATGATCAGGCAGCCCGCCGCTTGCGGATCGTTTCAGCACCGACAGCGAGAACGATGACGACACCGATGATGACCTGCTGCAGGAAGGGCGAGACGTTGAGCAGATTGAGGCCGTTACGCAGAACGCCGATGATCAGCACGCCGATGAGCGTCCCGCCAATGCCGCCTGCGCCGCCCGACAGAGACGTTCCGCCGATGACGACGGCCGCGATCGTGTCTAGCTCGTAGCCAAAACCGCTGGACGGCTGAACCGAGTCCAGACGGGCGGCAAGAACGATACCGGCAAGACCTGCGAGCGCGGCACTCGCCACGTACACAAGAATAGTCACGAGCTGGACGTTGATGCCGGCAAGACGGGCAACTTCGGGATTGCCGCCAACCGCGTAGAGCATGCGGCCTTCTGCGCGGAAGTGCAGAAAAACCCAGGCAGCGGCGACGACTGCCAGCATCAGGAAGACGGTTGCGGTCAGGATGCCGAAGTGGCGGTCAATGGCCAGCATCATGAACCAGTCGGGGAAGCCGACGATCTGCTGGCCGTCGGTGATCATGTTCGCCACGCCGCGCGCGGCCGACATCATCGCGAGCGTCGCGATAAACGCGGGCACCCTGAACCAGGTCACCATGATACCGACGATCAGGCCGCTGATCATAGAGGCAACGAGCGCTACCACGATGCCGAGGCCTAGCGGCAGGCCGGCGACGTTCGCCGTCCAGCCCATCACCATCATCGCGAGAGCCAGGACCGAACCTACCGAAAGGTCGATGCCGCCGATCAGGATCACGAAGGTCATACCGACTGCCATGATCCCGAGCACGGTGATCTGGTCGAGAATATTCAGACCATTGCGGACGGAGAGAAATGCATCAGTGCTGAAGGTCAGGAACAGGCAGAGCAAAAGCAGTCCAATGAGCGGTCCGGTTGCTCCCGTGAGCTTGCTCACCCACGTCCCGGACGGACGGCTCTGTTCATTCACGTCGATCGCCACCATCGTTCCTCCCTGGGATTAAGGCCGGCGGCCAATATTTCTTCAAGCAAGAATATTTATTCATGCCTGCTGGAAAATTCATTAACAACTTGCCTAGATGCTGTCAATCAGCTTTTTGGGTGATGAGCTAAGCGTGATACCCAATAAAGGGCTTGACTAAGGCTGCCTGTGTGCAAAAATATAATTACATGAATATTTATGCACAAGAGGAAACGATGGAGCCTTCCGAACTTGAACGTGTTGCTCGCCAGATACGTCTGCGCGACCTCCAGGCCGTATACGAGGCAGGCGCCGGCCATATTGGTGGCGAGATGTCGGTGATTGATCTCCTCACCGCACTTTACTTTCGTGTGCTGCGTATCTGGCCCGACCAGCCCAAACACCCCGATCGAGACAGGTTCGTGCTGTCGAAGGGCCATACGGCCTGCGCGCTCTATGTCGCGCTCGCCAGGCGAGGGTTTATTCCGGAGGAAGAAATCTCGACCTTCCTGAAGCCGCATTCCCGGCTAAACGGCCACCCGAATTGCAACAAGGTGCCGGGTGTCGAAACCAACACTGGGCCTCTGGGACACGGGCTGCCGGTCGCTGTCGGGATGGCGAAGGCGGCGAAACTCTCGGGCGCGAAATACCACACCTATGTCATAACCGGCGACGGCGAGATGCAGGAAGGCTCCAACTGGGAGGCCATCATGGCGGCATACCAGTTCCGCCTGGACAACCTGACCTTGATCATCGACCACAACAGGTTCCAGCAGGGCGCTTCGCTCTCGGACACCAACGATCTCGCGCCGCTTCGCCCCAAGCTCGAGGCCTTCGGCTGGGAAGTCAGCGAAATCAACGGCAATGACATGCACGCGATCGTGCCCGCTCTCGAGCATCGCTCCAACCGCCCCCATTGCATCGTGGCTCACACCAACAAGGGCCATGGCATCTCTTTCATGCAGGATCGCGTCGACTGGCACCACAAGGTTCCGAGCAAGGAACAGTATGAAACCGCATTGGCAGAACTGTCGGAGGCACTCTAATGAACGCGCCCGTAAACCCACCGAAGCTCTATGACTGCCGCGATGCCTTTGCAGCGACGCTTGAGCGCCTGGCCGCCGAGAATGAAACCATCGTCGCCGTCTGCAACGACTCGGTTGGCTCGTCCAAGCTCGGCGGCTTCAAGTCGAAATTTCCTGATCGCCTCGTCAATGTCGGCATCGCCGAGCAGAACATGGTCGGCGTCGGCGCCGGTCTCGCCAATGGCGGACGCCTGCCCTATGTCTGCGGCGCCTCGCCGTTCCTGACCGGCCGATCGCTTGAGCAAATCAAGGCCGACATTTCCTACTCTAATGCCAACGTCAAGCTCGTCGGCATTTCCTCAGGGATGGCTTACGGCGAACTCGGCCCGACCCATCATTCGATCGAAGACTTCGCTTGGACGCGCGTGCTGCCGAATCTGCCCGTCATCGCCCCCTGCGACCGGATCGAGACCGCCGCCGCCGTCGAATGGGCCGCAAATTATAATGGTCCCTGCTTCCTGCGCCTGTCGCGCGTCGGCGTTCCGGATTTGCTGCCCGACGGCCACACGTTCGAAGTCGGCAAAGCGAACCTGCTGCGTGAAGGCTCCGATGTCACGCTGATTGCCAACGGCACGCTGACCCACCGCATGATGAAGGCCGCTGAGATCCTCGCCGGGCGCGGCATCAAGGCGCGCGTGGTCAACATGGCGACCGTTCGCCCGATCGACGAGGCCGCCATCATCGCGGCGGCCAAAGAGACCGGCGCGATCGTGACGGCGGAAGAGCATTCGATCTTCGGCGGCCTCGGTTCCGCCGTCGCCGAAGTGGTCGTCGACAACGCGCCCGTGCCGATGAAGCGCCTTGGCGTTCCCGGTATCTACGCGCCGACCGGTTCGGCCGAATTCCTCCTCGACGAATTCGGCATGGCGCCAACAGCGGTCGCGGACGCGGCCCAGGCGCTGATCAAGCGCAAATAATCTGATAGCAGTCCTTAAAGCCGGAGCGCGCATCCGCTCCGGCCCTTCGTTTGAGGAGAAGATGATGCGGGCTATTCTGGCGATCGACCAGGGCACCACCAATTCGAAGGCAGTGCTGGTTTCCGAAACCGGAGACGTGCTTGCCAGAGGCTCAGCCGCCGTCGGCATCTCCTATCCGCAACCGGGCTGGGTCGAGCAGGATCCCCGCCGAATCTTTGCCTCTGTCTGCGAAGCGATCGAGGCCTGCCTGAAGAAAATTTCCGGCGTCACCGTCGAGGCGGTGGCGGTGTCCAACCAGCGCGAATCCGTCACTGTCTGGGACGCAGAGACCGGCGAAGCGCTGGGTCCGGTGCTGAGCTGGCAGTGCCGCCGTACCGCGCCGGACTGCGAGCGCCTAATCGCCGAAGGTCATCTCGGCCGCGTAGAGGCGCTGACGGGCCTTCCCCTCGACCCGATGTTTCCCGGATCGAAATTCCGCTGGCTGCTCGATCGCGTACCAGCCGGGCGCCGGGTGCGCCTCGGCACGATCGATAGCTGGCTTATCCATTGTCTGACGGGCGGCAGCCGCCACGTCTGCGATGCCTCCAATGCCGCCCGCAGCCAGTTGTTCGACCTGAATGGCCAGGCCTGGAGCGCAGAACTCGGCGAAATCTTCGGCGTCAATATCGCCCTTCTCCCTGAAGTGCTCGACAGCTCCGCCGATTTCGGCACGACACGGGGGCTTCCCGGCATCCCCGATGGCACGCCGATCCGATCCGCCATCGGCGACAGCCATGCTGCGCTCTTCGGCCATGGCGCCTTCAAGCCCGGCGACGGCAAGGTGACGTTCGGAACCGGTTCGTCGGTCATGACGACATTGCCGCGCTTCATCGCGCCGCAAAACGGCATCACCACGACGGTCGCCTGGCGGATCGCCGGCGTGCCGACCTTCGCCTTCGAAGGCAATATCCTCGTTTCGGCCGCGAGCCTCCCCTGGATGGCCGGCATTCTGGGCCTTCCCAATGTGGCCGCCCTCGTTGACCTTGCGGCGACGGCTGAGCCGGGCGGACCGGGATTCGTGCCGGCCTTCGTCGGCCTCGGCGCCCCCTACTGGAACTCCGACGCCCGCGCGCTCTTCGCCCAGATCAACTTTTCCACGACCCGCGCCCAGATGGCCCGGTCGGTGACAGATTCGATCGCCTGCCAGGTGCATGACGTGATCGCCGCCATGCGCGCCCAGAGCGGCGGTAAACTCGGCGCTCTCTATGTCGACGGCGGCCCGAGCCAGAACCGCTTCCTGATGCAATGCGTGTCGAACCTGATCGAGCATGACGTCATCCAGTGCGAGGCGCCTGAGGCTTCCGCTCTCGGTGCCGCCTATCTCGCCGGGCTTTCGCTCGGCCTGTGGAAGGACCTCGACGCGATCGAGGCGCTCCCGAGAAGCACCGAAGTGATCCGCCCCGAAGAGATCGATCGCACTGGCCTTCTCAATACATGGAATGATGCGCTGGCCCGCTCGACGTCGCGACCCACACCGGTTAAATGTGAATAAAAATTCAAGCCGGTATTGCCCATGTCCCGCCTCAACGAACTCCGCCTGATCTCCAGGGTCGCCCAGATGTACCACATCGAAGGGCGACGGCAGGCGGAGATCGCGCAGCATCTGCGGCTTTCCCAGGCGACGGTCTCGCGAATGCTGAAGAGGGCCGAAGCCGAGGACATCGTTCGCACCAGCGTCATCCCGCCGGTCGGCACTTACAGTGAGCTCGAGGGAGCGCTGCGGCAAAAGTTCGACCTTCCCGAAGCAATCGTCGTCGAGTGCAGCGAGGACCGGGACGGCGCCATCATGGCTAGAATCGGTGAGGCCGCAGCCCATCTTCTGGAGATCACACTCGCACCCGGCGAAATCGTCGGAGTGTCGAGCTGGAGCCAGACCATCTTCAAGATGGTCGAAAACATCCATCCGCAGAAAAGCGCCCAGGTAAAATACGTCGTCCAGACCCTCGGGGGCATGGGTGACCCTTCGGTGCAGACGCATGCCACGCAGCTCACCACCCGCCTTGCCCGCCTCACCGGCGCTGAACCCAAACTGCTTCCCGTCCAGGGCGTGACGACATCGAGGGAAGCCAGGCTCCTGATGCAGTCAGATCCCTTCGTCCGTGAGACCATGGATCTGTTCGGCAGCATCACCCTCGCCATTGTCGGCATCGGCGCGGTGGAGCCGTCCGAATTGCTTGCACGCTCGGGCAACATCTTCTCGTCGCGGGAACTCGCCGATCTCGCCGAAGCCGGCGCCGTCGGCGACATTTCACTGCGCTTCTTCGACAAGGACGGCAAACCGGTGAAGACGCCGCTGGATGACCGGGTCATCGGGCTTCCGCTCGAGGACCTTGCGCGAGTGGATCGGGTCATCGCGCTGGCTGGCGGCGCGAAGAAGACGGCAGCGATCTCAGGTGCCCTCCGCGTTGGCGTCATCGACATGCTGGTAACCGACAAGTTTACCGCCCAGCGATTGATCGAGGCGACGGCTTGACGAGACCGTCGAACGCTGTGGTGCACGGTGGCATTTCTGGCAACGATGGTTAACGAACTCTTGGCTTATGCGACGCAAATCTAGTCACCGGTCAAACCACGGCGCGTCGCTCATTAAGCGGCCGATGCATCAGTAGCCGGCCATCTTTGTTACGGCGACCATTGGCCGACGACCGTCGGTCGTTTGTCCGTCCAGGACGGAGGTAGGCCAATTTGCGAGCCCGCGAAGTCCTTCAGGCCGGGCGAACGACCGAACCGCTCGCAAGCCGGATATTTTGGTCTTCCGCCGAGGCCCGACTTGATTTTCTGGGCAGAAGGGATTTTCGGCAGCCCCTTATAGGGTGTCTTCCCAGTGACGAGCATTTTTGAGAAGTCGCTTCCGAAACTCGACGCGAGTGAGTAGGCGTCGCCGATCTGGGAAACACGTGCACTTGTGGTGATAGCGTTGGCACCCTTCGCCCAAACCATGGCGCCCACCTGCCTGCCGTCCCTTGTCGTCGCTTCAGCTTCGACCGCAAGGCCTCCGAGGCCTATTGGCAGTCGCGGGACCGGAACAGGAACGACGAACGATGCACCGAGCGACGTCGCGGTCGACAGGCCGGCAGCCGTGGCGCTGGTCGCCACGATACGGGTGACGGTGGCGTGAACGACGAGATCGGCGTTCTCCCTCTGGTCGACAACCTGGAAACGATCGCTGACGCCAATGCAGAGGGCGCGGCTGATCACATTGGCGACAAGGGCCTGGTCGGAAGGCTTCTTGATCGAAAGCGCAGCGGTCGGCGAAACCGTGGTTGGTTCGATATATATCGTCTTGTTCGCCACGAGATCGCCTGGATCGACTTTGAATTTCGCCTTTGTGAATTTACCGTTGTTCGATGTAAGGCCGTCATAGGATGTCAGCGTGTTCGCCTGTTCGAGCGGCACCGCGGCGCAACCCGTGACAGCCGCTGACAACAGGCAGGCAAACAGGGCCGGCGCGATCCGCCGCCATTGGGGTCGAATGCCTGCCAGACCAATTCCGGAATGCGACATTTGGTTCTCCTGTGGTTGATAAGGGAGGGAGGGTTGGCACGGCTATTGCGTCGCTTGGGCGGACTGCGCCGCGGCGAGATCCGTAAAGATCGGCTTGTCCTTCCATAGACTGCCGCTCGCCATTTTCGCGTATCCGAGGTTGTAGACGGCGCGCATGTAGTCGGTATTGAATGGGTCGGTCATCGTGTAGGGAATCTGCGCATCGATAGAGGCGACGCGGAATCGAATGCCGTTCTTCCGGGCGTAGACGTAGGTGGCCACCAGCGCACTGCGTGTCTGCGCCTTGATGAGAGCAGTACTCGCCCTCGCCATGACAGCAAGAGTATTGTTCGTCGTCGTCGAGAATTCAGGCATCAACGCGTTATTGACGATGACATACATGTTGAGCTTGAAATCCTTGGGCCAGGCGTCATTCTGCGGATTGACCATCCATCCCTCCGGGATCGTCAGAACCTGCGACGATGCCCCCCCGTCTGAGTGCATTTCCTCAAACGCCTGTCCGCCGGCGGTGGCCTTGATTAGCACGGCCGGGAATATGCCGGGTATGCTGGCCGAGGCGATGATGACGTCCTGGAACAGCTTCAGCGCGTCGGGCCGACCACTGTTGGCGATGGCCCCCATGTTCCAGATGACCGCTCTTTGGGAATCGAGATTGGTGGTCAGGACAAAAAGGCGCCGTCCCCTCCGGTACTCGCTTGCAATTTTTGCCAAAATGTCCGGCGTCAGATGGCGTTCGACCATCCGGCGAAGCGGCGCCTCTTTCAGCAGGCTCGCTCCAAGCAGGCCCTTCGGCAGGAAATCGGCATCGACCAGCGTCTTGGCGACGCCGCTCGTGTAGAGGTCGACGAGGGTATCGTCGTAGGCCCGACCGAGGAAGGCATAGGGCGCAATCAACGCGCCCGTGCTGACGCCGCTGACGACGTCGAATTCCGGTCGTCCCTTGTCCGACCAGGCTTTCAACGCCCCGACGCTGAAAGCGCCTGCAGCGCCGCCACCCGACAACACCAAGTAATTGACGTCCTTGCGCCTCGGGATCGTCAGCCACGCAGAACCGTCAAAGCGTGTCGAATCCGCATAGATGCGGATGTCATCGAATCCTTCGATATTGGCATTTGCCGCAGCCTTCGGTGTGTAGGCAACTCGGTCCGGCGCCATACAGCCGGCCAGAAGAGCCAGCGTGAAGATGGCTATCAGTCGAATCACGTTTTGTAGCCCTGTCCTTCATTCGGCCCCGGCCCAGCGGTGCGGGCAAGATTGCCGCCAGCCGCGTCGACACGTCCTTTCGGATCGCGTCTGTTGGCATTAATCTGATTCGCGATTGCCTTGGGTTTCATGATGTTAAGATACGTTGCATAGTCGGCGGCCGAGCCGAAAGCGAAGGCATCGTCGAGCACTGACATGTCAAGGGCGGCAGATTCTGGATCAATTGAGCCCGCGCTCGCGTATAGGCTCAAGCGCACGGGCCTCACCGGCTGCTCATCGAGAATCGGTCAAAAGAAGTTGCAATCGTAGAATGACGAAGGATGGTACGGGGCCTTGCGGGATCGCACGGCTGGTGGATTGCGGCGTGTCTTGATCGTCCTGACGCTACACGAGCCCGTTTGACACGGATCGACTTCGGCGTAAGCTTGCGACATCCGTCCTTGAACTTCTATCCGAGAAGGTGAAGACCCTCCTGCCAGGGCTCGGAATTGCCGATGAAAGGCGGTTTCAACGCAGATAGGTATCCACCGATATGTTCGCCGCCCATTGGCTTGCTGAACAAATAACCTTGGAGGGTGGAGCAGCCCATTTCCAGCAAGCACATTGCCTGGCGATGGGTTTCCACACCTTCTGCAGTGACCTTCATGTTAAGTTTCCGCGCCAGATTGAGCACCAGTTCAACGATTGCCAGGCTCGAGTCGTCCTCCAGCATGGTGTCGATAAAACTTTTGTCGATCTTGATGATATCGACAGGCAAACTCCGTAAATGGGTCAGTGACGCATAGCCCGTCCCAAAGTCATCGAGCGCAACAGCCAGGCCTTTTTTTCGCAAACGCTGGAGCGTTGTTGCAACGGTATCTTCCAAACCCTGCAGGAATACTGTTTCCGTCACTTCAAGCACCAGCTTGTCGAAGGGGATGCCTCTCGACGTAAACGCGGCAACAATCCGGCTTTCCAAATCACCTCTCATGAAATCGGAGGCACAGACATTCAGTCCGACCCGCCCGAAATCCAGCCCACGGTCCATCCAGGTGCGGATATCGGTCGCGACACGCTCGAGCATGCGGGTCGTGATGTGATGGGACACGCTCGAGTCCGTAAACGCCTCGTGAAATTGCGCAGCCGGCAGGATTGAGCCATCCGGGCGCTGCATTCTCGCAAGCGCCTCAAATGCCCATACTTGACCGTCAGCGCAGCGAACGAGTGGTTGATAGTGCGGCACCATCCGATGCTCATTGAGTGCCAGTTCCACCTCTCGAACGACCTGAATGCGATGGGCTATCGTCGAACGCAGGCTGGGCTTATATTGGACGTAGCTGCCGCGCCGTGTTTCCTTGGCGTGGTAAAGGGCAAAGTCGGCGTTTTGCGAAAGCGTCGCCGCATCCATTTCACATTCGGAAATCGCGCCGCCTAAGGTTATCATCGGATTTATCGTCGACCCGCCGACTTCCAGGGGGCGGCCGATATATTCTATCAGATGTCGCGCGAGTGACCGCATGCGCCCCGCGCTTGCGGTTTCCGCCAGAACAACGCAGAACTCGTCACCGCCGAGACGAAACACCTTTCCACGCCGTCCGAGGCGCTCGTCCAGACGTGACGCCACGCCTTTCAGCAACAGGTCACCTGTTGCATGGCCAAGGATATCATTCACCTGCTTGAGACGATCGACATCGATCAGCAACAAACCGATGGATTGAACGTCCGCCGCTGCAAGCCTCTCCATATGAGCATTGTAGGCGGCGCGGTTTGCTAGTCCGGTTAACGGATCGGCATTTGCTGCCTGGAGCAGACGTTGCTCGTAGCGCACTTTTTCGGAAACATCCTGAACAATGCCGAACAGACGTCTTGGTTCGCCTTGCAGATGCTCGATATCACTGACGACACGAATCCATCGCTCCTGGCCTTCCGGTGTGATGATGCGATACTCTTTGTCAATGCCGGTTCCGGAGCCGTTCAGGATGTCGCGGATCCTGCCCCGGACACTTTCACGTTCTTCGGGAGCGTAACAGGCAATCACCTCCTCCGAGGTCATGTGTTTGCCGATCGGCAGCCCAACCGTGCGGTATATCTGATCCGACCAGATGACCGCACCGGTATTAAGGTCCATCTCAAAGCCTCCGACCTTGGCAGAGCGCTCGGTCTGTTCAAACCGAGCCTGCTTGAGCTCGAGTTCACGTTGCTGCTCTTTCAGCAAACTTTGCTGACGATGTTCCCGGATAAGCGCTACCACGACGCTCGCCAAACTATGGAGCTGTTCGATGTCGCGATCGCCGAAACGGCGGATCTTCGTGTCGAGGACACAAAAACTGCCGTAACACGTCTTACCTTCCGAAAGTGGAACCCCTGCATAAAACTGGACGGAACAACTTGTGACGAACGTGTTTGCGTAAAAACGGGAGTCTTTGCTGGCATCTTCAACGACGAGCGGCGCCCCTGTTTCCACGACGTGACCGCAAAAGGAATGCTCACGTGGCGCCTCTTTCAAAGGGAAGCCTTGCCGAGCCTTGAACCATTGCCGATGCTCATCGACAAAAGAAATCAAAGCCATTGGCATATCGAACATGCTGCAGGCCAGGCGTACGATAGCGTCGAACTCCGTCGTCGGCGGCGTATCGAGAATGCTTGCCTCGTAAAGAAGGTTCAACCTCTCGTCTTCGGTAAGTGACATGCGACCTTACTCCTCGCAGTGCCGAGTGAGTGAGACCCTTCATGGATCATAGAAGCGGACGAACTTGCCGCCGACAGTGAAAAACGACAATATCTCATGGCCGAATATCGCACAGCGACATTCGCAAGCGGCATGTCACGAGCTTCTCGTTCCTATCCAACTTCCTGCGCTGATTTAGAATTCGTCCCAATCAGACTTCAGCGCGACAGCAGCCGACCCGCGTTGGACCGATGCGGCGGGCGAGCTACGAACCACTTTCAAAGAAGTGGATGTGGCAGCGTGGCGATCCCCCTGCGTGAGCATGGACCCGGATTTCGGTCCATCCTCGAAACGGAATTGCTCAAGAAGCGCGAAGAGAGCTGCGGCCTCTCGTGCGAGGCCATGGCTCGCAGCAGTCTGCTCCTCAACCATCGCGGCATTTTGCTGCGTGCCCTGATCGACGGTATTAACGGCCTGGTTGATCTCGCTCAGCGCGGTCGATTGCTCGCGTGCCGCCTCTACGATCGCCGTGACGTTGGTATTGATTTCGTGGACCTGACCGGCGATTTCCTGGAGCGCGGATCCGGCATTCGTCACGAGAGCGACCCCGTTTGCGACGTAGGAACCGGACGCTGTAATCAGGCTCTTTATCTCCTTCGCAGCCTTTGCCGACCGCTGCGCCAGCTCACGGACTTCCTGGGCAACGACGGCAAACCCCTTGCCGGCCTCCCCAGCCCGTGCCGCCTCGACACCGGCATTGAGCGCTAAAAGGTTCGTCTGGAAGGCAATCTCATCGATGACGCCGATGATATTGGAAATTTCGCTTGAGGAAGTTTCGATCTGGTCCATGGCAGCTATCGCGTCACGCACGACCTGGCCGGAGTGCTGCGCATGGTCTCTGGTTCGCGCCACGAGTTTGCCGGCTTCCTCGGCACGGCGGCTCGAATCCTTTACCGTCGTCGTGATTTCCTCAAGCGCCGCAGCGGTCTGTTCGACGGATGCGGCCTGCTGTTCCGTGCGCTTTGCGAGATCGTCGGCAGCCGTGCGGATTTCGTTGGAGCCAGCCGAAATCGCCTTGGCATTTTCGGCCACCATTGCCATCGCGCCCTTCAGCTTCTCCGACGCGCTGTTAAAGTCGACACGGAGCCTTTCCAGCGAAGGAATGAAAGGTTTCTGGATCGTCTGCGACAGGTCGCCGTCGGCAAAATTGGTCAGGCAACGGGCAAGTTGTTCGACATTCTCGACGCGCGCCGTGACGTCGGTGGCGAATTTCACGACCTTGAAAACTCTGCCGCTCAGGTCGAAAATCGGATTATAGGAGGCTTGGATGAAAACCTTCCGTCCGCCCTTGCCGACACGCATGAATTCATCAGCGACCAGTTGGCCGCTCGACAGCTTCCGCCAGAATTCCTTGTAAGCGTCCGACCTTGCGTAGTCTGCTTCGCAAAACATCGAATGATGTTTGCCCTGGATCTCCGCGAGCGAATACCCGAGGGCGCCGAGGAAGTTGTCGTTCGCAGTCAGAACTTCGCCGGCAGGCGTGAATTCAATGATCGCCTGGGCGCGGGACAACGCGTCGATCTTACCCGCATCCTCGGCCGACTTCAGCTTCTGCACGGTAATATCGGTTGCAATCTTGACGACTTTGACCGGTTTTCCGCGCCGGAACACGGGATTGTAGGATGCTTCGATCCAGACCTCGCGTCCGCCCTTCCCGATCCGCTTGTATTGCTGCTGATCGAATTTTCCGGCTGACAGCTTCGTCCAGAAAGCTTTGTATTCCGCCGAAGATGCAAAGGATGGATCGACAAACATGCTATGATGTTTTCCAACAATCTCCCCGAGTTCGTAGCCGAGCGCCCTGCAAAAGTTTTCGTTCGCAGTGAGAATCTTGCCCGACAAGTCAAACTCGATCATGGCTTGCGAATTCGATAGAGCGGCAAGAACCGCGACAGCATTTCCACCACGACCAAGAATACTCATCCGAAATCCCCAGATTTTTCCCGCTGCAATCCAGCTATATCACTAATATTCGCCTATGATCATTAACGTAGATTTAATTGTAAGGTTAACGGTCCGCTCGTGGGGCCGGAATTATTTGCAGCAGAACATATAGTCAGAACTGCTCTTCATGAGGTGCTCGATCCCGAACTTTGACGGTGCGATATTTCTTTAGAGCGAAAGGCGCTGTGGTTCAGGTTCCACACGTCAGCGCCACGGCTACGGAGGCAATCCGTCGAGCGATGCACTGTAGTCAAGACAGTCAGAAGTCGCTGGCCAGGCGGCACGGTGCTACGCATTGACATGGCGGGACAGATTTGGCGAAGGTCGCAAAGTGCTTCGGACCGATGGACGACCCTCGCGCGCTGTATCGCGAGCGCTTTTTCCTGACGCTCCATCGACTTGCGCGGTCCTAGCCCTGGTGCGGTGACGATACTGGATAGCCGGTTACGGGCTAGTCTTGAACCCTGCTGACTTCGGGCGTGAATATATAGCCGCCCAGGCGTACGGTCTTGATGAAGGTGGGATCCTTGTAATCGGGCTCGATTTTCTGCCGCACGCGACTAACATGCACATCGATGCTGCGTTCGACCGGGCCGGCAGAACCGGCATGAGTGCGGGCCAGGATCTCCTGGCGGTTCATGACCTGCCGCGGATTCTGGCAAAACACCAGCAGGACGTCGAATTCCGCAGTCGTCAGCGACACGTGCACGCCATCGCTATCGGTTAATTCACGCGTGACCGGATCGATCCGCCAGCCGGAGAAGGTCATTGCTTCCAGGATTGGTTTGACCTGCATTGCATAAGAAGATCGGCGCAGAAGTGCTCTTATCCTGGCCAGGAGCTCTCTGGAATTGAAGGGTTTCGTCACGTAGTCGTCAGCGCCCAACTCCAGCCCGATGACTCTGTCCACTTCCTTAGTCAACGCTGTCAGCATCAGGATCGGCACCGTATTGGACGACCTGATCCGCCGACAAATGCTGAAGCCGTCCTCGCCGGGCAGCATGCCGTCCAGGACGATGAGCTGAAACTCCTTCTTTTTCAGGGCACGATCCATTTCGACCGCCGATCCGACCGCTTCGGCGCCATAACCTGCCTCTTTCATGAGGTCGATCAGCATGCCGGCAATATCACGATCGTCCTCGACGATGAGGATCCGGGTCGTTGCCTGTGAAGGAGCGTTGAATGCGATGTTATTCATGATCAGAGCCTGAACTTAAAGAATTTCCTGCTGAAGATGGATGCTTGTCAGCCAATGCATGTCTCACATCGTTTTTCCAGGCTGCCGTTCCTGGCCGAGCGCAACAGACCGCCGACCCAACGATCACCGGAGCGCTTTCGGATGCCTTGAAGAACGATAGGGCCAATCGAGCATATTGAATAGCGCCAGCGGCTTGTCGAATGAGAGTGACCTTGCCTCAGTAAGCGCCTTCGACAATGTTCGTTCTGACCGGCTTTCGTGATCGAGACGGCCCGCTCCGGCGTCATAAACGTTCTCCGGGTGTGACGGCACCCGGATCGCCGTCGTCAAAGCAATTCGCATCTGCGGCTTCTGCCATGCCGCCCATTGAAAGGGGCACAGCCAGCGAAGCGGCGATAACCAGCGCAATATTTCTCACTATGAATGACAATGTTTGCTCCCGCGGCTTCAGTGGCGCGTCACGCTGCCGCCGCGGCGAAAGTGCGGGGAAATCGTTTTGGAATGGATTTTATGTTGTTAAGAAATATTTCCGAGCGCGCTGCATGAGGAGCCGCGCTGCAGATGTTCAGGTGCCTGAACAGGCACTTTCAACGCGATATTCGCGGCGCACTTAATCTGAGCAGACTGCGCGCGCAACAATTCGGCGTATATTTTAACAACACTTAAAGCCGCTCCGTCGGCAGAACAGATAGTCCCAGGCAATTGCGTCGTCGTCACCCGGAGAGGGCGCCGTCCATGCCGGAACGCTCAGCCGGTGCGGTTGACACGAAGGTTGCTGAGTGAACGCGAAAGACCGCGGCACACAGGACTTAACATAACGTAACCCACTTTTGAAACGCGGTCTGTTAGCTTCGAGGCCGATGTCCAATAGGAAACGTCGATGAGCGGCACAAGCCCAGCGTCCAACCTGCAATCGGTTCTCGTCTATATTCCGGGCCAACGAGGATCATATTTCGCTAGCGAAGTCTTGCGAAGCGGTGGCTTCGACGTCAGCAATGTCTCAAACAGGACGGAGCTGGAGCTCGCGCTGGAACGTCTCCCGTGCAAGATCGTCGTGACGGTTACGTCGGCGATCGGGGAGGTTCGAACTCTCTGCAATCTTCCTGTTGTAAACATCCAGGCCTTTGTGCTGCCCAACCACGCCCCCGCGACAGCAGACCAATCGGCTCTCTTCGACAGGGAGGCGTTCCTCAAAAGGGTTCGCAGGAATCTCGGCTCTCCTGACGCGGCATTTCCGCCCTCCTCGACGACGCGCTTCAACTAGACGCGGGCAGGACTTGCATCCCCGCCTCTTTGCTCAGCAACTGGCACCCACGCCTTAACAAATAAAAACATCTCTCCGAGTGACATCGCTGGGCCTTGCCGCGCATAGTTGACGTGATTGAGCTGTATGCAAGCAGTTCAGCGACATTTGTGACGTTATAAGGCAGAAAGTCGCGACGGCTCAGCGGATAACTGATTGTGACAACAGGAAAGCGCGGAATGATACTGGCGCGATTTTTTGCGGGGTCGATCCGCAGGCAGATTGCATTGCTTGCGATCGGGCCAGTGGTGCTTTTTGCGATCCTCGGCACTGTCAGTGAGCATCTGACGATCAAGGAACCGGAAAGTGTCTCCCAGGCGCGGGCCGTTGCAATGCGCATAGAACTCGTGGTCGACATGTTACGCGCAGCGGAAACGACGGGACAGACGTCGACTATCCTCGACACGGTCACGAAGACGGGGTTGCAGGTCGAAGAAGTGCCAGCCGTCGAACTGCACGGCTCTGAACAGCCGGTAGAAGAGGATGACTTCCGCCAGGAGATAAAAAACAATCTCTCGCCGACAACAGACGTCATACTTCGTTCGGGGACGACGACGGGTCATCTGACGCAGGTGCTCGTGGTTGCGGTTGATCACGATCGTGCCCTGGCTTTCTCACCGCCGCCTGCCGTGCATGACTCGCGCATCACCGATCGCGAAATCAGCGATCTTCTGGCAACGATGGCACTCATCGTGCCGGTCATTCTGCTGTCGCTCTACGGAAGTCGGATGATCGCCTCGCCGCTTCTTCGATTTTCTCGCGCCGCGCAGGATCTCGATCCGGACAAAGGCTCGGAGCGTCCGTTCGAGGAGATTGGCTCACTCGAAGTCAGGGCGCTTGCGAAGTCGTTGAACGATATGCGAAGCCGCATACGTGCCATGATCGATGCGCGCACGCGCATGCTGCATGCAATTAGCCACGATCTCAGGACTCCGCTAACGCGTCTGCGCCTGAGGGCAGAGCGCTCCAGCGAACCGTTGCTGCGAGACGCGCTGCTGGCCGACGTCGACGCTCTGACACTCATGGTCGAAGAGACGCTGGTCTATCTGCGAAAAGACATATCCAAAGAGAACCAGCTCAGGGCGGATCTCCCGAGCATGATCGTGACGGCTTGCAATGACTTTGGCGATATGGGGTACTCGGTGGCATATCGTGGACCCGAGCGCTTCGCCTATCCGTGCAAACCTCACGCGCTGAAGCGCGCGATCGCCAATCTTATCGACAACGGCACGAAATTCGCCGGACATGTCGATGTCGAGCTTCTCGTCAAACCAGATCGTACAGTCAGCATCTGCGTCACCGACGACGGACCCGGCATTCCTGCCGAGTTTCAGGCCAACGTCCTGGAGCCATTCTATAAATTGGATTCGGCACGGAACGACCGGGGTGGATTTGGCCTGGGATTGTCTATCGTCCAGGATATTGTTCAAGCTCATTCGGGCACGCTCACGCTGGCTAACGCCGTGCCCCATGGCCTGATCGTGGAGATCGGGCTGCCGCCTGTCGAACCGATCGTCGCCACTTCCCGAGAAGAGACGCGCTCGCCGAGGCCTGTGAACGTTTGAGCGATCGCAAGCGCCGAAACAAGCAAGCTAGATCAACCGTGCCTGGCTGGCGACCGAGATCGTGGCATCATGCGGTCTTTTGAAGACCGGCGATCCGCTTCAAGGACAGAGCCTCGCATCGAACAAGCACATGCTCGAAACGCCTCTTAACATCACTTCATCCACCTTCGCGGAGATCTGTGGCGTAGTTGGTTTCGTCCACCTGGAACCACCGATGATGACCAGAAAGCCGGCCTCGGATAGGTCGTCGATACGTCTCGCTAAGAACTGGCTTCGCACCCGGTTTTCTTTTTCGATCGCCAGTCGAGAGACGATCAACTTCGCAATATGCGCTCTCGTGCTTTTCCTGGTCGGGGCAAGCTGTGTCCAGTTCGTGTTTCTTGCAACACTTTGCACAGGCTCGTGTCTTGCGTCGCTCGGCAGCTGGGCTCGTCAGGGAACCGGCCGAAAACAGCGGGCGGCTGCCAACGATTGTCTCTCGTCCTGTTTGGCCACGGCACTCTTCCTTGCCCCATGGTGTTACGTTGTGATCGTGGCCCTGGGGAGTGTTTTCGGTTCGCATACCGTGATCTTGCGAAGCATTGGCTCTTCGTAAACGCCGCGTCCACCGCAACATCTTGTATCGAGCGTCCAACGCCTGACGCGGTTCTGACGAGAGATCGCCCACATCTCTTAACAAGACTTTATCCACTTTCACCTGGCTGCGTGCCGTAGTCGCGTCCTGTCATTGGGAACAGCGATTATGGACAATAAAGAGCCGACCGTGAAAGTGAAGCAGATTCAGCAATTTCAGGCGGGCGGCGATTATTCAGCCGATTGCATGCCACCCGCAACAAAACGTATCCTGCATGTGCTGTTCGCATCCGAACTTGCAGGATCGGAGCGATACTGCATCGATCTCGCAAACGGGCAAGCCGCCCTCGGGCACGAGGTTCACCTTGTCGTGCCACGCGGCCTCCCGGTCGCCGAGCTTGTCAACCGGCAGGTCATCCTTCACCGGTTTACGACACCGTTTCTGCGGCGCATGCGGCTGCGACGGCTGATCGCCATGGCAGGCATCGACATCGCGCATGGTCATCTAAGCTCCGGCTGCAAGGCGCTTGCGACTGTTCCTGATACCGTCACCAGAGTTGCCACTTTGCATGTCGGGTTCAAAGCCAAGCAGCACGCGCGGCTCGACGGGGTGATTTGTGTGAACCGGGCACAGTTGCCGCGCCTCGGCGCCTATACCGGACATGCGGGTCTGGTTTGGAACTGGTTGCCGGAGGTCAAGCATGGAAAGGTTCTCAACCTGCGCTCGGAGTTGAACATTCCGCCTGGAACCAGGCTCGTCGGTGCGGTCGGTCGCCTTCATCCCAGCAAAGGAAACGACGTTCTGATATCGGCCTTTGTGCGGGCCGCACCTGCAGACGCTGCCCTGGTGATCGCAGGTGAAGGACCGCAACGCCCAGCACTGGAAAAGCTTGCCAAGGGCGACAGCCGCGTCCATCTGCTCGGCCATTGCGACAATGTGCCGGGGTTCCTGCGCAATCTGGATCTCTTCGTCTCGCCGTCACGCGAGGAATCGGCGGGGCTTGCCATTCTCGAGGCGATGCATGAGGGGCTGCCGATCATCGCCTCGGCGACAGAGGGGCCGTCGGAATATCTGCGTGAACATCCGGTGCGCTTCGTCGAGCCGGGCTCCGTCGAAAATCTGTCGGAAGCTCTGGCGGATGCGCTTGGGTCCGACGCCGATAGCCGTTTGGCGCGCATGGACTACGACATGGAGCCTTTCTCCCGAGCGGCAGGCGTTGCCAAGGTGCTGCAATTTTACATCGAAGTTGCGGCATCGCGACGCGTCACACATCGCCGCGATGCCGAACAATCGCACCACATCGCGTGAAGCTCAGGTTGATGGCGATGATGACGCTGGTGCGTGGGTAGTGATCGAGGAATGGCCGGCCGCCTGCGTCCTGCTCTTAACGCGCGTTGTATTCTGCGTCGAGCTCATCGAAAGCAGAGCCGGCCAACATCCGCCATCATGCGGTATTAAAAACAAATCGTGGAAAAGCGATCCGATGCCGTCTACAAGTCTGTGGAATGAATGCGAAAGAGACAGAAGGTAAGCCATGAACGTCAAGACACCGAACGCGATTGATACCTATGTCGGCATGCGCATGCGCAGGCGCAGACAACTTCTCGGCATGAGCCAGGAGCGGCTCGCCGAACAGATCGGCGTTACCTTCCAGCAGGTTCAGAAATACGAAAAGGGCATCAATCGCATCGGCGCAAGCCGCCTGCAGAAGATCGCCGATGTACTGCGCACCTCGCCAGCTTTTTTTTTCGAGCAGGATGATTGGGAAGCGCCGAGCCTTGCGGGCCTTGATTTGTCTGCCCCTGTCGACCCGGTCGCAGAATTTCTGCGGTCGAAGGAAGGCCTCGTCCTCAACAGGGCCTTCATGAAGATCGAGGACCGGCGCATTCGCGAGACGGTCATCTCACTCGTCAAGGCGATGGCGCAGGCCGAAAGCGACGACGTTCCGCGGAACGCGTTGAGAATGGACGAACAGGAATCCCGCACAGAGTGAATGCGGGCGATACTGTCCGATGATCCTCACATGTGAAGAGCGTTCCCGAGGGCTTTCAGCGCCGCTTCCATGACCGCCTCGCTGCGCGTCGGATGCGCATGGATCGTGCCGGCGATATCCTCCAGCCGCGCGCCCATTTCGATCGCAAGCGCGAAGGCGGCCGAAAGTTCGGAGACCCCAGCGCCCACCGCCTGCAGGCCGAGGACCAGATTGGTGTCGGCCCGCGCCACCACCCGCACGAATCCCTCCTCAGCGAGCATGGTCATCGCCCGTCCATTGGCGCTGAAGGGAAACTGGCCGGTCCTGATATCATAGCCCTGGGCGCGTGCTTCTGACGGGGACAGGCCGGCGCTGACGATCTCCGGATCGGTAAAGCAGATCGCCGGAATGCAGCGCTTGTCCCAGGCGCGCTTCTTTCCGGCAACGATCTCCGCCACCATTTCCCCCTGCGCCATGGCCCGATGCGCCAGCATAGGCTCGCCGGTAACATCACCGATGGCATAGATGCCGCGCATGGATGTGCGGCAGCGATCGTCGATCCTGAGAAAAGGACCGGCGCGGTCGAGATCGAGTTCTTCGAGGCCTGAGCCTGCCGTTCTCGGACGGCGGCCGACTGTCACCAGAATACGGTCTGCGGCAAGCACCTGTTGCCGGCCGTCAGGCGTTTCGACGAGAAGTCCGTCGCCAGCATCGGAGAGGCTGACAGCCTTCGCCCCGGTCAAGACGCGGATGCCGCGCTCGGTCATCTTGCGAATGACGGGCCGCACGAGATCGGCATCATATTGCGGCAGCACCTGCTGCGTCGCCTCGACCACCGTCACCTGTGACCCCATCTTCGCAAAAGCTGTCCCAAGTTCCAGCCCGATATAACCGCCGCCGACCACGACGAGATTCTTCGGCAATTCGCCCAAAGACAGCGCCTCGGTCGAAGAAATAACGCGGCCGCCGAAAGGCAGGTTCGGGAGCTCCACGGGATCGGAGCCGGTAGCAATGACGACGGTCTCGGCACGAATGATCTGCTGGCCGATTTCCGTCTCTACCTCGACGGTCTTGCCGTCGCGGAAATGGGCGCGGCCGTGGACGATCTTCACGCGCGCCTTCTGCAACAGGCCGGAGACGCCACTCGTCAGCCGGCCGACGATACCGTCCTTCCAGCTGATCGTTTTTCCCAGATCGATCGAGACGCCTTCGACGCGGATGCCCATTGGACTCTTGCCCGTCAGCATTTTCTGCGTGGCGTCGAATTCCTCTGCGGCATGGATCAGCGCCTTGGAGGGGATGCAGCCGACGGTCAGGCAGGTGCCGCCGGGCTTACCGGCCTCGACGATAACGGTATCGATACCGAGCTGGCCGGCGCGGATGGCGCAGACATAACCACCGGGGCCGGCACCGATGACGAGGAGCTTGCAGACAATCTCTTTCATGGCTCAGCCTTCGATGAAAATAAGCGCCGGCGTTTCGAGCAGCGTGCGGATGCGCTGTACGAAGGTCGCCGCGTCCCAGCCGTCGATGATGCGGTGATCGAAGCTGGAGGAGAGGTTCATCATCTTGCGCGGCACGAATTGCGCACCGTCCCAGACCGGCCGCGTGGCAATCTTGTTGACGCCGATGATCGCCACTTCCGGGTGATTGATGACGGGCGTGGAAACGATGCCGCCGAGCGCGCCGAGCGAGCTGATGGTGATGGTGGAGCCTGACAGTTCGTCGCGGGTGGCCGTACCGGAGCGCGCCGCTTCCGCCAGCCGGTTCATTTCAGCTGCACAATCGAAAATGCCGCGCGCTTCGGCGTGGCGCACCACGGGCACGGTGAGCCCCGCCGGCGTCTGCGTGGCAATGCCGATATGCACAGCGCTATGACGCGTGATGACGCCAGCGTCGTCGTCGAAGGTGGCGTTGACGTCGGGCTGATCTGAAATCGCCTTGACGAGCGCCCGCATCAGGAAGGGCAGCACCGTCAGCTTGGGATGCTCGGCCTTGCGGTCGGCATTCATGGTGGCGCGCAGTTCCTCAAGTGCCGTCATATCCACCTCCTCCACATAGGTGATGTGGGGAATGCGTGAGGTCGAAAGCACCATCTTTTCGGCAATGCGGCGCCGAAGACCCGTCAGCTTGATCTCCTCGGTCGTCGTCTTCTTTGCCAGGCCGGTACGCGCCGGAGCGGGCGACAAACCCTGGTTCAGGAACTGTTCGATATCTTCGCGCAGGATGCGTCCGGCCGGACCTGTACCCTGCACCTGCCTCAGATCTACACCGCTCTCGCGGGCAAACAGCCGTACCGACGGCGCAGCGAGCGGCTTTTCAGCCGGCGGAGCTGCCGGCGCCGGCGCCTTTGCAACAGGTTTCGGAGCTTGTGCCTTCACAGTCTCGGCCGGCTGCGGCTGAGGGGCGGTCTCAGGCTCCACCTCTCCGGCCCCGCTTGCCGTCTCGATGCGCACCAGCGGCGCCTTGACGGCTATCCGATCGCCGATCTCACCGGCAAGCCAGGTGACCGTGCCGCTGACTGGCGAGGGAATTTCGACGGTCGCCTTGTCGGTCATGACGGCGGCGATCACCATGTCCTCGCGTACTGGATCGCCGGTCTTCACATGCCATTCGACAAGCTCTGCCTCGGCGACGCCTTCGCCGACGTCGGGCATCTTGATGATGAACTCGCCCATGATTCAGGCCTCCATCACTTCGGCAAGCGCTCGTCCGACGCGGCCGGGTCCCGGGAAATAATCCCACTCCTGCGCATGCGGATAGGGCGTATCCCAGCCGGCGACGCGTACGACCGGGGCTTCCAGATGATAAAAGCAATGTTCCTGAATCAGCGACACGACCTCCGCGCCGAAACCCGATGTCAGAGTTGCTTCATGCACGACGACGCAGCGCCCGGTCTTGGTGACGGATTTGACGATCGTATCGAGGTCGAGCGGCAAAAGGCTCCGGAGATCGATTACTTCCGCATCGATGCCGGCATCTTCGGCGGCGGCGAGCGCCACATGCACCATCGTGCCATAGGCAACGACCGTGACGGCCGAGCCCGTGCGCCGCACTTCTGCCTTGCCGATCGGGATCGTAAAATGCCCCTCCGGCACCTCGCCGAGATCATGCTTCGACCAGGGCGTCACCGGCCGTTCGTGATGGCCATCGAAAGGTCCGTTATAGAGCCGCTTCGGCTCCAGGAACATGACGGGATCGGGATCCTCGATCGCTGATATCAGCAGGCCCTTTGCGTCATAGGGGTTGGACGGCACCACCACTTTCAGGCCGCAGACATGGGTAAACAGCGCTTCCGGGCTCTGGCTATGCGTCTGGCCGCCGAAAATGCCGCCGCCGGTCGGCATGCGTACGACGATCGGGCAGGTGAAATCGCCATTGGAGCGGTAGCGGATACGCGCCGCCTCCTGCGTCAGCTGGTCGTAAGCCGGGTACATATAATCGGCGAACTGGATTTCGACGCAGGGCTTGAGCCCATAGGCCGCCATGCCGATCGCTGTGCCGACAATGCCGGATTCGCTGATCGGCGTGTCGAAGCAGCGCGTCTTTCCGTATTTTGCCTGCAGACCTTGCGTGCAGCGGAAGACGCCGCCGAAGTAGCCGACGTCTTCACCGAAGACCACGACATTGTCGTCGCGCGCCATCGAGACGTCCATGGCGCTGCGCACGGCCTCGATCATCGTCATCCGGGCCATATCAATACCCCGCCTTCTGCCGCTGGCGACGGATATGCGGCGGCATCTCGGCATAGACGCCCTCGAAGATGTCTCGCACCGAGGGCTTGCCGCCATCGTGCAACGTGCCGTGCTGTTCGGCCTGCCGCTGTGCCTCGATCACCTCGTCCATGATCTCAGCCTCAGCCTGTGTGTGGCGCTCCTCCGACCAGACGCCCCTGACGATCAGATGTTTCTTCAGCCGCAAGACGGGATCGCCGAGCGGCCAGGCTTCCGATTCCGTCTTAGGGCGATAGGCGCTCGGATCGTCGGAGGTCGAATGGGCGCCGACGCGATAGGTGACATATTCGATCAGTGTGGGGCCGAGATTGAGTCGTGCCCGCTCCGCCGCCCAGCGGGCGACGGCATGAACGGCGAGATAGTCATTGCCGTCGACCCGCAGCGCCGGAATGCCGAAGCCGAGGCCACGGGCGGCGAACGTGCCGGATCCGCCGCGGGCGATGCCCTGGAAGGTGGAAATCGCCCACTGATTGTTGACGATATTGAGGATGACGGGCGCCTTGTAAGTGGAGGCGAAAACCAGAGCCGAATGAAAATCCGATTCCGCCGTCGAGCCGTCACCGATCCAGGCAGCCGCAATGCGGCTGTCGTTTTTGATCGCCGAGGCCATGGCCCAGCCGACCGCCTGCACATATTGCGTGGCGAGATTGCCCGAAATCGTGAAGAAGCCGTGCTCCTTGGAGGAATACATGATGGGCAGCTGGCGCCCATGCAGCGGATCGCTTTCGTTCGAGTAGATCTGGTTCATCATCTCGACCATCGGATAGTCGTCGGCGATCAGGAGGCCGGCCTGGCGATAGGTGGGGAAATTCATGTCTCCCTTCTGCAGCGCTTTACGGAAGGCGCAGCTGACCGCCTCTTCGCCGAGATGCTGCATATAAAAGGAAGTCTTACCCTGCCGCTGCGCCATCAGCATGCGAGCATCGAAAGCCCGCAACTTCATCATGTTGCGAAGCCCGGTCAGCAATTCCTCATCACTCGATGAGCCAGCCCACGGGCCGACGGCCTCGCCGTCGCGGTTCAATACGCGGATGATCGAATACGCGAGCTCGCGGATCTCTTCAGACGCGACATCAACCGCCGGCCGTGGCACGGATCCGGCCTTGGCGATCTTGACGTTGGAAAAATCGGGGCGGCCGCCCGGGCGGACGGCGGGCTCGGGGACGTGCAGGCTCAAACGCGCAGATTCCACCATATGGTCTTTTTTCCTCCCTTTTATCGGCCCCTCCTCTCCTCCAGAAGCCAGGCCTCATTGTTATAGGTTGCGGGCAATTACCATGCGCTGCACGTCGCTTGTTCCCTCATAGATCTGGCAGATGCGCACATCGCGGTAGATGCGTTCGACCGGATAATCGGCCATGTAGCCATAGCCGCCGTGGATCTGGATCGCGTCGGAACAGACGCGTTCAGCCATTTCCGAAGCGAAGAGCTTGGCCATCGACGCTTCCGACAGACAAGGTTGCCCGTCCTCCCTCAGCGAGGCCGCATGGAAAACGAGCTGGCGCGCCGCCTCGATCCTGGTCGCCATGTCGGCGAGCCGGAAGGCGACGGCTTGATGTTCGGCAATCGGCTTGCCGAAGGCGCTGCGTTCGCGGGCGTAGTCGCGCGCCGCCTCGAAGGCCGCCTTCGCCATGCCGACGGCCTGGGCCGCAATGCCGATCCGTCCTCCTTCGAGATTGGCAAGCGCGATCCGGTAGCCCTCACCCTCCTCGCCTAGCCTGAGTTCGGCCGGAATGCGCATGCCGGTGAAGGCGATCTGGCAGGTGTCGGAGGAATGCAGTCCGAGTTTTTCCTCAACGCGGATAACCTCATAACCAGGCGTATCCGTCGGCACGATGAAGGCGGTGATGCCCTTTTTGCCGGCATCCGGATCGGTGACGGCAAAGACGATGATGACCTGCCCGTTCTTGCCCGAGGTGATGAACTGCTTGGCCCCATCAAGCACATAGTCATCGCCGTCGCGCCGCGCTCGTGTCTTCAGGTTCGAGGCATCGGAACCGGCTTGCGGCTCGGTCAGCGCAAAACCGCCGATCCATTCGCCGCTGGCAAGCTTCGGCAGGAAGCGCTGGCGCTGCCCCTCATTGCCGAATTTCAGGATTGGCACACATCCGACCGAACTGTGCACGCTCATGATCGTCGAGCACGGTCCGTCGCCGGCGGCGATCTCCTCAAGTGCTGCGGCATAAGCGATGACGCCCGTATCCGATCCGCCATAGGCCTCCGGCACCAGCATGCCGAGCAGCCCAAGCTCGCCCATTTCTTTCAATTCTTCGCGGGGAAAGAGAGATTCCCGGTCGCGTTTCGCCGCCCCTGGCGCCAGCCTTTCCTGAGCGAAGTCGCGGGCAAGATCGCGGATCTGCTGCTGAAGTTCGGAAAGGATCATCGGCTCCCCTTCCCTAGTGCCGCTCGATGGCGACGGCGGTTGCTTCGCCGCCACCGATGCAAAGTGCAGCCATGCCGCGCTTCAGGTCATAGCGTTCCAGCGCCGACAGCAGGGTCACCAGAATACGCGCACCGGACGCACCGATCGGGTGCCCGAGCGCGCAAGCGCCGCCATGTACATTGACCCTATCGTGCTGCAGGTCGAGGTCGCGCATCGCAGCCATGGCCACGACGGCGAAGGCCTCGTTGATTTCGAAGAGATCGACCTCGGAGAGCGGCAGGCCGGTGCGATCGGAGAGCTTTTGCAAGGCGCCGATTGGCGCGGTGGCGAAGAGATTTGGGGCCTGCGAATGCGTGGCATGACCGAGAATGCTGGCTAGCGGCTTCAGCCCACGCCGCTCTGCCTCCGAGCGGCGCATCAGAACGAGCGCAGCGGCACCATCGGAAATAGAGCTGGAATTGGCAGCCGTCACCGTGCCGCCGTCGCGGAAAGCGGGCTTCAGGGTCGGGATCTTGTCGGGCTTTGCCTTGCCAGGTTGTTCGTCACGGCTCGCCACCTGCTCGGCCTTGCCGGACTTCACCGTCACGGGCATGATTTCTCTGTCAAAATAGCCTTCAGCAATCGCCCTTTGCGCCCGTGTCAGCGAGGTCATCGCATAGGCGTCCTGCGCCTCGCGCGTGAACTGATAGGCTTCGGCGCAATCCTCCGCGAAGCTGCCCATCAAGCGCCCCTTGTCATAAGCATCCTCCAGCCCGTCGAGGAACATGTGATCCACAACCCGCCCATGCCCGAGCCTGTAACCCGCACGGGCACGATCAAGGAGATAGGGCGCGTTCGTCATGCTTTCCATGCCACCTGCGACCGCCACCGAAGCGCTTTCCGCCGCAATGAGGTCATGGACCATCATAACCGCCTTCATGCCGGAGCCGCACATCTTGTTGACCGTGGTCGCGCCTGTCGCAAAGGGCAGCCCGGCATGGATCGCCGCCTGACGGGCCGGCGCCTGACCTTGTCCTGCCGGCAATACACAGCCGAAAATGACCTCCTCGATTGCGTCAGCGGCGACACCGCTACGCTCAAGTGCTGCGCGGATTGCGGTTGCGCCAAGCTCAGGGGCCGCGGCGTCCTTGAGTTCACCCTGAAAACTGCCGATCGGCGTACGGGCTGCACCGACGATGACGATAGGGTCCTGCAGGGCCATGTTTCCTCCTTCGGGCCAGGCGCTCAGCGCGCACCCATGCGCAGTGCGCCGTCGAGGCGGATGACCTCGCCGTTCAGCATGCTGTTTTCCAGGATATGACGCACCAGTGCGGCAAACTCCGTCGGATGCCCGAGACGCGGTGGGAAAGGCACGCTCTTACCGAGCGCCTCCCTGACCTCCGTCGGCATGCCGGCCATCATCGGCGTTTCGAATATGCCGGGGGCGATCGACACAGCGCGGATGCCGTGACGCGCAAGCTCGCGGGCGATCGGCAGCGTCATCGCGGCGACACCGCCCTTGGAGGCGGCGTAGGCTGCCTGACCGATCTGTCCGTCGAAAGCGGCGGCCGAAGCCGTATTAACGATCACGCCCCGCTCGCCCTCCGCATCCGGTTGCGCAGCCTGGATAGCGGCGGCGGCAAGCCGGATCATGTTGAAGGTGCCGATGAGATTGATGCCGATCGTTCGGACAAAGCTCTCCAGCCGGTGCGGGCCGTCACGCCCGATCACCTTTTCGGCCGGCGCCACGCCGGCGCAGTTGATAAGCCCACGAAGCGGCCCGAAGGCATCCGCGGCCGTGGCAATCACCGCCGCACCGTCCTCTTCATCGGTCACGTCGGCCTTGATGAAGCGCGCATCCTGTCCCAGCTCACGGGCGATCGCCTCGCCTGCTTCGAAATTGAGATCGGCGATCGTCACACGTCCCCCGGCTTCGACAAGCATACGTGCAGTCGCCGCCCCGAGCCCTGAGCCGCCACCGGTAACGATGAAACTTGCGCCGCGGATTTGCACGGATCGCACCTCCCTGCCCGGCAGACATCTCCTCCAGAGTCCGCCCGAACAAGGATTCTATTCTCTCGCTCTATTGCAAGCGATGACAGAATTGCCTCATTATTTCGGCCAGTTTTGCCATATTGGTTACCGGAGTGAAGCAGCGATGGCCGAAATCGAGCGACGCATGATCGCACCGGGATTCGTCGAGGAAGCGCTCGACAGCCTGCGCCGTCTTGGGAAGCCGACGGCGCCTCTTCTGACCAAGCTCGGCCTGCCGCAGCGGATTGATCTACCGGTTTCGGCTGAGGCCTATGGTGCGCTGTGGCTGGCGATCGCCGCTGAACTCGATGACGAATTCTTCGGCATGGGCGCCCGACCAATGCGCAGCGGCAGTTTCACCCTGCTCTGCCATTGCGTGTTGCATGCGCCGACACTCGGCCATGCCCTGCGGCGAGCCTTGCGTTTCCTCGACGTGGTGCTGGACGATCCGCGTGGCACGCTCGTCGCCCGCGACGGGTTAGCTCAGATCGAGCTTCGCGACGCAGGCGAGCCGCGCTCCGCCTTCGCCTATCGTACCTACTGGATCATCCTGCATGGCATCATCTGCTGGCTTGTCGGCCGGCGTATCCCGATTCGTCTTGTCGATTTCCGATGCGAAGAACCGAACCAGGGCGCCGATTACCGGCTCTTTTTCGGTGCGCCGGTGCGCTTCTCGCAGCCGATCAGCCGGCTTGGCTTCGACAGCGTCCTGCTCGATCTGCCGATTTCGCGCAGCGAACAGGCATTGAAGCAGTTCCTCCGGGGGGCGCCCGCCAATATCCTCGTGCGCTATCGCTATGATGCCGGGATCGCTGCCGCCGTGCGCCGTCGTCTCTCGCAGACCTCTCCCACCGCCTGGTCGAGCTTTGAAACGCTCGCCAAGGACATGCGCATGCCGTCTTCGACACTCAGGCATCGCCTGCATGACGAGGGCCAGAGCTACGCCGGCATCAAGGACGATATCCGCCGCGATCTCGCGGTCAACATGCTTTTGAATACGTCGAAGACCATCGGCGAGATCGCCGTGCAGCTCGGCTATTCCGAACCGAGCGCCTTCTTTCGCGCTTTTCGGAAATGGATGGGTAAGAGCCCCGACGCCTTCCGCCGCGAGGAGGCGAAATCGGCACGGTGGGAATAGGCTTCGTGCGAGGGGAGCTTTGAAGCGGCAGCAACCCGCGCTACATATTGTAGCGGGAGGAATGCCATGTTTGATTTTTCGCTGGGCGAAACCGCGGACGCGATCCGCGAGGCGACGGCGCGATTTGCCGCCGATACGATTGCTCCGCTCGCAGCGGAGATCGATGAAAGCAATACGTTTCCACGCCAGCTCTGGCCACAGATGGGCGCGCTTGGTCTGCACGGGATCACCGTGGAAGAAGAATTTGGCGGTGCTGGTCTCGGCTATCTCGATCATGTCGTTGCCATGGAGGAGATCTCGCGTGCTTCGGCTTCCGTGGGCTTGAGCTACGGCGCGCATTCCAATCTCTGCGTCAACCAGATCCGTCGCTGGGCGACATCAGAGCAGAAGCAACGCTATCTGCCGAAGCTGATTTCCGGCGAGCATGTCGGGTCGCTTGCCATGTCCGAAGCAGGGGCCGGCTCGGATGTCGTTTCCATGCGGCTCAAGGGCGAGCGCAAGGGTGATCGCTACATCCTGAACGGCACGAAGTTTTGGATCACCAATGCGCCGCATGCCGATGTGCTCATCGTTTATGCCAAGACCGATCCGACGGCTGGACCGAAAGGCATTTCCGCCTTCATCATCGAAAAGGGGATGCCAGGCTTCAGCGTTTCGAAGAAGCTCTCCAAACTCGGCATGCGCGGCAGCGATACGGCGGAACTTGTCTTTCAGGATTGCGAGGTGCCGACAGAAGCACTGATGGGCCGGGAAGGCGACGGCGTGAAGATCCTGATGTCCGGCCTCGACTATGAGCGTGCCGTGCTCGCGGCCGGTCCGCTTGGCATCATGCAGGCCTGCCTCGACGTAGTGCTGCCCTATGTGCGGGAGCGCAAGCAGTTCGGCAAGCCGATCGGCGACTTCCAACTGATGCAGGGCAAGATCGCCGATATGTATGTCGCGCTGAATTCATCGCGCGCCTACGTCTATTCCGTTGCGCGTGCCTGCGATGCCGGTCGCACGACCCGCTCGGATGCGGCGGCCGCGATCCTCTTTGCCAGCGAAAATGCCGTGAAAGTGTCGCTGGAGGCGATCCAGGCGCTCGGCGGCGCCGGCTATACCAAGGAGTGGCCGGTCGAACGCTTCCTGCGCGATGCCAAGCTTTACGATATCGGCGCAGGGACCAACGAGATCCGCCGTTATCTGATCGGCCGGGAGCTCATCGCATCATGACGGTGATTTCCTCGGCAATCGATCGCGACAGCGAGACCTTCAAAGCCAATAGGATCAAGAACAAGGGACTGATCGACGAACTCTACGACCGCTCGGCCAAGACCCGCGAGGGCGGCTCGCAGGCGGCCCACGAGCGCCACACGAGCAAGGGTAAGCTCTTGCCGCGCGACCGCATCCAGCTGCTGCTCGACGCCAGCAGCCCCTTCCTGGAGATCGGAACGCTGGCGGCGAACGGCATGTACCATGACGAGGCGCCGGGTGCCGGCATCATCACCGGGATCGGCCGCGTTTGCGGCCGCGAAGTGATGATCGTCGCCAATGATGCGACGGTGAAGGGTGGCGCCTATTTTCCTCTCACGGTCAAGAAACATCTGCGGGCACAGGAAATCGCTATGCAGAACCGGCTGCCCTGCATCTACCTTGTCGACAGTGGCGGCGCCAATCTCCCGCATCAGGCCGAGGTCTTTCCCGATCGCGATCATTTCGGAGCGATCTTCTACAATCAGGCACAGATGTCGGCCGAAGGCATTCCGCAGATTGCCTGCGTCATGGGAAGCTGCACGGCGGGCGGCGCCTATGTGCCCGCGATGTCGGACGAGACGATCATCGTGCGCAATCAGGGCACGATCTTTCTCGCAGGCCCGCCTCTGGTGAAGGCCGCGACGGGTGAGATCATTTCGGCCGAAGAGCTCGGAGGCGCCGAAACCCATGGCCGCCGTTCCGGCGTCGTCGATCACGTCGCCGAAAACGACGAGCATGCGCTTCTTCTCGTGCGCGACATCGTCGCCAGCCTCAATAGCGTGAAATCAGTCGATATCGATCTTCAGGCACCACGTCCGCCAAAACTCGATCCGGAGGATCTCAACGGCCTCATTCCCGAGGACGTCCGCTCGCCCTATGACGTTCGTGAGGTCATCGGCCGCATCGTCGATGGTTCCGAGCTGCATGAATTCAAGCCGCTCTATGGCACGACGCTGGTTTGCGGTTTTGCCCGTATCTGGGGCATGCCGGTTGCCATCATCGCCAATAACGGCGTGCTATTTTCCGAAAGCGCGCTGAAGGGTGCGCATTTCATCGAGCTTGCCTGCCAGCGCCGCGTGCCACTGCTGTTTCTGCAGAACATATCGGGCTTCATGGTCGGCGGCCGTTACGAGGCGGGCGGCATCGCGAAGGATGGGGCGAAGCTCGTCACCGCCGTTGCCACGGCCACGGTACCCAAGGTCACCGTCATCATCGGTGGCAGTTTCGGCGCCGGCAATTACGGCATGTGCGGCCGCGCCTATCGCCCACGCTTCCTTTTTACCTGGCCGAACAGTCGCATCAGCGTGATGGGCGGCGAGCAGGCAGCCTCCGTGCTTGCCACCATCCGCCGTGATGCGATGGAGGCGCGCGGCGAAAGCTGGTCGGTCGAAGATGAAGAAGCCTTCAAGACGCCGATCCGCGCCGGCTACGAGGCCGAGGGCAATCCCTACTACGCCACCGCGCGTCTCTGGGACGACGGCATCATCGATCCCCGCCAGACGCGCGATGTATTGGGCCTTGCCTTCTCCGCCTGCCTGAATGCGCCGATCCCCAAAGGTCCTCGCTTCGGCATCTTCCGGATGTGAGGTGGCGCGATGATGGAAAGCTTGCTCATAGCCAACAGGGGCGAGATTGCCGGCCGGATCATCCGCACGGCGAAAGCCCTCGGCATCCGCACCATTGCCGTTTATTCGGAGGCCGATGCCAGTCTGCCCTTTGTGGCGGAGGCGGATGAGGCTCTTGCCATCGGCCCAGCGCCTGCTCGCGAGAGTTATCTTTCGCAGGAGCGCATTCTGGAGGCTGTCCGCAGAACAGGCGCGGCCGCAATCCATCCCGGCTATGGCTTCCTTTCAGAAAACGCCGAATTTGCCGAAGCCGTCGAGAATGCCGGCATTATCTGGGTCGGCGCACCCGCTGCCGCCATCCGCGCCATGGGATTGAAGGATGCTGCCAAGCAACTGATGCAGGCCGCCGGCGTGCCGGTTACGCCGGGCTATATGGGCGCGGATCAGAGCGGAGAAAGGCTTGCTGCCGAGGCCGATGCGACGGGCTATCCCGTGCTTATCAAAGCTGTCGCAGGCGGCGGCGGCAAAGGTATGCGCCGCATCGACCGGCCGAAGGATTTTGCAGAACTGCTTGCCTCCTGCCGGCGCGAAGCGGCCTCGTCTTTCGGCGACGACCGCGTGCTGATCGAGCGCTATATCGCCAATCCGCGCCATATCGAGGTGCAGGTCTTTGCTGACCGCTTCGGCAATTGCGTCCACCTCTTCGAACGCGACTGCTCGCTGCAGCGCCGGCACCAGAAAGTGATCGAGGAGGCACCCGCCCCGGGCCTCGACGCCGCCACCCGCGCCTCAATCTGTGAGGCGGCGGTCAAGGCCGCGAAGGCGGTGAACTATATCGGAGCCGGCACCATCGAATTCATTGCCGATGCTTCGGAGGGCCTGCGCCCGGATCGCATCTGGTTCATGGAGATGAACACCAGGCTGCAGGTGGAGCACCCCGTCACCGAAACCATCACTGGTGAGGATCTGGTCCTCTGGCAGTTGAAGGTCGCCGCCGGCGAGCCGCTGCCGAAGGGGCAAGCTGATATCCACATGAATGGCTGGGCTTTCGAGGCTCGCCTTTACGCCGAGAACCCTGCCGCCGGCTATCTGCCTTCGATCGGCCGCCTGGATCATTTGCGCTTGCCGCAAAATGTCCGGGTCGACAGCGGCGTCGAGGAAGGCAACGAGATCACCGCCTTCTACGATCCGATGATCGCCAAGATCATCGCTCACGACCGAAATCGTGACGCAGCCCTCACCAGGCTCGCAAGCGCCTGCGAAAGCATCGAAATCTGGCCGGTGAAGTCCAATGCCGGCCTGCTCGCCCGCATTGCCGCCGACGCGGATTTCCGCGCGGCAAAGCTCGATACGGGCTTTCTCGACCGTCACGGCGAAACCCTGCTGCCGAAGGGACCCGACGAGAAGACTGTCGACAGAGCGGCGACAGTCTTGGCAGCAAAAGACGGGACCGATCCCTGGTCGTCCCTTGCCGGCCTGCGAATTGCGGGCACAAGCGATAGCCGCGCGCGCGTGCGCATCGGCGAACATCTCTATTGGGGGCATGTCCGCCCAGAGCTCCACGCCAATGCCGTCAGGTCCGGCGATATCATTGTCCTCTTCGATAGCGGCAATGCCTGGCCGATCAGCGTTCCCGTTGCCAGCGAAGTCGAAGCGTATCAGGGCGCCGGCGATGGTGCGATCCTTTCGCCAATGCCGGGCCTCGTCATTTCCGTTGATGTCGCGGAGGGTGATCGCGTTGCCAAAGGCGACAGGCTGCTGACGGTTGAGGCGATGAAGATGGAACATACACTGCGCGCACCCTTTGACGGCATTGTCGGCAAATTGCCGATCTCCATGGGCGCCCGGGTCTCGGAAAACCAGCTCGTCGTCAGCGTCATGAAGGAAGATCGCTGATGGCCGGCCGCTACTTCGATGAATGGACGGTCGGCGACCGAGTTACCCACGAAATCCGCCGCACGGTCACGGAAACCGACAACCTGCTCTTCACGACGCTCTCTCATAATCCGCAACCACTGCATCTCGATGCCGATTATGCGGCGGGTACGGAATTCGGCCGCATCGTCGTCAACGGCACCTTCACCTTCGCGCTCACCATCGGCCTCTCGGTCGGCGACACCACACTCGGCACGCTGATCGCCAATCTCGGCTACGACAAGGTGGTGATGCCGAAGCCGGTGTTCATCGGCGATACGCTTCGTGTAGAAACGGAAGTGACGGATCTCCGGCGTTCCAACTCGCGTCCCGATGCCGGGATCGTCACGTTCAAGCATATCACGCTGAATCAGCGAAACGAGATCGTTTGCCAGTGCCTGCGCACGGCCATGCTGCAGGTGAAGCCGTCATGAGGCTGCGCTCGCTGCTCTTCGTGCCCGGCGACAGGCCGGAACGTTTCGACAAGGCACTCGCCTGCGGCGCCGATGCCGTCATCCTCGATCTGGAAGATTCCGTTTCCGAGAACAATAAGCCGCTGGCACGTGACGCCGTGCATGACTTCGTCACGCGCCGCGCAACCGATGCGACGCTTGTTATTCGCATCAATCCCCTCACCACGTCAGCCTGCGAAGACGATCTCGTTGCGCTCGGCGATATCAATCTCTTTGCGATCATGTTGCCGAAGGCCGAAGGCGCAGCTTCTGTGCTCCAGCTCGCAGGCCGCCTGTCATCCGCTGTCCTCATCCTGCCGATCGCAACAGAGACGCCCGCGGCCATCTTCGAAATCGGCAGCTACAGGGGTGTTGCCTCCCATCTCCTCGGGCTGACCTGGGGTGCGGAAGATCTGCCTGCTGCCATCGGCGCTGCCACCGCCCGCGAGCCAGATGGGCGTTATACCACCCCCTATGAGCTCGCCCGCTCTCTGGTGCTGTTTGGCGCGCACGCCGCCGCGGTTCCTGCCATCGAGACTGTCTACCCCGACTTCCGCGATCTCGACGGTCTCGCAGCCTATGCTGGCCGCGCCCGGCGCGACGGTTTCTCGGGGATGATGGCGATCCATCCGAGCCAGGTCGAACCGATCAACCGAGCTTTTACACCGGACGCGGCGGAGATCGCCTGGGCAGAAAAAGTCGTGGCCGCCTTCGCCACTTCGCCGGATACCGGCGTCATTCAGATCGACGGGCGCATGCTCGATCTGCCGCATCTGAAACTTGCAAAACGCATTCTTGAGGCTGGAAAACTATCGAATGTAGGGTGACTGGCATTAGGCCCAGTCGGGCGACCTGAGGAACTAGCAAGCGCAAGAACCGGACAGGCGGTTCGTTGACAACACGAAGCGCCCAAGAAATAGGCAAATCGATCGAGATGTCGTAAAATGAATATTATAGGTCGTATTCTTGCAATTCAACGCACAGCTGTGCAAAGCTAATTCGGAGGTCGAATTCTTGTGACAGCAGGTTGTTTCTGCTCGAGGTTTCGAGAGATTTTTAAAATCGCTCTAATAATAACGGCTATCATTAGAATTTAATAGGCACCTCGGCTTTTCCTGTTTGATCTATATTTCGGATGTAAATGGAATATAGGCAATTGCCTTCAGCAGGCCGCGGAAACTGAAGGCATCGATGTTCAGTGAAAATTGAAAAAAATTGGACGATGAATATTTTATGACAGAAAATTTCTACTCTGTTCATGTCATAGAAACTTCATTGGTTACCGCAAATTGAACCAGTTAATAGGGCGTGCGCTCAAGAGGGGGCGCGTCCTATTTTTCGAGGGTTCTCATGCAAGCCAAGCTTCTCGGCGCCGTAGGCGCCCTTCTCGCTTCAGCTTTCGTTGCTGCTGGTCCCGCCGCTGCTGCCGAAAAGACCAAGATCGACTTCTGGTTCGGCAACTCGGGCGACATCGCAAAACGCGTTCAGGAACAGTGCGACCGTTTCAACCAGTCCCAGGGCGACTACGAAGTCGTCTGCACCAGCCAGGGCTCCTACGACGCCTCGCTGCAGAACACGATCGCTGCCTTCCGCGCCGGCAAGCAGCCAACCATCGCTCAGGTTTCGGATGCCGGCACGCTCGACATCATGCTTTCGGGCGCCTACTACCCGGCCAATAAGCTCATGAAGGACATGGGCTACAATGTTGACTGGAACGACTACTTCTCCGGTATCGCCGGCTACTATGCGACGTCGAAGGGCGAGATGTACTCGTTCCCCTTCAACTCCTCGACGGCTCTGCTCTACTGGAACAAGGACGCCTTCGCCAAGATCGGCAAGGACCATGCTCCGGCGACCTGGAAGGAAGCTGGCGAAGATTTCAAGGCTCTGAAGGACGCAGGCTATGCTTGCCCGCTCGGCTTCGACATCTCCAACAACGAAGTCTGGCAGTACATCGAGCAGTTCGAAGCCGTCAACGGCGAACCGATCGCTACCAAGAAGAACGGCTTTGAAGGCCTCGACGCCGAACTGGTGTTCAACAAGAACCCGATGCTCGTGAACTTCGTCAAGGACCTTAAGGGCTGGTACGACGCCAAGGAAGCCGTCATCAAGAACAAGGCCGTTGGCCAGACCTTCGTCGAAGCCTTCGCTGCTGGCGACTGCCAAGTCATCCTGACCTCCGTTGGCGACCACGGCAACATCGGCCGTACCGCCAAGCAGGGCATGAACTGGGGCGTTTCGATGCTCCCGACCTATAGCGACGCGACCCGTCACAGCTCCTACGTCGGCGGCGCTTCGCTCTGGGTTCTGAAGGGTCATTCGGACGCGGAATACAAGGCTGCCGCAGCCTTCTTCAACTTCATCGCAAAGCCGGAAGAAGCCCTCACCTGGTCGACCGTTACCGGCTACATCCCGGTTCGCAACTCGGGCTTCGAATACCTGAAGAAGCAGGGCTTCTACGACAAGGCTCCCTATGCCGGTCGCGAACTCGCCATTCAGAGCCTGACCGCTTCCCCGGCTGGCGACACGTCTGCCAAGGGTATCCGTCTCGGTGGCCTGCTCCAGGTCCGCACCGAAATCGCGAACGGCCTGCAGGCAATCTTCGTCAACAATGCCGATGTACAGGCTTCGCTCGACTCTGCTGCTGACCGCGGCAACCAGCTCCTGCGTCGCTTCCAGCAGACCTACAAGGGCGTTCAGCTCCCCTAATCGACTGATACGAGCCGCACCCGGCCCGCTTCTCGCGCGCCGGGTGCGTCTTTGTACATTCCCTACAGGCTGCGGAAGCGATATCGCCGCCCACGCCAGAACCAAACCAGGACGAAAACGACCACTCATGGAAAAGCGCGTCACTTTCTCCTCGACGACGATCGGCCTTCTCTTCGCATTTCCCATGCTGCTGCTGATCTTCGTTTTCTTCTACTGGCCGAGCGCGCAGGCGCTTTACTGGGCGTTCACGCTCGAGCAGCCATGGGGCGGCGGCAACGCCTGGGTCGGTTTCGACAATTTCAAGCAGCTGCTGAGCGATCCTATCTATTGGGACTCCGTTACCCGCAGCATGATTTTCGGCTTCAGTTCGACCATTATCGCCATGGGGCTGGCGCTCATCCTGGCGCTTCTGACGGATCGTGAACTGCGCGGCCACAAAATCTACCGGTCAGTCTTCATCTGGCCTTATGCGATTGCCGCTCCCGCCCTCGGTCTTGCCTTCCGCTTCATCCTGGCGCCGGAGGCCGGTCTCCTATCGGTCATCAACCATGTCTGGCCCGGCCTCTGGAACCCCGCTCTCGACGGTAAGGATGCCATGATCGCGGTGATCGTCGCCTTTTCCTGGAAGTATATCGGCTACAATTTCATCTTCTTCCTTTCAGCGTTGCAGGGCATTCCGCGTTCGCTGATCGAGGCGGCCGCCATGGACGGCTCGGGGCCGCTGCGCCGCATGCGGGATATCCAGCTACCGCTGCTCACACCGACGCTGTTCTTCCTGCTCGTCATCAACATCACCGAGAGTTTCCAGGATTCCTTCGGCATCGTCGACGTGATGACCCAGGGCGGTCCGGCGCGCGCCACGGAACTCATGGTCTACAAGATCTATTTCGACGGCTTCAGAGGCCTCGATTATTCGGGTGCCGCAGCCCAATCCATGATCCTCATGGGGCTCGTCATCCTGCTCACCATTTTCCAGTTCCGCTTCATCGAGCGGCGCGTGCACTACAAGTGAGGTCGCGGACATGATCGAACGCACGCCAATATTCAATTTTGTCTGTTACACCTTGCTCGCACTCGGCCTGGTGATTGCGCTTCTGCCTTTCCTGATCGTCATCATTGCATCGACGCTCGATCTCGAGACCGTCAACCGCGTGCCGCTACCGCTGGTTCCAAGCAGCCATTTCTGGGAGAACGTGCAGACCGCCTGGGTTCGCGCCGATCTCGGCAACAAGTTGTTTCACAGCGTCATTTTCGCTGCCACGGTCGGCGCAGGCAAGGTCATCCTTTCCGCGATGGCAGCTTTCTCGATCGTCTATTTTCGCTTCCGCGGCCGCTATCTGATCTTCTGGATCATCTTCATCACGCTGATGCTGCCGCTCGAAGTGCGCATCGTGCCGACCTATTCGATCGCCGCCAATGCGCTTCAGCCCTTTCAGGCAATTCTCGATGTCACCGGTATTACGTGGCTGATCGCGCAGGTCACAGGCATCCAGATCAAGCTTGAATGGGGTCTCCTGAACTCCTATCCGGGCCTCGTGTTGCCGATGGTCGCCACTGCGACGGGTACCTTCCTCTATCGCCAGTTCTACCTGACGGTTCCGGACGAACTCGCCGAGGCATCGAAGATGGATGGCTCAGGCGCGATCCGCTTCTTCTGGGACGTACTGCTGCCTTTGTCTCGCCCGAACATGATTGCACTTTTCACCATCATGTTCGTCTGGGCCTGGAACCAGTACCTCTGGCCGCTGCTGATCACGACCGACCCGAATTTCGGCATCGCCGTTACCCAGCTCAAGACACTCATTCCCTCCGAATTCGGCCTGCCCGACTGGAACGTCGCCATGGCCGGAACACTGATCATCATGTCGCCGCCGCTGATCCTCGTCATCCTGATGCAGCGTTGGTTCGTGCGCGGCCTTATCTCCACCGAGAAGTGAAAGGAACAGACCCTTGGCACCGATCTCCATCCGAGGCGTGAAAAAGAACTATGGCAAGAACGCCGTCGTTCACGGCGTTGATCTCGAAATCCAGTCGGGCGAATTCATCGTCATCCTCGGTCCGTCCGGCTGCGGCAAGTCTACGCTGCTGCGCATGGTCGCGGGTCTCGAAGAAATTACCGGTGGCGAAATCGCCATCGACGGACGTGTGGTCAACCAGCTCGAGCCGCGTGAACGCGGCTGCGCAATGGTGTTCCAGAACTATGCGCTCTATCCGCACATGAGCGTTGCCGAGAATATCGGCTATGCCCTGAAGGTCGCCGGTGTGCCGAAGGCCGAACGCGATCGTCGCATCGCCGACGTCGCCAAGGCACTGAGCCTCGAGCCCTTCCTCGAGCGCCGGCCGGCCGCCCTTTCCGGCGGCCAGCGCCAGCGCGTCGCCATGGGCCGCGCCATGATCCGAGAGCCGAAGGTCTTCCTCTTCGACGAACCGCTGTCGAACCTCGATGCCAAGCTGCGTATCGCCATGCGCGCGGAAATCCGCCGCCTGCATCGCCGCCTCGGCGCCACCTCGATTTTCGTGACACACGACCAGAACGAGGCCATGACGCTGGCCGACCGCATCATCGTCATGAATGCCGGCAATGTCGAACAGGTCGGCACACCGGAAGAAGTCTATCACTATCCGGCAAGCCGCTTCGTCGCCGGCTTCGTCGGTACGCCGGCAATGAACCTGCTGGAAGGCCGCGTCAATGAAAACGGCGTCTTCATCTATGACGAAGGCCGCACCGTGACGCTCCCCGCCGAGCGCGGCAAGCAGCTTGCCGGCCAGCGCATCGTTCTCGGCGTGCGCGCCGAATCCGCTCGCCTCGTCTCTCCGGATGCACCGGGGGCACTCGTTGCGACCGCCGACTTCATCGAAGAACTCGGCGCCAGCCGCGTCGTGCATGCCGATTTCGATGGCTTGCCCTTTGCCGTCGCCATGACCGGATCGGTCTCGCTGAAGACTGGCGACCGGATCGGCATCGCAATCGACCAGGATACGATCCATCTCTATTCGGCCGATACTGGCAAAGTTCTCGTCGCGCCGGCACGCAACAACGCCGTGACCATCAACGCCTGAGCCTGATGCAGATGAAGAGCTTTCTTGATCTCGCCAGGGGCGATCGTAACCTGCTTGCGGCCGCCGTACAGGCGCTTGCCGTGCCCTCAGCGACTTTCTTCGATGAGGCGCGTGCTGCCGAACCGACACAGACCGAGCACGACAGGCTTGCGGCGACCCTGCCGGCGCTGTCGACGATCGAAGTCGTAAGGACTGCCAATGACGCCAGCATCGGTGACGGTCTTGTCATCGCTGCTTGGAACGCCGAACGCCTGAAATATCATGCTCCTTCCGTGGAGCTCATCCGCAAGAGCGACGCCGATATCCTGTTGCTCACGGAGGCTGATCTCGGCACGGCGCGCGCCGGCAACCGGCACACTGTTGCCGACCTCGCCCGCGATCTCGGCATGTCCTATGCTTTTGGCGTGGAATTCGTGGAACTTGGTCTCGGAGATTCTCGTGAGCGTGAATGGCATAAGGGCGAGACGAACGCCGCCGGCTTCCACGGCAATGCGCTGCTCTCCCGCTTGCCGTTGCTGGATGCAGCATTGATCCGTCTCGATGACGGCGGCACATGGTGGACGGATGCGAAGGACGGGCAGGGTCGGATCGGCGGCCGCATGGCAATCGCGGCCAAAATAGAAACCGCATTCGGGCCGATTCTTGCAGTTAGCGTGCATCTGGAAAGTAAGACTGACATCGCGGATCGGGCAAGGCAGACAAAAAGGCTGATCGCCGCAGTCGAAAAGCTCGCCGATGGCTTGCCTGTCGTTTTGGGTGGCGATTTCAACACCAATATTCTTCCCGAGGGATCGCGTGAACCTGAAGCGCACGAACCGCTTTTCGGTCTCCTCGCAGAAGCCGGTTATCACTGGGACGCTGCCAATGACTTCGCGCTCACGCAGCGCACCCGCCCCGACGGGACGCCGCAGCCGCCTTTCGCCCGCCTCGACTGGCTGTTTACCCGCAGCCTTTCGGCAAGCGACGCCATGACTGTTGCTGCCGTCGACGCAGACGGAGCAGCAATCTCCGATCACGAATTGATCAAGGCCCATTTTTCCGCGCTCTGAGCCGCCCGAGGCAAAGGAATCCAGCGGCGGATCAATGGTGACGGTGGTCCGCAGTCACTTCTGTGGAAACCTTTCATGAAGTGTTGCATTCACGCACTAGCGGGGACGCTTTAGGCGTTGCTAACATTTCGAGGACTGGCGGGGGCCGGCTGCAAGCGTTCGACGAGGGGTCGCTTGCTCAAATGGGATGGCTGCGCGTTGCGGACTGCAGCCATCCCATACTCGCTCAGCCGAAAAGCCCATCGCATTGGGCAATGCAGGCCCGATGAGGACCTCCCAAAACAAATCACACTCCTGGCGAAACCTGCAGGCGGCTTTTTTGCAAATTGGTTCGCTTGTCGGTCGATCATGATCCGACACGGGAAACTCGTGGCGGCGCGGTTCCTTTTGCCAATCGCGGAACAGTCGGATCGCACCATCGTTATGTTCACAGCAAATGGAGGACGACATGTCTAACGTGTCACGAACAGGAAACGACAAGATCAACAACGCGACAAATCCGAACACGTTTGGGCGTTCGGTTGAGAGCAAGGCGCAAATAGAAGACGCGGCGATGGAAAGTTCAACGCTCCCGGCAGGCGAGCCCCTCGGTATCTATCGACTTGAACCGATCGCAGCGGCAGACGATCCGAGATGGGAAAACTCGCCGGGCCATGGCGTCGTGGTGGTCGCAGCAAGAACGGCGGGTGATGCCCGGATCGTAGCGGCTGGGCGCGAGCTCGACTTCATGGAGGTCGACGCGGCGCCCGCCGACGATGTGACCACGACACATGCGAGCGCGTTTCGCGACGACAAGCTTTACACAGTCGTCGAGATCGATCGGAATCGCACGGATGTCGTGCGAGGTGTAATTGAAGGCGATATCTCGGTTGATACGATCAGGCCTGTGCAGCCCGATTGAGCAAAGTAACCCGGGTATCTCGCGATGCTGGCTCTAAGGCTCGCTTCCATGAGCAAGCTTAGTTTTCCATGGCTCCCAATGGTTCCGCTATTTCATTCGGTGCATCGGCCGACCAGCGGCTTTGCGCAAGCCATGGCCTTCCACGTTCATTCGCGGCTGGCGCCATGGGCTGATGGGCAGGGGTCGGCGTGCAGGCCGTATATTCCACGGAACTTCGATTATCGCCGGTTGTTTTCACCTGGATTGGAGAACCACCATGGCATCGATGACGAGAGAAGAACTGTCGAAGCATCTGAAGAAGCTGGATTTCTGCATGTTTTCGACACGTGGAGCCTCGAACCGGATCAGCACTCGGCCGATGAGCAACAATGGCGACGTCGAATATGACGGGGATTCCTGGTTCTTTTCCTATACGGATACCCGCAAGATATCTGACATTCGGAAAGACAACGCGGTGCAGCTGACCTTCACCGCGCCGCCGCATCTGCTCAGCAAACCGGGCATATTCATCGCGATCGATGGTAACGCTTCGATCATCGAGGACGTCTCGGAATTCGAGCAACATTGGGTCAAGGGACTGGAACGATGGTTTCCCGAGGGCACCCAGACGCCTGGGCTTGCCTTGATCAAGGTTGCGGCACGTTCGATCCAATATTGGAACGGTGAAGAAAACGGCAAAGTCGAGGTCTGAGATCCGCAAGCAATGCCTCACCGACGCTGATAGTGCCGTCGGTGGCAGCAGGAATTGGCGCCCAATTCGTGCCAGGCCTATCTACAGACGAGCTATTGCTTCCCCGAGCTCCTTGCGAAGCTTTTCAAGCCGATCTCGCGCCTCGTCCCTTTGCGCCCGCAACGCCTTGATCGACTTCTCCTGTTCCGTCAGGTCCTGAAGGAACTGCTGCTTGAGCGGCGTGTCGCCTACAGAGGAAAGCAAGCCTGAAATCCGTGAGGATTCCGACGTTGCGTCTTCAATTGCCTGCATAACCCTGGACAGGTCCCTCTCCGCTTCCTTTTGTGCCTTCCTTGCCGTCACAAGACCCTGAAGTTTCGAGGCGATTTCCGGAGACGGCCCTTCATCGAGCCATTGCAGGATCACAGTGTCGTCGATATCGGCGATCGCCTGCGTCTCGCTCTCGGCCATGCGCCATTCGATGGTCGTCGAAACCCTCTTGCCCGCAGGGACGATCACAGTTGCCCGCGCACCTTGCGGTGTCTCTTCCACGCCTTCGGACTTAACCAGTTCCCATCCTGCCATGCCCGGGTCTTCCGCGACAAACGTCCTGTCGGCATCAGCGCCCCAGACGGAGAAGGTCTTTCGCAGCCGTCGCTCCAGCGTGGCCTCGAGATAACCGTCTTTTACGATGACAGTTCGAAAGGAACTGGATATGGCGCTTGCCACCTCCTGCTCGATCTTCTGATCGGCGGCAAACGTCGCCTTTTCCACGCCGCCCGGCTTCACATTGCCTATGCGTGCGTCGCCGACATAACGCCCTTTTTCATCATAGACTGCAGCCACCGCCGGCGGCAGCGAGGTCCCCGTGTCGTTGGTGAGCACGAGGGCTGCATCCGGATGTTGCGCTCCATCGCGATAGAGAGCAACGAACTCCGCCTTGATCTCGCGATCCAAGATCGGCACCGAAATCGTCTCGCCGTTCTTCAGGTCGTATGCGCCTGGAAGATCGAAATTTGCCACCACGTCACCCTCGTCGGCAGTCGCAGCGATGGTAGCGGCCGGAGCAGCCATAACGGGAGCAGAGGCCTCGGCCTCCGGCTTGTTCAGCAACGCTCCACCAACCACGGCACGTTTGGCACCTGCTACATCCAGATAGGCGCTCGATACGTCCACGCGCGACGGCCATGTTCTTGCGTACAATCTCTGGCGAAGCGTCACGGGCTTTCCCGATGTCAAGGATATGGAAACCCCGCGCCAGTCTTCGCCGGATGCATTCTCCAGGACGGCCCACGCCTGCAACCGCGCTTTGCCCTTGGCGCCGACAATAATCCTGTAGGACGGTTTCCAGAGCGGCGCTGCGACAACGTAGGAGATGTCCACGGCCGACGACGCCTTGCCATCAAGCGCGATGGTGACCGCACGCGTCCCCTGCAACCCATCGCTCGACAGCAATTCCGCCGCCCGGGCAATCATTTCGGCGTCTTTGGGATCGTCGAGTTTGTAGGCCATGGCGCCACCGATCTCGGCAACGTCAAAGGCACCGCTGTCAAGCATCACGATCAACCGCGCACGCTGCTTTTCGGTAGCGGGCTCCACGCCGACGATGCGGCCCTTTACCCCGTTCGCAGAGACAGGTGCGCCTCTGAGAGCCCGCAACACCCCGGCCGCGGAATCCAGATCCTGTGGCTTGATCGGTAATACCTTGAACGTCTCGTCCACCATGCCCGGCCCGGTGGTCGAAAGGCCCTTCACGGGCGCCGGTCCCGATACGACGAGGGTCTTCAGGAAGTCATCCATCTGGTCTGTCGGCACCTCGACGATAGCGTTGCCGTCGTCCCGGACATCAAGAGTACGAACATACTCGGCGACGCCGCCGGAAGACAGCCGGATCGACTTGATCGTTCCGGTTTGCGCGAATGCGGTTGTTGACAGCAGTACGGCGGTAAGTGCCGCGCAGACAGCGGATGTGTATTTCATATGGCCCCCCTCGGCGTTCAATCCTGCACGAGAATGAGCGTAAAAAAGGGGCGGCATTTCGGCATGCAATGCTTTTACGGCCGCTATCGGCTGACCTGTTCGGCGGCGCCACCGGGTCTCCGTCGGAGGTGTCCGTATTCGATGCGATATCGGGAAAGATGTCGTGAAATTGAGAAGACGAACGCCTATATACGTCACTCGAGTCTGTTTGAAAGGAAATCCGTCATGACTATCAATGGAAGCCTGCTCGTCGCGGGATCGGAAAAGCGCGGCACGCGTGGCGAGCTCTACGGTGTCGAAGCAGCCACGGGGATGGCGCTGCCCGTCTCTTTCGGTGGCGCCTCCGCCGAAGACGTCGAAGAGGCGACGAGGCTTGCATGGGAGGCCTTCGCCTCCTATCGGGAAACCGATCTGGAAACACGGGCTGCCTTTCTTGAAACCATTGCCAGCGAGATCGAGGCTATCGGCGACGAGCTGATCGTGCGGGCAATGGCGGAAACCGGACTTCCCCGCGGGCGCCTCGAGGGCGAACGCGCTCGCACGACAGGACAGCTACGGCTATTTGCGAAAGAGGTTCGCGAAGGCCGGTTCCAGGAGCTTCGTTTCGATGGCGCCGATCCTTCCCGCAAGCCGGTTCCGAAGCCCGATCTTCGCCTGCGCAACGTTCCCCTCGGCCCGGTCGCGGTTTTCGGCGCATCGAACTTTCCGCTCGCCTTCTCGGTCGCCGGCGGTGATACGGCGTCTGCTCTCGCGGCAGGATGCCCTGTCGTCGTCAAGGCGCATTCCGCTCATCCGGGCACGTCGGAACTGGTCGGCCGCGCCGTACAGCGCGCGGTTGCCAAGGCTGGCCTGCATGCCGGCACGTTTGCGCTTCTCTTCGATACCGGCTTCGAGGTCGGACAGAAGCTGGTGGCCGATGCGAGAATCCGCGCCGTCGGCTTCACCGGTTCGCGCCGCGGCGGAACCGCGCTGATGAAGATCTCTTCCGAGCGCAAGCAACCGATCCCGGTCTATGCCGAGATGAGCAGCATCAACCCGGTCATCTTCTTCCCGAACGCGCTGAAAACCCGCGCAGCTGAGATCGCAACGGCATTCGTGAGCTCGCTTGTCCTCGGTGCCGGGCAGTTCTGCACCAATCCCGGCCTCATTCTCGCCATCGATAGCGAAGGCCTGGACACTTTCATTGCCAAGGCGCGGGAGCTTCTGCCCGATGTCGGAGCCCAGACGATGCTGACAGGCTCCATCGCCAAGGCATTCTGTAATGGCGTTGCTCGGCTGGAAAAGCATCCCGAAGTCCGGCTCGTCGCCAATGGCAAGCCCGGCAGCGAATTCGAAGGCACGGCCGCTCTCTTCGAAACGACGGCCGCGGCATTCCTTGCACATCATGAGCTGCAGGACGAGGTCTTCGGTGCAGCCGGCCTTATCGTGCGCTGCCGTGATCTCGCCGAACTCGAGCGCGTCCTCGACGGTCTCGAAGGCCAGCTGACCGTTGCCCTGCACATTACGAGCGAAGACGAACAGGACGCAAAGCGCCTCGTTCCCAATCTGGAAATGCTTGCCGGACGCCTGCTCGTGAACGGCTTCGGAACCGGCGTGGAAGTATCGCCCGCCATGGTGCACGGCGGCCCCTACCCGGCAACGGCCGATGGCAGATCGACCTCCGTCGGAACGCTCGCCATCTACAGGTTCCTGCGTCCGGTCTCGTATCAGGACTTTACGACAAACCTGCTTCCGGCGCCGCTGCGTTGATCGAGTAGAGCAGCCGGACCCTAATCCGAAAAACCGGCATTTGAAGTTGCACCACGGGCGCTCGGGCGGCCCGTGGTGCGCATTTGCAAAACCTCAGTCTCAAAATCGTCATTTTGCCGGTGACATCGGCACCATTCTCTGCAAGAAAGAGTGCCGTTGAGAGACAGGGGCGCCCGTTCGCAAGAACTGGCTGAGAAGCACCCTTCGAACCTGAACCGGATAATGCCGGCGGAGGGAGTCGCTCGGGTCGCAGTCTGCTTCGTTGCACGATCGTTCCCGCGCCTGCCCCGCCCGAAAGGGGTACTATGGAGAACAAGACACCCGGAGCTTTGTTGACGGCGATGCGCACCAAGCCGCCGCTCGTGCAGTGCATCACCAATTATGTGGCCATGAACATCGCTGCCAATGTGGTGCTTGCGGCGGGTGCATCGCCTGCCATGGTCCACGCCGCCGAGGAAGCGGGCGAGTTTGCCGCAATCGCCGGCGCTTTGACCGTCAATATCGGCACGCTCTCCACCCAATGGATCGACGGCATGCATGCGGCGGCAAGGGCTGCAAACGCGAGCGGCAAACCTTGGGTGCTCGATCCGGTCGCCCATTATGCGACGTCCTTCCGCCGTAAGGCAGTCGCCGATCTGCTGGCGCTCCGTCCGACGATCATCCGCGGCAATGCTTCAGAGATCATCGCGCTTGCCGGTGGTGAGAGCCGTGGCCAAGGTGTCGACAGCCGTGACCCGGTTGAGCAGGCTGAAGCTTCCGCGCGGCTCCTTTCCGAACGGCATGGCGCGGTCGTCGCAGTCACCGGTGTGGTGGATTTCGTGACGGATGGCGCACAAGCGCTGCGCATCGAGGGCGGATCGGCACTGATGCCACAGGTGACTGCGCTCGGCTGCTCTCTGACCTGCCTGACGGGCGCCTTCGCCGCCACCGTTCCCGCCGACCCCTTCGCGGCTGCTGTCGCCGCACTTGCCACGTTTGCGGTCGCCGGCGAAGAAGCCGCGAAAAATGCGGATGGCCCCGGCTCTTTCTCCTGGCGTTTCCTCGATCAGCTTGCCGCGCTTGATGAAGCAAAGCTCGATGCAAAAATCAGGATCATCGCTGCATGAAACGCTTCGATCTTTCGCTCTATCTGGTTCTCGACCCCGATCTCTGCGCCGGAATCGGCATGATCGAGACGGCGCGGCTCGCCGTCGCCGGCGGTGCAACAATGGTGCAGCTTCGCGACAAGCGTGGCGGAACGGCAAGGATGATCGAGACCGGCCTGGCGCTCAAGGAGATCCTGAAGGATACGGGCGCCCTGCTTGTTATCAACGATGACGTGGAAGCGGCCATTGCAATCAGCGCCGATGGGCTGCATATCGGTCAGGACGATATGGTACCTGCCGCCGCACGTGCGATGATCGGCCCGGACATGATCCTGGGTCTCTCTGTTGAGACTGAGGCGCTGGCTGCGGCAATCGACGCTGGAATTGTCGATTATGCCGGGATCGGGCCGGTATTTGCGACGCCTACAAAGACCGACCATAAGCAGCCGATCGGTTTCGATGGGTTGGCGAGACTTGTAAAGGCTGCGCCTGTTCCAACGGTTGCGATCGGAGGTCTGAAGAGCGAACACGCCGGTTCCGTCTTTGCGGCAGGAGCAGATGGGCTTGCTGTCGTCTCGGCGATCTGCGGCACACCCGACCCGAAGGTCGCGACAGTTCGCATTGCCGAGGAAATCCGAAAGGTCCGCCAATGATCCGTAACGTCCTGTCCATCGCCGGTTCCGATCCCTCCGGAGGGGCCGGCATCCAGGCCGATCTCAAGGCTTTCTCGGCGCGCGGCGTCTATGGCATGGCGGCGCTGACGGCACTGACGGCGCAGAACACGCAGGGTGTGACCGGCGTGCATCTCGTGCCGCCGCACTTCGTCGCCCAGCAGATAAAAGCGGTCTTCGGCGATGTACGCGTCGATGCGGTCAAGATCGGCATGATCGCCAATGCCGGCATTGCCGAAGCGGTTGCCGAGGCGCTGACGCCTCACCGCGGAATTCCCATTGTCGTCGATCCTGTCATGATCGCCAAGGGTGGGGCGGCGCTCCTCGACCCGCAGGCCGTCGATGCGCTGACGCGGCAGCTGTTGCCGCTCGCCACGCTGCTGACCCCAAACCTGCCGGAAGCCGCCGCGTTGCTGCACGAAGAGGTTGCCGAAAGCCGCGAGCAGATGGCGTCGCAAGCCGAACGCCTGCGTACCCTCGGACCCGCCGCGGTGCTGGTCAAGGGCGGCCATCTCGGCAGTGTCGAAAGCCCCGACGTGCTGTCGACGGCCTCTGGCCTGCACTGGTTCGAGGCGAAACGCATCCCGACCAAAAATACACACGGCACGGGCTGCACCCTCTCCAGCGCGTTGGCCGCCGAGCTTGCAAAAGGCGCATTGCCGCAAATGGCCGTGGCAACCGCCAAAGCCTATCTTGCGCAGGCAGTCGCTGCCGCAGGCGAACTGACAGTCGGTTCCGGCCATGGACCTGTCCATCATTTTCATAGCCTGTGGAAAGACGCCAGTATCTAAGCCGGATCACATTTCGAGCATTGTGAGACGGCCTGGTCAAACCGGGCCGGTGCAGTGCGGATCCGATGTGTGCTTGAACGATTCGCGAATGCGCCTGCAGCCGCAGTCGAAGATATCCCCCACTGCTCCATCGTGTCGCAGGAGGGTGTCACGAAATACGAGCGCGACCATTTCATGCGCATGATCTAAGCCTTGCTGGCTTCGACCGTCGCCCTATGCTAGGGGACGGTCCCCTTCAGCGAGACGAAACTGCCATGCTTCCCTGGATCCAGCTCGATTCCGCGACCATTCCCGGCGAAGGCGGGCAATTGCGGCTGAAGCAGCGCGGATCCGAATTTTCGATCATGCTCGGCACCAATGAGCTGATGAACAGCCGCCTCAGCGGCTCGGAAGAAGCACTCGCCACCCTGTCCTTCGAGCGGATCAAATCGCACCCGAAGCCGAAGATCCTGATCGGCGGGCTTGGCATGGGTTTCACCCTGCGGGCTGCCCTTGCGGTCTTGCCCGAGGATGCCGGTGTTGTCGTCGCCGAACTGATCCCGCAAGTTGTTGTCTGGGCACGCGGACCGATGACGGAGGTGTTCAAGGGCTGTCTCGACGATCCGCGCGTGTCGATCCATCAGGGTGATGTCGGCGAGGCGATCCGCGCCGGAAAGGCCGCTTACGATGCGATCCTTCTCGACGTTGATAATGGCCCCGACGGCCTCACCCGCAAGTCCAATGACCGGCTCTATGACTATGCCGGGCTGAAATCCGCTCGCGAGGCGCTCCGCCCCGGCGGCGTGCTTGCCGTCTGGTCCTCGGGGCCTGATCCATCCTTCACCCGCCGGCTGAAGGAGAGCGGCTTTGCTGTCGAGGCGATCAACACCCGCGCCAACGGCAAGCGCGGCGGTGCACGGCATGTCATCTGGCTCGCTATGAAGCCCACCCGCTGATCCGACCTCCGGAAGGCACGTCATCTCGCGTGGCCGCTGGGCAATAAATTGCGCCTTTCTCTCACAAGGCGACGGAAGCGCACTCAAGAGAGCTTGAGATTGATGCGATAATAATCGTATCCCATAGGTCATGGATCGCGAAGACGAGGAGGTCTCGCGGCCGCTCATCGGCTGGAGGCATTTCATGCCAGCCCTCGATTGGATACGAGTATGCGCCTTTCAGACTGCCATAATTTCCATGACTTCCGCCGTCTTGCCAAGCAACGCCTTCCCGGGCCGATCTTCAATTATATCGACGGCGCGGCGGACGATGAGGTTACCTACAGGCGCAATACATCTGCTTTCGAGAGTTGCGATCTTCTGCCGAGCGTGCTGCGCGGCGTCAGCGAAGTCGACATGTCGGTCACCGTCATGGGCCAGAAACTCGCCATGCCGGTCTATTGCTCGCCGACGGCCCTGCAGCGGCTCTTTCATCATGAGGGGGAACGCGCGGTCGCGCATGCCGCCGGTAAATTCGGCACGATGTTCGGCGTGTCGTCGCTCGGCACGATCAGCCTGGAAGAGGCGCGTAAGATCAGCAGCGGACCACAGGTCTATCAGTTCTATTTCCACCGGGATCGCGGCCTCAACAACGAAATGATGGCGAGAGCCAAGCAGGCTGGCGTGCAGGTGATGATGCTGACCGTCGACAGCATTACGGGCGGCAACCGCGAGCGCGACAAGCGCACCGGCTTTGCCATTCCCTTCAAGCTCAATCTGTCGGGCATGGCCCAGTTTGCCGTCAAACCCGCGTGGGCCATCAATTATTTCACGCACGAGAAATTCCGCCTGCCGCAGCTCGACAGCCACGTCGACATGGGCAGCGGCACGATGTCGATCAGCCGCTATTTCACTGAAATGCTTGATCCCGCCATGAACTGGGACGACGTTGCCGACATGGTGAAGACCTGGGGCGGGCAGTTCTGCCTAAAGGGCGTCATGACGGTCGAGGATGCCAAGCGCGCCATCGATATCGGCTGTACCGGCATCGTGCTTTCCAACCACGGCGGGCGTCAGCTCGACGGTTCGCGCAGCGGCTTCGACCAGCTTGCGGAAATCGTCGAGGCTGTCGGCGATCGGATCGATGTGATGGTCGATGGCGGCATCCAGCGCGGTACCCATGTGCTGAAGGCCCTATCGCTTGGCGCCAAGGCCGTCGGCGTCGGGCGCTACTATCTGTTCCCGCTTGCGGCAGCTGGCCAGGCAGGCGTCGAACGGGCGCTGCTGCAAATGCGAACCGAAATCGAGCGCGGCATGAAGTTGATGGGCTGCGCCTCGGTCAGCGAGCTTTCGGCCGGCAATCTGCGTTTCCGCGCCTCTTGATCTTCATCGAGAATGACGCGGTGCCGTTCCTTGGCCGCCATGGCGACCGCTCAAGGCGGCCAAGATAATCAGTGGCGACCACCGGTAAACTTCGCCATTGAATGCCGCTCGTTCTGACGCTATATAACGTCAGTATATACGGCATGGAGATGAAAGATGGGCCTCGCACAATATGCAGATGACGGTCTGTTTGCGCCGCGCAAAATTGCCGATGCCTTCCGCACGACCAGCGAAGAGATCGCCCGCACCGCCGGGCTTGGCAAAGACGCAATCCAGCGCAAGGACCGGCTCCGCTCCGACAAGACGCAACGGCGCCTCCGCGAAATGATCGAAGTCGTCAACAAGGTCGAACCTCGCTTCGGCTCGACGTTGATGGCCTATGCTTGGTATCGCTCCGAGCCTCTGTCAGGCTTTTCGGGCCAGACCGCCATGCAGCTGGTTCGCGACGGGCGGGCGGACGACGTTCTTGACTATATCGACGCGATCGATGCCGGCGTTCACGCCTAACCCCGGCCATGCACTACAAAGGAAAGCTCTATCGAGCGCTGAACCCTGTTTACGCGCGCGAGCCGCTCTCTGGGCGCGGTGCCGAACTTTATGGCGGTCGGTTCAATCCCAAGGGAATGCCGGCGCTCTATACGTCCCTGTCCGTTCTGACCGCGCTCCGGGAAGCCAACCAGGTCGGCAGCCTGCAGCCGACAACGCTCGTCGGTTACGAAGCTGATGTCGAGTGCATCTTCGACAGCAGGGATGAAATCGCTCTTGAGGAGCAGGGAATAGATGGCGCTGCGATAGCCGCGGCCAGCTGGCGTGATGAAATGAAGGCACGTGGAGAAGCCAGAACACAGGCCTTTGCGCGCAAGCTTGCGTCCGACGGCTATCACGGCCTCCTGGTCAGAAGTTTTGCTCCGGCCGCCAGAAATGATGATCTCAACCTGGTACTCTGGCGATGGAGCGACACAGCTCCTTGCCGCCTAACGCTGATTGATGACGAAGGCAGATTGTCCTGACCACCAGGCACGATCAGCGCCAGCATATCCGCCGGCGCTGATCATAGCGGTGCCTCAGGCGGCGCGCGCCTTGTTCGGCCGCGCCCATTCCGGCAGCCAGTCGCCGTGGCTGGCAAGCAGGTCGTCGACCAGCGACCAGATCTGGTCGAGATCGAGCTCGGCCGCTGTGTGCGGGTCCATCATCGCAGCATGATAGATATGTTCCGGATTTTCCGTCATCAGCGCCTGGACCGTCAGTTCCTGGACATTGATGTTGGTGCGGATCAGTGCGGTCAGCTGCGGCGGCAGGTCGCCAATATAGGTCGGCTGGATGCCGGAGGCATCGACGAGGCAGGGTACCTCCGCAGCACAATTTGCCGGCAGAGAAGTAATGCAGCCATTGTTGCGGACATTGCCGTATATGACCGAGGGCTCTCCGGTCCAGACCGAATTGATGATCGAGGAAGCATATTCCTTCGATTCATTGACCTCGATCTTGTCGGCCGAACGATAGGCTTCCGCCTGGCCCTTCCAACGGGCGATCTGCTCGATGCAGCGCTTCGGATATTCGTCGAGCGGAATGCCGAATTTCTCGATCAGGTCTTCGCGGCCTTCCTTGATGAAGTAAGGCGTGTATTCGGCGAAATGCTCCGAGCTTTCGGTGACGAAATAGCCAAGCCGTGTCAGCATCTCATAACGCACCCTGTTGGGGCAGCGCGGGTTCCAGCCGGGCTTCGGCGCACGGCCTTCGCGATAGGCGCGCACGAGATCGGGATAGAGGTTCTTGTAGGAACCATCCGGCTGGCGATGCTCGAATTTCAGATAGAAGGCCATGTGGTTGATGCCGGCCGAACGGTAGCGGATTTCGTCATAGGGAATGTCGAGATCGTGAGCGAGTTCCATCGCCGTGCCCTGCACGGAATGGCAGAGGCCGACCTGCTTGATGTCAGGGTATTTCTCCGCGATCGCCCAGGTGTTGATCGCCATCGGGTTGACATATTGCAGCATGATGGCATTGGGGCAGACGGCGCGCATATCCTCGCAGATCTTCCAGAGATGCGGCACGGTTCTGAGGCCACGCATGATGCCGCCGACGCCGAGCGTGTCGGCAATCGTCTGACGCAGGCCATATTTCTTCGGCACTTCGAAATCCGTGACGGTGCAGGGTTCGTAGCCGCCGATCTGGAAGGCGACGACGACGAAATCGGCGCCGGATAGTGCCTTGCGCTGATCGGAATAGGTTTCCGCCTTCGCCTTCACGCCGAGCGTCGAAATCAGCTTGTTGACGACAATGGCGCTTTCTTCCAGCCGCTGCGGGTTGATGTCCATGAGCGCAATCGTGGCCCCCGACAGCGCCGGACGCTGCAGGATATCGCCGACGATATTCTTCATGAAAACGGTGGAGCCAGCTCCGATGAACGTTATTCTGGGATTTGCCATATGAACCTCCGGCATTCTGAAATCAGGCTACCTCGAAAGCGGCTTTGACGAGCCGTTCGGTGTAGGGTGTCTTGGGATTGGAAAGGACTTCGTTGACGGGTCCCTCTTCCATGATCTTGCCATGCTGCATGACGATGACACGGTGGCAGAGGGCGCGCACGACCTTGAGGTCATGCGAAATGAACAGGTAGCTCAGGCCTCGCTCATCCTGCAGCTTGCGCAACAATTCGATGATCTGCGCCTGGACCGACAGGTCGAGAGCCGAGGTCGGCTCGTCAAGCAATATGAATTCCGGCTCCAGCGCTATCGCCCTTGCAATGGCGATGCGCTGGCGCTGGCCGCCGGAGAATTCATGCGGAAAGCGCGACAGGATATTGCCCGGCATGCCGGCGGCAATCAACGCCTCGCGGACCCTGTCCAGACGTTCGCCCTTGGTGGCGCCGAGCTTGTTGACGACTAGCCCCTCCTCGATGATCTGACCGATCGTCATGCGCGGATTGAGGGAGGAGAACGGATCCTGGAAGACAATCTGCATGCGTGAGCGCAAGGGGCGCATCTCTGCCCGTGACTTGCCGTGGATCGGCTGCCGGTCGAAATAAATCTCCCCATTATTGGTGTCGTTGAGCCTGAGAATAGCCTGGCCGAAGGTGGTTTTTCCCGAACCGGATTCACCGACGAGCCCCAGCGTTTCGTGTCGCCGCAGTGTCAGATTGAGACTGTCGACGGCGACCAATTCGCGCAGTTCCGGCCTGAAGAAGCCACCATGGCGCAGCATAAAGGAGACGCGCACGCCACGGGCGTCGAGAATGATATCCGACCCTTCCGGCAGCGGGTTGGCCTGGCCGCGCGGCTCGGAGGCCAGGAGATGCTTGGTATAGGGATGCTGCGGATTGGCGAAAAGCTGCTCGGTCACATTGTGCTCACGCATCTCGCCATGCTGCATCACATAGACATAGTCGGAGAACTTGCGCACGACCGTCAGGTCATGGGTGATCAGGATCACTGCCATCCGCAATTCCGTCTGCAGATTGCGGAGGAGATTGAGGATCTGCGCCTGAACGGTCACGTCGAGTGCCGTCGTCGGTTCGTCGGCAATCAGGACATCGGGATCATTGGCAAGCGCCATCGCGATCATCACGCGCTGGCGCTGGCCACCCGAAAGCTGGTGCGGATACTGCAGCAGGCGCGCCTCCGGATCGGGGATCTGTACCTGCTTCAAAAGCTCCAACGCTTTGGCATTGGCCTGTTTGCGGCTCATTTTGCGGTGGACGCGGATCGCTTCGACGATCTGGCTGCCGATCGTGTAGATCGGGTTCAGCGAACTCATCGGCTCCTGGAAAATCATCGAGATGCGGTCGCCGCGCAGCCTGCGGCGGGCCTTCTCGGAGAATTTCAGGATATTGTTGCCGTCATATTCGACGCTCGAACGCGGCGAGATGACCGCGCGCTTGGAAAGAAGTCCCATGACGGTGCGTGCCGTCACCGATTTGCCGGAGCCGGATTCACCGACGATCGCGATCGTTTCGCCGCGATAGAGCTGGAAGGAAATATCCTTCACGGCTTCGACGGTGCCATGCTCGACCTTAAAATTGACGCCGATATTGCGCGCGTCGATGATAGGGCTTTCCTTGCGGCCGTCGTGATCGTGACGGACGGGCGGGGCAAAGGAACTAACGAGAGCAAGAGCCATCTTCATCACCTCAATAGGGGTCGACCGCATCGCGCAGACCGTCACCCAGCGCATTGAAGGCGAAGACGGTGATCAGCACGAAGGCGACGGGCGAGAGAATCCAGGGATAGGTTCCGATGACGGAATAATTCGCCGTATCCTGCAGCATCAGCCCCCAGGAGATCAGCGGCGGCTTTACGGCAAAGCCGAGGAAGCCGAGGAAGGATTCGAGCAGCACGACGCTCGGAATGTGGATGGTGACGGCGACAATCACGTGGCTCATCACATTCGGAAAAATATGCTGGAAGATGATGCGACGGTCGGTGGCACCAACGGCCATTGCTGCCCGCACATATTCGATACGCGCCAGCGCCAGCGTCTTGCCGCGCACCTCGCGCGACATTTGCGCCCAGCCAAGCGCCGACATGACGAAGATCACAAAGGCGAGGAAGACATTGGTCGGTGCTGTGATCGGGATCAGTGATGTCAGCGCGAGATAAAGCGGCAGCTGCGGGAAGGCGAGCACCAGCTCGACGAAGCGCTGCACCCAGACATCGAAGGCGCCGCCATAATAACCCGACACCATACCGACGGTGGTGCCGACGACCGTGACGATGAAGACCACCGTCAGCGCAATCATCAGCGAGATGCGAGAGCCGATAATGGCGCGTGACAGCACGTCACGGCCGAATTTGTCGGTACCGAGGAAATGCACCGGCTCGCCATCGACCGTGCCGAAGAAATGACGATTGGCCGGGATGAGACCGAGCAGATTATAGTCCGAACCCTTGACGAAGAAGCCGAGCAGACGCGGATTGTCGTAATCCAGGCCGACCACGGGCTGGAAAGTGACTGGATCAAGCTCTTCGGAATCCGCCAGCGCGTAGACGCGCGGCCAGACGAGGTTGCCTTCCTTGTCGTGAATGCTGATCAGCTGCGGCGGCGCAAAGCCGACATCGGTCGCCTTCGGATCCATCGGCGCGAAGAAATCGGCAAAGATTGCCATGATGATCAGGAGCCCGACGAGGATGAGGCCGATCATGCCGGTCCAGGAGCGCCGCAGCCGGCGCCAGACCAGCGCCATATAGCTCTCATTGCCATGGCCGGTATTCTTGACAGTTTCCTCGTGCGGCGGCGGCGGTGTGGAAGAGTCGAAGGCAAACATATCAGGCTCCTCCATATTGACGGACCCGTGGATCGAGCATGGCAAGCAGCATGTCGGCGATGATATTGCCGACGATGAGCGTGGCCGACAGCACCAGCATGAAAGTCGCGGTGACATAGACGTCACCGATCGCCATCGAGCCGACGATCGCCGGACCGACGGTCGGCAGGGCGAAGATGATCGCCGTCTCGATCTCGCCGGTCAGCATGTAGGGAAGCACGACGCCCTGATACATGACGAGCGGATGCAGCGCGTTTGGAACGGCGTGGCGCATGACAACCGCGCCGCCCGAAAGCCCTTTGGCGCGCGCCGTCTCGACATATTGGGCATTCAGCGTGTCGAGCAAGTTGCCGCGCATGACGCGCATATTGTAGGCGAGCCCGCCGAAAGTGGCGATCGCGACGACCGGCCAGACGTGGCTCACAAGATCCATAAATTTCGCCCAGGACCACGGCGCTCCGCCATATTGCGGCGAGAAGAAGCTGCCGATTTCAGTCACGTTGAACTGGAAGACGAGCAGATAGACGATGATCAGCGCCATAAGAAAGCGCGGCACCGTCATCCCAAGGAAAGAGATGCCGGAGAGCAGGCTGTCGATCCAGCTATATTGGCGGGTCGCCGCCCAAATGCCGAAGCTGATACCGAGGATGGACGCGAAAATGTGGCAGACCAGCGCCAGCGCCAGCGTGCGCGGCAGACGCTCGCCGACCACGTCGGCAACCGGCTTGTTGTAGAACATGCTGTAGCCGAAATCGCCTTTGGTCACGATTCCCGTGATCCAGTTGACGTACTGGATGACCAGCGGCTGATCGAGGCCATGTTCGACGCGATAGGCTTGAGCCTGGGCATCGGCCTGCGCGAAGGAAGCTCCGCCCTGATTGATCAACTGCGAACGGATGTAATCGGCATAATCTCCTGGCGGCGCCTGGATGATGGCGAAGGTCACCACGCTGAGGATGAAGAGGACGGGGATCGCCGAGGCGATACGCATGAGCAGGAATCGTAACATCAGACGGTTCGCTTCTCCTTGCCGCCAGTCGCTCGTCTCAGCGCGGCCGGCTTGTTGATTCTGACCGGCCGCGCGCAGCACGCGCGACCGGAAGCTCTTGTCGTTCGGGAGGGAGCTCTTAGTTTATCGGGCCCTTGTCCCCGGGCTTACCGGGAAGCTGTTGAGGGAAGAGTTCGTATTTGCCCTGCTTGTCGGCGGCCACCCACACACGCTCGCGGATGATGGAATCCTCTGCCCAGTTGAACATCATGATCGGAGTACCCTCGGGAATGTTCGAGAAACGCTTGTTGATGATCAGCGCGCCCGGATATTCGGTCAGGCCGACGGTATCGACGTGTTCGGTCGCCGTTTTCTGATACTGCTTCATGAGTGCCACGCGTTCGTCATTGTCCTGGCTCGTGCGGAACTTGTTGACGATGTCGGCAAGCTCCTTTTCGTAAGGCAGGAGGTCGAGCTGATTATCCTTGCCGGCGCGGTGGTGCCAGCTGGTACGCGGGCCGACAGCGGCAAGCTGTTCGGTGTTCTGCACCACGGAGGCGAGCTCGGTTGTGTTGCGCTGAATCAGCCAGTCGAACTGGCCGGCATAGTGCGCGTTATCCCGCTTGGGGCCATCAAGAGCATTGATGATGATCTTGATGCCGAGCTTCTCCATCTGGCCGACGACACCTTCGGCAAGGCTCTTGTCGGTAGTGTAGTCATTGTTGACGAGAAGTACGATCTCGACATTCTTGCCGCCAGCTGTTCCGGCCGGGAAGTTCACGAAGCCATCGCCGTCAGTATCCTTCAGGCCGACCTTGGCGAGCAGCGCCTTGGCACCCTTTAGATCGAAGGGATAGTAGACGGTCGAGTTGCGATCATAGAAGCTCGTGCCGGAGGAAAGGCCGCCTGCATAAATTGCCGTGAACGGTCCCTTGACGAGGGAGTCGCCGATCGCCTTGCGGTCGACCGCCATGGTTATAGCCTTGCGGAAGTCCTCGTTGCGGTCGAGTTCGCGGATCGCCTGACTGCGGGCGTCGGGATCACCCCAGCCATTGCCCGACAGGTTCATGCGCAGATTATAGCCGATGAGGCGCGGGCCGAAGGCGAGACGCGCCGGAGCGGTCTTTTCGGCCGCACGCTTTAGCGAGGCCACGAAGTTTTCCGGCTGCTCGAGGTTCGAGAAGTCGGCAGAACCGGCAACGGCCTGCACGTCACGGTCGGCCCAGGTCGAGAGCTTGTAGTGCAGTTCGTTCAGATAAGGCAGCTGATTGCCCTTCTCGTCGACCTTCCAATAATAGGGGTTGCGGCGCATGACGATGATATCGTCAGGCCGGTATTCGACCGGCACCCAGGCGCCCATGACCGGCATGTTCATGAATTCCGGCGGGAAGGCGTTCTTGAACTGGTCGTAGGTGTTCTTCGAATATTTCGGATGCTGGGGTTTGAGAATATGCGACGGACCCGGGCAGAAGTTCGGGTAGGCCATCGTATAGAGGTACTGCTTCGGGAAGGCCTCCTTGAAGGTCCATTCGACCGTGTAGTCGTCGATCTTTGTGAGTGTCGTTCCCTCGCCGAAGGCTTCCGGCGACGCACCGCCGCCGAGCGGCGAAACGTTCGGATCGATGACTTCGTCTTCCCAATAGAACATGAGGTCATCGGCATTGAAGGGCGCGCCGTCGGACCACTTCGCACCCTCGATCAGGTGCATGGTCAGCTTGTGACCATCCTGCGACCACTCCCAGCCCTTGGCAAGGTTCGGCAACGGCTCGGTATCCTTAGCCTCCACCTGGAAGAGCGGTGCCGTGCGCGTCAGGCATTCGGAGAGGCCGATATCGATGCCGCCCCAGCCCTGCGTCTGGCCGGCGCCGTAGTTCCAGCCTTCCGGCCGGCCGCCAATGACATGGCGCATCACGTCGCCATAGACGCCGGGACCGTCAGGCATGTTCTCGGTCTTGAAGACCATTGGTTCCTTGGGCAGGCGATCCTTGACCGCCGGCAGCTTGCCGCTATCGACGAAATTCTTCGTCACCCAGTCCGGCTCGTGATATTCGGGCAGCGCCTTGAACTCCAGGATGGAGTCACGCGACACATATTTGATCTTGCCTTCCGCCGGGAAAGCCGGCGGTGCCGGCGGTACCGTCGGCTCGGACGCGTAGGCATTCAGGGCCGCGACTGAAACGCCAAGCGCCAGTCCGGCCAGGATGCCGATCTTACGGAAATTCCTCATCGTCTCTCCCTCTTTGTTCCGGAGCGCTTGCATGCGTCTCCGCTTCTCCTCAAACGACGATGAAGGAAGCCTGTATACCGGTGGCCTTCCTCCCGAAGAGCCGCCGCAGCCTCCCTCACCCTGATTTAGACGGCCTGCTTCAGCGCCGCCTTTTCGACGCGAAGCTCCTCGATCGAGCGGACATGGCGGCGCGCAGCCCCTTCCCACTCCCGCGTCTTTACCTTGGAATTTGCCAGCCTCTCCTTGGCGGCAGGGACGGCATCAGCATATTGCGGCAGCCAACGGGCCTGGGCAACGACCATTTCGTCGACCATCTGCCAGACCTCTTCCGGCGTCGAGACGGCACCGACCAGCGGATCGTGCAGGACGGCGAGCTTCAGGAGATCGATATCGCCGGTAACAGCCGCATGCACAGACATGCGCTGGACATTGATCGACGAGATGCAAGTCGCAGCACAGGCTTCCGGAATGGTAATGCCAGAGACCATGTTGATGCCGAAGCGATCGACGAAGCCGGGCGACTCGATGATGGCATCGGACGGCAGGTTGGTGATGACGCCGGTGTTCTTGACGTTGAAATGACCCCGATAGACCCGGCCAGTCTCCAGCGCCTCCAGGATATGGCTCGCATGTTCATTGGAGCGCTTGGCCGGATCGATCGGCTTTTCGGCCGAGGCGAGGAATTGCGGGAATTCCGTTTCGAACCAGTTGCGGGTCTCCGTCGAGTGACGCAGATAACCGCCGGTTTCGCCATGGATCCAGTCCGACATATCGATCCAGCGGGTGATTTCGTCCGGTCGCTTGCGATACCAGGGCAGGTATTCGGAGAGATGACCGTTGCTTTCCGTCGAATAGACGCCGAAGCGCTTCAAGACATCGATGCGCAGTTTCTCCTGCTGCGAATAGACCGGGTGCGCCTCGAAGGCAGCGACCAGCTCATCCTTGCCGATCTTTCGGCCGTTAAGGCGCAGATCGACAAACCAGGTCTGGTGGTTGATGCCGGAGCAGATGTAGTCCAGTTCGCCCGGTGAGTTGGCTCCGAGCACTTCGGCGATCTGTTCGGCGCCGTGCTGGACCCCGTGGCAGAGGCCGACCGTATCGACCTTGCCATATTCGATGGCCGCCCAGGTGTTCATCGCCATCGGGTTGGCATAATTCAGGAACTTCGCGCCCGGTGCCGCAACCTCGCGGATGTCCTTGCAGAAATCGAGAATGACCGGAATATTGCGCTGGCCGTAGAGAATGCCGCCGGCGCAGATCGTATCGCCGACGCACTGGTCGATGCCGTATTTCAGGGGAATTCTGATGTCGTCCGCATAGGCTTCCAGACCACCGACGCGCACGCAGCTGATGACATACCGTGCGCCTTCCAACGCCTTGCGACGATCTGTCGTGGCCGTCACCTTGGTCGGCAGCTTGTTTGCCTCGACGATCTTGTCGAGGATCGCCTTGATCATCTGGAGGTTATGTTCGCTGATGTCGGTCAGAGCGAATTCGATGTCTTTGAATTCCGGCACGCAGAGAATGTCCGTGAACAGCTTCTTGGTGAAGCCGACGCTGCCCGCACCGATAATAGCGATTTTGAAACTCATATCCTTCACCTCGATCCGATCAAATGCTAGGTAAAAAGACGGCATAGGAGGATCAGGCGGCATGCTTTCGCACATCGTCTGAAAATACCGGGAAATAGTGCCTGTATTCCTCCCGGCCGTTCTTTCGACCGCGATCTCTTCCTCTTGTGAGAGGGGATTATGCGCATATTCGCAGGAGCAGCCAGAGAAGGATTATGCTTTCGAGGGTAATTTTGTGCTGCATGATTTGATCGCCAACGGCCAATCGATGAGAACCGTTTCGCTGCCGCGCGGACGCCAGCGTCTGCATGCCATGCCCACAAGCGCTGGTTACGAGGTTCGTGAAAACGAGACCTATGATTGGGACGGCAGAAAGCGCGGTCTGACGCCCTTCACGGTGCTGCAGCATACGATCAGCGGCACCGGCCGCTTGCGCTATCAGAATCGCAATTACAAGCTCCAGAGCGGCGACACGATGATGGTGCTCGTGCCGCACAATCATCGCTACTGGCTGGAAAAAGGCGAGCGCTGGGAATATTTCTGGATTTCCATGAATGGCGAGGAGACGCTGCGCATCCACAAGATGGTGCTGGCGCTCGCCGGTCCGGTCCTCAAACTGCAGCAATCAACCATCGACCATCTGGCCGATTGCAGCCTGCGTCTCGTCAAAGGCGCAAATACGCCGGGCGCGGCCTCAGCGATTGCCTATGAGGCAGCGATGGCGCTTTACGACGATATTTTCGGCTCTTCCGCATTCGCGGCCGAGCAGAGCGCCATGCAGCCGGTGATCGATCATATCAATGCCAATCTGGAAAAATCGCTGCCGGTCAGCGAACTCGCAGCGATCGTCGGCCTTAGCCGCGCACACTTCTCCCGCAGCTTTGCCGAAAGCGAAGGTATCCCGCCGGCCGAATATGTGCTGCAGCAGCGTTTGCAGCGCGCCGCAAAGCTATTGACCAAGGCAGATTTCCTGCCGGTCAAGGAAGTCTCGATCATGTGCGGCTTCGAAGACGCAAACTATTTTGCCAAGGTCTTCCGGCGCGTTTATGGCATCACGCCGACCGAATTTCGTACGACCGGCATGTATGCGAGCATCGGCCGCAGTCGGTAGGTTTGATGGGAACGAAGCGTCTCGCGCGAGCGGTAAAAGCCGATTTCGGCAAAGCATTTGGGGATTGTTAATCAGAGGTGCCTAATATAGGATCCCGGCGCGCCGAAGTTGCACTATAGTTGGGTTCGACCTTTTAGGATTCAACTGGAGAAAGCCTTGGATATGCGAAGGAATCGTGCGGCTCGCTCGCCCCTCGAAGATACAGAGGCAAAAGCTCTGCACCCCGTGGACAGGCTTTTGTTCTTCGATCGCGACTTTAATCCGGTCGAGGATTTGCTGGGCAATGCGCTGCCTGCTTCCGTCAAACCGGCGATGTCCTTTTGGGAGCAGTTCCCAGAGCTAGACAAGTCTGAAATCATGCCTGCCGTTCATTCGATCGGCGACACTGCCCTAACTTTACGAATTTTGCGGGATCCGCACAGGCCCGGGTCGGACGGCATCACGATCTACCGGATTGGAGATTTCTTTGCTGTCGTTCGGTCTGAGGAACGAAGCGAGGATGATCTTGCAACCCTGTTGCATTTGGCCACTCACGATCCGCTGACCGGGCTTCCGAACCGACGCCAGTTCAGTGACGATCTCGCCACCTCACTGCACGAGACGACGACTTCCAACGAAGCTCTCTCTCTGATGCAGCTCGACCTTGACGATTTCAAGCCTGTAAACGACACGCTTGGGCATCCGGCCGGCGACAAGCTTCTTCAGCTTGCCTCCAGCCGCATTCAGGGGTGTCTTACCAGCGACGACAGAGCCTACCGGCTGGCAGGTGACGAATTCATGGTTATTTCCATGGGTTCGGGGCATCCTGCCAAAGGACACCGGCTGGCAGAGGCTTTGGTAGATGCGTTCAAAAAGCCGTTCACGATAGACGGCATTGCGCTATTTGTCGGTGCAAGCATCGGTACATCTGCTGCTCCGCTGGACGGAATAAGTCCAGAGCAGCTCATGAAGGCGTCTGACGTCGCGCTTTACGCGGCGAAGAAAGAAGGACGCGGCCGCGCAAAATCCTTCGATCCCTCAATGCTCGAATCGCTGGAGCAACGTGAACTTCTGCGCCGCAGCCTACGCATGGCCCTCGCCCAACAGCAATTCTTCATCGAGTACCAACCCATCGTCGAAAGTGGTCGCATTTTCGGCTTCGAAGCGTTGCTGAGATGGCGCCATCCTCTGCTTGGAACGATTACTCCGGCGGCCTTCATTCCAATGGCCGAAGCTGATGGATTAATGCCGGAAATAGGGGCCTGGGTTTTGGAGCAGGCATGTCGCGAGGCGATGAAGTGGCCACAGAACTACACCGTCGCTGTCAATTTATCGGCCGCCGAATTCTTGACAAGCGGCCTCACCGACCGAGTATCCCATACGCTCGATTTAGTCGGATTGCCCCCCGACCGTCTGGAACTTGAAATAACGGAAAGCGTACTGCTCGAGCGAACCGTCAACAACATCGACACGCTGAATACTCTAAATGTGCTCGGGATACGGATCTCGCTTGATGACTTCGGAACCGATTATTCCTCCCTCAGCTATCTGAAGACATTCCCCTTCGACACGATCAAGATCGACAGGTATTTTATTACTGATCTCGAAAGCGACCTGAAAAGCCAAGCAATCGTCCGCTGCGTCGTTAATCTCGCACATGACCTCCGGATGCGGGTAACAGCCGAAGGGGTCGAGACCTCTGGTCAGGCGAAATGGTTGCGCAGCATCGGCTGCGACAGGCTTCAGGGCTATTTGATCAGCAGGCCGCTTTCGGTTGAGGCGATTGGCGAGTTCGTCACCCAGGCAGAGACATCCTTAGGCCAGATGCTGCCATAGCGAAGAACCGATTTTTCGTCGTGTTTTATCTATGGCATGCATTAACTTGGCGCCTGAGGCAAAACAAATGGAGGATCTATTGGAGGAGGAAGCATGCAGCTTCGATGACCATGCATTTGCGCCTATGGTATCGCTGGAAATGGACGTCGGGATGTTCAGATCCCAATGGCAGTTTTGCGACAGGATCACTGAATATCTCTCAGACATTCTCGGCCAAGGTCGCAGCGATCCCGCCCGCTACTCCAATTTTCTTTCCGTTGCAACGAACGAGCTCGTTGAACTCGCCTTCCGTTCGACGAGCGCGTCGGGCAAGATAAGTTTCGATCTCTGCCGGAGCCCGACATTCAACCGGCTGAGGATTGCTTTCCCCTGCGAGAAAGCGGACGAGGACACGAGTGAGAGAGCAAGCAAAGACCAGCCGGTTCCTGGTGCCGGGTCTGAATTCTTGCTAAAGTCCGATGGGGCGGTTTTGCTCAACGATTTAGCGGCAATATTCCGCGCCGCCATCCGAATTGAGACAGACGGCGCACTCGGGGTGCGAATCATCGCGGATTTTCCCTTGAACGAGGACTTCCGATGAGCCTGCTCCCCCTACCCTTCGCTGTTCATTTTGACCCGACAAATCAGGAGCTGGTGCTCTCTGGCAAGATGCGGCCCGAAAGCGCCGCTGCGATTGCCGATGCCCTCGAGCTGGTGCGGCAAAGTTTGGAAAAATACAGCGGCGTCGTTTACCTCAACGCCAAACGCCTGACACACATCAACATGACTGCTTTCGCCGCCCTATCCGACGTTCTCAAGGCAAGCTGCCGCAAAAAGCCGGAACGGAAGATCGTCATCATTACGTCGAGTGTCGTGGCATGGTCGACCTCGTTATTCCAAACGCTGGCGGCGGCAGAACCGAACCTGTCTGTCGAAGTCTACGATTCGGCATTCTATCCCGGCCAGACTTTTGTGGAGGACGAGACTTTCATTCCCATTCTGCGCACCCAGACAAAATTGACATGGAGGCATGAACGGGAACTGTTGCCTCGCCACGGTATGCGCAACGGCCTTGTCATCGCGGATATCTGCTGCGGAATTGGTGATTTCGCGGCCTTGGTTCAGCGGGAATTCGCGCCGGCGCGCCTCGTCGCGCTGGACCATTCCGTGCGCAGCCTCGAATATGCTCGCCGGGTCGCTGCTGACTTCAACCTGCAGGCAATCGAATATACTTATGGCGATGCCTCGCAAATGCTCCTTCGAGACAATCAATTCGACTTTGTGACCTGCCGACATTCGCTACAGATTTTCGACCGTCCCGAGATGCTCCTGCGGGAGCTGCACCGTATCTGCAAACCCGGTGGCCGCGTCTACATCACCAACGAAAAAAATTCCCATTGTCTGGGCGAGCCGCATGCGGAAACAATAAAATGGACCTACGAGGAAGTCGCCAAACTGTTCAAGCACTTCGACATGGATGTTGAGATGGGGCCAAAAAGCCGGCATCTCCTCGCCGACGCCGGATTCGATGACATCAAGGTCGATTCCTTTATGGTAACGAACCTTGACGGAGATCCCCAGGACTTCGCAGATATGATAGAAGCATGGGAAAATGTTTACGCGGGTGAGATGGCCGTGCGACGGGGCGATTCATTGGATTTCATTCGCAGGTTCCGGCAAGGATTCAAAGACCACGTCTTTGCCGCTCTTCACCCTAAGGGTTACGCCGGCTGGCCGATCTGGGCCGCTTCCGGCCGAAAGCCACTGTAATGGAAGGAATATCCTCGATAAGACCGGTTAGGCTAGGCTCGTTTCGGGCAAAGTTCATCCTGGTCGTCGGTGGCGCTGTTCTCTTTGACTTGCTGGTAAGCGGTGGACTGGCACTTTGGAACGTTCAGAGGCTGTCGCGCGACGCGACGCTTGAGGTCGGGCAGGGTCTTGAAGCTGCGAGCCAGGAATACGTCCGCACATATGCTGATTCTACCGCTGCACAAGTAAGTTTACTCCTACGGCAGGTCCATAACGATGTCAGCGCCCTAGCAGGCGTGCTCCAAGCGCAGATCGACGACCCAGAGCGGAATATCGACGTCGGCGCGGCGATTTCCCGCACATCCCCCGACAGCGTCAGCCTCTCTTACGATGAAAAGGGACATTGGTCTCAGAACGCTCCAGGCGCCGTGTCGGTTGTCAGCGTCTGGGGTTACTTGCTCGAACAGGATCACAAACCAAGACCAGACGTCGAGAGCGATATCAAGACAAGCGCGGTTCTCGATCTAGTTGCGCCAAGCTTGCTGCAGCACGGTGCTTCAAAACTGCAGATGTATTACATCGGACCGAAAGAACGACCAATCTTTCGGACGGCGCCATACACCGACCAAGCTCAGACCTTCGATCGCCTCTATCCAGGTCATAACGAGGCGGACTTCTGGGACTTCTTTTTTCCCGGACTTTACGAGTCCTGGCAGGGGTGGGCTCAGGACAGCAAAACGCGACCAGTCGCGGACGATATAACTCAGACAGCGCCATATACGGATGCGATCACCGGTAAGCTGATCGTAAGCTTCTTTCATCCGCTGTGGACAGCCGACAGGAAGGATGTCGCGGGGACCGCAGGCGCGGATATCACGCTCGACCAGCTCGCACAGACCGTCGAAAATGTGAAAGTGGCTCAATCCGGCTTCGGATTTCTCGCAATGTCGGACGGGAACGTGGTGGCGATCAACAGCACCGGCGAGAAAACTCTCGGTCTTCGTTCTGCGAGCGATACCGGCGGAACCGGAGTGACCGGACTGGAGCGCTCGCTGAAGCGAAGCTCTCAACCTGCAATAGCAAGCCTGGCTCTCGACCGCGAACAAGGCATCCAACATTTGACGTTGCAGCAGGACGGTCACGAAGTCCCATATATCGTTATCGTCAAGAAACTCCCCGCGACCAACCTCTGGTCGACTGGGCCCGTTCGGCAAGAGGCGATGTCGCTCGGAGTGGTTGTGCCCGAACGCGAAATTGACGCCTCCCTTTATGCAGCCCAGGCGAAGATTTCCGACGCGACGAACCGGATTGTAATCTACCAAATTCTGGCGATCTTAATGTCGCTGCTTGTGGTGACCATTGCGGTCTTTGCGGCATCGAAACGAATAACGAGCGGAATCAGTGCACTTGCCGATGCCGCCAAACGGATACAGGCGAAAGATTATTCGGTCAGGGTGGCCATCGCAACCAAGGACGAAGTCGGCCAGGCCGGCGAAGCATTCAACCGCATGGCCGAACAGATCAGCTATCACACGGAAAATCTCGAGCAACTCGTCGAGGAGCGCACCGCTCAGATCGAAGATGCAAAGGAAGAGATTTCGACACTCAATGCACAGCTCCAGCGAGAAAACCGACGCCTTGGAACAGAGCTGGCTGTCGCCGAACGAATCCAACTCATGGTCCTTCCGCTGCATCAGGAGCTCGAGGCGTTTCAGACCCTCGAGATAGCGGCCTATATGAGACCTGCCGAAGAAGTCGGTGGCGATTATTATGACGTGTTGACGAGCGGGAGCCGGCTGAAAATCGGCATCGGCGACGTCACCGGACACGGACTCGAAAGCGGCGTGCTGATGTTGATGGTTCAGTCCGTCGCCCGTGCTCTGCACGAAGCAGGCAACACCGATGCCGTCAAATTTCTCACAGACCTGAACAGCGCCCTGTTTAAGAACATCGAGCGAACCAAAATCGACAAGCATCTGACTTTGGCGTTTCTCGACTACGACGGGAAAGAAATGATCCTGTCGGGACAACACGAGGAAGTTGTCGTCGTGCGGGCGAACGGCGAGATCGAGCTTATCGACACGATGGATCTGGGGATACCGATCGGGCTGGAAGCCGATATTTCCTCGTTCGTTAAAACCCATGCAATAGCCTTCGAGAAGGGCGACATCATCCTCTTGCATACGGACGGCGTAACGGAAGCCGAAAACGACGATGGAGAATTGTTCGGCATGGAACGACTTTGCCGGGAAGCGCGTCGTTTGAAGGATCAGAGCGCTGACAAAGTGGTGTCGGAAATTGTGGCAGCATTAATGCTCTTTATCGGGGCCCAGAAGATACACGACGACATCACGCTTCTCGCAGTGCGACATAGGTGAGACATGAGATCGACGGTCTATGGTATCGAATCCTTGGCGGGCATCAGCCTGGATGCTGGTACTCGTCTTACTTTAACAGACGGACCGCTTCAGCTCGGATGGAAGCATTCAGGAATGACCTCTGACTTCATAGCGGAAGTCATGTCTCTTCCATACTCCCGGTCAAGAAAAGACTATGTGCTGGCGCATCACGACATTGGATATCTCAGCAATGAACTCATAGAAAATGCCATCAAGTTTCGACAGGCCGGTGAAATCCTTGTCGAAGCCAGCATATTCGACGAACTTTTTTTCATAAGAGTGAAGAACCTGATCGATGGCGCCGCCTCGATGCGCTTTGAGCAGCTGCTGGATCACATCCAATCGAAAAACGCAGAAGAACTGCTTCTCGAGCAGATCGAAATCAATGCAATGTCGGCGGGAAGCGGTTCGGGTCTGGGTTTGCTTACCCTTCTCAGCGACTATAGTGCAAAAATGGCATGGGCATTCGATGAGGATGATGACCAGCATATCATACTGACGACGACTGCGGCCGTGGCGATGCCGCCCTCCTCCAATTTGTGAGCGAAGAATGGAAATCAGCGACGAAAACTTCCGCGTGTGGACGGAACAAAACGAGGTGTATTTCGATGGCGTGTTCCGGCTGGCAGGTCCGGACGCCTATGCGCCGATCCACTCATTGATATCAAGCGTCCTCCATGAGGAGCACAAGCAGGTGACGTTCAACCTGACCGGTCTGGAATTTCTCAATTCCTCCGGCATAAATCTCCTGGCAAAGCTGACAATCGAAGCCAGGAAGATGAACGACCTTCTGCTTGTTATCAAAGGCACGCATCAATATCCGTGGCAGGCCAAATCTCTTCCGAATCTAAAAAAGTTACATCCGCTTCTCGATTTGCGATTGGCGTGATCGCCTTTGATCGTTCCAAATGCTTCGGGAGGTCGGCAAGCATCGGCCGCTTCATCCTCAAGAGCTTTATTACTGCTTCCGGCCCTGGTCAGTTGCAGGCGGTACTGCTCACACCTTGACCATGATGCTTTCTACCGTTTTGAGGACTGCCGCAGTGAGGGGGACGTCCGCTTCGCGCCAACAGCATGTGTAATCGGGGAGTCCCACCAGGGGCGAGCTCCCACTACTATCTCGGCTTAGCCGAGATGAAGGGAGACGACGATGTTTTATGCTGCTTTGGACGTGTCGCTGCGCTCAGTGGCGATCTGCATCATTGACCAGGATGGAAAGGTTCGATTTGAGCGATCCGTCCCATCTGAAGGCCTGGGGCGTGCGGCTGATGAAGACCAAGGGCCGCCGGAGAGCTATCGTCGCTGTCGCTCGCAAGATTGCCGTCGTGCTGCACCGCATGTGGATCAACGGCACAGAGTTCCGGTTCGGATCGGAGGCCTCAGTATGAACTGATATAGCCTTCGAATTTGATCCTGGCCGGATCGTCCCATGCGGACGACGGGATGGAAGAAGCCGTTAATGACTGCTGCGCTTCGAGCGCGTCCAAAAGCGAGGCTCTCCAGACCCTGATCCCATGCATGCGTGCAGCGGCTCCAAACGCAAGGGAGCCAACAGACTGCGAAGAGAAGCGTGACCCGCGTGAACGATCAGGCCACCGAAGATCAGAAATGAGCTTGACCCCAATGCCCGATTAGAGAAGCGGTCATTGGTGGCCAGCATCGCAAACAAATGAATCCGAGAGGTAACGGCCGCCGGGCGTCGGTCGACCTCGATGCGCCGTATCGCGTTCTCTTTGGGAGCTTTGTAACGATTTTTGGGATCGTTGTATTAAAGCACCTGAAGCCGCCGTGTCGATTTCGGCCGATCCCCTTCGACTAAGACGGAGCGCCGTAAGCCAGTCAAAGGAAGACAAGGATGGCCGCCATTGAGCATTGCGAACACGTCGAACTACAGTCGCAGCACCTTAGTGTCGTACGCACCTTGCAAGCCGTCTGGAGGCTGCTGAAACTTCAGCGAAGGTACCGCAGAAGCCTGAGCGAACTTTCGCGGCTTGACTCTCGCCTGCTCCGTGACATCGGCCTGGAGCCACCAGAGATCTCCACCGAAGTCGGAGAATGGCTTCCTCTCGGCGCAAACAATCAGAGGGCAGGAGCCGGAAGCCGCCCTCCCATGCGGCAGGTGGCGGCGACGACTGACCCGCCGGCATGAGTTGTATTTGCCTTCAGCTGCGCTGCTTCATCCGCCCCTCTTTCCGTAGTCGGCGCATGACGGCGCCGGCCATACGGAATGCAGTCGTACTGACGTATCCTCATCGGAACATGCGTCTCAAGGTTTGATAGGTAGGAGGTCACCTCTATCCGCTCGCTCAAGCGCCGCTGGAGATCCAAGAATGACGAACAAGCAAAGCGAAGCGAACAAGAGGCACTCCGAAGGACTGGTCACCCAGCGCAGTTGCAGCTCTCACCAGATAAGCAGAACCGTCAGAATCTTTTTGCTCTTTGTCGAATCGCGATCTTCAAATGCGACTAACATCGACAACACCATGGAGAACCTGATGCGCTACCTTTGTCTCTTCTACATCGATCAAACTCTTGCCGATGCCGCTAGCAAGGAGGAATGGGCCGAGATTGACCGCGAGTCCCTAGCTTCCAATGAAGAGCTCAAACGCTCAGGCCACTATCTCGCCTCCAATGCTCTTGCGGATCCAAAGACCGCAAAGACATTGCGCGTTCGCGCCGGCAAGACAAGTTGGAGCGACGGCCCCTTCGCAGAGACTAAGGAGCATCTGGGTGGCTTCCTGCTCATCGAAGCGAAGGACCTTGCGGAGGCAATGGAGATCGCGGAGCGGGACTCGCTCGCCCGGATGGGGGCGATCGAGATACGGGAGACCGCCGGCTTTTAGATTTGAAGTGCCGGGCCACCTCCGCCGGCCCGGCCATATCGCTCGGCGTGCTGATTAGGTCATGCGAAGAGACGCCGCTGCGGTGTGGCTGGATCGTCGCGGCCGGATACCAGTCCGGCTCCCCCAGGCGCTTCAGCCGGTCAGCTAGAATGTTCAAGATATGCTCTCCCTGGACTGGGTCAGCAGCTTGCGGAAGTGACGATGCCGAACATCGAGCGCGGATGACGATCAGGCTCCAGCGCTTCCCGAGGACGACCTTGAGGCGGTGTGCGCGGACTTACGGTTCGGATCGGTGGGGAGACTGGAGTTTCCGGGCCTGACTCGGCGCGAAGCTGATCGATCTTAGTTTCATTGATGCCTATCGACGCCGCCTCTATCCCATCTGGTGGGCCGCGGCATCTATTCTTCGCCTGACCTGCCACGAGAACAGCCGACGGTCCCCGGTCCCTTCACAAGGGGATTATTGCAAGCAATCGGCCTACCCCTTTTTTGGTAAGTCGAAGCCTATTCTGTGAAGTTGAACGCGATGCAACTTATGGCAACATAAACCCCTGTCACTCGTTTCAAAGGGCACCATCATGCCATCCATGGAAGATCCGAAACTGCCACGCAATACGGCGCGCAGACATTTCCTAGGTGTTGCCGCTGCCGCCAGTGCTCGGCTTGCCGTCGTGGCGGCCTTGGCGACGGCAGTTTCCAAGTCTCCCGCAAGCGCGATGGGGCGGCGCTGGGGGCGGGGCAACTCCGGTGGAGGCAAGAATGGCTCCGGTGGACACGGAGGTCCCGGTGGACACGGCGGCCCTGGTGGTGGAGGAGGTAGCGCGCAGTGCTTCCTGCGCGGAACGGCGATTCTCACGGATTGTGGTGAAAAGCCCGTCGAGGATCTGCGCGCCGGCGATCACGTTGTCCTTCCCGACGGAAGCGCCCGTCCGATCAAGTGGGTCGGCCGCCAAGTCTTCAAGAAGACCGGCGCGCGCTGGCACGAGGGTGTCGTACCGATCCGGATTTCCCGCCACGCGCTGGATAGCCGCACGCCACATTCCGATCTCTACCTGTCGCCCGGCCACGCGCTGTTTCTGAATGGCGTTCTCATCCGCGTGAAGGACCTCGTCAACGGCACGACAATCGCCCCTGTCATTCCAACCAACGACATGTCGATCGAATATTATGCCGTCCTGCTCAATACGCATGAGATCATTCTTGCCGAGGGCGCTGCGGCTGAAACCTTCCATCTCTTGCAGGGCAATCACGAGAACTTCTCCAATTTTGCGGAGTACAAGCGTCTCTATCCCGATGAACCCACAGTGATGACATCCTTTGCGCCGGTGCTAGGCGAGGAAGGGGGATGGAAGCATTTGAAAGCGCTTCTCCTGCTTGGCGCTTCGCCATTGGTGCCGATGCGCGATCCCTTCGGGGATGCCTGTGAAAGGATAGACGCGCAAGCCAAGGAGCTCGCTCTGACAAGACGCTGATCTGCCATAGCAGGGTGCGCTGTTCTTGTGGGTCATGCGCGACGACGCCGCTTTTGAGGCGTCGTGGCTTGCGAAGCGACATTCGCGCTTTTGCTTCAGCGTGCGAATGCCTCGAAAGGGTTAAATTCTGTGAGTTGTCGGACCAGATTCTCGCCCGCGCCTGCGGCTCTGAGCGATGGCAGAAGGCTCTCGACAAGATGCGTGTAAGGTCTCGGGATTCCACCACTGGGTTGTGCCGGATCATACCAGCCAAGGTCATGGCTTATGAGTAATTTCTCGCCCAGCCCGCTTTCGAGGGCGCGCATTACCATCGAGACCAACTCCTCGTCAGGCGCCCTTCCGACATGGTCGTATTCGATCCACGCACCGCGCTCCGCCAGTGCCCGGTGAAGCCCGAAGTCCCTTTCCTCCTGCGTGTGAATGGATATGAACCGCTCTGGTGCGCATCCCTCTGACTGAAGGATGTCCAGCTGCTCCATCACAACCCTTCCCCGGATCGTATGCGAGCCGATCACCGCATTGGTCCGAACGGATGCTCTTGCCGCTGCGCGGAGGATACGAGCTTCAAGCGGCGTAATCCCATCGTCGCCGGCGCTGAGCTTGATCCATCCCGCCAGCACACCGGTATCCTCGATTCCTTCAGTAAGCTCACTTACCATCCATCGTTCAAGATCGCTCTCATCAGCCTCGGCTACCCAAGCGGGTATCCAGGGTTCGCGATAGTTGCCGGTCGGGACGACGATCGGAAAGTCGGCTGCTTTCGACACAGCGAGGTCTATGTCAGCACGTCTTCCAACGCCACCCGTCGTACACTCGACGAGCAGCGTAATGCCTTGTCTTTTGATCGCCTCAATCTGCGGGAGCATCACTGCCACAACTGCGTCTATCTCCGCCTCGGCATAGCCGGGCTGGTCAGGCGTTCTCAGATCAACGAAGACATGTTCGTGCGGGAGAATCATGCCGAGTTCGTCGCGGCCCTTCGGTCCAAGAGTTGTATAGATATACTTCATCGTGAAGGCCTCCTCTCGCAACTGCAGAACGGCAGGGCGTTAAATGCATCTATCGATCCATCTGATCGCATCGGCTCTTTACGGAGTGGATACGTCAACCCATTTGGAGAATGTCGCCGCCTGACCGAAATCCTGCCCTTCTCCGTTTCGCAACTGCCAGACTATTCCGTCTTCCATCCAAAAGCGGCTCCCTGATTTCGTAACCCGCAAGCCGCGATAGCCGATCATGAAGCCGTTTTGCGCCACCGCATCAAGCAACGCTTGACGTTCTGACCGTTCACCAGGGCCAGCGGACAACCGGGACTGCAGCTTTACGAATTCGCTCCAGCTATAGCCGAACCGCCTTTGTGCTGCGCCATTGGCATAGACAAAGACGGGATCGGGCGCGGTATTGTGTGCAAGGACCACAAACGGGGCATCGCCGTAGAGCCATTCTGGCCCCCGATCCCTTGCGAGAAGGTCTCTGCCGACAAGGCGCCGGAAACTCCCAGTGAGAAGTTCAAAGAATTCGGGGTCGTTCGGGTTCAATTCGCCGTTCAACTGCATCTCGTTTCCTTCTCCAGCGGCCGCTTCACGGGCTTGTTCCGATCTAGTCGCGGGATATGGCATCGGTGCGGCAATCCGCACCGATGCCAACAGCTTAATCCGGCAGCAGGTAGTTCTTGCGGACATAAGATGGCTTGAAGCCCGCCTTCGTCAGGTTGGCGAAGGAGATATTCGGTTGATCTTCCTGAGGTTGGACCGTTTCCACCGCAAAGAGAGAGACGCCCTGCGCGAGGCCCTCGTTCAACCGAGCATTGATCAGCGCCTTTTGCGCGCCGCGGTTCCGGTACTCAGCAGATGTCGTTCCGCCGCCTAGCCAGGCGCGTCCGTCTTCTATGAACATCGCCCCGGTACCGATCGCCGTCCCTTCCAATTCCGCAATGAAGCAGGCCCAGCCTTTCTTGCCGATCAGGCATGACCACAGGGGCTCAAGCTCCGCCGGGAAACCAAAGCCTGCACATGTCAGCTTGCCGAAAATCGGCGCGTCATCGATACCGGCCAGGCGGGCGCGTACAGGTCCTTCGATTGCAAGCGGAGCGGATGGGGCAGGCCGTGTGAGTTTTACCCAGGCACCGTTTTCGACCAGCCCCTGATCCTGTATCCAGCCACGCAGCTCATTGGCGGCAGAGGTTTCGCGGATCTGGACATGCCGCCTGCCTGTTTTGGTCTTCATCCATTCAAATGCGAGATTGAGTTCGTCTCTTTCATTCAAAGCAAGAATGCGATTGAGCCCGACGGCAGGAGCCGTGGGCAGCGAAATGGCGCAGCCGGTGCCCACCGGCATGCAGGTAAATTCGACGCTGTCTTTAAAGGGCTGCGGAGTAATCCTAGCCATATCAACGAAAGCCTTGGCCTCGATCACTTCCTCCCAGGCAATTCTGTCCTCTGAAATGCTCAATTTGTTTCCTCTTTCAAATGACGGGCCGCGCCAGCCGCTGCGCAGCCCTGGCGGATTTTCCCGTCCCCTTCAGGAGCGCTATCGCAGGCGTCGAGATAGCCCGCATCGCACCCATCAATATAGTCTGCGGCTGGTTAAAAGAGGTTAAGAGCAACCATGGAGAGTGTAGCCGGCCTGTTCGATTGCGCTGCAGACGGTTGCGGCAATCGTCGCGCGCTCGTCGTCCGTCAGAAATAGATCGACATGACCAGATCCTGGTCGAAATCACCAAAGCCCTTGCCGAAGAGGTTCATACCACCTGGATTGTCGGCCTTTTCGTCGATGCCGATGCGGAAGCGGATCGAGTGATGGTCGGGGATACCGAGCGAGGTGATGGTCTGGGTCGAGACCATGGCGCCGTCGATCCAGGTGCCGGTCTCGTCGATCGTCCAGGTCTTAAGCTTGCCATATTGCGAGCCCGACAGCTTCCACCAAGACGGTGAATACATGCCGCGGCGATCGCCGTAATCACCGGGCGAGGTCCAGTGCCCTGCCTTGATGCCATTAACCCAGATCGAAATGTCGGACGGCCAATTGGCATTCGTGGCCGGCGTCTCGGAACTCAGCTCGGCCGAGAATTCCACCTTGCGGATTTTCTTGCCGGAAACCTTGGCATTGTTGGGAAACTTGTATTCGACATAACCGCGGGTGAACCAGAGCAATCCCGCCTGCATGCGCTGCGGATCGAGGAAGACCTCCTGCACATCGAGCATGCCGATGACGTTGTTGACCGAACAGAGGCCGCAGGGCGCCCCCACGTCGAATTCGGTAAAGAGGCCGATCGGCATGCTGACAGTGACCACGTCCTCGCTCGCCTTGGTGCCGTTGGTATCGAAGCGGATCAGGATTTCGTCATAGATGCTGGAGCAGACCTTCTGATTGCCCTTCGTCGCCTTCATCGTCTGGGTCTGGATGAGGCCCGCCTGCTCGAGTGATTTCAGATTGGTCGCCGTCGTCGATTGCGGCAAACGCATCTGCGCCGCAATGTCGTTGACATTCAGCGGCCCTTTCTGGCGCAGCAGGTTGAGGATTTCGATGCGCGTCGGGGAACCGAGAGCCTGGACGACGTCAACGTCCCGCATCGGATCGACGGTTAGAAGTTTCGTCTCCATACTTTAATACTGGTTCTCCAGTCTTTCTTGCTCGTTTCAGCTGATATCACGGCGTCATATGCAATGTCGCCGCTCTTTTTCCTAAGCGCCGGTCCGCGCCTCGGGAGAGCTCTCGCGGACCGGCTGGGCCTTCTCACCTCGGCCCGGAAGCAATCCCTCATGCACTCATCCCTTGATGCCCGATGAGAGCATCAGGGCCTGGGTGACGCGCTTTTGGAACAGGAGATAGGCGACTGCGACCGGCATCGCCGCAAGGATGGCGACCGCCATGTCGCGCGCGTATTTGACGCCGAATGCGTCCCTCGTCTGAGTAATGCCGACGGTGATCGTCATCATATCGTCGGAGTTGGTCACGAGGAACGGCCAGAGGAAGGCATTCCACGCCATGATGTAGGTGATGATGGCAAGTGCGGTGGTAATGCCCCAGTTCAGCGGCAGATAGAGCTTGAACAGGATCTGGAATTCGCCGCAGCCATCGAGCTTGGCCGCCTCGCGCAGTTCCTTCGGCACGGAATCGAAGAACTGCTTGTAGACGATGACGATGACGGGAACGATCAGCTGCGGCAGGATGATGCCGCCCCAGGTATTGATCAGGTTCAGCTTGTGCATCAGCACGAATTGCGAAATGACGAGCGCCTGTGAGGGCACCATGAAGCTCGCCAGGATGATGCCGTAGAGAAGTTTGCGGCCGGGAAAGACGATCTGCGACAGCGCATAGGCGCACATGACGCTGATCAGGATGACGACCACAGTCACCGTCACCGAGGTGACGACGGAATTCAGATACCAGGTCGACAGCTTCGTCTCGAAGAGCGCGTAATAATAGCCAGAAAAATTCAGGACGTCAGGAATGAGGGTCGTCTTGTTGACGACGTCCTGTTCCGGCTTAATGGATGTGACGATCGCCCAATAGATCGGGAAGGCCCAGGTGCAGGCGATCACCAACGTGAGGATCAGAAGCAGCGCGTTGCCGATTGTCTTGCCGGGCATCTCAGCGCTCCCTCACACGCAACAGCTGATATTGCAGCACCGAGACGACGACGATGATGACGAACAGGATCACCGCGACTGCGGAGCCGAGACCGCCATGGTTCGATCGGAAGGCCTCGCGATAGACGAGCTGCAAGAGAACATAGGTGGAATTGAACGGCCCACCCTCGGTCAGGAGATAGACCTGATCAAAGATCTTGAGCTGCAGGATGAGCTGTAGTGTCAGCACCAGCGCGGTCACCGGCCAGATCAGCGGCCAGGTGATGCGCTTGAAGCATTGCCAGCGCGTCGCGCCATCAAGCATCGCCGCCTCGTAATAGTCATGGGGAATGTTGCGCAAGCCGGCGATGAAGAGCAGCAGGTTGAAGCCGTTGGTCCACCAGACCGTCACGAGCGCCACCATGGGCATGGCCCAGACCGGATCGCGGAAGACACTGACCCGTGAGCCGGTGAAGGCCTCGATGATGAACTGCGCGATTCCGAACTGCTGGTCGAGAACCCATTTCCAGATCTGGGTGACAACGGAAACCGGAAGAATATAGGGGATGAAAAAGAGCACGAGCACCAGGCTCTGCATCCAGCCTTTCAGGCGCACGACCATCAGCGCCAGCCCGAGGCCGATCAGCGTGTTCGGAATGACCGTCAACACGACGAAATAGCCGGTGTTCCAGACCGAGGTATAGAAGAGCTTCTGGTGGAAGAGCCTCACATAATTGTCGAAGCCCACCCACTGGCCCTCGCCGACGAGGGGGGCATCGGTAAAGCTCAAGGCGAACATCTTGTAGACCGGATAGGCAAAGACGATCGCATAGGCGATCAGGAACGGTGCGATCATGACGATCGCCGTCAGCGTCTTGCGTCGCTTTTCAGTGTTGACCACAGATCATCTCCCTGGACGAAGGGCTGGCCGGAGGCGTGCTCCGGCCAGTGTCTTCTTACTTCTGGCTTTCCAGCTCTTCGCGCATCTGGTCAATCGCATCTTCCGGATCGAGCTGACCGTTGAGTGCGGGAACCACGAAGTTCTGGGTGGCCTCGTAAATCGGGCCGGCGACGCCTGCGAGCTTGGAAACCGGGTCGAAGACGGCCGTATTGGCAAGCTTCGCATAGGTGGCGTTCGGCTGCATTTCCTTAAATTCCTTGCTGTCCGTCACCGGCTTGTAGGCAGGGATGTGGCCCGCACTTGCCCAGGAGATCGAGTGCTCGTTCATCCAGGCGATGATCTGCAGCACGGCCTTCAGCTTTTCCGGCGTGATCGGCTTGCTCTCGCTGTTGGGAACAGCAAAGGAATGCGAATCCGCCCATGTGGCCTGCGTTCCCATAAGGTTGGGGATTTCGATAGCGCCCCATTCGAAGCCAAGCTCGCCCTTCTTGGCGAGATCAGTCATCGTCGGCACTTCCCATACGCCGTTGATGTGCATCGCAGCCTTGCCCGAGGTGAAAAGCGCAATCGAGGCTTCATAGGAGATCAGCTTCGGCGAGTAGCCCGAAGAGACCCAGTTCGCCATGGTCTTCAGCGCCTTTACGCCGGCATCGCCGGGCAGGATCTGGTCACCATCGATGAACTTAGCGCCCTGCTGGGAGAGCAGCGTATAGAAGACGCGCCACATGGAGCCGCCTTCATCCGTGTGCAGCGACAGCGGATATTCCACCTTGCCGGTCGCCTTGATCTTGTCGAGCGCGGCATTGAAATTGTCGAGACCGTCGAGACCCTTCGGCAGACCATCGTCGCCGAGCAGACCGGCTTCCTTAAGGATGGTCTTGTTGTAATAGAGAACGATCGAATGGACATCGAAGGGAATGCCGTAGACCTTGTTGTCGAAGGTCGCCTGCTTCCAGGCCGCATCGACATAATTTTCCTTCTTGATGCCGGCGGAGGCCAGTTCTTCATCGGTAAAGGGGCGCAGGATGCCGGTTGGAACAGCCAGCGGATAGCGCGACATGTGATAGGTCATGATGTCGGGCTGCTGGCCGACGGCAGCTGAGGTTTGCACCTTGGTGTAAAAGGGCACGCCCCATTCGAGCGTCGTGGCATTGATCTTGATATCGGGATGGGTATCGTTGAATTCCTTGATGAGCGCCTTCATGCGAACGCCGTCGCCGCCGCTCAAAAAATCCCACCAGGTAATGTCAGTCTGTGCGAATGCGGCTGCCGAGGGCAGCAATGCGATGGCCGCCGAAACGGCGAGTTTTACAAGCTTTCTCACGTTTGTTCCTCCTCTAAAGCATGGGTTGGGCCACCCCGGTGGCTTCTGTCGCGGACCTCCTCCAAAGGCGCACGATCACGTCTCCTGCATTCCTTTCCGGTTTCCGGATTTCAGCTCCGGACCCCGTTCAATCAGCTGAGCCTTCTGCCTTCGGCATCGAAAGCCAGCATTTCAGGCACTCTCAGAGAGAGGCTGATCTTCTCCTTCGGCTGAGGCCTGCTTTCGCGGCACTCGACCGTCATCTCCGCATTGGTTGCGGTCAGCACGTGAAGATATCCGGTGCCGCCAAGCTCCTCCGTAAACTCAGCGGTGACAGGCAGCGTCAAGCCTCCGTCGCCAGCGCTAAGCCCGATATGCTCGGGCCGGACGCCGACATTGATGGCTGAGCCTTGAGCAACTGGCGTGCGCGTCGGCAGCTCGAAAGCCTGACCGGGCGCGTCATCGAGCTCAATGCGGGCGGAGCCTCGGCCAGTGGCAACGACCTTGCCCTTCAGAAAGTTCATGCCTGGCGATCCGATGAAGCCGGCGACGAACATGTTTTGCGGATTGCGATAGAGCTCCAAGGGTGCGCCGACCTGCTGGACGATGCCCTCCTTCAAGACGACGATCTTGTCGGCAAGCGTCATCGCTTCGACCTGGTCATGGGTGACGTAGATCATCGTCGCCCCGATCTGGCGGTGCAGGCGGGCGATTTCCATTCGCATTTTCACGCGCAATTCGGCGTCGAGATTGGAGAGCGGTTCGTCGAACAGGAAGACCCGCGGTTCGCGCACGATGGCGCGGCCGATCGCCACGCGCTGACGCTGGCCGCCCGAAAGCTGGCTCGGCTTATGCTGGAGATAATCGCCAAGGCGAAGGATATCGGCGGCAGCCTTTACCTTCTGCTGGATCTCCGCCTTTGGACGCTTGGCGATCGACAGGCTGAAGGCCATGTTTTCGAAGACGGAAAGATGGGGGTAGAGCGCGTAGGATTGGAAAACCATGGCGACGCCGCGCTTCGACGCCTCCCTGTGCGTGACATCTTCATTCTCAATGCTGATCTGTCCGCCGCTCGTTTCCTCGAGCCCCGCAATCATCCTCAACAGGGTCGATTTTCCGCAGCCGGAAGGGCCGACGAAAACGGCAAACTCGCCCTGCTTGATCTCGATATCGACGCCGTGAATGACCGAAAAGGACCCAAACGACTTCCTGACGTCAGTCAGTTTTATTCCAGACATATATCCTCCCGATAGGCACTCCAGACGGGGCAGCCTCCTCCGCTGCCCGGTGGCGATCAGCTCACGCCGAAGCGACGGAAAGCAGGATGAAGTGATAGGATTTCGCCGGCAGCGAACCGGTGAGCCTGCCTTCGTCGGTGACCTGGAGGCCGGATCCTGCCGTCGGCACGATACGGTTCTGATCCTCGACGGAGTTGCGCGCCTTCAGATCGTCACCCGCCATCGTGTGATGCTGGACGATCTTCGCGCCCTTGAAGCCCTGCAGGGCGACATCGAGATCGATCGCCTCATCAAGGCTTCGGTTGATCGCAAAGAGCGCGATGCTCTTGCCATCCTCCTGCAGCACCGCCGAGAGATCGAGATAGGGAACGTCCTGCGCCACATCGCAATCATAGGTCGGGCCGGAGGCCGAAACCGTCAGTGCCGTGCCGCGGCCGTATTTCGAAGCGAATTGCAGCGGATAGTAGATCGACTGGCGCCAGGCTGGTCCACCCGCCTTGGTCAGGATCGGAGCGATGACGTTGACGAGCTGCGCCATGCAGGCGATCTTGACGCGGTCGGAGCGGCGGATGAAGACGTTGATCAGCGAGGCGACGAAGATCGCATCCTCGAGATTATAGAGCTCTTCGAGCAGCGGCGGCGCTTCCGGCCAGTCCCAGTTCTTATAGCGCTGATCGTCTTCCTTGCGGTCGTGATACCAGACGTTCCATTCGTCGAAGCAGATTTTCACGTCACGCTTCGAGCGCTTCTTCGCCTTGATGTAATCGATGACGCCGCCGATCGTGACGATGTAGCGGTCGAGTTCGATCGCCTTGGCATAGTAATTCAGCGTGTCGTTTTCCTCGTTGCCAAAATATTTGTGCAGCGAGATGTAATCGACGCTGTCATAGCTCGCGTCGAGAACCTGTGCCTCCCATTCGGGATAGGTCTTCATCTTGTCGTTCGACGAGCCGCAGACCACTGTTTCGAGCGTCTTGTCGAAATATTTGAAGGCCTTGCTGACTTCATTGGCAAGCAGACCATATTCCGTCGCGGTCTTGTGACCGACCTGCCAAGGGCCGTCCATCTCGTTGCCGAGGCACCAGATGCGGACATTGTGCGGGTCCTTGTAGCCGTGCTTGGCGCGCAGGTCGCTCCAGTAGGTGCCGCCCGGATGGTTGCAATATTCGAGGAAATTGCGGGCGTCGTTCAGGCCACGCGAACCGAGGTTCATGGCGAGCATCATCTCGGTCTTGGCGAGTTTCGACCAGTCGGCGAATTCGTTGACGCCCATCTGGTTGGTCTCGCGGGTCCGCCAGGCGAGATCGAGACGCGTCGGCCGCTGGTCGCGTGGGCCGATGCCGTCTTCCCAATGATAGGCCGAAACGAAATTGCCGCCCGGATACCGCACGATCGGCATATCCAGATCGCGCACCATATCAAGAACGTCGGTACGAAAGCCGTCCTTATCAGCTTTTTCGTGACCCGGCTCATAAATACCGGTATAAACAGCGCGACCCATATGCTCCAGGAAGGAGCCGTAGACGCGCTTGTCGACGGTCGAGATGGTGAATTCCCTGTTCAGGGTCGCTTTAGCCCGCATTGATGTTCCTCGTTTATTGATCTGATTTTCGGGCAAGCTATTATGGGAATTTTTATTAATCAAGCATTTTGTTTTGTATCAAAAAATCAGTTTTATTATGACGCAAGGCGACCGAAATCTATGCAAACCGGGGATTCGGGCCTAGTCGCCGGTCTCCGCCGGGTCGTGAAAGCGACGATTAACCAACCAATCTCTTGCGCGGGAACAAATTCCGCTCCGTAACGTTTTGGGGCTCGCGACAGGAGGAGGAAAAACAGATGCCAAATGGCCAATGGAGCGAGCCGGTCGAAATCGAGTTCGACAACGCCGGATCCCGGACCGTCAAAGGCCCGTTCGACGCACTCATCTATCTCCACGACATGTGGCCGCGGCGAACGGGAGCGAAATTCGTCAAAGCAAGCAATGCCTGCAAGGGCGCCGTTGAAGGACGCGTTAGTCTGGAAACGGCAAGGGAAGATTTTCTCGCAGCGGCAGCAGAAGCGAGACTGAACACACATTGAGCCCGAGGGGCGGACGTGCACATGCGGCGTCCGCTCATATCATATTTCTGAGAAAGGAGGCGGCATGCGCGCCTTGCTGGTATCGTTGCTGACCCTGGCCGTGGCCGCCGGTTCGACAGGCCCTGCCGTATCTGCGGACATGATCCAGGGTTATGAACGACCCCATGTCGCCAAGCATCGACCGAAGCCGGTCGTTCGGGCACGCTATGTACAGCGCCGACATCTCGATTGCACGGATATGATTGTCGAATACCGATACATTCCGCGCACGGATTTCGTGACGGTATGCCATCATATCTAAGGCCTGCCGGACCGACCAAGGCTAGGCCAGATCGGATGGTGCCCTGGCTGCGATGCCACTGTAATCCACCGCAGGTCGGGGCGTCGCTTATAACCATCTGCATCGGACCTGCATCTCCGGCACCGGACGAAGCCCGATTGGACTGATCCATGTGAGGCTGAGCGCCGAAGCAAAGCTGCGACTTGGACAATTGGAGCAATCCGTCGAGCAGATCGGCTTCGGACTCGGCTTTCGCGATGCCGGCTATTTCAGCCGCTTCTTCAACAGCCACTTCGGCGAACCGCCCGGCGCCTAGCGGCGCAACATCGCAGCACAGTCGCAGAAAGACCTCGCTTCATCCTTTGCCGCTTGGCCGTGAGGCACTCGCAATTGAGGCGACGGCCATTCAGAACGTCCGCAACTCACGCGTCAGCGTCTGGAGTTGCTTGAAGCCCTCGTAGCGCTTTGCGTGAAGATCAGCGATCGCACCTTGCGCCGGCTCATAGGTCTTTTCAACGGCCGAGAGTTTCGTCATCGCCGCGCGCATATCGCTAAACAGCCCGTCCGCGACGGCGCCGAGGATGGCCGCGCCCAAAAGGACAGGTTCCTCGGCCTTCGTCGCGATCACCGGCTTGCCGCTCGCATCGGCAAGCATCTGACGGACGAAGTCATGCTGGCCGGCGCCGCCGCTGATCACGACGTTCTCGATGGTAACGCCGGCATCGGCTTGCGTGTTGATGATTTGTCTCAGGCCATAACCGATGCCGCAAAGACCGGCGATGTAGAGTGCGACCAGACTGTCGATATCCCTCTCCATGTCGAGACCGGCAATCACTGCGCGGGCGTGCGGATCGGCAAACGGCGCGCGATTGCCGAGGAATTCGGGAACGACATGCAGGCCTGCGACGAGTTTGACGACATCGGAAGAGTGCTGCGCCTTTTGCGCGGCCATGTCAGCCAGAAGGACCGGCAGCGGAATGCCGTTGCGCTTCGACAATTCCCTGGCCTCGGCGGCAGCCGGATGGAAGGAAAGCAGCTGATCGATCGCCGCACCTGCAGCACTCTGGCCGCCCTCATTCAACCACATGCCCGGCACCATGGCTGAATAATAGGGACCCCAGACGCCGGGCACAAAAGCCGGTTTCGATGTCGATGTCATCGTGCAGGACGATGTGCCGAAAACATAACCGAGATTTGCCTGCGGACCGGTGCCGATGCCAACCGTTCCGATGCCACCAGCATGGGCATCGATCAGCCCCGCAGCGACAGCCGTTCCCGGAACGAGGCCGAGTTCACCGGCGGCAGCCGCTGTCAGGCCCTGCCCGAGCGGCGAGCCGGGCTCGGCGATCGACTGGCCGATGCGGGTAAAACCTTCGTCGGCCAATACGCCGAGGCCGATCTCATGAAAGTAGGTCGCATCCCAGCGTTTCTCGTGGGCGAGATAGGTCCATTTGCAGGTGACCGTACAGGTCGAGCGCGACAGGTCGCCGCTTGCCCGCCAGGTCAGGAAATCCGCGAGGTCGAAGAACTGCCAGGCGGCATCGAAAACCTGCGGCCGGTTTTCCTTCAGCCAAAGCAGCTTCGGCGTTTCCATCTCGGGTGAGATACGACCACCGACATAATGTAGCACCTCGTGGCCGAGCGCGTTGATACGCTCTGCCTGCGGGACGGCACGATGATCCATCCAGACAATGATGTCCCGGTTCGGATCCTCCGAGGGACCAACGGGCAGCGACCCGCCGCCCTTGCCGAGCACAACCAGCGAGCAGGTGGCGTCGAAACCCAGGCCCGCAACCGAAGCCGGATCGATACCACTTGTGGCGACGATCTCGCGAACGACGGCGCAGACCGCTGCCCAGATTTCGGTGCTCGACTGCTCGACGATCGAACCGGTCTCGTGAAAGAGCGTGATATCCCGCTTGGCGGATGCGAGCATCAGCCCATTAAGGTCGAAGAGGCCCGCACGGGCGCTGCCTGTGCCGACGTCGACGCCGATAACATGTTTGGCACCCGCTGATGGCGCGCGTGAAGTGTCGCTCATGATCTCTCGTTTCAAATCGGCAGTTTCAAGTTCTAGAACAATCCGGAACCGGACCTGTCAACCTCAGAGGTCGACACTGTTCGGCAGGATCACCAGATCGCGGACGGTGACATTGCGCGGCCGTGACAGCATGAAGAGCACCGCCTCGGCCACTTCCTTCGGCTGCATCAGGCTGCCATTGGCCAGCGCCTCTTCCATCTTGGCTTTCGGCCAGTCATCCAACAGCGCGGTTACGACTGGTCCCGGCAGCACTGCGCCGACACGCACGCCATGCGGGGCGACCTGCCGGCGGGTCGAGTGGACGAAGGCCTGGACGGCAAATTTCGACGCCGTATAGATCGGCTCCCAGACGACGGGCACGACACCGGCGATCGAACTCGTGAACAGGATATCGCCGGACTGCTGCGCAATCATATGCGGCAGCACCGCGTGGACCGAGCGAAAGGCCGCATTGATATTGAGGTTGAGCATCCGATCCCAGGCATCGGGATCGCCCTCGGCAACCGGGCCGCCGATATAGGCGCCGGCATTGGCGTGGAAGATGTCGAGCCGGCCGGCCAATTCCAGAATGCGCGGCAGCATGCCGGAGACCTGCGGGCCGTCGAGAAGATCGACGACGAGCGGCAGAGCGCCCTCACCAATCTCGCTGCAGAGAGACTCGAGCTTGTCCTTGGCACGATCGACGAGGACGACGGTTGCGCCTTCGGCATGCAGCGTGCGAGCGCATTCCAGCCCGATGCCCGACGCCGCACCGGTGATGGCGGCAACCTTGCCTTTCATGAGATCAGTCATGCAAATACTCCTTGAGATGCGTAATCAGGCGCGGCCGTGGCTGACACGGGACCGGCGAGCAAGCGAATCGACGATGACGGCAATTGCCAGAACGGCACCCGTGATCATGTAGCGCAGCGACGAGCTGAGATTGAGCAGCGTAAGCCCGTTGGAAATCGCCTGGATGACGATGATTCCAAGCAGGGCTGAATAGGCGCTGCCGCGGCCGCCGAACAGGCTGGTGCCGCCGATGACCGCCGCCGCGATCGCGTTGAGGTTCACGTCCCCCGTGCCTGCCTGCTGGCTGGAAGAGGCAAGCCGCGAGGCCGACAGGATGCCGCCGATCGTGGCAAGCGTCGAACAGAGCACGAAGGCGCTGAGATAGATGCGGCGCACATTGATGCCGGCGCGGCGAGCCGCCTCGCGATTGCCGCCGACGGCAAACATCGAGCGTCCCCACTTCGTTCGGGTCAGCGCATAGTTCAGGATGACGGCGATGGCGACGAAGAGGCCGAACATCCACGGCACGCCACGGCCGAGATTGAGATAGTAGACGGCAAATTCCAGCGCGGCGGTGAGCACGATAGCCTTGACCGCGAGAGCGCCGACCGGTGGGGAGGAGAGGTTCGAAGCCTGCCGCTGGCGGCGCTTGCGCATCTCGTTGACGACGAGAATTACGCCCGGCAATAGAGCCAGAACGTAGGATAGCCAGTCGGGCATGACGAGGATCTGACCGAAACGGACAAGCGGCGAAGCGTAAGGCAGATTGATGCTGCCAGTTGGTCCGAGGATATAAAGCTGCATGCCGAGGAGCGCGAGCAAGCCGGCCAGTGTGGCGACGAAGCTTGGCATGCCGAGCCTGTTATAGAGAACCGCGTAGAGCGCGCCGACGATAATGCCGGCAACGATCGCGACAAGGATCGCCAGAGGAATCGGCCAGCCCATGTTGACCCAAAGCACGCCGAGGATGGCAGAGGAAAGGCCGCTCATCGAGCCGACGGAAAGGTCGATTTCGCCGAGCATCAGCACGCAGACGATGCCGAGCGAGATGACGCCGACGGTGGCACAGTCAAACAGCAGGTTGACGAGGTTGTTCGGCGCCAGAAACACCGGATTGAGCAGCGAGAAGACCGTCGAGATGACGATCAGGCCGACGAAAACCGGAAGCATGCCGAGATCGCCCGAGCGTACGCGGTCGAAGAAGGCCTTGACCATGCCCATGATGTTATCGTCGTGGCGGACGCGCTCGTCGCTGCGATCGAGAGCTGCCGGCTGACTGACTGTATCGGACATTTTCTGGCTCATGCGGGCCTCCCGCTGGTTTCGTGGGCAGCACCCGTCTTGCGCTCGATGCGCCGAGAGACGGCGTTTTCGGTGGCGCCGGTAATCGCGGCAACGAGCTCCTGGTTCGACGAATCGGGCGTGAAGACGCCATTGTTGCGCCCCAGGCGCAGCACGACGATGCGGTCCGCCACGGCGCGCACGTCCTCCATATTGTGGCTGATGATGATGACCCCAAGGCCGCGCTCACGGACGCGCTCGATCAGGTTCAGCACCTCCGCAGTCTGGGCGACGCCGAGTGCGGCGGTCGGTTCGTCCAGCATGATGATCTTCGGATCGAGCAACAGCGAACGGGCGATGGCAACCGTCTGCCGTTGGCCGCCGGAAAGCGAGGCGATCGGCTCGCGCACCGAGGGGATGCGGGCGGCAAGTTCCCGGAGCAAAGTCCAGGCGCGCACTTCCATGGCAACCTCGTCGAGGCCCCATGGAGAGATTTCATGGCCGAGGAAAAGATTGGCAACGACGTCGAGGTTTTCGCAGAGCGCGAGATCCTGGAAGACGGTGGCTATGCCGAGTTCCAGCGCCTTGCCGGGGCTGTCGAGCGTGACGTTCTGGCCGCAGAACTCGATCGTTCCGGAAGAGGGCTGGTGCACGCCCGCCAGGACCTTGATCAGAGTCGACTTGCCGGCGCCATTGTCACCGACCAGCGCCACGACTTCGCCGGCCTTCACGTCCAGCTCGATATCGGTCAGCGCCGACACCGCGCCGAAATTTTTGGAAATATTGTTCAACCGGAGGATCGTTTGACCCTTCTCCGGCATATCCTTCACGACCCTGCTCATGGGTGCTGCCTTTCCTGCCATGGGTCATCCGGCCGCGGCGAGCGCGGCCGGAGTTCACTCAAGCGCGTTTAGTTGGTGATGCCAAGCTTCTTGCAACCTTCGGCATATTCGCCGGTGCAGATCTGCTCGGGCGTCTGGATCTTCTTGTCGAAGATTTCAGCCTTGATGTTCTTGGCGGTCACGACGGCAGGGATGAACAGCTCCGAAGGCGTCTTGTAGAGCGTCGTCTTGGCCTCGGGCTTTTCTCCCTTGATCATCTTTACCGCCACATTGGCAGCGGCGGCGGCGACGATTTCGGACGGCTTGGAAATCGTGTTGTACTGGTCGCCGGAAATGATGAGCTGAAGGGCTGCGATCGTCGCATCATTGCCGGTAACCGGCGGAACCGGCTTCACGCCGGCAGCCTTGAAAGCGGCAATCGCACCACCGGCCGTGCCGTCGTTGGCGGCGACAACGCCCTTGATATCGGCGCCGAAGCGGGTGATCTGGCCGGCAGCCCATTCCTGTGCCTTCGGCGGCGCCCATTCCGGCGTGTCAAATTCGGCAAGCGTCTTGTAAGCGGATTCCTTGAGGCCGCGATGGATACCGTCGCGGATCAGGCCGGCGGCCGCATCGGTCGGCGAGCCGTTGATCTCGAGTACGCCAGCACCATCGGCAACGCCTGAAGCTTTCAGATGCTCGACGAGCGACTTGGCGATCGCGTAGCCGATGCCTTCATTGTCGAAGGAGACGTAATAGTCCGCCGGCTTGTCCGGGATCGGGCGGTCATAGGCAATGACCTTGACGTCCTGGGATTGGGCGATTTCGACAAGGCCGGCGGCAGCGGCGGAATCGACAGGATCGAGAACGACCACCTTGGCGCCCTGGGCGATGACCGAGTTGAACTGCTGCTGCTGCAGCGCAGCATCGGCATTGGCGTTCTGATAGATCACAGTGCACTTCGGGCACAACTTCTCCATCTCGGCCTTGAAGCCGGGAAAATCGTGCTGCTCATAGCGTGTGGATGCCTGGTCAGGCATCAGAAAGGCGACAGTCGCGGCTTCCTGAGCCGAGGCGGCGCCGGCAAGACCCATGAAAACGGTCACTGATGCCATAAGCAAATTGCGATAATTCATTTTCTCCTCCTTGGTGTGATCGAAGACAGGCCCAGGCATTGCTGGAAGTCACTACGGTTCGCCCGCTCGCCGCCGCCTTCGTCGCCACGAAAACGACGAGCAAAGCGCCCCTGCAAAAGCACAGCCTTCCCGCAGCTTCTTAGAATACCTCCCTGTACCGGCTTTTCGAACCGGCTTGTATCATCGATTGCGCAATCTTGCTCAATCGATGAAGCAAGAATTGCCACTTCTGTCGTTTGATGTCAAGTTACCGCAAACGGAGACGCGCATTTGAATCAGGTGAAGCAGACCAAGCGGACGACGATTTACGATCTGGCAGAGCTTGCCGGCACATCGGCGAGCGCCGTCAGCGCCGTGCTCAACGGCAACTGGAAGAAGCGCAGGATCAGTGTCCAGCTTGCCGAAAAGATCATGCGCATCGCCGACGAACAGGGTTATGCACTCAACATGCAGGCGAGCCTTCTGAGGCGCGAAAAGTCCCACATCATCGGCATGATCGTGCCGAAATACGATAACCGCTACTTCGGCTCCATCGTCGAAACCTTCGAAGACATGGCGCGAGCGCGCGGCCTCTTCCCAATCATTACCTGCACGCGCCGTGACCCGCAGCTGGAGGTCGAGGCGGCGCGCACCATGCTTTCCTATCAGGTCGAATGCCTGATCGCGACAGGTGCGACTGATCCTGACCGGATCACTGAAATGTGTGCGGCAGCAGGTGTGCGCAGCCTCAATCTCGATCTGCCCGGCGCCCTTGCCCCCTCGGTCATCTCGGACAATTTTGCCGGTGCGCGTGAACTGACGCGCCGGATCTTGAAAAACAGTGAGCAGAGGCTCGGCAAGATGGAGCCGTTGCTTTTCATTGGCGGGCGCGGCAGCGACCACAACACAGCCGAACGTATAAGGGGTTTTCGCGAGGCCCATGCGGATCTCGGCGTTGCAGTGCATGAGGAAAATATTCTTGCCTGCGGGTATGCACCGGAAAAAGCTGAAAAGGCGTTGGACGAGCGCGCCCTTGTCGGCAAGATCCTACCCAAGGGCATGTTCGTCAACTCGACGATTTCACTCGAGGGCGTCATGCGCTGGATCCGCCGCTCCGGTCACCTCGACGACCGCAGCCTTGTGCTCGGCTGCTTCGACTGGGATCCCTTCGTCACCCTGCTCGGCAACGGAATCGAGATGGTACGCCAGGACGTGCCGGGCATGCTGACGAAGGTATTCGAGCTTATCGAATCCGGAGCAAATAAACCCCTCGTCATCCAAGTGCCGCCGCTTATTCCGGAAGTGCAAGGCCCTTGATTGTCCAGGCCCGGGCGGACAGATGCCACGGTGCATTCGATAGTACCGAGGCAGGCCCCGTCGCAGGGCCAAGAAAGGCGCTAGGCACGGCCCGCTTTGGAGCATGCCGGCAGGAATCCGGATTAATCCGATGCCTTAAGGTAAGCGTCGACTTTCGCAATACTCCTGTTTCTGGGATATTGACGTTCAGAAAATCGCTTTCTATGGGAAGTCGCCGACCCAGTGCGGCGGCAGCAACAGGCGTCCGGTCATACGAGGTGGCCGGGCGCTTTTCGTTTGGGAGTTGTGCCTATTTCACGGCCTCCGGCGTGAAGCGGGCATAAAGGGCGTGGCGATTGCCGGGATAGACGAAGCGCACATGCGTGACGGGGCCTGACTTGTTCCAGGTACGTCGTTCGACGACAAGGCATGCGGTCGATGCGGGGATGGAAAGCATGGCCCCCTCCTCCTCATCGACGCCGATTGCGAAGATCTTGTGCTCGGCAGCGCTCCAGGGAACCTGGCTTAAGAGCCACGGGCCGGGTGCAGTCTCCTCAAACGCCTCGTGTGCGGCTTCCGGCACGGTTTGAAGATTGATCAACCTCTTTTCAAGGCAAAACGGTTGTGTCCCCGCGTAGTGGGTGCAGATGATTTCGACGAGGCTGGAATTCTGCTGCAGGTCCAGCATCTGGCGGTCCTGCGCCTGCGCCTTCCTGCGGACGCGCTTTGCGACTTTGTAGGAATAGGCGAGATTGAGGGATTGAACTTCCGCCTTGATATCGTGGATTTCGAGCACCGCGGCCTGGGCTTGCGGCTGCATAACGAAGCTGCCGGATTTCTTGCGGCGTTCGATGAGACCGGCCTTCACCAGCTGGGTCAGGGCCTTGTTTACCGTCATGCGGGAGCAATCGTATTGCTTGGTCAGCTCCACTTCGAAGGGAATGCGGTAGCCCGGCGGCCATTCGCCCGAAACGATACGGCCCTCGATATCACTGAGGATACGCTGGTGTAAGGTCGTTTCCTTGGGTTCATTCATCATTGCGCTCCGGCTTCCCTCCCGCTGTAGCGCCTGGGAAGCGCGGAGGAAAGGTCGTCATGCCGCCAACAACTCGGTCATCGTGGCGGTGAAGCGCCGGTCGATCAGGTCGCGGCGCAGATGCCGGCCATTTTCCACCTGCTTGCGTCCGAGCGCCCAGACACTGTCGACTGCCACATCACCGGCAAAGATCCACTGATCGAGAATCTGGCCTTCGGAAAGATAGGGGACCGCTGTGGTATCAAGCGAGACGATGTCGGCATAATTGCCTGCAGCAAGACCCGCCGGTGCCTTCAATGCCGCACCACCACCGGCTAGCGCGTCTTCAAAGAGGGCCTGGCCGGTGGAGCCGCCAGTGGTGGCGATGACATTGCGGGCGCGCAGCGCCAGACGCTCGGAATATTCGAGCTGGCGAAGTTCCCCGGCAACGGAAATCAGAATATTGGAATCGGACCCGATGCCGAAGCGCCCGGCTTCGGACAAGAATAGCGGCGCCGAAAATGCCCCGTCGCCGAGATTGGCTTCGGTAATCGGGCAGAGGCCGGCAATGGCGCCGCTCCTTGCCGCCCCCCGGGTTTCGTCCGCCGTCATGTGGGTTGCGTGGATGAGGCACCAGCGCTGATCAACCGGCGCATTGTCGAGCAGCCATTGGACAGGTCTTGCGCCGGACCAGGCGAGGCAATCCTCAACCTCCTTGACCTGCTCGGCGACATGAATGTGGATGGGGCCCTTATCGGCAAGCGCAATGGCAACAGACAGTTCGTCCGGCGTGACGGCGCGCAGGCTGTGCGGCGCGACACCAATCTCTGAACCAGGAAGCCTGCCAGTGATCTTCCGGCAGCCCTCCATCAGCCGCGCAAAACTTTCGGCGGAATTGATGAAGCGGCGCTGTCCTTCAATGGGTGCCGCACCGCCAAAGCCGGAATGGGCGTAGAGAACCGGCAACAACGTCAATCCGATGCCGGTTTCGGCACTCGCAGCACCAATCCTTTCCGCCATTTCGGCGATATTTGCATAGGGGCTGCCATCCTTGTCGTGATGCAGATAGTGGAACTCGCCGACGCGGCAGAAGCCGGCTTCCAGCATTTCCATATAAAGTTTCGCCGCTACAGCTTCGACATGGTCCGGCGTCATCGAGAGCGCAAATTTGTACATGACTGTGCGCCAGCTCCAGAAACTATCATTGGCGGGGCCGCGCACTTCCGCAAGCCCTGCCATCGCCCGCTGAAAGGCATGGCTATGGAGGTTCGGCATTGCCGGCAGCAGGACAGAATGACGCTCGTCATCCGCGTCAGACGCAACATCCGTTTCGATTGCGGCAATGCGTCCGTCCGCAAGCGTCAGGCGCACATCCTTGCGCCAGCCTTCGGCCAGCAAGGCAGCCGCCGCATGAAGTTTCGTCATGATCGCTCTCCCGTTTCGCAATTGACCGCTTCGCTTGCCTTTATGCGAAAGGCCATAAATTTCTACTTGTCACCCCTTTTATTATGTATATACATATTCAGCCATAAGGAAAGGCGTAAAGCTGATGAGTGGGAACAAATTTTCCGGATCGGGCCACAAGTCGAGCGCTCGCTCGCTATGGCGCAATGCACGCCTTGCGACCCTGCGGGAGGATCTGCCGGGACTTGGCATTATCGAGAAAGGCGCCGTCGTCTGTGAAGGTGGGCGCATCCTCTATGCCGGCCCGGAAGCCGAACTGCCGTCCTGGCTGATCGAGGCGGCCGACATTACCGACCTTGAAGGCCGCTGGGTCACACCCGGCCTCGTCGACTGCCATACCCACATCGTCTATGGCGGCAACCGCGCGCGGGAATTCGAGATGCGGCTCGAAGGCGCGACCTATGAAGAAATCGCACGCGCCGGCGGCGGCATCGTCTCCTCCGTGAAGGCAACCAACGCGCTGTCCGTCGAAGGCCTCGTCGGGGCCGCGCTGCCGCGGCTCGACACGCTGATCTCGGAAGGTCTGACCACCATCGAGGTCAAGTCCGGTTACGGGCTTAATATCGAGGCAGAACTGAAGATGCTGCGCGCCGCCCGCGCACTCGCAGACCACCGGCCGGTGCGGGTCATCACCTCCTATCTCGGCGCCCATGCAACTCCCGTCGAATACAAGGGACGGAACCAGGATTACATTTCCGATGTCGTCCTGCCGGGCCTGGAGAGGGCACGTGCCGAAGGCCTCGTCGACGCCGTCGACGGCTTCTGCGAAGGCATCGCCTTCTCGGTCGATGAGATCGCACGGGTCTTCGACAAGGCCCGTTCGCTCGGGATTCCCGTCAAGCTCCATGCCGAACAGCTCTCCAATCTCGGCGGCGCGAAACTTGCAGCCTCCTATGGTGCGCTTTCGGCCGATCATCTGGAATATCTGGATGAAGATGGCACGCAGGCAATGGCGGCGGCCGGCACGGTTGCGGTTCTGCTCCCGGGCGCCTTCTACGCCATCAACGAGAAACAGAAACCGCCGGTTCAGGCCTTGAGGCAGGCCGGCGTGCACATCGCAATTGCCACGGACTGCAATCCCGGTACCTCGCCGCTCACGTCCATGCTGCTCACCATGAACATGTCGGCGACGCTGTTCAGACTGACGGTGGAAGAATGCATCGCCGGCGCGACCCGCGAAGGCGCCCGCGCCCTCGGCCTGCTTAGCGAGACCGGCACGATCGAGGCCGGCAAGTCCGCTGATCTGGCGATCTGGGATATCGAGAGCCCCGCCGAGCTCGTCTATCGCATCGGCTTCAACCCGCTTCACACACATATCTTCAAGGGCCAGAGGATCGACCGATGACCATTACCCTGCATCCAGGCTCCGTTTCACTTCAGAATCTCGCAACCATCTACTGGACGGGCGTTCCGGCAAAACTCGACCCGTCCTTTGATGCGGGGATCCTCAAGGCGGCGAAACGTATTGCCGAGATCGCCGCCGGCAATGCGCCGGTCTACGGCATCAATACCGGCTTCGGTAAACTTGCCTCGATCAAGATCGATAGCGCCGATGTGGCAACGCTGCAGCGCAATCTCATCCTTTCCCATTGCTGCGGCGTCGGCGAGCCGCTGCCGGAAAATGTCGTGCGCCTCATCATGGCGCTGAAGCTCGTTTCGCTCGGCCGCGGCGCCTCCGGCGTGCGGCTCGACATCGTGCGGCTGATCGAAGCGATGATGGCGCGCGGCGTCATTCCGGTCATCCCGGAAAAAGGCTCGGTCGGCGCCTCCGGCGATCTTGCCCCGCTTGCCCATATGACGGCCGTGATGATGGGCCACGGCGAGGCCTTCTTCGGAGGCGAAAGGCTGCATGGCGCAACGGCGCTTGTCAAAGCCGGGCTGCAACCGATCGTGCTTGCCGCCAAGGAAGGCCTGGCGATGATCAACGGCACGCAAACCTCGACGGCCCTCGCGCTCGCCGGTCTCTTCCGTGCGCACCGGGCCGCACAATCGGCGCTGATTACCGGCGCCATGTCGACGGATGCGGCCATGGGTTCATCGGCGCCGTTCCATCCCGATATCCATACGCTCCGCGGCCATCGCGGCCAGATCGATACGGCGGCTGCCCTGCGCGCGCTGCTCGAAAATTCGCCGATCCGCCAGAGCCATATCGAAGGCGACGAGCGCGTACAGGATCCCTATTGCATCCGTTGCCAGCCACAGGTCGACGGCGCCTGCCTTGATCTGTTGCGCTCGGTTGCCCGCACGCTGGAGATCGAAGCCAATGCGGTGACCGACAATCCGCTGGTGCTCTCTGACAATTCGGTCGTCTCCGGCGGCAATTTCCACGCCGAGCCCGTTGCCTTCGCCGCCGATCAGATCGCCCTTGCGATCTGCGAGATCGGCGCGATCGCCCAGCGCCGCATCGCGCTGCTCGTCGATCCGGCCCTTTCCTACGGCCTGCCGGCCTTCCTCGCAAAGAAGCCGGGCCTGAATTCCGGCCTGATGATCGCCGAAGTCACCTCCGCCGCGCTGATGAGCGAGAACAAGCAGATGTCGCACCCGGCCTCCGTCGATTCGACACCGACTTCGGCCAACCAGGAAGACCATGTGTCGATGGCCTGCCATGGCGCGCGCCGGCTTCTGCCAATGACCGAAAATCTCTTTGCGATCGTCGGCATCGAGGCGCTCACCGCCGCGCAAGGGGTGGAGCTTCGCGCCCCGCTTGCGACCAGCCCCGAGCTCAAGAAGGCGATCGCCGCCATTCGCGCCGCCGTGCCGTCGCTGGAGGAAGACCGCTACATGGCGAACGATCTAAGGGCGGCAACGGTGCTCGTTGCCGGCGGTGGTCTCAACGCATCCGTTTCAAGCGGTATCTTGCCCGCTCTGGAGGTTTGACATGCCTGTTTTCGAGGTCAAGCAAGGCACTTCCCCCGTCATTCTCGGCTTTCCCCATACCGGTACCGAAGTCCCTTCCGATATCTGGGAGCGCCTTGATGATAACGGCCGGCTGCTTGCCGATACCGACTGGCACATCCACCGGCTCTATGACGGGTTGCTCGACAATCCGACGACGGTGCGCGCGACTTTCCATCGCTATGTGATCGATGCCAACAGGGACCCTTCCGGCACCAGCCTCTATCCCGGCCAGAACACGACCGGGCTGATCCCGGAGACGGATTTCGACGGCAAGGCGATCTGGAAGGATGGGGCAGCGCCGAACGAGGCCGATATCGCCGTCAGGCTGCGCGATTTTCATGCACCCTACCATGCCGCCCTTGCAGCCGAGATTGAACGCGTGAAATCCATTCATGGCATCGCCATTCTCTACGACTGCCACTCCATCCGCTCCCACATTCCTTTCCTCTTCGAGGGCAAGTTGCCGGATTTCAACATCGGCACGGATATGGGCAAGACTTGCGATCCGGCGATCGAGCAGGCGGCCATCGCCATTGCATCCGCTGCGGCAGGTTATGACAGCATCCTCAACGGCCGCTTCAAGGGCGGCTGGACGACGCGCCATTACGGCAAGCCGGCAACCGGCGTCCACGCCATCCAGATGGAACTGGCCCAATCCACGCATCTTGCAACCGAAGAGCCTCCCTTCGCCTATGACGGTGAGGAGGCGGACAATCTGCGCATTCATCTCAAATCCATTCTGACGCGGATCGAAGAGATCGCGCTTGGTCTGAAACGCTAAAAAGGGAACATCATCATGACCGTAAACCCGCGCCACAATATCCGCGAAATCCGTGCGCCCCGCGGGCCAGAGCTCAATGCGAAGAGCTGGATGACCGAAGCGCCGTTGCGCATGCTCATGAACAATCTCGACCCTGACGTTGCCGAAAACCCGCATGAGCTCGTCGTCTATGGCGGCATTGGCCGCGCCGCCCGCACCTGGGATGATTTCGACCGCATCGCCGCCACGCTGAAGACGCTGAACGAGGACGAGACGCTGCTGGTGCAGTCCGGCAAGCCGGTCGGCGTCTTCCGCACCCACAAGGATGCGCCGCGCGTGCTCATCGCCAATTCCAACCTCGTACCGCACTGGGCGACCTGGGACCATTTCAACGAGCTCGATAAAAAGGGCCTTGCCATGTACGGCCAGATGACGGCCGGCTCATGGATCTATATCGGCACGCAGGGCATCGTTCAGGGCACTTACGAAACCTTCGTCGAAGCGGGGCGCCAGCACTATAATGGCGACCTCAAGGGCAAGTGGATCCTGACCGGCGGCCTTGGCGGCATGGGCGGCGCCCAGCCGCTCGCAGCCGTCATGGCCGGCGCTTGCTGCCTGGCCGTCGAATGCGATGAGACCCGCATCGATTTCCGCCTGCGCACCCGCTATGTCGATGAAAAGGCCCATACGCTGGACGAGGCGCTGGAAAAGATCGAGCGCTGGACCAGGGCCGGCGAAGCAAAGTCGGTCGGTCTTCTCGGCAATGCCGCCGAAATCTTCCCGGAACTGGTGGCCCGCATGCAGGCCGGCGGTCCACGCCCCGATATCGTCACCGACCAGACCTCGGCCCATGATCCGCGCAACGGTTATCTGCCGGTCGGCTGGAGCGTCGCCGAAGCCAAGGCCAAGCGCGAAACCGATCCGAAGGCCGTGGAAGCAGCTGCCCGCGCCTCGATGAAGGCGCATGTCGAGGCGATGGTCGCCTTCTGGGATGCCGGCGTTCCCACACTCGACTATGGCAACAATATCCGCCAGGTCGCCAAGGACGAGGGTCTGGAAAACGCCTTCGCCTTCCCGGGCTTCGTACCGGCCTATATCCGCCCGCTCTTCTGCCGCGGCATTGGCCCGTTCCGCTGGGCGGCCCTCTCGGGTGATCCCGAGGATATCTACAAGACCGACGCCAAGGTGAAGGAGCTCTTGCCCGACAACAAGCATCTGCACAACTGGCTCGACATGGCCAGGGAGCGCATCGCCTTCCAGGGTCTGCCCGCCCGCATCTGCTGGGTCGGTCTCGGCGACCGCCACAAGCTCGGCCTTGCTTTCAACGAGATGGTCAAGAACGGCGAGCTGAAAGCGCCCGTCGTCATCGGCCGCGACCACCTCGATTCCGGTTCCGTCGCTTCGCCGAACCGCGAGACGGAAGCAATGAAGGACGGCTCGGATGCTGTCTCCGACTGGCCGCTCCTGAACGCGCTGCTCAACACCGCGTCGGGCGCCACCTGGGTATCGCTGCATCACGGTGGCGGCGTCGGCATGGGCTTCTCGCAGCATTCCGGCATGGTCATTTGCGCCGACGGTACTGACGATGCGGCCCGCCGTCTTGGAAATGTTCTCTGGAACGATCCGGCGACCGGTGTCATGCGCCATGCCGATGCCGGCTACGACATCGCGATCGATTGCGCCAAGGACAAGGGCCTGCGCCTGCCCGGCATCCTCGGAAACTGAGCCATGAAGATCCTGCGCGCCGCCGATCACAAACGCATGCCGTGGAAGAACGGCGGCGGAGAAACGGTGGAAATCGCCGTTTCGCCGCCGGACGCGGGGCTTGCCGGCTTTGACTGGCGGGTCAGCATGGCAACCGTTGCCGCCGACGGCCCCTTCTCCGTCTTTCCCGGGATCGACCGCACACTGTCGATCCTGGAAGGCGATGGCATGCACCTCTTCATAGAAGGTCGCGCGCCGGTTCTTCTGACGCAGGAAAGCGATCCATTTTTCTTTCCGGCAGATGTTTCCGTTAGCGCCGAATTGACGGATGGCACAATCACCGATCTCAACGTGATGACCCGTCGGGACAGGCTCCGGCATAACGTGCTTCGCCTCGCAGTCGACGGGCGGCAAGAACTGCCCCTGACTGGCGAGCAGTCGCTTCTCTTTTGCCATCGCGGCCATACGGACGTTAATCTTGCGAAAGACAAGATCGCTCTCGTCGCGGGCGATGCGATGCTCCTCGAAGAGGCCGTCGGTGGATCCCTGCAATTGCACGGCAATGCCCTGCTCTACGCGATCACCATCGCGGCAATCTGATGGCGTTTTATCCCGCCGCAGCGCCATCATAATGTCTAGACAAAACAATTCGGGCATGCGTTAAATACATTTAATGGGCACCCAGCAAGGGCGCCTAAAATAAGAGCAGGGAAATTCGGATCATGAAAAAAACTGGGATGTTTGCCGCCGCTTTTGCAGCGGTCCTCGCCGCAACAGCCGCTCACGCCGCAGATACCAAAGTCGCGATCGGCATTTCTGGCTGGACCGGTTTTGCACCGCTCACACTTGCCAAGGAAGCCGGCATCTTCAAGAGGCACGGGCTTGACGTCACCATCACCAAGGTTCCGCAGGCAAGCCGGCATCTGGCGCTTGCCTCCGGCGACATCCAGTGCGCCGCCACCACGGTGGAAACCTGGATCGTCTGGAATGCGGCCGGCGTTGCGACCACGCAGATCTTCCAGCTCGATGTTTCGCATGGCGCCGACGGCATTGCGGCAAAGCCCGGCATCGAAAAGATCGCCGATCTCAAGGGCAAGTCGGTCGCCGCATCAGCGCCGGGCACGTCTCCCTATTTCCTGCTCGCCTTCATCCTCGCCAAGAACGGCCTCAGCATGAAGGACGTGAAAGTCGTCAACATGGAGCCGGGTCCCGCGGCGCAGGCGCTGCTTGCCGGTCAGAATGATGCGGCCGTGACCTATGAGCCCTATCTTTCCAGCGTTCGAAATGCGCCCGACAAGGGCAAGATCATTGCCACGACCCTCGATTATCCGGCCGTCATGGATACATTCGGCTGCACTACGGCCTTCCTGAAGGACAATCCGGAAGCCGCCAAGGCGCTTGCCGCGAGCTATTATGACGCGCTCGAGATGATCAAGACGGACAAGGACAAGTCCTTCGAGATCATGGGCAAGGATGTGAAGCAGTCCGGCAAGGAATTCGGCGAGTCGGCCGCCTACCTCGAATGGCAGGACAAGGCCGCGGCTCAGAATTTCTTCAAGACCACCTTCAAGAGCTTCAATGAAGAGGCCGCCGATCTTCTGCTGCAAGCCGGCGTCATCAAGGCAAAACCCGACCTTTCGACGCTCGCAGACCCCTCCTTCATTCAGTAACAGGCACAGATGCCGGGGAGCGCCGCCAGAGCGCTCCCTGTTTTCCGGCAAGGCACCGCATGCGTCCACTTCAACCTATCGGCTCGGGCAGCCGGCTGCTCTTCGGCCTGCTGTTTTTCATTCTCTTCTTCGCCGCCTGGGGCTATGCGACGCTTGGCGGCTACGTGTCGAAAACCTTTCTCGCCGATCCGATCACCATGGTGCAGGACGGCTATGACCTGCTCGTCAACCAGGGTTTTCTCTTCGATATCGGCATGACGGTCTGGCGCGTCGTTGGCGGCTTCATCCTCTCGGCGCTGGTCGCCGTGCCGCTCGGCATCCTGATGGGCGCCTATAAGCCGATCGAAGCATTGCTCGAACCCTTCGTCTCCTTCGCACGCTATCTGCCGGCCTCCGCCTTCGTGCCCCTCTTGATCCTGTGGGCCGGCATCGGCGAGACGCAGAAGCTGCTCGTCATCTTCATCGGCGCGGTTTTCCACATCGTCCTCATGGTCGCGGTTGCCGTTTCCGGCACGCGCCGCGATCTCGTCGAGGCCGCCTATACGCTCGGCGCCGGGGATAGCGGCGTCGTCCGCCGCGTGCTCATTCCGGCAAATGCGCCCGATATTGCCGAAATCCTGCGTCTCGTGCTCGGATGGGCGTGGACCTATGTCATCGTCGCCGAGCTGATCGGCGCATCCTCCGGCATCGGCTACATGATCATCAACAGCCAGGCGCTGCTCGCCACCGGTCAGATCATTTTCGGCATCATCGTCATCGGTCTGATCGGGCTCATTTCCGACTTCGCCTTCAAATGGCTGAACCGCTGGCTGTTTGCCTGGAGGCTCGCATGAGCGAACTCGTCATCAAGGGGGTCAGCCGCACTTTTCCCGGCGTGCGGGGTGGCTCCCCAACGCTTGCCCTGCAGCCGACCGATCTCGATATCGCCAAGAACGATTTCGTCACCGTGCTTGGCCCTTCCGGCTGTGGAAAATCGACGCTGTTGCGCATTATCGCCGGCCTCGACTTCCCCTCGACAGGCACGGTCACGCTGGAAGGGCGCGAGGTGAAGGGACCGGGAGCCGACCGCGGCATGGTCTTCCAGTCCTATACGCTTTTTCCCTGGCTGACGGTGCGCGACAACATCGCCTTCGGCCTGCGCGAAAAAGGCATGGCGGAGAAGGAAAAGAACGAGATCGTCGCAAGCTATGTCGCCAAGGTCGGCTTGCGCGGCTTTGAGAACCATTGGCCTAAACAGCTGTCCGGCGGCATGCAGCAAAGAACCGCGATTGCCCGGGCGCTTGCCAACAATCCAAAGATCCTGCTGCTCGACGAACCTTTCGGCGCGCTCGACAACCAGACGCGCGGCCTCATGCAGGAACTGCTGCTCGGCATCTGGGAACGGGAGCAGAAGACCGTGATCTTCGTCACACACGACATCGAGGAAGCCGTTTTCATGGCATCACGCGTCGTCACCATGACGGCGCGACCTGGAAAGATCAAATCGATCACGCCGGTCAATCTTCCGCATCCGCGCCATTACACGATCAAGGCGAGCCCGGAATTTTCAGAACTGCGCCTCAAGCTGACGGAAGATATCCGCAGCGAAGCGATTGCGGCTGCCGAGCACGGATAACCACAAACTTCCATATACAACCAATTTATTCCTCGAAGACCTTGCCGCTGCGCGTTTCCAGCCGGTAGCGGTTTCCGGGATAGACAAGACGCGCCATGGAGACGACCTGGCGCGCTGACCAGGTGCGGCGGCGAATGGCAAGGCACGGTTCGTTCTGCAGGATGGTCAGGAGCTTGCATTCCCAGGCCCGCGGCGTCACCGCTTCGACGATGTGTTCCGAGCCGCTCAAGGGGGCCGCAGCCGTCAGGTAAGCATTCGGCGTCAGCGTCGAAAAATCCTGCGCCAGGTAGTCGGGGGCGGCTCCCGGATTGACGAAACGGTCCTCGATCTGGACGGGAACACCGTTCTCACTATGGACGATCAGCGAGTGGAAAACCGGCGCACCGATGTCGAGTTCGAGCGCATCGGCAATGTCGGGAGAAGCCGTCTCCTCGGCGAGAACGATAACTGTCGCCTCATGTGTATGACCGCGCTCGGCGATCTCGTCGGCGATGTTGCGCACCTCGAAAAGGGCGGAATGCCCCTTGGGTTCGGCAACGAAGGAGCCGACGCCCTGGATGCGCACGAGCTCGCCTTCATTTGCCAGTTCCCGCAGCGCCCGGTTGGCGGTCATTTTGGAGACGCCGAGCTCCACCACCAGCTCGTTTTCAGAGGGCACGCGGTGGCGCGGCGGCCATTCACCGCTGCGGATCCGGTCGAGAATAACCTGCTTGACGCCGGCATAAAGCGGCGCACTATCATTCTCCGCGAGCTCGCGCTTCATCTCGTTGGGACGCTTCATTGCCTATTCCCTTTGCAAGAATGGAATCTGCCTCTTATTCCGACTTTCCTCTTGCATATCACAAAATATCTCATATGGTACCCTATACAACCTACCGATCTGAAAATGAACAGAGGATCAAGGTGGGCAAGCCGGCGAAGATCGGCGTTCATGCCGCAAGGTCTGTCCAATCTCAGAGGAGATCACATCAATGAAGCTCAGCACGATTCTTCTTTCCTGCGCGATGACGGCAGCAGCCTTTGCGGCTCCCGCTTCCGCCAAGGACTGGACGAAGGCGACCATCACGCTCGAAGGCGCCTACGCTCCCTGGAACCTCACCAATGCCGACGGCACGCTCGGCGGCTTCGAACCGGAACTCGCCAAGGTCCTGTGCGAACGCGCCAAGATCGAGTGCACGCTGGTCGCCTCCGACTGGGACGGCATGATCCCGGCGCTGAACGCCGGCAAGTTCGACGTCATCATGGATGCGCTGTCGATCACAGACGAGCGCAAGCAGGTCATCGACTTCACTGTTCCCTATGCCGCGACACCGGCCGCCTTTGCGACCGCCAAGGATAGTCCGCTCGCCAATGCCGCCGGCACCGGTGCCACGATCAAGATGACGCCCGGTCAGACCGGCGTGAAGGAAATCGACGCGCTCAAGGAAGTGTTCAAGGGCAAGACGATCGGCATCCAGGCGGCAACCGTCTATGCCAAATTCGTCTATGACAATTTCGGCAGCATCGCCGAAATCCGCGAATACAAGACAGGCGCCGATCGCGACCTCGACCTGCAGAACGGCCGTATCGATCTCGGTTTCGACGACGCCGTCTATTTCGCCAACGCCTTTGCATCCGCCAACGACACGCTCGCCTTCACCGGCCCTGAAATCGTCGGCTCGATCTGGGGCGAAGGCGAAGGCCTCGGCATCCGCAAGGCCGATACGGACCTGCGCGACAAATTCAACGAAGCGATCAAGTCGGCGCTTGCCGACGGTACGGTCAAGAACCTGTCCATGAAATGGTTCAAGGTCGACGTCAGCCCGCAGAACTGAGCTTTCGACAGAAAGCCGCGTGCCGTGGTCTCCGCTTTGTGATCGGAGACCACGTGCTATTCTGACCGCCCGTCATCACGACGAAGACAGCGCTGGGAAGGCCCATGGCGACACTCGAACTCATAGGTTTCGGTTCAACCGGATGGGGGGCTTTCCTCCTCCTCGGTGCCCTGCTGACGCTCTGCGTCACCGCCACGGCGCTGGCGATCGGCGCGGTGCTTGGCGCGATCATCGCGGCCGCGAAACTCTCCGGTAACGTCGTGCTCACCACGATCGGCCATGTCTATACCACCGTCTTCCGCGGTGTGCCGGAGCTGCTGATCATCTATCTCATCTATTTCGGCGGCTCTTCGGCGGTGACCGCGATCGGCCGGTCCATGGGCTATGAGGGTTTTCTCGGCCTGCCGTCCTTTGCCGCCGGCGCGCTTGCCGTTGGCATCATCTCGGGCGCCTATCAGGCGGAGGTCTATCGTGGCGCCTACAACGCTATTTCCAAGGGTGAGCTCGAGGCAGCTTCGGCAATTGGCATGCATCGCGGCCTGCGATTTCGCCGCATCATCATTCCTCAGGTCCTGCGCCTTGCCATTCCCGGCCTCGGCAATGTCTGGCAGTTGAGCCTGAAGGATTCTGCGCTGATTTCGGTCACCGGCCTTGCCGAGTTGATGCGCTCGAGCCAAGTCGCTGCGGGTTCGACCCGGCAATATTTCCTCTTCTATATCGTCGGCGGCGCGCTCTACCTGATCCTCACCAGCCTGTCGGACCGCGTCTTCAATGGCGCCGAGCGCAAGGCCAATCGCAGCATGCCGGCTTCGGCCATGGGCCAGGCATAGGAGGGGCAGATGGATATCGCCTTCCTTTTCAGCACCATGGTCACGCTCTTGAAAGCCGTGCCGACGACGCTGATCCTGTTCTTCCTGTCGATCTCCTTCGGCGGTTTGCTGGCGCTCGTCATCGTCGCCATGCGCGTCAGCGGCAATCCGATCCTCTCCGGCTTCGCCAAGGGCTATATCTTCGTCTTCCGCGGCTCGCCGCTCTTGATCCAGATGTTCCTGGTTTTTTACGGGCTCGGCCAGTTCGGCGTCATCCGCTATTCCTTCCTCTGGCCCTTCCTGCGCGAGCCAATGGTCTGCGCGGTTCTCTCGCTCGCACTCTGTACTGCCGGATACTCGGCCGAGATCTTCCGCGGCGGCATTCGCGCCGTCTCGCCGAAAGAAATCGAGGCAGCTCGCGCGATTGGCATGTCGGGCTTTCTGATGGTGCGCCGCATCCTGGCACCGATTGCCTTTCGGCATGCGCTGCCGGCCTATTCGACCGAGATCGTCCTGATGATGAAATCGACAGCACTCGCCAGCCTCGTAACGGTCTGGGAAGTGACGGGTGTCGCGCAGCGGTTGATCTCGCAGACCTACCGTACGATGGAGGTCTTCCTCTGTGCGGCCATCATCTACCTCGTTTTGAATTTCATCATCCTGCAGGCCATGTCCCTCCTGGAATACTGGCTATCCCGACATCGCCGCGCCATTCCAGCGGCGCTGAAGGCGTGAACCTGCCTGAACATGATTGGAGCTTCCATGCCCGGCGTAACCCGACTTTCGGTCCGCAATATCAGAAAGAGCTTCGGCACCCATGAAGTGCTGCGCGGCATATCGCTCGATGCAGAGGACGGCGATGTGATTTCGCTGCTCGGCGCCTCCGGCTCCGGCAAATCCACCTTCTTGCGCTGCATCAACCTGCTGGAGATCGCATCCGATGGCGAGATCTGGGTCGACGGCGAACATATCGAGATGACCCATAAGAACGGCAAGACGAAGCCGGCGAGCCAGAAGCAGGTCGATCACATCCGCTCTGAGCTCGGCATGGTCTTCCAGTCTTTCAATCTCTGGTCCCATATGACGATCCTGCAGAATGTCATCGAAGGACCGGTCCATGTCTTGAAGCGGCCGCGGGCCGAATGCATCGCCGAGGCCGAAGCGCTGCTCGAAAAGGTCGGCATCGCGGATAAGCGCCACGCCTATCCCGCCCATCTTTCCGGCGGTCAGCAGCAGCGTGCAGCGATTGCCCGCGCGCTCGCCATGAAGCCGAAGGTCATGCTCTTCGACGAGCCAACCTCAGCGCTCGATCCGGAGCTGGTCGGTGAAGTGCTGCGCGTCATGCGCGCGCTTGCCGAAGAGGGCATGACGATGCTAGTCGTCACCCACGAAATGAGCTTTGCCCGCAACGTCTCCAACCGCGTGGTCTTCATGCGCGAAGGGCTGGTCGAAAGCAGCGGTACGCCGGACGAAATGTTCGGGGGCGGCGCATCACCGGCCTTCCGCCAGTTCATCGGTCATTTTGGAAGCGGCCAATGACCATCACCATCGACAAGGTTGCTCGATGGCGCGATATCGCACGCGTGGCCGAGGGCGAAACGCTTGCCCTGTCGCCAGCGGCTTGGGACCGCGTTATCAATGCAAGCCACATCGTCGAGCGGATCGTCGAAACCGGTGTCAGGGCCTATGGCATCAATACCGGCGTCGGCGCGCTCTCAGATACGGTGGTCGACAGAGCGTCTCAAAACCGGCTGTCGCGCAACATCATCCTCAGTCATGCCGTTGGCGTCGGCGAATTTCTGGCGCCGCGAGAGGTGCGTGCGATCATCGCCGCTCAGATTGCCAATTTTGCCCATGGCCATTCCGGCGTGCGCCCCGAAATCGTCCGCCATCTCGCTACGTTCCTCGAAAGGAATTGCATTCCGGACGTCCCCTCCAAGGGTTCGGCAGGCTACCTCACCCATAATGCCCACAATGCGCTGGTCCTGATCGGCGAAGGCAGCGCCCGCGTCAAGGGCAGCCCTATGAACGGCCGCGATGCGCTTACCGCCATCGGCCTCGAGCCTTTGGTACTCGGTGCCAAGGAGGGTCTCAGCCTCGTCAACGGTACGGCCTGCGCAACCGGGCTTGCAAGCGTTGCGCTCGCACGTGCCGAGCGGCTGCTCGACTGGGCCGACGCGATCGCAGCACTGACGCTTGAAGCGGCCGGCTGCCAGATGGCGGCCTTCGATGCGACTGTTCTTTCCCTGCGCCCCTCCAAGGGCATTGCCAGCGTCGGCGTTTCGCTGCGTGCCCGGCTTGCCGGCAGCGGGCTGATTTCGGCTGCGCTCGGTAAACGGACACAGGATGCGCTGAGCCTGCGCGCGATCCCGCATGCCCATGGCGCTGCGCGCGATGTCTTTGATGTCTCGGCCCTCGTCGTCGATCAGGAGCTTGCCTCCGTCACCGACAATCCCGCCGTATCCGGCACGCCCGAGGAGCCGATCGTCTCCTCCGAAGCGCATGCGGTTGCTCCCGCTCTTGCACAGGCGGCCGATAGTCTTGCGACGACTCTCGCTCAGATTTCCGCCATGAGCGAACGGCGCATGGACCGCCTCGTCAATCCGCTCGTGAGCGGCCTGCCGCCGTTCCTGGCAAGCGATGCCGGCAGCAATTCCGGCTTCATGATCGCGCAATATACGGCAGCAGCCCTTGCCAACGAGAACCGGCGGCTTGCCGCACCGGCTTCTATCGATGGTGGCATCACGTCCGGTCTGCAGGAGGATTTCCTCGCGCATCCGACGGCGGCCGCAAACAAGCTTCTCGCGGTGATCGATAATGCCGAATACATTCTGGCAATCGAATTGATGGGCGCTGCGCAGGCTCACGAATTCCTTGTCGGTACCGCTAGGAGAGCGGCCGGTACGGATGCCGTCTACAACGCCGTTCGCAAGATCGTGCCTGCCTATGCCGATGATCGGCCGCTTTCGCGCGACATCGAGGTTCTGCGCGGACTGGTCCGAGAGGCCGCGGCACCAGCAATTCCGTGAGGAGGCTTCCATGACCCCCAACTTCGACGTCGCCGTCATCGGTCTCGGTGCCATGGGGAGTGCTGCGCTCGCCTTTCTTGCGGCCCGCGGCGTCAAGGCGATAGGCTTCGATGCCTATTTTCCCGCCCATCCGCTCAGTTCGTCGCGTGGTGACAGCCGCCTTATCCGGCTCGGCTATTTCGAGGACCCTTCCTATGTTCCGCTGCTCAAGCGCGCCTATCAGAACTGGCGATCGCTGGAAGCGCGCTTGCGCACAGATATCCTGACGATAACCGGCGTGCTGCAGATTGGCGCACCCGACGGCAAAGTCGTCGGCGGTACGCGTGCCTCCTGCGAACTGCATGGGCTTGCCCATGAGGCACTGGACAAGGCCGAGATGGCCCGCCGATTTCCGGCGTTTCAACTCGACGAGCATGAGATCGGCCTGCTCGATCCGCAAGGCGGCTACCTTCGCCCCGAAGCCGCAGTCATGGGTTATCTGAAGCTCGCCGCCGAGGATGGCGCGGTTTTGCATTTTGGTGAGAAGGTCACGGCGATCGAGCCCGACGATGCCGGTGTGACAATCGTCTCCGAAACCGGGCGGTATCGGGCAGGAAAGATCGTGGTGGCGACCGGATCGTGGATTGCCGAACTCGTGCCCCAGCTCAGGCGGGCAGCCGTCCCGATCCGTCAGGTGGTCGCCTGGTATCAGCCGCAGGATGGCTTTGCCACTCAGCCGCAAAGGATGCCCTGCTTCCTGCGGGATGAAGGTGCGGAGGGCTCCTATTTCGGTTTCCCGGCCATCGGCGTCGATGGCGTGAAGATTGGCAAACACGCCCATTTCCGCGAACCGATCGATCCCAATCAACCGAACCCGCCCGTCAACGATGCCGACCGAGACTTGCTTGACAGCTTCATCAGCAAGCGTGTTCCCGCTGCGGCCGGTCTTCGCATGAAGGAAACGACCTGCCGTTATACGATGCTGCCGAGCGAGGATTTTCTTCTCGACCACATGCCTGGCGAAAAGAACGTTGTCGTCGCCTCGCCCTGCTCCGGCCACGGCTTCAAGTTCACGAGCGTCATCGGCGAAATCCTGGCGGATCTTGCCATCGATGGACAGACCAACTTACCCATCGACGCCTTTTCCTTTGCCAGGATCTGAATCGGCTCCCGCAGCCGTCAGAAGCTGGCGATGATTATCGCCAGTTCGGGACCGCGTGAATATGCAGCCTATCCGCAATCTCCCGCTTCTCGCGGATAAGGTTCAGGAAAGCGCGCTCATCGAGGTTTTCGGCATCAAGTCCTTCCCAGTCGAGCGCTGTCTGCATGAGCGCCATATCCATCAGACGCACGAGATCCATGAGCTCCAATGACGAGGCGCTCTCTCTCGCTGCAGAAATAAGACGGAAGAGCCGCAGGAATCCCACCGGCCCATTGCTATCAATCATATCAGAAATTCCATCGGCCATCGCCTTGATTTGCCTCCGAGCCTGGCGAAAGTTTCGCGATCGAGCAGGTCCGCCTGCATCGATCTATAAACGGAATTGAATCGGATCTTGCCCGCCACAAACGCTAGCACAGCCTATGGGTTGCGTAAACGATCGAGTAACACGATTTAAGATACGACAAAATTGCGATTTTTTCGGTTCCGAAATATACCAATACATCTTACAGATAGCATTCTATAAGCTGCCGCTAAAAATTGACGGTCGCGATTGTTAAACGGCGACTTCAGTGCATCGATAAACTGCCAATCCTCAACAATTGCTCGTAATCCCAGATTAAGTATATTGTTGCGCCTCCACTAATACGCGAGGCGGTCTTGAACAAACCCTTCCCTCCTCTTCCGTTCGGCAGTGAACGCGCCGATCTGGATAAATCGCCACTTGAAATCAGAGGACTTCTTTCGCGGCCGATCTGGCGCGAGCTCAGGACGTTTCTGGCGGTGGCCAAAAGTCCCTCCTTTGCTCAAGCCGCCGAGCTGCTCGGCACCAGTGCGCCAACTGTGAGTCGCGATGTGAAGCGCCTTCAGGACCAGATCGGTTCGCAACTCGTCATCTCGACTTTTTCCGGCGTCACGCTGACGGAAACCGGCCGCAAGCTCGCCATCCAGGTTGCAGAGCTCGATTTCCAGCTGTTTGCCCTTTCCAACGACCTGAAGGATGAGATGGATGCCGTCACCGGTCGGGTTGCCGTCAGCGTGACCTCCGGCCTTGCCGTTGCCATCGTCGCTCCCGCCGTACCCCGGCTGAACGAAAATTATCCGCGCCTCAATCTCGACATTCGGGAACAGGTGTCGCTCGTCAACTTCGAGAAGAACCAGGCTGATCTGATGATCTCGCTCTCTCCGATTTCCAGAGCAGATGTCGAGTGCGTCGAGATCGGCACTCTTCATCTTATCCCGGTTGCCAGCCGTGATTATCTGAAGAAATCGGGCGTTCCGCAGCTGCAGTTCAGTTCCCAGCATGTCTATGTGCAGTGCAGTTATTATGACTCCGATCGAGAGACCTGGAACGGCTGGCGCGGCCTCGTGGAAGCCGGCCACCAAACCCACAACTGCGAGAATTCGCTCGCTTACTTTGCCCTCGTTCGCAATGGCGCAGGCGTGGGCTTGCTCGGCAATTACGTGCTCGCAGATCCCGAACTCGTGCCGCTTGACCTTGGCGTGCATGTCGCCCTGCCGATCTATCTGACCTCGGTTGCCAATCGCCGGCAATCGAGACCTGTGGCCGCCGTCTATGACTGGATCGTCGATACTTTCAGGACCAACCCGTCTTTCAGCAGCAGATTGACCTTTCCGTCCGGCCGACACGAACAGGAAGAGAGCTTGCGCAAGATGCTCGAAACTATCGCTCCTCCGCCTTCACAATTTCGCTGAGCTCTTCCGAAATCGAAAGATAGATGTTTGCGACGTCCTCGAGGAAACCGGCGAGCTCGACCGGCTGCACTGTTGGATCGTTGATGAGACGCCGCACCATTTCGGTGTGCAGTTTCGTGCGCGTGAGAATTTCCTCCTGCAGCGCAGCCGTTGCGGACATGTTGCCCGCGTTCCTCAAACCTGCCATTGTCATGCTGTCTCAAACGAACTCGGCGCGTCCCACTGACCTTCGACGCGCAACAGCATGGCACTGCTGCTTTCCATGGTAATCGGGTCCGATGATGCGGGGATCGTGCCGACCACGGTCAGGTACGGCTCCGGATGACCGGCGATCTCCACTGGCGGGCTGTCTACGATCTCCAGATCGAACAGGATGGTCCACAATCGCGCAAGGCGCTGCTCGGCCTGGGTCAGAACCTTCGTATAGCCCTTGCGCGCCACGTGATCGAAGGTCATCTGAATGCAACGCTTAACCGTAAAAGGGTGTTGGTACTTTTCGCGGAAGCAGGTTCGTTCATACTTGGCAAAGTCGGCGAACCAGCGAATGCGAAGGGAACCAACCGGCTCTTCGCCATCATAAAAGACGAAATGCGTGGCCTGGTGATCATTACCGTCGAAGATGAAGGAGGGCGAGATACCGTGCTCATGGACAAAGCAGATACTTCGCAAGATCATCGCATCCCGAACATGATCCGGGGTCGTTGCGACTTGGCATCGAAGATTGGGATATTTGTTCACCATCGGTCGGCCTCTTTGTCTGTACAACCCACTTCAACTCCAGAACGCGTGCTGCGCGAAGGACGAAGATTTCAGGGGGGATTTCAAAAATGACGGACCCTGCCAATCCGATGGCAACCATCATCGCTCTCTGCGCGGAAGGGGCACGCCGGTTTGGCGACGATCCGCGCGCCATTGCGAGCTTCGTCGAAAATGAAATTGCGCGTCTGTCGGAGAGAGAGCAGCGGCAACTCAAAGAACAACTGACGCTTTTGACGGATGTAGGTGGATCTCAAAAGCCGATCATGTAAAGAGAACCTGCAAGATCTGCAGTCGACGAAAGTATTCTCAAGGATAGGTATGAAAGATCAGGAACTGAATTTGGCAATCGGCCAGAGATTACGCTCCGTGCGCGCCGCTCGCGGCTTCACCCAGAGCGAGCTCGCTGCGCACATCGGCGTCGCGTTTCAGCAGATCCAGAAATACGAGAATGGGACAAACCGCCTGTCGGTCGCAGTCATGCTGCGGTTATGCGGCTTCATGAAAGTGGATGCCGGCTGGTTCGTCAACGGCATCGAAACCGAGGCGGGCGCTGGCGTCGAGGACGAGGCAGGCTATCTTGCCAGGGAAATCGAGCGCATCTCGGATCTGAAGATCCGACGCAATCTGACGATGCTGATCCACTCCCTGGCTTCATCAACCCAGCAAGTTGAGAACGCCTGAACAGCCTGGTCGAAGGCGCAAGGCCATCTGGGTCGATAGCAGATTGATTGCAGAGTAGTTTCGACCGCGACACCGTGATCGTCTTTTCCGACGCACGCACATCGCCCGCGACGGGTGCCCTAAGCCGACACCTGTGCCAGGTTCCTTCACATGCGCGACTGTCGTATCGTCCGCCTGCGGCGTGCCCAATCCAGTGCGCCTGGCATGTGCTGACCTGAGCCTGAAAGCAAGGATCGATGCGACCGGCCGGTGAGATAGACCGTAGCGATCGCGCGCCTTGCAGCGACCGGCAACCTTGGTTGACTGCCTCAATCGGCAAGTGAGATCACATCTCCGATCTGCACCATCCCGCCATGGTGAGGACGGCAGTAAACGCCCATATGCCGGCCTCCGAACCTCATCACATTGCGAAGAATTTCAGGGTCATTATCAAGCCCCTCCTGAGCAATGATTGCAAAGCCGCATCGCTTCGTCGGTGCGATCACCTTTCCTGCGATCGATCCCATGAGGATCGGACGATCAATCCAATTGAGCTCGGCAAAACCGGTGATGTCAGCATCTGCCTGCACATAGATGTTGGGCCGGAATCTGCGCCGGTCGGGATTGCCGGCCGGATGAAGCTGTCGGAGATGGTCTACCGATGCTGTTGTCAAGAGATGGACAGGCGACACATCGTACCGATCGACTGCGAATATCTGCTTGTCATCTTCGCGCACCGAACGCTCGTAGGGCCTGACCTCTACCTCGAATTCGAAAAATTCAGTCAGAGCGACGGACAGCTCCGCCTGCGCGACCCCGAGCCACGAGTGGTCCGGCACCTGCACCTCGACCGCGCCGTTTGCGGCCGTCCGCGAGCGCACATAAACCGCCTTTTGCCACCGCTTGTCGCGTTCGGGATGAGCAACGATGCCAGTCGAGACCTCGACGAGCGCGTAGCGCCGATCGCCGTCCATCCCCTTGTCGGAGATGCTTGCCTTATCGAGCATCTCACCGGTTACAGAGCTGACCGGATAGCGCCATAATTCCTTGATCACGCCGACAGAGCTCATATTCAGTGGCTTTCGACCAGGTTCGCGCGGACTTGCGATGGCGTCGCTCCGAAAGTCCGCTTGAAGGCCCGAGTGAAATGCGAGGCGTTCTCGAAACCGACGTCCAGCGCAATTTCGATCATCGAGCGCTTCGAATGCGCGAGCAGAACCTTGGCCCGCTCCAGACGCACGCGCTTGTAAGCCTGGGCCGGCGACATGCCTGCCTTATCCAGGAAGACGCGTTCGAGCTGGCGGCGCGAGAGCCCGACGGAAGAAGCCAAGGCAGGGATCGATATGCCGAACTCCATGTTCTGCTCCATCATGATCATCGCAGCTCTCACACGGTCATCCTCGTAATTTTCGTAGAGCGGCCTGTGCGGCTGAACATCAGCCGGCGAGCGGGCCTTTTCGATCTGCAGGACCTCCAGCGCGTTACGCTCTGCCTCCGGGCTGATGGCCCGCCGTACCAGAAGCGCGGCCATGTCGGCCGCACTGCTTCCGCCCGCGCACGATCCGCGATTGCGGTCCAGATTGAACAGCCGGTCTGAACGAACCGGCAAGTGCGGAAACCGTTCCTTGAATGCATTGGCATGCAGCCAGCTTACGCAGCTCTGGTGGTTTTCCATCAGGCCTGCTTCGGCAAGAATGAATGTACCGGTGCACAGCCCGATCAACGGCACACGTTGAGCGGAAGCGCGCTTCAGGAATGCGATTGTTTCCTGATCAACCGGCCGGTCCACGGTCAACAAGCCGCCGACCACCACGAGATAGTCGAAGCGGCCAGGATCTACGAAGTCCGATGTCGGCGCAACCTGCACGCCGCAACTCGAGGTGATCAGATGACGCGTGCTGCCGAGCACCTGCCAGTCGGCAAGGACCCTCCCCGAGCGATCCAATTCGTCGCTCGCAAGCCGCAGCGTGTCGACGAAGAGCGCCAAGGCCGATAGCGTGAAGGACCTCGCCAATACGAAGCCGACCTTGAGCTGTTTGGGAACGGAGGCTCCTTCTCCCGAGCGAAAGTCATCTGGTCTCATCGTCATGCCTCCTGTCGCTGCAGCATTTTTTACTGGATCTTGCGAGGTGCACCGGATTCTCGCGGGCAGGGCGTCGATGCAGTAGATGCTGTTTTTCATGGACACCCCTCAGTGGCTGGCAGGCGCTGGAGTTTTGTCGAGCAGGCCGCGGCTCAACCGGTCGAGCAGGAGCGCAACCGCTACGATTGCAAGTCCCGCCCGCAAGCCCAATCCCATCTCCATGCGCGTCAGGCCACGCGTAACCTCGGCGCCAAGCCCCCCTGCCCCGACAAGACCCGCCAGAACAACCATCGCCAGAGAAAGGAGGATGCACTGATTGAGTCCGACCAGCAGTGTCTGCTTCGCCAACGGGATTTCGATCTTCCACAGCACCGAGCGTGCGTCCGCACCGATCGCGCTGCCGAGTTCACGGAATTCGTTTGGCACCTGGTTGAATGCCAATGTTGTCAGACGCAGCATCGGTGGAATGCCGTAGACAATGGTCGCGATGATCGCCGGCACGCGTCCAAGACTGAAGATCATGACCGCAGGGATCAGATAGACCCAGGGTGGAACGGTCTGCATCACGTCGAGGATAGGTCGGACGACGGCTGCCAGAGTTTTGTATCGAGAGCAGAGGACACCGAGCGGAAAGGCAATCAGCACCGAAATCAGCACGGCGACCGTTACAAGGGCAACTGTTTGCATCGATGCGGTCCAAAATCCGACGATCAGGCAGAAGCCAAGGCAAAGCCCTGCAAGGATGGCTGTTCGGATGCTGACGGCAAAGAAAGCGATGATCACGACGGCGGCTATCAGCGCATAGGGTGGCACGAAGAGAAGTGCCGCCTCGATTCCCGAAAGAACAGATTCGACTATATAGCTGATCGCAAAGAACAACGGGTGAAGATTGGTATTGAGCCAATCGACTGCTGGGGCCAAAAATGCGCCTGGCGAAAATTGAAGAAGCGGAGGATTCATGACTGTCTCCCCGTCCCAAGCCGGGCCGCGCTCTGGGTTATACGGTCAAGTACCATGGTCAGGACGACGATTGCGATCGCGCCGTTGATCGAAGTAGCGATATCGAGTGTCCGGATCGCGCCATAGATGGTTTCTCCGAGCCCGCCTGAGCCGACGATCCCCGCAATCACGACCATGCCGAACGCCATCATCAGGCTCTGATTGATACCAGCCATAATGCTCGGAAGTGCAAATGGCAGCCGGATCTTGAAGAACATCTGCAAGGGCGTGATGCCGTTCGCCTCGCCCAGTTCGATGAAGGCCTTCGGCGTCATGCGAATGCCGAGCGAGGTCAGCCGGATTGCCGGCGGCATAGCCACCACGATCGTCGCAATGAGAGCCGTTGCCGGTCCGTAACCCAGCAAAGCGATGGCCGGCAAAAGGTAGATGTAAGGCGGAAGCGTCTGGATCAGATCAAGACCAGGTTCCATGAAGCGATCGAGCGCGGTGAAGAAGCCTGCCGCGATGCCGATCGGGATGCCGAGAGCAAGCGCAAGCACGGTTGCGGTGAGGACGAGCGCCAGGGTGCTCATCGTTTCGGGCCACAATCCCATCGAGAAGCAGAGAGCAAGCGCAACGCCGCTCAAGGCAGCGAACCAGACGTTTACGAGCCGCCAGCCAATGAGGGCAATCGCAATTGCCACTACGTAGAACGGCGGAAACTGGAGCAGCCAAAGTATGCCGTCATAGAGGCTTTCGAGCACCCATCGGATATTGTCGAAAAGTGTCTCGCCATTGTCGCTCACCCATTCGAGCGCGGCGTCCGTCCATTCGTCGAACATGTCTGTAAAGCTTGAAACGTCCATGTCACTCAGCTCCCGTTGGCCGTCAGGCGGCCGCGCGATCGTTGATCGATGTTCCCTTGACTCCCATCAGGAGGCTGCGGGGTGTCACGACACCGACCACTTGGCCGTTATCGACGACTGCGATGGCATCGCGGTCCGACTGCATGGTGAGGGTGATCAGTTCATCGATGTCCGCATCGGGAGTGGTGCGCACCAAGGCGGAAATATCGGAATTTGGCGTGCTGCGCTGGAATTCGGTAACGCTGTGCATCACGGAATGCGCCTTGATCAGGTGGAGCCGCGAGATACCCGCCACGAACTCGGCGACGTAATCATCGGCAGGATTGAGAATAATCTCTTCGGCCGTTCCGGTCTGGATGATGACGCCATCCTTCATGATGGCAATGCGGTCGCCGATGCGGATTGCCTCATCGAGATCATGGGTGATGAAGACGGCGGACTTGCCAAGCGACTTGGTGAGTTGCCGAAACTCGTCCTGCAGCTGCCGGCGGATCAGAGGATCGAGAGCACTGAAGGGTTCGTCCATCAGGATGATTTCCGGATCCGAAGCGAGCGCGCGGGCAAGCCCGACGCGTTGCTGCATGCCGCCCGACAGCTCCGTCGGATAGCGATCGACCCAATCTGCAAGACCCACGGTTTCGAGGGCGGCCCTTGCCGTCTTGTGACGCTCGGACCTGGAAATGCCCTGGACCTCCAACCCGAAGGCGGCGTTGTCGAGGACGGTTCGATGCGGCAGAAGCGCTACGCTTTGAAACACCATGCCGATGTTCTTTGCGCGCATATGCCGGAGCTCTGTCGTCGACAGGGCCGCAATGTCCCGGCCCTTCACGAAAACTTTTCCGGAACTCGGGGTGATGAGCTTGTTGAGCAGGCGGATCAGCGTTGATTTTCCGCTTCCCGAAAGGCCCATGATGCAGAAGATCTCACCGCGCCTCACCTGCAGGCTCGCGTCGGAAACGCCGACGACGCAGTTGAATTCCTTGAGCACCTCTTTCTTGCCCAGCCCGCGATCGGTAATGGATTTCATTGCGGCAGCTGACTTGTCCCCGAAGACCTTCCATAGGGATTGGCAGTCGATCAGGATGTCATTGGCATCGGCATTTGCTGCTTTCATAGCGATCCCCTTTGAGCCAATTCGAGCTGGCTTCTGTCATTGGGTTTAGAAGTGGCCGTCCGGCATACCGAACGGCCATGTCACATCAATCTTTCTTGATGTTTTCCCAGCGCTTGATCAGGTCCGCGTGCGCGCCGACCCAATCCTGAACCGCCTGGTCCATCGTCTTTCCTTCGTTGACGGCACCGTTGATCGCCGTGATGTCGGCCAGCGGTACATAGACGCTTGCCATGACTTCACGGGCATGCGGGTTTTCTTCGGAAAAACCCTTGTGGCCGATCCAGTAATAGCTCTGGGGCGGCGGGAAGATACCCTTGGAATCCTTGAGGTATTTGATCGGATATTTCTGCACCATCCATGACGGCTCCCAGATCGTCACGGCCGTCCATTCCTGTCGGTCATAGGCTGACTTGAGCGCGGCGGTCATGGCCGCGGTACTGCCTTCGACGAGCTGCAGCTTCAGGCCGTAATCCTTGACGGCGTTGGAAGCGTCCCGCATCAGGCCCGAGCCCGGCTCGATCCCGATGATCTTGCCGCCGAACTTATCGGCGTTTTCATTAAGCTGCTCGATCGTGTCGATCGGCACGTATTTCGGGACCGCGATACCCTGATAGAGGCCATGCGAGACCGGCGAGATCTTTTCAAGCCGGTTCTTGTTTTTGTTCCAGTAGTCCTGCGCCACGTAGTCGGTCTGCGAAGCAAGCACCTGGATGTCGCCCTTGGAAAGGGCAGCATAGGCGATCCCCCATTCGGAGAATTCCGTGACCTTGACGTTATAGCCGGCGTCTTCCAGTACTTTCTTGGTAATGCCGGTAATGGGTGTCAGGTCCTCCCAGGACAGCGTGCCCATGTTGATGGTCTTTTCTTCCGCACGGGCGGGAAGCATACTGATCCCGACAATGGCGGCCGCGCAGAGCGCTTTCCACAAAGTCTTCATTGTTATTACTCCTAGTTCCTGTTCCCATTTTTGGTGAAGCCCTGCGAACCGCTGAGCCTCACATTGCGCGGCGATGGATCAACCCTCGCGGCCTGCACGCAATTCCTGAAATCGAATGACCGAATTGACGCCGAGCCATGCGAAAGGCTCGGGCGGCAGCCTGGTCGGCTCCGGCTGGTTTCTGTATTGGTCGAGCTGCGGGCTGCCGACGCCTGCCGCGAGATCGGCGGCCATCATGCCGGCAAGCGTACTCTTGACAGTTCCAAGGCCATTCTCGCAGCAGGCCGAATAAAGCCCCTCCTCCACTTCGCCGAAGGCCGGAACATGATTGCGGCTGAGACACAGTGCGCCCGCCCAGCTGAACTCCAGGGGCAGGCTTTCCATCTGCGGAAAACGTGCATCGAAAGAGCGGCGCTGCTCGGCGGCAATCCCGGCAACGCGCCGGTCGGAAACCCTGAGCCCCGGATCATAGGTGAAGCGCGTGCGGATCACGATGCGGGAGCGGCCATTCGATGTGATCTTTCGGACAGTTGCGCCCATCGGGTCGGCAGGCAGCAGGGCCCAGCGATCGATGCCGGTGACCGCGGTGCCGAATTCGTTTTGAGAAAAGGCTGATGTCATCGATGCATAGGTGAAGATGTGCATCAGCCGGCCGCGAAAGTGGCCGAAGCTTTCGATATGGCCGTTTACGCCGAGTATGACCTTGGGTGCTGAGACCGATCCGCGGTTGGAGCGGGCCTTCCAGTGGCGACCTTCCCGCGAGAGTTCCAGGACCGGTGAATGTTCGAAAATGGAGACCCTCTCGTGCAATCCGCGCGCCAAGCCACGGATATAGTCGGCTGGCTGGATCATCACCGCGCCCGGCGTATAAAGGCCGCCACGATAATAGGTCGTCCCGGTCATTCGACGCATGTCGTCGGCGTCGAGAACACGGTGATCCTCGCCGATCCTTTCCAGCGAACGCCGGTAATTGTCGTTCAGCGCCAGCCCCCTGTCCGAAGCGGCGGCGTTGACCTTTCCGGATGGATCGAACGTTTCCTTGGATAGCCCGAATTCGGCTGCGACACCGGCTGCGAAGGCAATCGCCAGCCGGTTCAGTGCGATCTCCGCCTTCGTGGAGGTTTCGTCCGTAACCGAATATTCGCCCGACGACAGATTGTGCGGCACGTCGATCATGAAACCGGAATTGCGACCTGCCGGCCCTTTGGCTAACTCCCGCGCGTCGAGGACGACGATCTTGTCCTCTGGGCGGTGCTGTAAGAGGCGGCGTGCCGCCGACAACCCGGCAAAGCCGCCACCGATAATCAGCCAGTCGGCGGTGATATCACTGTCGAGTGCCTTGGTTGGGAAGCCGCGTTGGCTGATCGCTTCCCAACCTGAAACGCCGGTGTCGACCGGCAGCCGTTTGACGACGTGCCGTGTCATCTGACTGTCTCGTCGACGGACCGATCCGACACGTCGATCCAGATGGTCTTCAGCTCGCAGTAATTGTCGTGGGCGAATGCCGACTTGTCGCGGCCGCCGAAGCCGGATTCCTTATAACCGCCGAACGGCGTGGTCGCGTCGCCCTCGCCGAAGCAGTTTACCGTCACGACGCCCGCCCTGATTTCGCGCGAGAGCTTGATCGCGCTGCGAAGGCTTCCGGTATAGACCGACGCCGCTAGTCCATAATTCGTGTCGTTGGCAAGGGAGACTGCCTCGGCAATCGTGTTGAAGGTCGTGACCGAAAGAACCGGCCCGAAGATTTCTTCCTGGAACAGCCGGCTAGAACGTGTCACGCCGTCAACGACCGTCGGTTCAACAAAGACGCCGTCGCGCGTTTGGCCGCCATGGGCGAGCGAGAGCTTTTCCTTCCTTGCATCGTCGAGGAAGGACGTAACCTTCTCGAAATGGGCCTTGCTCACGAGCGCGCCGATCCGGTTTTCCGGATCGAGCGGATCGCCGGTCCGCCACTCCCGCATATAGGCGCCGATCCGCTGCAGCAATTCGTCCTTCACCTTGGCGTCAACGATCAGACGCGACGTGGCCGAGCAGTTCTCGCCCATATTCCAGAAGGCGCCATTGACGACCTGTTCGGCGACGAGATCGAGATCCTCCACATCGTCGAGGACGACCGCCGGGTTCTTGCCGCCGCATTCGAGCACCACCTTCTTGAGGTTGGAATCCGCGGCATACCGCAGAAACCGCCGGCCCGTCGGCGTCGATCCGGTGAAGGCGATCATGTCGACGTCCATATGCATGCCGAGCGGCTCGCCAACCTCCTTGCCGCTTCCCGTCACCACATTGAAAACGCCCGCAGGCACGCCGGCCTCGTGGGCGAGTTCGGCGATACGCAGCGTGGTCAGCGTCGTGTCTTCGGCAGGCTTGACGATGATGGAACATCCGGCGGCGAGCGCCGGGCCGATCTTCCAGGCAAGCATCAGCAGCGGAAAGTTCCACGGCAGAACGCATCCGACCACGCCGATCGGTTCGCGCACGATCATGGCCAGCGCATTCGCTCCAACCGGCGCCGCGTTGTCGTAGAGCTTGTCGATCAGTTCGGCATGCCAGCGAAGCGTATGGATCGTATCCGGTATATCGACGGTCTGGCACTCCCGGATCGGCTTGCCGCTGTCGAGGCTCTCCATGACGGCAAGCTCATGACGATTGCGCTCGATGAGCTTGGCGAGCTTGAGCAGTATTTCCTTGCGCTCGCCGGGTGAGCGCAGCCGCCAGCGTCCGTCCTCGAAGGATTGACGGGCCTTGAGCACAGCGTGATCGACGTCGGTCGCATCACATGCCGCAATGTCGGCGAGCACTTCGCCGGTCGCGGGGTTCGTGGAGCGGAAAACACGCCCCGACTTCGCCGGGCAGAAAGAGCCGTCGATGAAGGCATTTGCCGGAAATCTGAGGTCGGCGGCGATCGCCTTGTATTCAGCGGCAGTCAACGGTTCATGCATGGCGATTGGCTCCCGACGTTATCTGGCCGACCGTGCGCTTCAAGGTGGAGACGACGGTCTGCAATGTTCGTTTTTCTTCAGAGTTGAGAGGACGGAGCGGAGCGCGCACAGAGCCGGTCCTCAGCCCGATAATCTCGCATCCGTGCTTGATCGATTGGACGAACTTGCCGCATTCGAGGAAATCCATGAGCGGCAGCATCGCGGCCATGATCGCCCTGCCCTTGTCGAAGTTCTTCTCGATGACACAGGCCTCATAGAGAGCGACGTGCTCGCGGGGCAGGAAGTTCGAACCCGCACAGACCCAGCTCCTTGCACCCCATGCGAAGAATTCGAGCGCCTGATCGTCCCAGCCGCAGGAAAGCGAGATGTGCGGAAACTTCCGGGCAAGAAGATGCAGATTGCCCATGTCGCCGGAGCTTTCCTTGATGGCGATGACGTTCTTCGATTTGCCGACGCGCGAGAAATATTCCTCACCCATCATGACGCCCATCCGCGCCGGGTAGTTGTAGAGCATGATGGGCAAGTTCGCTGCGCGGTCGACGGTCAGTGCATGAATTGCATTTTCCCGCTCGGTGGGCAGCGCGTAAGGTGGCGATGAAACAAGGATGGCATCTGCACCAATCTGCCTGGCAGCCTTGGCGTACTCGACAGAATCCTCGGTGCGGGTAGCGCCGGTGCCGACGATGAGAGGGGTCCGGCCGCCGAGGACGTCCTTTGCGTAAGACGCGAGGTCAAAACGCTCTTGACTGGTCTGAGCATAGTATTCTCCTGTCGACCCGCCGACGATGATGCCATGAACGCCCGCCTCGATGAGAGATTCCAGCACGGCCGCAAAAGCTTTCCGGTCGATCTGCCCGCTGTCGTCGAGCGGCGTCACGGCCGGCGTATATATCCCCTCGAACTTCACGATGACTTCTCCAATGATTGCGTGACGGGACCGCCAACCGGGGAATCCGCCTTCAGCCCCTGCGGAGCAATGAACATCTCCATGTTCTCGCGCGAGAGTTCCCAATGTTCGAAAACAAGATCGACGACAGTGTCCTCGTCGTGTGCGCCCAACGCTTCGATGAAGCCGTCGTGATGATCGACAGCCAGCTGTAAACGCCTCTTCATGTCTTCGTTGCGCGGACGAAAGAAGGTGTGCCCGATCCGGGCGTGATCGATGAGGAGGCGACCTAGGCTCGGCTGCAGATAAGCATTCGCCGACATCTCGCCGAAAATCTCATGAAAGCGATTGTTTTCCAGAACCATTGCCAGCGCGTCCATATTGCTGCTGGCAGTGCGAAAGCGTTCCTGCGTCTGCTTGAGGTCGGCGAGCTGGGCTGGCTTGAAATTCTGCACGGCCAGTCTTCCGATCGCGGCATAGATCATCGGAGCGACGAGGAAGAAGTTGCGCAGCGTCGCATGGTTCATCGGAATGACCCGCGCGCCTCGATTTTCGCGAATGTCTATATAGCCCTCCCCGGCCAGCCGGCGGAAAATATCCCGAACCGGCGTTCGCGACAGGCCGTAGCGCTCACTTAGGCTGACCTCGTCGAGATCGGCGTCGGGATCGAGTTCCATCGTCAGAATCTGTCGTTTCAAATCTTCGTACAGGTTGCTCTTGGTCGCCTTGGCCATTCGGGCTCGCTCCTCGTTCCTTGCGGCAGACGATACACCGGTTGCGTCAGGAGTCAATAAATTGTGTACTTTGCGTACACATTAATTAGATCAATAATTATACAATCTTTGAAGCCGTCGCGGCGGCGGCCAACGCGGCTTTCGAGATCTCGGCAGCAAACGAGCGTTAAGGGAGAAGTAATCGGTGTTCAGGAATTGGCGTTTCGCACGTGCTACCGGCCAGGCTCGCTCCAGAACTGAAACGCTGGTTCCGCGTGAAAATGCCAGGATCTCCTGGCAATGGAGGCGATCGCGTTCGCGAGGAGGTTTCCGAACGGACTGTCGTGATGGTCTGAGGATCATCGCCTCCGGTCGGCTCGCTCTCTCCGCGAGAGGCTACCGTGGACGCTTCCGCCATGAGACATTCAAAGGTAGTTCTTGAATCGAGCCAGTTTCACCGTCATTGCGCCCTTCATCAGATGCGCAGATCGCTAAAGTCTTCGGTGTCTGAAGCTTGGAAGCAATTCGTTTGCTTCGGGCGCGGCGAATAGGTGATGGGGCGGCGCCTGCCTTGAACGGCCTCGCAACAGGACTGCGAGGCCAGTAGCGCTTTGATAGCCTCAGGCGGCGTTCGGATAACGCGCAGCGTACCAGGTCTTGAACAGGCGATACTGGTTTTCGAGGTGACGGCGCTGCGAATTGCTGAGCTTGTCGGTCTCGTTGAAATGCAGCGTGTATTCCTTCTCGCCGTTCAGCACCATCAGATACTTGTAGTGCAGCACGAGATCTGGACCTTCGTCATAGGTCGACAGAACCATCAGCGCCTCTTCGAGCTCGCGGGCGGCGCTGCGGGCAGCCGCATCGCCCTTGGCTGCCTGTTCGCAGAGCGAAACGAGATGCAGCACTTCCTTCGGCAGCGCGTTGCCGATGCCGGTGATGGCGCCGCCTGCGCCGCAATTGACAAAGCCGTGATAGACGCCGGTGTCGACGCCGACCATCAGCGTCAGCGCATCATCGCCCGACGTGATGTTCTCGGCCGCATAGGTCATGTCGTTCTTGCCGCCGAATTCCTTGAAGCCGACGAGGTTCGGAAAGCGCGAACGCAGATCGAAGAACAGATCGGCGCGCGTCGCAAAGCCGTAATAGGGGCTATTGTAGATGACCGCCGGCAGGCCTTTGGCCGCTTCGAGGATCGCCGAGAAATGGTCCCGCTGGGCCGAAACGGACGAACCGCGCGACAGAACGCGGGGAATGACCATCAACCCCTTGGCACCCACAGCCGCCGCATGAGCGGCATGTGCGACGGCCGACTTGGTGTTGACGGCACCGGTGCCGACGATGACGGGAACACCCGCCTCGACCAGGCCCTTGACGCCTTCCTGGCGCTGTTCGTCGGTCAGGAGCGGCCAGTCGCCCATCGAGCCGCAATAGACGACGGCGGACATGCCGAGGCTGATCAGTTCTTTGCCCTTGCGGGCAAGCGCATCGAAGTCGGGGCTACGATCATCGTGGCAGGGCGTCATGAGCGCCGGAATGCAGCCTTGGAATACGGAACCAGTCATCGCCTATCTCTCGTTCTCTTGAAAACTCCCCGGACAGTGGGGTTGAGGGGGCATTTAGCATCTTGCCGACTTCTTGTCGACAATAAAAATACAGAACGACTTCTCCTCAACGCTGAGCTAAGCACTGCTATAATGGTGCGGGTGTTTTGCGGTGACTAAAGCGCCAGCGTCGCGTTCTGGCGGGAATCGGCGGTGATGTAGGAGCGGATTTGGCCGACGATCTGATCAGCGTGAGCAGATGCCAGGCTGTCGGCCAGCGTCACGTCGCGATTGATGATCGCCTGGATCATCTCCTCGTGCTCGCCGACATATTGGCGCGGCAGCACATCGTTGAAGGAAGAATAGTAGAGCCTCAGAATGCGGCGGCCTTCATCCAGCAGCCGGGTGAAAAGCTCGACGTAATATCTGTTCCGGCCGGCTTGGGCGATCGCGATATGGAAGTCGCGATTGGTCGAAATCATGCCGAGCACGTCGCGGTTTTCGACGGCCGCCTCGAAAGCCTTTTGCTGCACAAGGATGGCGGCGATATCGCCTTCGGCGTGACTGGCTGCCGCAAGCCGCGTCGTGACGCGATACATCAGCGTCAGCGCGTCGAAAAACTCCGGCAGGCCGAGAAAGTCGATGTTCGAGACGATCGTCGCGCGGTTGGTGAGCGTGGTGATCAGGCCTTCGGCGGCAAGCCGCACCAAGGCTTCGCGGATCGGCGTGCGCGACAGCGCAAAACGATCGGACAGCTGCTGCTCGTCGATCGGGCTGCCCGGCGGCAATTTCAGCTCGATGATCTCGTTTCGAAGCGTCTCGTAGACCGTCGAGACACCGGAACCGCGCCTGTGCGTTTGCAGTTTTTCGGTCTCGTCCACGCGCCCATCGTCCTTTCAAGCAGCAGAGCTCATGACCGTCTACTAGCGAATCCGGAAAGGGACTTCAAATTGAATATACTTTCTGTCGGCAGGTGGAATTTTGAACGTTCCCTATCGCTCCGGCTCGCCCGGTCGGTCAGGCGAAAGCTAATTAGGAGGCAACGGGGATGGCTGTCTTGAACTCACGGAAGTCCCAGTCACAAGCGCTCATTGTGATTGTCTAGTTTTTGCGCAGCAGCATTACTTGACACAATTTTGGGCGATCCATAGAGTTTTATCCATCTGGTAAAAAAGAGGGGAACTCATGAAAAATCAGATCGCTATCTCCCGTCGTACGATGCTCGCCTCCGGCATGGCACTCGGCGTGACCGCCTTCGCACCCAGGCTCTGGGCGCAGGAAAAGCTCAAAGTTGCCGGCATTCACGCCTCGCCTGTAGAAAATGCCTGGAACTCCTGTCTGCACAAGGCGCTTCAGGATGCCGCTTCGGAAGGCGTGATCGAATACGTCTTTTCCGAAGGCGTTTCCGGTACAGACTATCCGCGCGCGATGCGCGAATATGCCGAACAGGGCTGCGCCCTCATCGTCGGCGAAGCCTATGCCGTCGAACGCGAAGCCCGCCAGGTTGCCGCCGATTATCCGAAGACTGCCTTCATGCTGGGTTCGAGCGGGGAAGCATCAGGCGACAATTTCGGCGTCTTCGGCACCTGGAACCATGACGGCGCTTATCTCGCCGGCATGCTGGCCGGCAAGATGACGAAGTCAGGCATTGTCGGCTCGGTCGGCGCGCTGCCGATCCCGGAAGTCAACATGCTGATGAATGCCTTTGCTGCCGGCGTGAAGGAAGTCCGCCCGGATGCCAAGCACCTCGTCGCCTTCATCGGCACCTTCTTCGATCCGCCGAAGGCGCGCGAGGCCGGCCTTGCCCAGATCGATGCCGGCGCCGACATCCTGTTCGGCGAGCGCATCGGTACGGCAGACGCTGCCAAGGAGCGCGGCATCAAATCGGTCGGTTCGCTGATCGACTATACACCGCGCTATCCCGACACCGTCTTTGCCAATGCCATCTGGGGTTTCCGCCCTATCCTGAACGCGGCAATCGCCGATGTGAAGGCAGGCAAGCCGACCGGCAACAACTACACCCGCTTCGGGCTGATGAAGGAAGGCGGCAGCGATATCGTCTACGTCAAGGGTGTCGCACCGGCTGAAGCCGAAGCGGCGATGGAGGCCAAGCGCGCCGCCATCAAGTCCGGCGCCTTTGAGGTTCCGATCATGCCTGAGGAGCCGAAGTAAGCCGGCATCTGCATGAACGGGATTGAGAAAAGCAAGAGCTCGATACCGGGCGGCGACGCGATAGCGCTCGCCGCCCGGATCGGAACCGGTGCATTTGATTGCACCGAAGCAATGAAGGCTGCGATTTCCGCTGCCAGGGCGAAGGATGCGCTGGGCGCGATCTGTCATCTCGACGAAGACCTGGGCCTAGCGAATGCCGCCGCGCTTGATCGCGAATATCGGGACAATCCCGCCATATTCTCCCTCCGGCCGTTTGCCGGCGTGCCGACGCTTGCCAAGGATCTCGGCGGCCCGTTCAAGGGTCTTCCGGTTCGCGCTGGCTCACGGCTCTTCGACGGCATGCTCGATCCGTCTGCCGATTCCGATCTCGCAGATCGTTTTCGTCAGGCCGGTTTCAGCCTCTTCGGTCTCACCACCAGCCCGGAAGTCGGCCTCTCCCTTGCAAGCGAGCCGGTGCGCGGGCCTGTCTGCCGCAATCCGCTCGATCCCTCCCGCACGGCGGGCGGTTCTTCCGGTGGTGCGGCCGCTGCGGTCGCGGCCGGCATCGTGGCGATTGCCCACGCAACGGATGCCGGTGGTTCCATTCGCGTGCCCGCCGCCTGTTGTGGTCTCGTCGGCCTGAAGCCCAGCCGCGGCGCCATTCCAGGCGGCCCGGGCTTCGGCAATCATCTTGGCGGCATCGCCAGCGAGCTGGCAGTCTGCCGCTCGGTCCGCGATGCCGGCGCAATATTCGACACGCTTCATGGAAACCCCGCCGGACCTTACCCGGAGCCGGCGCTCGACGGGAGCGAAAAATCCCGCCTGCGCATCGGCCTGCTAACGGATACCGGCAGCGACTTTCCGACCGAGGCTGCACGGCAGCAAGCCGGAGAGGCCGCGGCCCGCAGCCTCGAGGGGGACGGACATGAGATCGTCATCGTGGAATGGCAGCGGCTTGAAGCAAACGTCATCACGAGTGCCGCCATTTTCGCCGATATCATCGCAATCAATCTGGCATGGCTCGTCGATAGCTTTCATCTTGACCTCTCGAAGGCCGAGCCTCTGACGGCAGCCTTTGCGGTGCGCGGGGCCAGACTTGCCCCAACTGCGCTCTGGCAGAGCCTCAGCACCATGCCGCATGTCAGCCATGACCTCTGGCACCTGTTCGACGATATCAGCTGCCTATTGACGCCGATGCTTGCGACAGCCCCTCTGCCGATCGGCTCCTTCCCGACCGATCATCAGGATACCGACCTGCATCTGAACCGCATGGCGCGCTTTGCGCCACTTGCCTGCCTTGCCAATATTTCCGGCTTTCCGGCGCTGACACTGCCTTTTGGAAGCGATGCGGACGGAATGCCGCTGCCTGTGCAATTGCTGGCGCCAATGGGCCGGGAACCGCTGCTGCTTGCCCTTGCCTCGCGGCTGGAAGCAGAGCAACGTTGGATCCACCCCCATGCCATTGCGGGACTTGCCACATGATATCAGCTCCCGTGCTTCAGCTTGCCGACATCAGCAAGCGCTTTGGCGCAATCCAGGCCAATGAGGATATTTCGCTGAGTCTTGCCAGGGGAGAAGTGCTGGCCTTGCTCGGCGAAAACGGCGCCGGCAAGACGACATTGATGAGCATCCTCTTCGGCCATTATGTACCGGATGCGGGAACGATCCATATCGAGGGCGCCGAATTGCCGGCCGGCCGGCCGCGGGCGGCGATCCGTGCCGGCATCGGAATGGTGCACCAGCATTTTTCCCTGGCGCCGAACCTGACGGTGCTCGAAAATGTCATGACGGGAACGGAAAGGCTCTGGTCCTGGAAGTCGGAGAAAGCCGCCGGCCGCGCCAAGCTTCTCTCCATTGCCGCCCGCTTCGGCCTCGGCGTCAACCCCGATGCCCGGCTCGGCGACCTCTCGGTCGGCGAGCAGCAGCGCGTCGAAATTCTCAAGGCGCTCTATAACGATGCCCGAATTCTCATTCTCGACGAGCCGACGGCGGTGCTGACCAATATCGAGGCGGAACGCCTTTTCCAGACGCTTCGGGAAATGGCCCGGCAGGGCCTGTCGCTGATCTTTATTTCTCACAAGCTTGACGAGGTGATCAGTGCAGCCGACCGCGTCGTCGTGCTGCGCGGCGGAAAGGTGGTCGCCGAGCGGCGGACCGGCGAGACCAGCAAGGCAGAGCTCGCCGAACTCATGGTTGGCCGCCGGGTGACGCGCCCGGTGCGTGAAGCGTCTACGCCGGGCGCAGTCGTTTTCGAGGCTGTCGGTATCACCGTCTCTGACGGCGGCCAGGAGCGGCTGAGAGATATCAGTTTTCAGCTCCATGCCGGCGAGACACTCGGCATCATCGGCGTCTCCGGCAATGGCCAGACGACGCTCAGCCATCTCGTCAGCGGACTGGTGGGCTGGAGCCGCGGCGATATCATTCTCTTCGGGCAGCCGGTCACCGAACTCAGTGTCGAAAGTCTCATCGAAGCCGGTATCGGCCGCATTCCGGAGGATCGCAATAAGGAAGGCGCGATCGGCGAACTCGCCGTCTGGGAAAATGCCGTGCTGGAGCGCATCGCCGCGCCGCGCTTCTCTCGCCGCGGACTGGTCGACCGAAAGGCCGGCATTGCCTTCGCCCAGGAGATCATCGCGGAGTTCGATATTCGCGGCGGCGGACCGGCGACGCGCACGCGGCGGCTGTCTGGCGGCAACATGCAAAAGCTGATCCTCGGCCGCAACCTGCGTGACAGGCCGAAGATCCTGATTGCGGCGCAACCGACCCGCGGTCTCGACGAAGGCGCCGTCGCCGCCGTCCATGCAAGGATATTGCAGGCACGCAAGGAGGGCACGGCCGTGCTTCTGATATCGGAGGATCTGGACGAGGTAATTGGCCTTGCCGACCGCATCCAGGCGATCGTCAAGGGGCGCCTGTCGCCGCCCGTGGATGCCGAGACTGCCGATCCAAGAAAACTCGGCCTAATGATGTCAGGCGAATGGACGTCCGAGGCCCAGCATGCGTCTTGAACGCCGCGATCATCGCCCGCTCTATCTGGTCATAGCGGCACCCATCGCCGCCGTCATCACCGCACTCGCCATTGCCGGCATCCTGATTGCGCTTGCCGGCGCCCCTGTCTTCGAAGCCTATTGGCGCATTCTCACCGGCGCCTTCGGCACGCGGCTTTCGGCGACCGAGACTCTGACACGGGCGACACCGCTGATGCTGACCGGCCTTGCCGCTGCTGTCGCCTTTCGCGCCCGGCTCTGGAATATCGGCGCCGAAGGCCAGTTTTATCTCGGCGCCATCACCGTTGCCGCACTCGGCTCCAAGCTTTTGACCGGACTGCCCGCTGCGTTGCTCATCCCCGCCTTGCTGATTGCGGGCGCCGTCGCTGGCATGGTGCTGATCCTCGTGCCGCTCTGGCTGCGGCTTCGTTTTTCAGTTGATGAAGTGGTGACCAGCCTGCTTTTGAATTTCGTCGCCCTGCTCTTCGTTTCCATGCTGATCGATGGTGTGCTGAAGGATCCGCTCGCCTTCGGCTGGCCCCAATCCATGCCGGTTAGCGATCACGCCCTGCTGCCGAAACTGGTGGCGCGCTCGCGACTGCATGTCGGCTTCATCATCGCCATCGTCATCGCGCTTGCCGTGCATCTCCTCCAGTCGCGCACCGTCTTTGGTCTGCGCTCGCGCGCAGCCGGTCTCAACCCAGCCGGTGCGGTCTTTGCCGGCGTGCCGCTCGGCATGACGCTGGTCAAGGTCGCCTGCCTTTCCGGCGGTCTGGCGGGTCTCGCCGGTGCGATCGAGGTGATGGGCGTGAAGGGGTATGTGACGACCGATCTGTCGCCCGGCTTCGGTTATTCCGGCATCATTGTCGCCATGCTTGCCAACCTGCACCCTATCGGAGTGATTGCCGCGGCCCTCTTCACGGCCACGATGTTCGTCGGCGCCGACGGCATGAGCCGGTCGCTCGGCATACCGACCTATATTGCCGACGTGACCGTCGCCGTCTCGCTGCTCACCATGCTCATTGCCCTGTTCTTCACCCAATACAGGATCCGCAGATGATGGCTCTGATCGACATTGTCTCCTCTGCGGGCCTCTGGGCCGCCGTGCTGCGTATCGCGACACCGCTGATCTTCGGCACGCTCGGCGCGCTGCTCTGCGAGCGGGCGGGCGTGCTCAATCTCGGCATCGAAGGCATCATGACCTTCGGGGCGATGATCGGCTGGCTCGCGGTCTTTCATGGCGCCGATCTCTGGACCGGCCTTCTGGTCGCAGCCTTTGCCGGCGTGATCTTTGGCCTGCTGCATGCGCTTCTGACCGTCACGCTCGGCCTGTCGCAGCACGTCACCGGCCTCGGCATCACGCTCTTTGCCTCCAGCCTCAGCTACTTCATCTTTCGCCTGGTCGTGCCGCTTGCCGGTACACCGCCGACGATCGTGCCTTTCCAGCCGCTCGATATTCCCATTCTCTCCGATCTGCCCTTCCTTGGCTCGGCCCTCTTTGCACAGACGGCGCCGACCTATCTGGCGATCTTCCTGGCACTCGCGATGGGCTATCTGATCTTCCGAACGCCACTTGGCCTGACGATCCGCATGACCGGCGAAAACCCGCATGCCGCCGAGGCGCAGGGCATAGACCCGATCCGGATCCGTTATGGTGCGATCATTGCCGGAAGCGCCTTGATGGCCGTCGGCGGCGCTTTCCTGACGCTCTCGGCCTTTAACAGCTTCTTCCCGACCATGGTCCAGGGGCGCGGCTGGATTTCCATCGCGCTCGTCGTCTTCGCCTCGTGGCGGCCCGGTCGGGCGCTCTTCGGCGCCCTGCTCTTTGCCTTCTTCGACGCCTTCCAGCTGCGGCTGCAGACGGTGTTCGGCGGGGTCGTGCCCTATCAGCTTTTCCTGATGACGCCCTATCTCGTATCGATCGCAGCTCTTGCCGTGATGGCGCGACGCGCCCGCGTGCCGCAGGCGTTGATGCAGCCCTATCGCCGCGGCGAGCGGTGATCCCATCCTTCAGAACCACAACAGACCGGTGCCGCCATGTTTGACCTGATCATCAGAAACGCAAATCTTCCCGATGGCCGCATGGGCATCGACATCGCCATAGAGAAGGGCAAAATCGTCGAGGTGGCGGCCAGGATCGAGGCCAATGCCGGCGAGGAAATCGATGCGACCGGCCGACTCGTCAGTCCGCCCTTCGTCGATCCGCATTTCCACATGGACGCAACGCTCTCGCTCGGCCTGCCGCGCATGAACCGCTCCGGCACGCTTCTCGAAGGCATTGCGCTCTGGGGGGAACTGCGGCCGATCCTCACCCGCGAAGCCCTGGTGGAGCGGGCGTTGCGCTACTGCGATCTCGCCGTCTCGCAGGGGCTTCTCGCCATCCGCAGCCATGTCGATACCAGCGATCCCAGGCTGGTCACCGCCGAGGCGTTGATCGAGGTACGCGAGAAGGTCGCTCCCTATATCGACCTGCAGCTCGTCGCCTTCCCGCAGGATGGCTACTATCGTTCGCCCGGCGGCGTTGACGCCCTGAACCGTGCGCTCGACATGGGTCTCGATATCGTTGGTGGCATTCCGCATTTCGAGCGCACCATGGCCGATGGCGCAGCCTCGGTCGCAGCCCTCTGCCGCATCGCCGCCGATCGCGGCCTGCCCGTCGACATGCATTGCGACGAGACCGACGATCCGATGTCGCGCCATATCGAGACGCTTGCCGCAGAGACGGTGCGCTTCGGCCTGCAGGGAAGGGTCGCCGGCTCGCACCTGACCTCCATGCATTCGATGGATAATTATTACGTCTCCAAGCTCATTCCGCTGATGGCGGAGGCTCAGATCAACGTCATCCCCAATCCGCTCATCAACATCATGCTGCAGGGACGCCACGACACCTACCCGAAGCGGCGCGGCATGACACAGGTGCGCGAACTGATGGACGCCGGCCTCAACGTCTCCTTCGGCCACGATTGCGTGATGGACCCTTGGTATTCCATGGGCTCCGGCGACATGCTGGAGGTCGGCCATATGGCGATCCACGTGGCGCAGATGGCCGGCATCGACGACAAAAAGAAGATCTTCGACGCGCTGACCGTCAACTCCGCCAAAACCATGGGACTTGAAGGCTACGGCCTTGAAAAGGGCAGGAATGCCGATCTTGTCATCCTGCAGGCGCGCGATCCGGTGGAGGCGCTCAGGCTGAAAGCAACCCGGCTGACCGTTATCCGCCGCGGCAAGGTCATCGCGCGTTCGGCTCCGCGCATCAGCGAATTGCTTCTCGACGGACGTCCGGCAACGGTTGACGGCGCCGCCTATGCCCCGATCGTCCCCGGCACCTAAACCTCTTCTTGGGTGCGCCCTCAGTGCTCGCCTTAGACCTGGATGAGATAAGGCGGCGTCAGGAGGGCGCGGCGGGCAGGTGCCGGAGGTGTTCCACCTCGATGGACCCGGACGGGGCCGCGATTGCCGGGCACTATCCTGCTTTGAACCATACGCTCCGAACCCGCGGTAAGCTTGGAACCCTTCTGCGCAGGAAGACGTTTTCAATCCGTCTGCCTCGTCTCGAAATTCATCAACAATTCGCAGACTCACGGATCCGGATGACAACACAGCAGATCCTCGCCTTCTCCGTCATTGCTGTCATGATGGGTGTCTTCATCTGGGATCGGTTCAGATATGACGTCGTCGCATGCTGCGCTCTCGTTCTGTCCGTTGCTGTCGGTATCGTGCCGAAGGACAAGGCCTTTTCCGGTTTTTCCGATGATATCGTCATCATCGTCGGCAGTGCGTTGATCGTTTCGGCCGGCGTGGCACGATCGGGCGTCGTGGATATGGCGATCAAGCGCTTCTTTCCGAACCTCAATACACTGCATAGCCAGCTGGCCACTCTGATGATCGTCGTGGCGCTGCTTTCCGCCTTCATTAAGAATATCGGCGCCTTGGCGATCATGATGCCGGTCGCCTTTCAGTTCGCCAGGAAGTCGGGCGCATCGCCGTCCAAATATCTGATGCCTATGTCGTTCGCCGCCCTGCTCGGTGGGCTGATGACGCAGATCGGTACGTCGCCCAATATCGTCGTCTCGCGGCTGAGAGAAGAGATGACCGGCAGCTCCTTCACCATGTTCGATTTCACCCCGGTTGGAGGAGTGCTGACGATTGCCGGCGTGATCTTCCTCATCTTCTTTCATTGGCTGGTGCCAAGCCGCACGAAACAGGGCCGCTCGATCGAGGAAGCGGTCGAGATCACGAATTATACGTCCGAAGCAATGGTGACGGCCGAATCGCCGATCGTGGGAAAACCGGTCAGCGACCTCGTCAGGCCCGGTGACGGCGAGGCGATTGTCACGTCCGTCTTGCGCGGTGCAACGCGCATGTCCCCCTTTCCCGATCTGACCTTGCGGGAAAGCGATATCGTCCTGCTTGAAGGTCCGTCTGCCGCGATCGACCGCATCGTTTCGGCGGGTAAGCTGCAGCTCTCCGGCAAACCGATAAGGGAGAATGGCCAAACGCAGACGGAGCTCATTTCCATCGAAACGATCATCAGCCAGGAATCGCCATTGAAAGGTCGCTCTGCCAAAGAAATTGCGCTCGCCTATACGCGCGGTGTCAATCTGCTGGCCGTCAGCCGACATGGTCAACGGCTGCAGGAGCGCCTTGCCAATCTGACGCTTGCTGCCGGCGACGTGCTGGTGCTGCAGGGCAGCCGGGAAAATCTGCCTGTCGTTATTCAGGATCTGGCCCTGCTACCGCTTGCCCAGCGCGAGATCCTGCTCGGCACGCGCAGGCGGGCCTTCATTCCGCTGGTCATCCTGGCGCTTGCCATGGGGACGACGGCAATCGGCCTTGCGCCGGTGCCTGTGGCCTTCTTTGCTGCGGCACTTGCCATGGTCGTCTTCCGGGCGATCCCGCTTGCCGATATCTACAAATCGGTAGACGGGCCAATCCTCATCATGCTGGCGGCCCTGATTCCAGTCTCGGATTCACTGCGCACGTCAGGCGGCAGCGATCTCATCGCGCATGGACTGGGCGAGGTTGCAAAGGGCTTGCCGGCTTGGAGTGCGCTCGGATTGATCCTGATCGTCGCGATGGCGGTGACACCCTTCCTCAACAACGCGGCCACGGTCCTCGTCATGGCTCCCATTGCCGCCGGTTTCGCAACCGATCTCGGCTTCAAGCCGGAAGCCTTCCTGATGGCGGTCGCGATCGGCGCCGGCTGCGATTTCCTGACGCCGGTCGGCCACCAATGTAACACACTGGTCTTCGGGCCGGGGGGATACAAGTTCTCCGACTACCCGCGCCTTGGCCTGCCATTGTCGTTTCTGATCATCCTCGTCAGCGTGCCGGTGTTGCTCTATGTCTGGCCAGTCAGCTGATTGCCGGTTTAAGACGGACTCGCTCAAGCGCCAACCGCACCGGCCCGTCACGCCAGAGATCAGCAAACCACAGTTCCTCAAGCCAAAGATAAACTCGCTTCTGTTTCACCGGCCGGCCGGTAGGAATCATGGGATCTACGGCCGCGGCTTGTCGGCCTGCGGGAGGGTTTCCGATGCTGATCGTTCCGCTGGATTCGAAGGGCTCCCGAAGCGCGTGTAGACTGCGCCTATGATAATACCGAGCACCAGGAGCGCGAGCACGTAGAAAATCATGCCGCGAATTGCGATGCGTGGAGTCTTTGCCATGGAATGCTCCTCTGTCACCACGATGAACGCCGAGGACTTGGCAGTGTTCCCCGCGAGGCGGTCACCCCAGGGCAAAACGATACAAAGTGATAGTTTTCGGAACGCTCGTTCCGCGCTACGACAAGGATTGCAGAGCGGCGACGCTCGCCCGCAGCCGGGGGGCTGCGAAATCCAGAAAGTGGCGCATCTTGAGCGGCATCTGCCCACGGGCGAGATGAACCAGGTGGATGGGAGCGGGCTCCGGTTCGAAGTCCTCGAGCACGATTTTGAGCACGCCGGCCGCGACCGCCTCTGCGACCTGATAGTAAAGCAGCCTGGTGACGCCGGCGCCGCGGATGGCGGCCTCGACAGCCGCTTCCGTCGTGGTTATGGAAAGCCGCGGTGTAATTGCCACCTCGACTGGTTTGCTGGCGCCAGGCTTGCGAAACTGCCAGCCTGCGAACGGGCTCAGCACTTCAACGCTGATGCAGGGCAGATCCCGGAGATCGGCCGGCTCCTTCGGAACTCCGCGACCTGCAAACAGAGCGGGGCTGCCGCAGACCACCCTGCGAACCGAACCGACGCGCGTGGCGACCATGGCGCTGTCGGGCAGATTGCCGATCCGTACCGCCATGTCGACATGCTCCTCGACGAGGTCGATATTCCGGTCCGCCAGCATCAGCCGCACGTTGATTGCCGGAAAAGCAGCCAGAAAGTCGGTTACGACGGGCAGGACATGAAGGCGCCCAAATTGGACCGGGGCCGTTAACACCAGATCGCCCTTCGGCATCGCGAACTCGCCGGATGCCTGGCGTTCGGCCTCCTCAACCTGCTCAAGAATGCGCTTCACCGCTTCTACATAGGTAGAACCCGCATCGGTAAGAGCGATCTTTCGTGTGGTTCGGGTCAGGAGCTTGGTTGCGAGCAGCGCCTCAAGCTCGGTGATCTTGCGGCTCAGTGTCGGCAGCGGAATTTTCAGCGATCGGCTGGCTGCGGACAGGCTTCCCCTGTTCACCACTTCCAGCAGCATTGACATCGCTTCGAACCGGTCCAAATCATTCTTCCGCTTATTGGTAAAATCACTTCCACTAAAAGCATATTCTCTTTGTGGGTGGAAATCGCCAAATTCCCATCAACAAGCCAATCGCGACTTGTCCTGTTCCAAAGGAGATCGTCCATGTCCCGCATTTCCATCCCAACCAAAGACGAAGCACCGGAAGCGACAAAGCCCACACTTGACGGCATCCAGAAGTCGCTTGGGTTCGTCCCGAACATGTCTCGCCTGGTTGCCAACAGCCCGGCAGTGCTGAGCGCTTTTACCGGTTTTCAAGTCGCATTGTCGAAGACGCTCGACGTCAAGACGCGTGAACGGATTGCGCTTGCCGTCGCGGAGGTGAACGGTTGCGGCTACTGCCTGTCCGCCCATACCTATCTCGGCCTCAACCTGGCAAAGATCAGCCCTGAGGAAATTGCGCTGAACCGCAAGGGTACGTCCGCTGATGCCAAGGCGAACGCTGCGGTCAGCTTTGCGGCCAGGATCGCCGAGGCACGCGGCCACGTCTCCGATGCCGATCTCGCAACCGTGCGCGCAGCCGGCTTCTCTGATGCGCAGATCGTCGAAATCGTCGCGCTCGTCGCCGAGAATACCTTCACGAATTATCTGAACGAAGTCGCCAGAACAGATATCGACTTCCCTGCGGTATCGGCCGCCAATGCGGCCTGATGGATGAGGAGCAGGGTTGACGCCCTGCTCCCTCCCCGACACTTTGAGGAGACGGATCATGACTTACGGATTTCTCGACATCGCCTCGACCCCCAGCGTGCGCGCCGCACAGGCGGAAATGGGTGTTCAGAACTTCTGGACCGACCTGCCGAGCGAGCGCAGCTTCGACCGCTTCACGGAAAACGAGAGCGCCTTCATTGCATCGCGCGACAGCTTCTACATGGCCTCCGTTTCCGAAACCGGCTGGCCCTATGTCCAGCATCGAGGCGGGCCGCAGGGTTTCCTGAAAGTGCTTGACGATCGCACGCTCGCCTTTGCGGACTATCGCGGCAACCGCCAGTACATCAGCACGGGCAATCTCGCCGCCAATGACAGGGTCTGTCTGTTCCTGATGGACTATCCCCGCCGGGCACGGCTGAAGATCTATGCGCATGCCGAAAAGCTAGCGCTCGATGCCGATCCGGCACTGACGGAGCTGCTTATTACGCCGTCCTATCGTGCCAAACCGGAACGCCTCTTCCGCCTGCGGCTCGAAGCCTTCGACTGGAACTGCCCGCAGCATATCACGCCGCGTTATAACGAGGCGGAGATTGCCGTCGCCGTCCAGCCGCTTCGTCAGCGCCTGGCTGAACTAGAGGCAGAGAATGCAGCCTTGCGGGCGCAGGTCGTAAGCTCTGCCGATACTAGTAGCTGATTGGCAAGAGCCCCATGCCTGGGAAATCGCCGCCATGGCTCATCTGTTTCGGCCGAGCCGCTTGGCGTCAGTCGGAAACAGTCACGTCAATCCAGCGGCCGGTCCCTTGGTTGCCATAGATATCAACATCAACCCAGACATTGCCGTGGACGATCATTGCTGCAGCTTCCCGGGTCATGGAGCCACTACGGAGCATGGCTTCGAGCGATTGCCGATTGGCGGGATCGGCAAAGAACGAGTCCGATTGGTCATCACTGTCGCGAATACCGTACCGGTGGAAGTTGGCTCGATCCTGCCGGATAATCTGCCAAGGCTGCGTGAGCCGCGTTCCGCTTGAATTGAAGAGATCGGCCTCACCGATATAGGCACGGTAGTGCTCCACCAGGCGGTTTGCATGGGTGGCCGTCACGTTCGACTGGGCAAGCGCAGGGTGGCCGGCAAACAGCACACTGACGACGATCGAAACGATTTTTTTCATGGCGCTCCTCTTCAGGACATCAATATTGAGACTTGAAGATGTTTGCCAGGGTCAAGGCCGGGAATGGTTAATGTGGCGAACGTTTTGGGCTCGTCACCCGCCGCAGATGCATGCCCTTGAGCTGATCGGCGCTCTGACCGTCTGTCGCCACTCGTCATCAATCCAAGGCAAAGCTTCGGGGCTGGCGCTGTCAACCACGACTGAGCAGCGCGGCTCTCGCCGCCGACAGATCCTCAACAATCCCGCCAGACTTGTTACTCCCGCTCATAGGCGACTCGGGCACGGCGCCAGACGATCCGGACTTTACCCCAATCCGTGTCGGCGTGGTGCAGCAGCTGGTCTCTCATCGGGTGCGACAAGGGCCGTCAATGCCGCAGCATCCGATGAAAGCCGCGATGTCAGGAACCAAGCAGGTCAAGCAAAGTTAAGGCGAGATGTTCTCCCGACGGCTGGCGCTGCCGACCACGAATTTCACCATCATGCTGCCTGGTGCCCGACGGAAGGCAAATATCCAAGATCACGACCATATGGGACACCAAGAGATGAATAAGCATCCCTACGCCATGTTCGCCCTCAACATGATTCTCAGCCTAATCGTCATGTATTTCGTCATGTTCTCGATGATCGACGTTCGAAGCGATTTCCGAAACAATTTCAATATGTTCTATATGGCGCTGACGATGGTGGCTCCGATGGGCATCATCATGCTCGCAACCATGGCCGGCATGTACGGCAACAAGAGGCTGAACATCGGAATTCATGTCGCCCTTGCGGTTCTGTTCGTGGCCGCCTTTGCTGGCACGCGCGCCCAGGCTCTTATAGGTGACCGCCAGTTCATCGCCTCGATGGTCCCGCACCACTCGGGCGCTATCCTCATGTGCAGGGAGGCATCTCTAAATGATCCGGAACTAGTCACGCTCTGTTCCGAAATCTCTCGAGGCCAGCGCCAGGAAATCGAGCAGATGAATGCGATCCAAACTCGTCTTGGCGGTTTCAAATAGGCGGGTTCATCATGTCGGAGGCCGCCGCGCGAACGCCTTGCAGGTGTCGTATTTCGGATCGCCACCGAGCGAGGTCCGCAGTCTTTGCATCGATGGTATCGCCGGCATTCCCTTGAACGGATCGTTGCCCTTGAGCAGATCAGATGCGCGCGGCGGGCGGAGGAGGGTTCAGTCGAAAAAGCCCGCATCCTCTTCGCTGAGATATCTCCTGGCCCCTTCAGCGTCGATATCGAGGCCGAGCCCCGGCGCTTCCAGCAGGTCCACCATGCTGTCCTTCACGATCTGAGGCGGCAAACCGATGACCAGATCCTCCCACCAAGGGTCGGAAGCGCTCGGATATTCGAATGCGACGTAATTTGCAGGCAAGGTGGCGCAGACATTGATCAGCGCGCCGAGGCCTAGCAGGCCGTTGGCCGTGCCGTGCGGTGCCATCAGGATCGAGTGCATGTAGGCGTGCTCGGCGACCCATTTGAGCTCGGCAATACCGCCAATATCGGCTGGATCGGGGCCGATGACGCGTACCGCCTGCGTCTCGATCAGCTCCTTGAAATTGTGCCGCAGGTAGATCTGCTCGCCAGTGTGGATCGGCGTCGAGGTGGAAATCGTCAGTTCCCGATAAGCCTGCGGATTGACCCACGGCACGTAGTCGCCCGTCAGCATGTCCTCGAGCCACATCAAATTGTACTTCTCAACCGCGCGAGCGAACTTGATCGCATCGGGCAGCATCCAGCCCGGACCGCAGTCGAGCGCCAGGCTGACTTTGTCCCCCAGCACCTCCTTCATCGCGATCACGCAGTCGAGCATGTGATTGAACCCACGCTCGCTGATCACGCCCTGATCCATGGCGCCGTGATAGCCGGCCTTCTTCTGCGTCACGCCGTAGTGGAAGTCCTCAACCGTATCCTTCATGTTGGAGTGGAACGAGATTCCTTGCTTGATCATGAAGAAGTTCTGTGGCTGCTCCATCATCCATTTGACGTCTGCGGCGTAATCTTCCGGCCGGTCTCCCGTGCGTTTCTGGCGGATCGAGCCGTTGTAGACGCGCACCTTGTCCCGCACCTTGCCGCCGAGCAGCTTATAGACGGGCACGCCCGCGGCCTTGCCGGCAATATCCCACAGCGCATGCTCGATAGCGCTCACTGCCGCGCCGTACGGCTTGAAAGAGCCGCGTTGGCGGATCTTCAGCATGATTCTTTCGACATCGGTCGGATCCTCGCCGATCAACGCCTCGCGGAAATGCAGCACAAAGGGCTTGAGGTAGGATTTGGTGAATTCGACTTCACCCAAGCCATAGAGGCCCTCGTCGGTTACGATGCGGACGATCGGGTGTCTGCCGATGACAGCACAGCGGAGATCGGTAATCTTCATCTTCGGTCCCTCTTGCCTCAGCTCCAGGTGCGGTCCCAGGAATATTCATCGTCCCAGTGATCGGTAGGCAGCCAAATGCCGCTGGCGCCCGGCTGCAGATGCTGCGAGATCACTTCATCGACAACATCGTCGATCCCCAGGCCCGGCTTGTCCGAAACGGTAATGAAGCCATCCTTCACCAGCGGCTTCGGAAGGCCGGTGACGATGTCGTCCCACCAGTCGACATCGGCCGAGTGGTATTCGAGCGCCATGAAATTGTCGGTCGCGGTCGCGACATGTGCCGCGGCCATTGCCGCTATTGGACTTTCTGCCATGTGGATAGCCATGGCGACACCACGGTCCTGCGCCATGTCGCCGATCTTTTTAGTCTCGAGGATGCCGCCGCTGGTGAGCAGATCAGGGTGGATAACGGAGACGCCGCCGCTCCTGAGCAGAGGCTCGAAGCCTTCCTTGAGGTATATATCCTCGCCGGTGCAGATCGGCACCGTGGTGGCGTCCTGCAGTTGTCGGTATTGCTCGGTATATTGCCATGGGATCACATCCTCGAGCCAGGCTGGGACATATTTTTCAATGCGCCTGGCAAGGCGAATGCCGTTCTGCATCGAGATATGGCCGATATGGTCAATCGCCAGCGGCACATCCATACCGATGACCTCACGAACCTCGGCGATGTATTGCTCAAGCAGGTCGAGGCCCTTGTCGGAAAAGTGCAGGCCGGTAAACGGGTGCGGAATGTTATGCAAATCGTACTTAGCGTTGCGGGCGCGCCGCTCTTCAATGGTTTTCAGCGGTCCGCGACGGGGGTCGTCGCGGTATCCTTCCAGCGAGCCGGCCGGAAACACGACCGCACCGGGCACATCGGCGATCTGCATCAGCCCCAGATCCATCTTGAGGAAGGTAAAGCCGAGCTCCATGCGCTGCTTGAGACGTCTCCCGGTCTCGATGCCGCTCGGCACCGTCGCGTCGGTATCGCAGTAGACGCGCACTTTCTCCCGAAAACGGCCGCCGAGCATCTGGTAGATGGGAACGCCATAGGCCTTGCCGGCAAGATCCCACAACGCGATTTCGACCGCCGATACGCCGCCGCCTTGCCGGCCGTGCCCGCCGAACTGCTTGATGCGGCGAAACAGGCGGTCGATGTCGCAAGGGTTTTCGCCAAGCAACCGGCTCTTCAGCATCAGCGCGTAGGTGGCGCTGGCACCGTCGCGCACCTCTCCAAGCCCGACGATGCCCTGGTTGGTGTAAATCTTCAGCAGCGCTGAGGTGAACGGCGCGCCGACGATTTCGGCAACCCGCATATCGGTGATGCGAAGATCGGACGGCTTGGAATGCGTGTTCACCCGATTGAGCGCTTCGTCGGCTCCATCTGCCTCTAGCATGATATATCCTCGTTCTGGTCGGGGGCATTTGGGGTGGCGTTGAGCGCCGCTGACTAATCCAGCTCTATCTCGTGATCTCGAAGGTAGTCGCGGTTCATTTCAACGCCGAGACCGGGCTTGGGCGTAAGCTTAAGGCTGCCGTTCGAGACATCGAGTGGTCTGTCGATGAGGTGATCATATTTGCCCAGGTTCCACTCCGACGTTTCGAGCTTGTAGAAGTTGGGAACGGTCTTCATCACCTGCGCTCCCGCAACCACGTTGATCGGGCCTGCGGCGTCATGGGGCGAAACCGGGATATAGTAGGCTTCGCATAGGGCAGAAATCTTCTTGAGTTCGGTAATGCCACCGGTCCAGGTGACGTCAGGCATGATGTAGTCGGCAAGCTTGTTTTCGAGCACAGGCACGAAATCCCACTTCGTGTGGCCACGCTCGCCCCATGAGATAGCGGCGCTGACCTTTTCACGGATTTGCTTGAGCGCGTTGAGGCTCTCTGGTGGACAGGGCTCCTCAAACCAGTCGATCTGACCGGCCTCCTCGAGGCTCCGGCAAAGGCGGATGGCGGTCGGGACGTCAAAGCGACCATGGGCATCGATGAGGATGTCGATATCGGGGCCTGCCGTTTCGCGGATCAGGGCGGTAAGCTCGGCGGCTTCGCGCTCATCCTTGCGGGTCATGCTGCCATCGAGATAGCCATCCCGCTGCTCGCGAGCCTGTCCGCCAGCGGTGCGGCCCTGGTGGGGGAAAGGATCGAACTTGAGCGCAGTGTGGCCAGACTCGACGATGTCTCTGATTTCCCGGACCACAGCCTCCTTGCTGGTAAACTTGCGCTGATCGGGATGGGTGTAGAGCGAAACCTCATCGCGTACCGGTCCGCCCAAGAGTTCATAAATCGGCTTGCCAAGAACTTTGCCGCGGATGTCCCAGAGAGCGATGTCGATGGCGCTTATGCATTCGACTGCCGCACCGCGACTGCCCATGTAGGTGAAGCTGCGAAATATCTTGTGCCACAGATACTCGATCCGCGCAGGGTCTTCGCCGGCAATAGCGGCACCGATCTGCCGCAGGATCGTGCAGAGGGCACGATTGGCGAGCCTTGTCGTGGTGGTGATCTCGCCCCAGCCGCTCACCCCCTCGTCTGTCGTCACTTCGACGAACAAAAACTCTCCCCAATAAGAAGCATCGGATTTGATAAGCCACGGCCGAACGCTGGTGATTTTCATCTCAACTGCCTTTAACTGAACTGGTGGGGATAACGATACTGAGGGTTCTGGATTCTATCCTGCTCGAGCGGCATTACGCGCACGCATGTGTTCGAGGATGTGCCGGCCGGAGCCCTCGACATGGCGTGCAATGAGGTCGGCTGCCTCGTTCGCATGTCCTGCTTTTACATGCGCGATGAGCTCGCGATGCTCGCTCAGGATCGCGGCACGCCGGGCGAGCGTGAAGTCGAAACGCCGGCTCACAGCTCGCAGCACTTCGCGATGCTTCCACCAAAGTTCGGCGGCATGGCGGTTGTAGTGCTTTTGGTACATGACGGTGTGAAAGGCGGTGTCCAGCTCGCTGTGCCTGAACGGATCGGCGAAGTTGTTCTCTTCAATCAGGCCTTGGATGCGTTCGAGTTCAGCAATGTCCTCGACGGTGGCCATATTCACGAACCATTTCGTCAGTGCCGGCTCGATCAAGACCCCGATCTCGTAGATGTCCCGGACAAAATCCTGATCTATGGGCCTCACACGCGCTCCGCGATTGGGAACGAAGGTGACAAAGCCCTCCCCGCGCAGCAGTTGCAGAGCCTCGCGTACAGGATTGGTTGAGGTGCCGTGGCGTCGGGCGAGATCGGTGACAACAAGCCGCTCGTTAGCAGCGAGCCGCCCCTCGATGATGTCGTCCCTGATCAGTTGATAAAGCGAGGCGCCCTCGCTGGAGGCCCCCATAGCGTCGATGCCTTCGGGTGGTTGCGCTTTAAAATCACTTGTTTCGGCCAAGACTGCCCCCAGTAAATACACACAATGTTCGGATATCATGCAAATTTTCCGGAAACAATGTACGATTTCTCTCATTGACAGACAATCTTCGATCTGAAAACGTATGATCAGGTCGAAGGGATACATTGGGGAAAGTCCCACGGCCGGGAGCAAAGACCGCTCGACGCAGAGCGGCATGGGAGAGAACCTGGGAGGTTGCCTATGACGAGGATTTCACTCGGCCGTGCCGTCCTGCGCGGCACCATTTCGACTGCTTTAATGGTATCGTTGATGTCCGCGTCTGCGCTGGGTGCGCCGGTCGATTTAAGCAAATGGTCGCCGGAATACGTTCGCTCCATCGCCGGCACACAGGATTTTGACACGGCCGGCGATTGCGGCAAGGTCACTCCGCTCGACTACAAGGGGCGACTGACTTTCTGGTACCAAGGCGTGTTCGAGGGCGATCCCGACCTCCTGCGGCAGTATTACAAGGACTTCTTCGAGACCTTCCGCAAAACCTATCCAAACATCCAGCTTGAGGAACAAGCCCTCACTTATAATGACCTGCTGGACAAGTTCCGGACCGCGCTCCTTGGCAATGCAGCGCCCATGGCGGTCCGTCTGCAAATCCTGGGTGGCACCGAGTTCGCCTCAAAGGGCTATCTGCAGCCGCTCAAACCCGAGGATGTAGGCTATTCGACCGAGGACTTCTGGCCCGGTGCGATGAAGGCCGTGACCTGGGAGGGGGTAACCTACGGCATTCCGACTAATAATGAAACGATGGCGTTCATCTGGAACGCCGACATCTTCAAGCGTGCGGGCCTCGATCCGGACAAGGCTCCGGCAACCTGGGACGATGTCGTCAAATATTCCAAGCAGATCCACGACAAGCTCGGCGTTGCAGGTTACGGCCTCGTGGCACGCAAGAATGCAGGCAATACGCCGTACCGTTTCATGCCACAGCTGTGGGCCTATGGCGGCGGCGTCTTCGACGAAGCTGCTGCCAACCCGACCTATAAGGAAGTCGAGCTCAATAGCCCGCAAAGCAAGGCGGCATTGCAAGCCTCCTACGACATGTATGTTCGCGACAAGTCGGTTCCGGTTTCGGCGCTCACAAACCAGCAGGCCGATAACCAGCCCCTCTTCCTGGCTGGCCAGCTCGGCATGATGATCTCGCACCCGTCAGACTATAACGTCATGCTCGACCTGCAGAAGAAGACGACAGGAAGCGACAAGGAAAAGGCGCAGACCGTCATCGACAACATGCGTTACGGCCTGATTCCGACAGGCCCCGACGGCAAGCGTGCCGTCGTGTTCGGCGGCTCCAACATTCACATCCTGAAGCCCGAATATGTCGAGGGAGGCAAGGTAGACGAGCCGGCGGCAAAGGCTATCATCTGCATGTGGACGAGCCCGGAATGGTCGCTGAAGATGGCCTATGCCGGCTCTAACCCGGGAAACCTTAACGGCTTCAAGACCAAATGGATGAAGGAACGTCTTGATAGCATCAAGTTCCTTGATGTCACGACCTCGATGCTGCCATACGGCATCCCCTTCCCGGCGCTGCCACAGTCGCCTGAGATCATGAATATCATCGTCCCGGACATGCTGCAGAATGCCCTGACAGGAGCCATGACCGTCGACCAAGCAGCGGACGACGCGGCCAAGAAGGTCAAAGACCTGATGGACGGCGGTCTCTAGTCCAAGCCTGACCACGATCTGACCGGCTGCGCCGACACCGCAGCCGGTTTCTTCCGAAGAACGAGGGCAGGCATAGTGACGATCTTGACTGGCAAGGCCGAGGCGCGCCGAAGACTGCAACCCGACAGGTTCGGCGTGCTGCGAAAGATCTGGGAGCATCGCGCGGACTACGCGTATGTGCTTCCTTCGATCGCGGTGATGCTCATCGTCATCGCCTACCCTATCTACTATACGATCGAGCTGTCATTCTTCAATACTCCGCCTGGCCTGCAGCTTCGAGACAAGATTTTTGTCGGCCTCGACAACTACATCGCCATCCTCACAAGTCCAGTGTTCTGGAAGGTCACCTCGAATACTCTTATCTGGACGCTGGGATCCACTTTCATCTCATTTGTCCTGGGATTTGCCTGTGCCCTGGCGCTCCACCGCGACTTTGTTGGCCGCGGCATCCTGCGCGCCATCCTGATCATTCCCTGGGTCATCAGCGCGGTCGCCGCGTCCTATATCTGGAAGTGGATCTACCATTCGGACTTCGGGATCATCGGCGCGGTGCTCGTCGGCCTCGGATTGGCGGATCGGCCGCCGAATTTCATCGACAGCGTCAGCACGGTGCTGCCCTCGTTGATCGTCGTCAATATCTGGCGAGAGTTTCCGTTTGCCATGATCATGATGATGGCTGGCCTGCAGACAGTTCCCGACCAGTTGCTGCGCGCCGCAAAAGTCGACGGAGCCAATGCTTGGCAGCGGTTCTGGCACGTCACCTTTCCGCACTTGAGAAACGTCTCGACGGTGACGATCCTTCTGCTCGCAGTGGCCAACTTCAATTCCTTCATCATACCCTGGATCATGACCGGCGGCGGGCCATCGAACGCATCGCATATCTGGATCACCCACATTTATGAACTCGCCTTCGGCCGCCAGCGCTGGGGGGTGGCATCGGCCTATTCGGTGCTGCTGTTCCTGATCCTGATGTCGCTCGGCTACTTCTACGTCCGTGCGCTGAGCGGTAACGAACGGAAGGACGGAAGCGAATGAGCGCGATTGCCGAGACTGCTCATCGAAGTCAGGCGCGGCGCCTCGCGCGCATCGATGGGTGGCGGTGGGGTGGACGCATCTTCCTGGTGTTCATGCTCCTTTACACCGCGCTACCGATGATCTGGATGCTGATCACCTCGATCAAATCCGGCTTCGCGGCCATGCAATTCCCGCCGCAATGGTGGCCGGACCAACCGACCCTCGCGAGCTATCAGAAGCTGCTCGATCCCCAAAACAGCGTCGGCCAGGACTTCCTGCGCTTCTTCTGGAATAGCCTTTTCGTCTCCACTGCCACGACCATCCTCTCGGTGATTGTGGCGGTTCCTGCGGCCTACGCCTTTTCGCGCTTCACCTTCCCGGGCCGGAACTTTCTGTTCTTCGCCGTCTTGCTCCGCAACATGTTCCCGGCAGTGATCTTTCTCGTGCCGCTCTTCATCCTGATGCGCGCGATCGGGCTGGTAAACACGCATGGGTCGCTCGTCCTTACCTACCTCACATTCGGCCTGCCGCTGGCAATCTGGCTCCTCAAGGGCTTCTACGACAACATTCCGGTACAGCTCGAGCAGGCCGCACGCATCGACGGGGCAACGCGGTTCCAGGCCTTTGTCCTGATCGTGATGCCGCTATCGGCGCCAGGCATCATCGCCACGGCGATCTATTCCTTCATCGGCGCGTGGAACGAGTACATCTACGCCTACACGTTCCTGTCCAAGAACGAGCAACTGACGCTCCCGGTCGGCATCCAGCGCTTCTTCTCGGAAAACACGACGGACTTTCCGGGCCTGATGGCGGCAAGCTTCATGATGAGCGTGCCCGTCGTGGTCCTGTTCCTCGTTCTTCAACGATACTTCGTACGCGCCCTCACGGAAGGCGCGGTCAAGCACTAGAGGAGTTGCCGGTGGCCCACGTGGTCCTCAAAGATCTGGTCAAGACCTATGGCGCCTTCAAAGCTGTCAACGATGTTTCGCTGACGGTCAATGACGGCGAATTCGTTGCGCTCGTCGGCCCTTCAGGCTGCGGCAAGACAACCACGCTCAATCTTGTCGCAGGGCTCATCCCGGTCACATCGGGCGACATCGTCATCGGCGACCGAGTGGTCAACGACCTTGACCCCAAGGACCGGGACATCGCAATGGTGTTCCAGAACTACGCGCTCTATCCCCAGAAATCGGTCTACAAAAATCTGGCGTTCCCGCTGCAGATGCGCAAACTGCCGCGGGACGAGATCGACAAGAAGGTCAGGGAAGCAGCGCGCGTGCTCGACATGACGCAGTTGCTCGAGCGCAAGCCACGCGAACTTTCCGGCGGGCAACAGCAGCGCGTAGCGCTCGGCCGTGCCCTCGTTCGCGATCCGGCAGTATTTCTGATGGATGAACCACTTTCCAACCTCGACGCAAAGCTGCGCGTGCAGATGCGCTCGGAGATCAAGCGTTTTCACCAGGACCTCAAGGCGACGATCATCTATGTGACGCATGACCAGCTCGAAGCCGTGACCATGGCCGACAGGATGGCGGTGATGAACGGCGGCTATCTGCAGCAATACGATACTCCGGCGCAGGTCTTTGCCCATCCGGTGAACATGTTCGTCGCCAGCTTCGTCGGCAGCCCGGCGATGAGCCTTGTCCCACTGGAGGCATCAACGGCAGGCGGCGAGACGGTGTTGACCAGCGCGGAGGGCTGGCGCCTCGAGCTTTCGCAAAAAAACGCCCAGAAGGTCACGAGGGCAACCAGCAGGAAAATCGTGCTCGGCGCACGCCACTCGACGATCAGGCTGCACAAGAGTGCGATGCCTGGGACCGTCCCTGCCAAGGCCTACACGGTGGAGCCGACCGGAGACGTGACTTTCGTACAGGCGTTTCTCTCCGGCGCCATCGTCAATGTCAGCGTCCCGCCGACCATTGCCGTCGCGCCCGACGAACAGATCTGGCTCGAGTTCGATCAGGAGCGGATGCATCTGTTCGACGGCGAAACGGAAATGGCCCTCAAGGCCAACTAAGACCAGGCGGATGCGCGTGAAACGAGGGCGTCTATGACTGCGAAGCTTAAAATCACGGCGATCAAGCCCTATCCGGTATGGGTAGGAACGCGCAACCAGATGCTGGTCAAGGTGGAGACCGACAACGGCATCTTCGGCTGGGGCGAGAGTGGCTTGAGCGGTCGCGAGAAGGCCGTGACCGGCGCGATCGAGCACTATCGCGAGTTCCTTATCGGCCGCGACCCGATGCAGATCGGACGGATCTGGCAGGAAGTTTATCGCAGCCAATATTTCGAAGGCGGCCGCGTTCTGCAGGCGGCGATTTCCGCCATCGATATTGCCCTCCACGACATCAAGGGCAAGGCGCTGGGCGTGCCTGCCTACGAACTGCTTGGCGGCAAGCAGCGCGACCGCATTCCGACCTTTGCCTCCACCGGCGACGAGGCCGAGGGCGATGTTGCCATCGAACGAGCTCGCGAACTCCGTGCAGAAGGGTGGCAGGCCATCCGCTTCTTCCCCATCGGGCAAAGCAGCAGCGACATCTTTGAGCCGCGCGAGTCGATCGGGCCTACCGCACGTATGCTGAACAAGGCACGCGAGGTGCTCGGCGACGACGTCGTCCTCGGCATCGACTATCATCATCGGCTGTCGGCGGCGGAGGCGGCGAGCTTCTGCAACAAGCTCGGCCGCGGTGTGCTTGATTTCCTCGAGGAGCCGATACGAGACGAGACACCCGAGGCCTACGAATCCCTGCGCAAGATGACGGACATCCCGTTCGCCATCGGCGAGGAATTTGCCAGCAAGTGGCAGTTCCTGCCCTATATCGAGCGTGGCATCCATCAGTTCAATCGGCTCGATGTCTGCAACGTTGGCGGGCTCACTGAGGCGATGAAGGTCGCTGGCTGGAGCGAGGCGCACTATGTGGACCTGATGCCGCACAATCCCCTTGGTCCAGTCTGCACGGCTGCGACTATCCATCTCGCCGCCGCGGTGCCGAATTTCGCTTGGCTCGAGACCAGGGCGCCCGAGGCGAAGCTCGGCTTCGATAATTCCGACTTCTTCCCTGTGCAACCACGGCTCGACGGCCCCGATTATCCGGTGAGCGACCTGCCGGGGCTCGGCGTCGAGGTCAACGAAGAAGCGGTCAAGGCGCAGAGCTTTCGCTTCTGGGAAGCGCCTCACCTGAAGCGCCGCGACGGTTCTGTCACAAACTGGTAGTTTCATCCACCGGAGCCTAAAATGACGCATACGCCCGATATCACGCGACCGCCCAAAGAGCTGATCGATGCGCTGAAGGAGATCGGCGCCGCGACCATTGCCGGTACGCTCGGCCACATGGGTTTCCGCAATCCGCACATGGTCGGTCCAGTGGCCCAGAGCCGTGGGAAGTCGATCGTCGGCCCGGCGCTCACCCTTCAATTCCTGCCGCAGCGGCCGGACCTTTTCAATGAGGGAGAATATGCCGATCCGGAGACGCAGTTGCACCGGCACGTGCTCTATCACGCGCAGGAGGGCGATGTTGTCGTGGTCGACGCGCGCGGCGACATGAGCTCTGGCGTCTTCGGCGATATGATGTCGACCTATTTCAAAGGCAGAGGCGGCGCCGGTATCGTGATCGATGGCTGCATGCGCGATCGGCCCAATGTCGAAAAGCTCGATCTCGCCCTCTGGCTGCGTGGCTGGACACCCAACTACCATGTGCAGACCAGCATTTATCCCAACGCCGTCAACGTTCCGATTGCCTGCGGCGGTGTCACGGTCATCCCCGGCGACATCATCGTCGCCGACGACGACGGGGTGGTGGTTCTTCCGGTCGCCATGGCCGCAAAAGTTATCGAAGAATCGCAAAAGCATCACGATTGGGAGGAGTTCTCTCGGCTGAAGCTTATGGAGGGTGGGTCGTTGCAGCGCTACTATCCGCTGCATGAGGATGCCCGCGCAGAATACGAAGAGTGGCGCAAAACAAAACGCCCGGGAATAACTTAGCCGACGGATTACCCTGGGCGGGCGGCGATCTTTCTGATGTATCGCCGGCGTCTACATAAAAAACACGGAGTCGAATTTCGCCGCCGGCTATTGCATTGACTGATTGAAAATCGATGTGTGCCGATTTGAAATTTACATGGCGTCCACTTGAAACCAGATCGGTGGCGTGCTCGCAGCGGGCGGAAGATCTCGTGGTTCCTCAGTCAGGGCCTGTGGCTGTTCGGGTTGTTTCGCACTCGCGACGCAGCGGGTTGCAATCGCCGGCCGGCGCATTTGCTGCGGCATGTGAAAATGGCCAACCGAAAACGACGATGGGCATTGAATTTGAACGGGGCCGATCTGGCCGCAAGATGGGACGCCGACCTCCGCGAATGAACCCCGACTGAATGATGCTTTCAGCTTCCGTTCCGAAGGGAGCGACTAGAAGAAAGCCGTTCAACCGCGGTCTTATCCGCCTGAGGAGACATAGTCATGATCCGTACATCTATGATGGCAACCACCCTCGTCGCACTTGTGGGCATCACCGCCGTAGCCCCCGCCATGGCCAATGATGTTCGTATCGAACAATATGGCTGGTCGAACTCTGCCGGTGGGGCGCAAGAAGGATACGGAAACCGGATCAGAACCTACCAGAACGGTGACTACAATCGCGTTCTTGGCCATCAATATGGTCGTCACAATCTTTCAGCTATCGGCCAGGAAGGCAACGACAACTATGGCGCCACCTATCAGAACGGCAACCGCAACGTAGCGGGCATCGGCCAATTTGGCTCCAGCCATACGACCATCCTTACGCAGGACGGCAATGGCAACATCGCCGCTGGCGTCCAAGTCGGCCATGGCTGCAACGCCAATGTCAGCCAGGGCGGCAACGGCAATGTCGCGGCCTTCGTCCAGGCCTGCCCGTAAGCGACTGCGATGACGTGAAAGAGGTCAGTATCGCAACAGCAGACCATCAAGGGAAACGACCATGCCAAATAGCATCAAACATCCGCGCTGCGCGATGACGATCCTCGCGCTGGTCCTGCTTCCCGTCGGCGCGGTTGCCGCCACGACGACTGCCAACCAATCTGACGGGGCGCAGCTTTGCGAAATCAAAGCAACGCCTGGCGCAGGTATGGTGAGACTGGATGCGCTCCTCCACGCCGACAAGCGTGTCGGGGGGGCGTACACCTTCCATGTCGAAAAATTGGGAGAAGGCGGAAGCTCCACGATCAACCAGAGTGGCGATTTTGATGCCATCAAGGGACATACGGCAATCCTTGGTTCAGTCTCGCTCGACTCGAAAGGAGCAAAATACAAAGCCACACTGGACGTTGTCATTCAGGATAGGAGTTTCAGTTGCACGAAGCAGATCGGCGGCGACTAATCGGCCTCCGCACGCTGTAATTTTCCTAAAGGGGCGCCGGTTTCCGGCGTCCTTTTGCTTTCGGGTCGAAACGACTGAACGACAACTGAACGGGAAATTCCGACTGGGTTCAGCTGCAAGATGCCAAGGTTGATCATCGGCTCAGGCAGCCGAACATGGAGATCAGGATGACCAGCAACGTATTTAAGATCCTTACCGTCACTCTTCTTGCCGGGAGCCTCGGCCAAGTAGCCTTGTCTGCACCAGCCCATGCCGGCGGCCGGATCTCGTTCAACCTCGCGCCTGATAATGCCGAGGATGCGGATCTTTTTTCAACAGGGCTGCGCGTCTATTCGCTCTATCGCGGCCTGAAAGACGCCGACATCCGGCAGCTGGGCAGAGGTAACGCGGCTGGTATCGCTCAGGCTGGCCATCGCAACCTCGGCTTCATCCAGCAGCGGGGCAGTGGTCATTCCGCGACCTTGCGGCAGAACGGCAACAACAATGCCTACGGGATTTTCCAGTATGGGCGAAATACCGAAACCGACGTGGTGCAGGATGGGGATAATGGCAGCGGTGCCACCTTCAGCTACGGCTGGTAAGGCAGATCCAACAGTCTAAAGACGACGTTACATTGTTTCAGCAACAACTATTCGCCGCTTTTTTCGCAGGCAAACGCAATGCCCATCACCTAGAGAATCGCTCCGACCAGCCGGCATCTTTTGGCTGCTGGCTCACGCAGACCAGACGCAGAAAGGCCCACTGTCCCGACGAGGACTCCGGGCGCGGCCTGTTGAATGCGGCTTTCCTTCAAAACGTGTTGTCTGTGCCTCGGTTCGGTCGTCGATAGCTTTGGGTAATCGGACGTCATGGTTGGTCAAGAACCTTTGCCCCTCGTCACGGCTTGGTTGGGCAGCCCTTTGCCAGGCGAGATATTTGGTCTCGCGCCCCCGTGAGTTCAAAGCCAGTGCTGTATTCCACATCGGCCTCGACGGCATACATGGTCGCGAAATCAATGCCAGATGTGAGGGCGGCAAGCAGCTTCGGATGCTTCGAGAGAACAGTCGTTCGTCGATCGGGACTGTGCCCATCAAGGCGGATCGTCTCTTTGTACTTCCCAATCTCGAAGCGCGCCGATCGCAGGCCCATGTCGCCAACAGTGGCATCGCCAATCTCGAAAATGAGACGGTTCTTGGCGTCGCAACGCACCATGTAACAAGCCTCGTTGTCGGTCGCATCAACCACAGAGCATGTTCCAACCGCTCCAGCATGCGAACCCCTAAGCCGGACCCATGGAGCGGGTGGTTCGACTTCCTGTGCAAGCGCAGGCGATGCCGCAAGGCACACGCCAAACACACAGGCTGCCACGCCAACCATGCCTGCAACTACTGGTCCGTGAAACCTCATCCGATCCTCGTTTTTCTGTGACGTGCGAGCCCAAGAGCGTCTCTACCTGGACACGCTTGTCAAGATCGATTGACGGGAAACGCAGATCAACAGGCGGGTGGCGCTTATGATCACGCCTCGCTCGTTTCGACAGGCCGGTCGGCCCATCGCAACGGGATCGACTGGGCTTAGTTATATTGCAGCGACGTGGATGTGAGCCGCCGCCGCTCGGATGAACCGACGGAAAGATCACGCGACCGCCCTTCGACAATCGTCATCCACCTAACGCGGTTAGGGCGGCGAGCCCCTTCTCGAACTTTTCAGGATCAAGACCGGCTCGCTCGGCCTGAAAGCGATTGTCCTCCAGATCGGCCCGTTTGACGGCCCTGGCCAGCGCGTTGGATGCGGCTCTTCGGATAAAAGAAACATCATTCTCGCCGGACCTGCGGGTCAGGGCATCGACCGCAGCAATGACGCTAGCAGAAAATCCTTCCTCTCGAAGGCGATCGATGGTCCAGCCCGGGGCTTTCTCCGGAATATCGTGGAGATAGGCGACGACTTTTTCAGACTCGCTCATCACCTTCCCGGCGACGCGCTCGCAATGCTGAAAATAAGGGTTTCCAATCTTGTCCTGCTGTCCTTCGTGCGCATCCATGGCGACTTGTCTTGCATGATCCAGATGTCGTGCTGTCTGCATGGTCCAGCCTGCCTTTCTCGATTACGATGTATAACACGCTGTCTGGCCCAGAGGTTTCCGGTATGCGCGAGCGACCACCATTCTCTTCACTTCTGAAACTCGGGAAATCGGAACTCAGTATACCTCGCGCGGCGCGGCGACTTCTCCGACGACCTGCAGAATAGGTGCTACGCCCATAGGCAGCGCACTGCTCAACGTACCTGCCGTCTCATCTGCTCGACTGATATATCTTCTTATACGGCAATCTGGTCAGCAGTTCTCAGGCGTCGCGCCGCTTGAAAGAAGGCTTTGCCAGTGGCGGGCGCTTTCCAGGACAGATGCCAATCGCAAGCGCCGTGTTGACTCCGCCATCTGAACAATCCGGGGATCACTCCGACTTTTCAACGTAATAGGCCGGAAGCGGTCCTACGCGTTCAGCTCGTCGAGAGATCGGAACGAACGGACCGCCGTCTGTTTCAACATCCGCAATGGCCGTCGGCGCTCATGGGGTGAAGAATCCAAAACGTTTTGGCTTGACTCCCAAAACGTTTTGGAAAATTCTCTTGCCGATTTGGAGAAAGATCTTGGCCAACCTCAAACAGCTCGCGCACTCGCTTGGACTGTCGATCACGACCGTGTCCCGCGCGCTCGATGGTTATGCAGATGTGTCCGCCGCCACGCGCGAGCGTGTTTGCGAGGCTGCGGAGAAGGTAGGCTATCGGCCGAATGCTTCCGCTCGTCGCCTCCGCAGGCAGCGCGCCGAACTCGTTGCCGTCACGCTGCCGAGCGATCCGGGCCATATCGGCCCTCCGCATTTCCTCGATATGTTGTCCGGCTGCGCCGAACACCTTGCTGCTGCGGGCCTTAATCTGGTGATTGCACCGGTGCCGCGCGGCGAGAGCGAACTCGACATCTGTCGCCGCTTCGTCGATGGCCGCCGAGTCGACGCCATGCTCCTCGTCCGCACCAAGCGCAGGGACGAACGCGTCGAATTCCTGCAGTCGCGCGGCATTCCCTTCGTCACCAACGGCCGCACCGAAAGCCTGCTGCCCCATCCTTATGTCGACGGCGACGGCTTTGCCGGCTTTCGGGCCGCGACGCTACGCTTCCATGCTGCCGGCCACCGCCGCATCGGCCATATCGCCGGCCCGCAGGAATACTACTTCGCACATGACCGCTGTCGTGGCTGGCGGACGGCGATGGAGGAATGCGGCCTTGCCACCGACCTCTGCGCCGAAGGCGCGCCGTTGGAACAGGGCGGGTATCTCGCGGCACTGGAACTTTTGCGCCAACCATCCCGTCCGACAGCACTCGTCTGTGCCACGGACGAAATGGCGATCGGGGCACTGAGAGCGCTGCGCGAGGCCGGTGGCGACAACCAGATCAGCATCGTCGGCCATGATGACCTGCCGATGGGCGCCTTCACCAGTCCGCCACTCTCGACCATGCGCATGACTGGCGAAAACCTCGGCGCGAGCTTCGCCTCGCTGCTGCTCCGCGCCATTGCCGGGGAGCCCGCCACAGAACTCCAGGAGCTTCACCCGATCGAGTTCGTCGATCGCGACAGCCATCGCCGTCCCGCCCAGGCGGCATAGACAGAAGTGCATCTCAAACAAAGAACAATGAAGGAGGAGAAGATGAAACATATCATGTCATTGGGAATTCTGGCTTCCACCGTGCTGGCCTTCGCTTCGCCTACGCTTGCCCAGACGGTTTTCGTGTCCACCCAGCTTCGTCCGATCGAGGAGGCGACCGTCGTCCGCGAGGAGCTGTTAAAGGATGTCGGCTCGGTTGATTACGTGGTCGAGGAGCCGCCGCAGTTTGCTGTTCGCATGGAGGCCGAACGTCAAGCCGGTAAGCGCACCGTCAGTCTCGTCGGTGCGCTGCATGGGGAGCTCTCGCCGCTAGCCGACAAGGACACGTTGGAACCGCTCGACGATCTCGCCAAGAAGCTGGCAGCGAGCGGCATGCCGCAGTCGTTGCTCGACCTTGGCAAACTCGGCAAACCGACCCAGCAGTACATCCCGTGGATGCAGGCGACCTATGTGATGGCTGCCAAGAAGGAAGCGCTGCAATACCTGCCGCCTGGCGCCGACGTGAACGCGCTGAACTACGATCAGTTGATCGAGTGGGGCAAGAATATGCAGGAGGCGACGGGCCAGCCGCAGATCGGTTTCCCGGCCGGCCCGAAGGGGCTGATGGCGCGTTATTTCCAGGGTTATTTCTATCCGTCCTTCACGGGCGGTGTCGTGCGCACCTTCAAGAGTGCCGATGCGACGGCCGGCTGGGAGAAGCTGAAGACGCTGTGGGCCTATGTGACACCGAACTCCACCAGCTACGATTTCATGCAGGAGCCGCTCGCTGCCGGCGAAGTTATGGTCGCCTGGGACCACATCGCCCGGCTGAAGAATGCCATTTCAGCTGCACCGGATGATTATGTGGTCTTTCCCGCTCCTGCCGGTCCCAAAGGTCGTGGCTACATGCCAGTCGTTGCTGGTCTCGCCATTCCGAAGGGCGCGCCCGACAAGGCCGGCGCAGAAAAAATCATCGAACACCTTTCCATGCCGAATACCCAGCTCCTGACCGCCTCCAAGGTCGGCTTCTTCCCGACCCTGAATGTCAAGCTGCCGCCGGATCTCGACGCCGGCGTCGCCCTTCTCGCTGGTGCGGTCACCGCCACCCAGGCTTCCAAGGACGCTGTCATCTCGCTGCTTCCGGTCGGCCTCGGCGACAAGGGCGGTGAGTTCAACAAGGTCTACATGGATAGTTTCCAGCGCATCGTGCTGCAGAACGAGCCCGTTGCAGACGTGCTGAAGATCCAGGCCGCCACGTTGGCCAAGCTGATGACCGACACGAAAGCTGCCTGCTGGGCGCCTGATGCCAAGAGCGACGGCCCCTGCCCGGTCGAATAAATCCGCCCTGAGAGACACGTCCGGGCGAAATGCCCGGCCGCTCAACCCTCTGCTCGTCGAGGCGCATGCCGATGACCAATAGCCGACCCTGGATCCCCTATCTGCTGATCCTGCCATCCGTCGCCTTTCTGGCGCTGCTGTTCGTCGTGCCGCTGGTGCAGACAATCTGGCTGGCGGTTTCGGACAACGGCGCGCCGTCGCTAGCGAATGCCGAGCGCATGGTAACCGACATCAATTTCACTCGCTCGGTGAAAAACACCTTCCTGCTGACGATCGCGGTCGTGCCGGTGCAGATCGCCATTGCGCTTGCCATGGGCACAATGGTCGCCAAAGTCGACCGCGGGCGCGAGACGATCCTGTGGATCTGGACAATCCCGCTCGGCATCTCCGATCTTGCCGCCGGTCTCGTCTGGCTATCGATCCTGCAGAATACCGGCTATTTGAATTCGCTGCTCTTCGGCCTCGGCGTCATCGGCAGGCAAACAAGCTGGCTCTCCTACCAGACGCCGGTCGCGCTCTTCATCGCGATTGCAGTTGCCGAAATCTGGCGCGGCACGGCCATCGTCATGGTCATCATCGTCGCCGGTCTCAACCAGGTTCCGAAGGAATTCAGAGAAGCTGCCGAAATCTTCGGTGCCGGTTCATGGACACGCTTCTGGCGCATCACCCTGCCGCTGATCCGTCCGGCTCTGCAATCGGCTCTGATCCTGCGCACCGTGCTCGCCTTCGAGGTCTTCGCGGTAGTCTATGCGCTCGGCGGACGCAATTTCCCGGTCCTCGTTGGTGAGGCCTACAACTGGCAGAACCAGAACCAGAACTACAGCGTCGCTGCCGCCTACGCGGTGCTGATCATGATCATCTCGCTTGCCGCCACGCTCATCTATTTGAAGGCCTTGAAGGTTGATCCGGAGCGCCTGCCATGACCACGGATATCGTCAGTAGGACCAACGACATCCCCAGCGCTGCCGGCTTCGTTTCCTCACGGCGCTGGCTTCTCTGGAGTGGCATCGTGGCGCTCTGCGCCTGGGTTCTGGTGCCGATTTATCTGGTCGCGCTCGGCGCACTCGGCGGTCGCCAAGGCGTCTATATCTGGCCGAAGACCGGCCTGCCCACGGGCATTTCGCTCGAGCCCTTCCTTCTCTTCTTGAAGAGCGAAGGCGTCGTTCATTCCTTTCTCAATTCGCTGGGTGCAGCAGGTATCACAGTCGGCTTGTCCATCCTGCTCGGCGCGCCTGCCGGTTATGCACTCGCCCGCTACGAGTTTCGCGGCAAGGACAGCTACCGGCTTCTGGTGCTGCTGACCCGCGCCTTTCCGCTGGCGATCCTGGCATTGCCGCTGACAGTCTCCTTCATTCGGCTCGGTCTCTACGATACGATCCTCGGCGTCGGCCTCATTCATACGGTCCTGGCGCTGCCTTTTGCGGCACTCGTCACGCAAGGCATTTTCCTCGGCGTGCCGAAGGAGTTGGAGGAAGCCGCCTGGGTGTTCGGCTGCACCCGCATCCAGGCCTTCTTCAAGGTGGTGGCACCCTTAGCGCTTCCCGGCATCGTCGCAACCGCAGTCTTTGCCTTTGTCATCTCGTGGAACGAGGTCTTTGCCGCCTCGGTGCTGACTGTGCGCAACCGCACGCTGACCGCCTACCTGCTAACGGTGCTGTCGGAGAGCCCGATGCACTATCGCTTTGCCGGGGGACTGATGCTCATCCTTCCCTCGGTTGTCTTCATCTTCGCGGTCAGACGCTACCTCTTCGCGATCTGGGGCATTTCCTCCAAATAACGGGACCAGAGATATGGCCAATATTGTCATCGACCGCATCCGCAAGAGCTTCGGAGCCTTCCAGGCGCTGAAAGAGGTCTCGCTGACGATCAACGACGGCGAATTCGTGTCGCTGCTCGGTCCGTCCGGCTGCGGCAAGACCACGCTGCTGCGCATCATCGCCGGCCTTGAGACCGCAACATCGGGAGATGTCCGTATCGGCGATAGGTCGGTGATCGGCTTGCCACCCAAGGATCGCGGCCTTGCGATGGTCTTCCAGAACTATGCGGTCTTTCCGCATATGACGGTCTATGAGAATGTCGCCTTCGGGCTGCGGATGCAGAAGGCCGACGACGCACGCGTGAAGGCGCAAGTCGAGAAGGCCGCAGGCCTGTTGCATATCGAGCAATATCTCGACCGCTACCCCAACAGGCTTTCAGGCGGCCAGCGCCAACGCGTCGCGGTCGCCCGTGCCCTTGCCGTTGAACCAAAGGTTCTGTTGATGGACGAGCCGCTTTCGAACCTCGACGCGCTGCTCCGCCTCGAAATGCGCACCGAACTCAAGACCGTACTGCACGCGGCGGGGACCACAACGATCTATGTCACCCACGACCAGACGGAAGCCATGGGCCTTTCGGACCGCATCGCCGTCATGCATGGTGGCGTCGTCGAGCAGGTCGGCCATCCGGTCGATATCTACAATCACCCGGCAACACGTTTTGTCGGCGGCTTCATCGGCAACCCGCCGATGAACTTCATCAAGGTCCCGGTTTCGAACGGTCAGGTTGCGGCAGGCGCCGAACAGCTTGCCGCGCCACAGGAAGCCAGCGATCAAATCATCCTTGGCCTTCGCGGCGAGGCCGTCGAACTCGCGCCGCTGCCACAGGGCCTGGAAATGAGAGTGCGCGTTGCCGAGCCGATGGGATCGCACCTGCTCTTGACCGGCTCGATCCACGACCAGCCGGTGCGCGTCATTCTGCCGGCGTCTGAAACCGTAAAGAGCGGCGACTCGATCGGTCTGAAGCTCGACCAAAAGCGCATTACCTGGCTTTCGCCCGAAAGCGGCAAGTCCTTCCCCGCCGTTTTGACATGAGAATACCGGAGTATCAGAAATGAACGTGCATATCGACCAGGCGAAGCGTATCCTCGCCGCGAACGATCGCGGCGGCTATACCGTGCCGACCGACCGGCTCTACCCCTTCCAGTGGAACTGGGATTCGGCCTTCGTCGCCATGGGGTTCGCGCTCTACGATGTGGACCGCGCCTATCTTGAGCTCGAGCGGCTGGTCGAAGGCCAGTGGGCGGACGGGATGATTCCGCATATCGTCTTCCACGCGCCAAGCGATACCTATTTCCCGGGGCCGAATATCTGGCGCACGAAGCACCGGATCCCGACCTCCGGCATAACCCAGCCCCCGGTCTTCGCGATCGCACTGCGCAGGCTGCATGAAGCCGCAGGCAAGGATGCCGATTCACGCACCCTTCGCCTCTACGATGCGGCGCTGAAATGGCATCGCTGGTGGTATTCCGCCCGCGATCCCGAGGGCACCGGTCTCGTCGCGCTACTGCATCCGTGGGAAAGCGGCAGCGACAATTCTCCCGCCTGGGACATCGCACTCGCCCGGGTACCGACCACTACCGATACGCCTGTCGAGCGTAAGGATACCAGCCATGTGGATGCTGACATGCGCCCGCGCGACGAGGATTATCGCCGTTTCATCCATCTCGTCGATACCTATGCCGCCTGCGGCTGGGATCCGGCAAGGCAATGGGAAAAAGCGCCATTCAAGGTCGCCGAAATCCAGACGAGCGCGATCCTCCTCAAGGCCGGCGAAGACTTGGAAGTCCTTGCCCGCGCGTTTGGCCGGATGGATGACGTGGCCGAGATCGCAGCGTTGAATATGTTGACCCGGAACGGGATTCTCGCCCAGTGGCGTCCTGCCCTGTCACAGTTTGTTTCGCGCGATCTCCTTTCTGGCCAAGATATCGAGGCAGCAACTCAGGCCGGCTTCATACCGCTCCTCTCGGTCGACCTCGAAAAACCAGTCGCGGATGCATTGGTCGATGAGATGAAGGCATGGTCCAAGAACCTCAAGGTCGCCTTCCCGACCACCAAGCCGGGGATCCCGAGCTGGGAGCCGAAACGCTACTGGCGCGGTCCCGCCTGGGCGATCATCAACTGGCTGCTGATCGACGGACTGGAGCGCAATGGCTACGCGGATACTGCCGAAGTGCTGCGGAAATCGACGATTGCGGCGATCGAAGCGGAAGGTTTCGCCGAATATTTCGACCCCGTCACCGGCGAAGGCTGCGGCGGCCTCGGATTTTCCTGGACGGCGGCCGCGTATCTGTGGCTTGAGCGACCGGCGGCGATGCGCCGAGTGCTTTCTTGAACATGGCGATAAACGCAGAAACAGATTCATATCGAAGTGCATGCGCCTGCCAGCGACCTGCTGGATCTCTGGAGCGATTGCCTTGTCGCTTCAAACACATATACGCCTTATAAATCTTGACTTGTATTATCATGTTATTTAGCGGTTTTGTGCTGACGGTCTCGGCTCGCGAGGTCAGGCGACGATTGGTTAGGGGATTTTTGCATGAAATTCATATTGGGGTGCACAGTAGTTATGACCGCTGTGGCAAGCGGTTCCGCGTACGGGCAAAGTGTCAGCGAGTTGGCACCGATAGTGATCAGCACGAAGAAAGACGCCACTTCGACAATCGGAACCTTGCCGGAAGACTATGCAGGCGGACAGGTCGCCAAGGGCGCACGCCTGGGAGCTTTGGCGAATCGGGGTTTTATGGAGACCCCCTTTAATGTGACCGGGTATACATCCCAGACAATCGAAAACCAGGGTGCGCAGACCGTAGGTGAGGTGATGGACAACGATCCTTCGGTCAGAAACACCCACTCGTCCGGAGGTATGTTGGATTCCTTCTACATCAGAGGCTTTCCGGTCGGCGAAGGGAACGCCGGCGAAATCGCCTTCGATGGGATTTATGGGATCGCTCCCACCTACCGGGTCTTCACCGACTATGCCGAGCGGGTCGAGGTGCTAAAGGGTCCGACAGCTTTCCTTTACGGCATCTCTCCCAACAGCGCCGTCGGCGGCACGATCAACATCGTTCCGAAGCGAGCACTCGAGGAGGATCTGACGCGGCTAACGACAGATTACGCTTCCGACTTCCAGGGCGGGGTGCACGTCGACATGTCGCGCCGGTTTGGTGATGAACGGCAATTTGGCATTCGCTTGAACGGCAGTGTCCACGGTGGTGACACACCGATAGACGATCAGACGCGCGACTTTTACGTCGGAGCCCTGGCTCTTGATTATCAAGGGGAAAATCTCCGGGCCACATTCGACGTGATCGGACAGCGCGAGACGTTCGACGCGCCTCAGCGTCCTTTCCTTCAAACCTCCGGCCTGATCGTGCCGGATGCACCTGACGGATCGCTCAATGTTCAGGAGCCGTGGGAGTGGTCGAAGAGCGCGGACCGCTCGGTCCTAGGCAGGGTCGAATACGACCTGAGTGAAGATATCACCTGGTTTGGCGCTGTAGGTGGCGGAAACTCTCACGTGCATCGCCTTTTTGGCCTGCCCACCATCCTGAATTCGGCCGGCGACGTCACCATCACGCCACAGAATGCGGTGTTCGACGTCGACAGACTGACGGCAGAAACGGGTATCCGTGCCAAGTTTGACACCGGGCCGATCTCCCACACAATGACCCTCCAGGCGAGTTATCTCCACCAGAGCCTCGATCGTGCGATCATTTCAGGCACTGCCCAACTCAGCAATATGTACGACCCTGTCCGTCGTATCGAGCAGTTCGTCGCTGATCCCAGCTCAGTGCCGAAGGTTTCGGAAGCCAGCCTGTCCGGCATCGGCCTTTCGGATACTTTGTCGATGCTGGACGAGCGCGTGCAATTGACGCTTGGCGGGCGCTTCCAGCAGATCGATTCGAAGAACTTCAACGCAGCAACAGGTGCTATCTCGTCGTCTTCGGACGAAGACGCCGTCACGCCGCTCGTTGGCCTTGTTGTCCGCCCCTGGGACGAGGTTTCCTTCTATGCCAATTACGCGCAGGGGCTAAGCATAGGCGATACGGCTCCCACCACTGCCATCAATGCGGGCGAAACGCTCGCTCCGTACAAGACGACCCAATACGAGATCGGTACGAAGATCGACCTCGGGCAGATTGCCATGACCGTCAGTGCCTTCCAGATCGAGAAGCCCTTCGGCCAATTGGAGCCAAGCGGCATCGGCCAGATCTTCACCGCTGGCGGGGAGCAGCGCAACCGCGGCGTTGAATTCAACGTGTTTGGCGAGGTGACGGATGATCTGCGCCTGCTTGGCGGCTTGGTGCTGATGGATGGCGAACTGACGAATACGTCGAGCGCTTCGACCCGTGGCAAGCGCCCGATCGGCGTACCCAAGATCCAGGCCAATATCGGGGCCGAATGGGACGCGTCTTTCCTGGAAGGCCTGACGCTGACGGCCAATGTCATTCACACCGGCGAACAGTACATCAACACGACGAACACGCTGAAGATCCCTTCCTGGACACGGTTTGACCTGGGCGCGCGTTACAAGACGGAGATCGAAAAAAGGCCCGTCACCTTCCGGGCCTCCGTCGAAAACGTCTTCGATAAGGATTACTGGTCTGGAGTCGCAAGCTTCAGCACCATCGCCCAAGGTGCGCCGCGGACCTTCAAGGTGTCGATGACCACAGACTTCTGAGGCGGTTGAAAGTAGTCAAGGCAGGCCTCACACTGCGTCATCGACGATCAGGTGAAGCTTGCCTTGAGAACATGTCTCGAGACGGCTTTTCACACGAAATGCCGTCTCGAGATTTCCGGGTGTCAGCACTTCGGCAACCGAGCCGAACGCATGCAGCGTTCCATGCGCAAGAATAGCGATCTTGTCGGCGAATTTCATCGCCAGATTCAGGTCATGGACCGCGATGACGACGAGCAGTCCTTTCTCCTTTGCCAGCGACCTGACATGCCTCATGACGTCGAACTGACGATGGAGATCAAGGGCACTCGTCGGCTCGTCGAGAAGCAGCACCGTTGGAGCGCGGACGACGCATTGTGCAAGCGCAACGAGCTGGCGCTGACCACCGCTCAGTTCCGAAACATATTCGGAGCCAAGATCGGCGATTTGCAGGGCGGCCAATGCCTGCTCGACCTCCTGGAGATCGGCGTCGACAAGCTTCCAGCCGCTGGTCTGCTTGCGCGCTAAAAGCACTGCTTCGAAGACGGTCAGCGCCGCTCCGCTCACCTGATCCTGCGGCATGTAGGCGATCGCAGTTTCGCGATCGTCAACACCCGCCAGGCGACATTCTCCAACACCCGGAAGGATGCCGGCTATACGGCGCAGAAGCGTTGACTTGCCGGCTGCATTGGCTCCGATCAGCGCGATGATTTCCCCTCCATGGCACGGAGGCAATGATACGTCGCTGAGGACGGGTCGCGCGCCGTAGACCGCTCCAAGCGCTTTAGTGCTGAGGACTACCAAGTTTCCCGCCCTCCCCTAAGGATAAGATAAAAGAAGACCGGCAGGCCGATGACGGCGGTGATAACGCCGATCGGTAAAACCGCGCCCGGCACGAGAACTTTCGCCACCGTGGAACTGGATGACATGATCAGGGCTCCGATCATGGCACTGGCAGGAAGCAAGTGCCGCTGATCCTCACCGACAAGCATCCGCGCGATGTGTGGCGCGACAAGCCCGACAAAGCCGATCGTTCCGACAAATGCTACCGGGATGGAGGACAGGAGCGATATCAGCACGAGCGTTTCAAGCCGAAGGCGACGAACCGGTATTCCGAAGGATGCTGCGCGAGCTTCTCCGAGCCGAAGTGCTGTCAACTGCCAGCGTCGATAGACGAAAATGGGGATGGTGAGGACCAGGACAGCGACAGTCACGGCAAGCTTCGGCCAGGTTGCCTTGGTCAAGCTGCCCATCGTCCAGAACACGATGGCAGCAACAGCCTGATCGTTTGCAAAATACTGGACCATAGCCAACGCGGTATTGAAGCTGAACACAAGCGCGATGCCAAGCAACACGATCGTTTGGACCGAGCTTCCCCGCCGCAATCCCACGGAATGGATGATGAGGGCGGATCCAAGCGCCATGATAAAAGCATTGACCGCAACGATATAGTCGCCGGCGACCGGAATGAAGGACAGACCGAAGGCGAGAGCGAGCGCCGCACCGAAGCTTGCTGCCGACGAAATCCCAAGAGTGAACGGGCTCGCGAGCGGATTGTTGAGCACCGTCTGCATCTGAACGCCGGCGGTTGCCAACGCCATTCCGACGACGATAGCCATGAGGGCTGACGGCATCCGGATGGACCAGATCACGACGCGCATCTGGGGCTGCGCATCCGCAGGCATCAGCACGGTTTTCAGCACATCATCCAGTCCGTACCAGGCGGGCCCGGTCGCGATATCGGCGAGAAACACAAGAACGACGGCTGCAAGCAGCAGACAAAGCACAACGTGTTTTCTGAGATTTGCGAGGCGATAGCGGCCGACCGTATTACCGTGGCCGATGGTTATCATGGTTTCGGTCATGGTGCTTGAGTATTGAGGCTGACGGCGTAGCCGGGTTGATAGGCGATCGGCAGAAAGCGCTTGTGATATTCAGCAAACGTCTTATCCGGGTCGAGATCGGCGAAGAGATCCGGGTGGAGCCACTTTGCAATCCATTGGACCGCAATAAATTCGTAGGGGCTGTTGTAGAACTGATGCCAGATGGCGTGGAAATTACGCTTCGTCTGCGCCGTGGTCCCGGCATAGGCGTCCCGCATCGTGAACCATTCCAATTTCTTCCTCGAGGCATCCGGGTCTGCATTCGGACCGACCGGAATCCAGCGGCCGCCGGGCACGTAGGCCTGCCAGTCGGCGCTGGTAACAATGACATGATCGGGATTGGAGACAACCACCTGTTCGGGGCTCAGCTGTCCGAATGTCGAGGGCAGAAAATCGCTGCCGATATTGTGTCCGCCGGCCAGATCGACATATTTGCCGAAATTCTCGGCGCCGAATGACAGGCAGCAGTCCTCCGTATATCCGCCAATGCGCTCGATAAAAACCTTCGGGCGCTCCGGCTTCGTCCTGGCAAGCACATCCTCGACCCGAGCCATCGCCTGTTTGCGGAACGCGATCACGTCTTCTGCCCGCGCCTCGCGTCCCATGATCTTGCCGAGCAGCCGGATTGTCGGGTCGGTATTCTGAAGCGGATAGTGCCTGAAATCGATATAGAGGACCGGTATGTCGAGCGATGCGAGCTTCTCGATATACTGAGCGTCTTCGTTTGCCTGTTTGGCTTCGAGGTTGAGGAGAACCACGTCGGGTTTCTTCACGATCGCCGATTCGATATCGATCAGACTCCCTTCATTTCCCTTGAAGGTCGGCAATTTCGCAAGCTCGGGGAATTTGTCGAGATATTGCCTGTAGGTCGCAGGATCGGCTTCGATCAGATCGTTACGCCACGCGACGATGCGCTCCAGCGGATTCTCTCGGTCGAGCGATGCGACCAGATAGAGTTGTCTGCCTTCCCCAAGGAGCATCCGAGAGACTGGCACCTTAACCTGCACGTCTCGCCCGGCGATATCCTTGACGGTAACAGTGGTTTGCGGGACCGCGTCAGTTTCGGCGCGGGCAGATAGAGCAGCAAGCGACGTCAAAAACAGGATGATCGTAAACGCGTAGAGGCGAAGGCGGGTCACTGGGGATCTCCAACAGGTAGGCGCGGGCGGGCGGAAAACCAAAGGCCGAGGGCAGTAAAGAGGGATGCCGCGTAAAGCAGCGACACGAGAGGGTAAACGCTTAAAAGCCCGAATATCTGGGTGGCGCCGGCGCCGATGGCTATCCCCGCCACGGATGCGATCTGCTGCCAGGACTGGGCGGTGCCGAGCACCGAGCCCTGACGACCGTCGGCCGTAGCTGCGGACATGAGGGCCACGAGGATGGGCGTCGTTCCGCCCAGCAGGCCGCCCCAGAACAGATAGATCACGGCAAAATATTCAACAGAGCGGGTCAGGCCGGCAAGACTGGTAAGCAAAGCACATCCACCGGCAATCAGGACCATCCAACCAAGGACGAAGCTTGCCGGACGGTTGTTGAAAAATTGCGCCCAGAGCGGTGCTGCCACGACAAAGCCGAGCGCCAGAAGGCCGTAGCTGAAGCCGGTGACCCAGTGGGGCGCGTGAAACACCTCAGCCGTGTACAACGCGAAAGGCACCTGCAAAACCATTCGGCTGGCAAGCATCATTCCCGTCAGCGCCATTAGGCCCCAGACAGGTGCCGTAGCCTGCCCTGTGAATGCTTGATTTTGACGAGCCTGGCCTCGACCGGCTCCGCTCGTTGCTGCCGCAGGCCGAGGTAAGACCACCCAGGCAGCGACGGCGCAGACGCCGCAGATGAGACCCGCCGTCAGGTTGATCGTCGTGAAGGAGGATGCGTCGAGGATGAGACCGCCGAGGAAGGCGCCACCGAGCGAACCGACATTGGTCGCGACCTGAAGCCAGGTCAGAAGCACGCCTCGGTTGCGGCCGCCAGTAATCTGGATGCCATAGGCCTGGGCCGGCGCGATATAGCCAGCGCAACATCCCTGCAGAAACCGCAGGAGCAGGATCAGCCACACATCCTGAGCGAAGGAAACGAGGATTTGGGTGACCGCGAGCCCGGTAAGCGCTCTGACCATCATCAGGCGGTTGCCGTACCGGTCCCCCATCCGTCCCCACATGGCGCTGGTCAGAGAGACACCGACCATGGGGCACACATAGACGCCGATTCCAGCCAATGCGAAGATTCCGCCTGACGACGACAATTCCTCGATGCGCAGCGGCCAGAATGGACCGCTCATCTCCATGGCTCCCATGGAGATGAACTGCAGGCCGAAGAGAATAGCAAAGACCGGCCCGAAGCCTCGGATAACCGCAACCATCCCCGTCATAGCGTCTCTGTCAGCGGGTTTGGCAGTTGATGTTCCAGACGATAGTCGCGATATCGCTCGAGATGCATACGCAAGACGGAACGGGTCGGCCAAGGGTGATTGAGAAACGCATCCCGCTCCTCCAGCCAAAATTCGTCGGACAGCATGCGCGGTCGTACCCGGTCAAACGCTTCTTGCGTCTTCTGCCTCAGGATCGACCATGCTTCGCTGAGCCCGAAGTGTTCGTTCAGGCAAAGCGCCACTTCATGAAGATGGCAGACGAAGCAGGCATCGATGACGAACGAGCGAACAAGGGAGATATCGTCGTTGAAGGTGGTCGGCAGGATGCCGGGGCGGCTGAATGGCTTCAGCTGATATCCCCTCGCCTCGAACAGCGGGGCGAAGCTGCGGCCGTCACCGAAGTCGCGAATGAGCAGCCGTTGCGGGCGCCCAGACGGATCGAAGAGTACGGTACTATTCTGCTGGTGAGCTTCAAAGGCGATACCATACAAAAGGTACATGGCGATCGTTGGCCTGAGAACGATCTCGGCATAATTGCGAAAGAACTCTGCGGCCGATGGCCGATCATTGCCTATGCGCGCGATCAATTCGCAGATCAGCGGCCGACCATCGACGGGACTTGCGGCGAGCAGCGCGGCCACGGTGACGGGCATCAGACCGTCTTTTCGTTCGATCCCGCCAGCCTCGCGATAGACAACGGAGAGGAAGCGGCCCGGATGTTCGTCGCCCGTTTCGGGATGATGAAGGATCGCGCCCAGCTCTTCGCGGAAGAATTCCAGTTCGCCTCCAATGGCTTCATCGGCAGCGAGAATGTCGGACATCAAGGTACTGAGCCTCGGGCCCATATGGATGGACTTCGCCTGCAGGGTCCGCATCTCGCTCGTCATCCAGATCGCGACCGGCAATTTGACAAACGGCCTTGCTTCTTCCAGGTCGGGCAGCATCGTGCGAAAGGACATGGAGGGGATTGTCGCAATGTCCGGTCCGTCGACCACAAGCGCGCCGGAAGCGATCTCATCAGCAAATTCCCGGCGGACAAAGTGATCAAGATGCCAGGCATGGATTGGCAGAGGCAGCCAGTCCGAAGGCGTGCGCCCCTTTTCCGTCAAAGCCTTCACCCAGGCGTCCCACAGCTCCGGATAGTTTTGGCGGAACCAGCCGTTATAGCTGCCGACATGGGGCATCATTTCCACATAGGCCCAATCCTGCCGCAACGCAGCGATCCGCAGATTGACGCGCGCACCGAACTCCGGCGACAGGGCCTCGACCTCCTGCGCCGAGAGACCGGGCTTCGACTTCCAGGTCGGATAGAAGGGATGTCCCTCGAGGGAACCCCACTGGTCGAGCATCATGGCTGCCTGATGCACCGGACGCGTATGGCGAAGATGGGCAATGAGGCCAGTGTCGCCATCGGCCGCTATTTCCCGGCTCAGCGATGCTATCCAGTCGCGGCGGTGACGACGGATCAGCGCGTCGTTCTCGATGCTGCTGTCGATATCGGCGAGCAGGCGCGCAATCCCGTCTGCAGCCGGTTCAATCGCCCAATCCGATGAGATTTCGGCGACGAGATCGGCTGGTCCCTCCAGTCGCCGTCGCCTGCCCCCGTCATCGATGATTTCGATCGCGCCCCGGTTGAGCATCGTATTCGCCGGCAGCCGTCGTAGGTCTTCGAAATGGAGAACCTTTCTCGCAGCCCATAGTGGAAGCCATGCCTGTGTCCCGTCTTCGGACCACAGCAGGGCGTCGGGATTGAGGATGCGTTCGGCGAGCAGGCATCGCACAAGGCGCGTCAAGGCGTTGTGCGATGCCTGCTGGTAGAATTGCGGGTCGATCGCACCTCTCGCCCCCGCATGAGATGTGACGATAGTTTCATTCATCCGATTGCCTCCGCCCATCTCACGGGAACAAAATTCAGAGGCGGCTGCGGCAGATTGCCGTGATAGGCCCGCGCCCAACGGTAGGTCGTTTCGATAGCGGGTACCGGCACATAGAGGCGCTTGGCCATTTCCAGGAGGAGCGCCTGACCGAAAGCAATATCTTCATGAAAGGCGCGGCTTTCCCGATCGATGACAAATCCCGGTCCGTCCGGGTTGGAAACGAGCGGTGCACGGATTCCGGCATAGGCGCTGTTGGTTCTCAGCAGCGAATACATGGTGCTGTCATCGCCGATCTGATCGCCATAGGCCTCGATCAACTCTTGCCGAAGCGGCTTTACGCTTGCCAGATCGACTTTGAGCCGCTTTTCGGTGGCATGTTTGAGCGCCTGATTTTCGGCATCGCAGGCTTCCAGCATTTCCGCGCCGGCGCGCGGGCAGTCGCTCCACCAGCAGATCGGCTCATCGAAGGGCTGTTCCTCCCAGGGAGCACCAGGGCCGACCAGCGCATAGAGGACAGCCGGATGCATCAATGCATTGCCTGGCGTCAGCGTAATCTCGAGATAATCGTCGAGGATGGCGACCGGCGCTTCGTAGAGCCGGCCGAGCAGATCCGACAACTCCTTCTTCGCAGCTGCAGCCTCGCGACGATGAAGCGCGGCATAGAGCTGAGCCTTTGCGCCACCCATGCGCACCTCGCTGCCCGCAACGAGATTGTAGGCGGTATGGGGAACGTCCTTCATCCCCCAGATCACGATATTCTCGCGATCGCCGAATGCGGCCTCGGCGAGCCAGTCGAATCCGCAAAATCCCGGAATGGCTCCGACGAAGACCCTTTTGTTGTCAGGCAGACGGGGCGCAATCTGCTTCAGGAGCGCGGGGCGCGCCTGGGCAGGTTGCGTCACGACGACCAGATCCGCATCGGCAAGTGCCGTCTGCGGATCGGTACCAACATGGTCGATCCGTCCCTCCAGAACACCGCCTTCGGGCAAATTCGCCCGCCAGACCTGTTCTCCGCTGGACCATTTGTCGGCAAGCTCGGCCGACGATGTCAGAACAGATACGTCTACGCCGTCGCGTTGTTTGAACAGGACGGCGTTCAGATGGCCGGTTCGCCCGGCCCCGCAGATCGTGACCTTCATGCCGCGCGTGCCTGTCCGGAAAGCCACGCATCGAGCTCAGCGGCGATCGACGGGTCGAACAGGCCGCGCTTTGCCATCCATTCGTCGTCGAAGACCGAACCGAGATATTTCTCCCCTCCATCGGCGACGGTCGTTACGACAGTCCCCTGCAATTTGCCGGAAGCGATGAATTCGAGGGCCTTATAGATCGCCCCACCTGTCGATCCGCCAACGAGCAATGCCTTGCGACGCGCAATATAGCGTGCCGTTTCGAATGCCTGCTGATCAGTAACCTGTACGCCTTCGTCAATGCAGCTATAGTCCAGGACCTTCCCGACTTCGTCGCCGGCCGGCGTGCCGGTTCCAGACTGATAATAGGGACGTCCCGGTTGTCCGAACACGATGGAGCCCTCGGGTTCCACGGCGATGGTGCGGATCGCCGGCAAGCGCTGCTTGAGCCGCTGCGAAATGCCCGTCATCGATCCGCCGGTACCGACGCATCCCACGAATGCATCGATGCCATCGGGAAGCTGCTCCATCAGTTCGTCAACATAGTCAGCATAACCTTCCGGATTGGCAGGATTGTCGGACTGGTTCATGAACATGGCGCCTGGCAGTTGCGCGCCGAGCTGCGCTGCCAGTCTCTGCCGGGCGACGACGGCAACTTCATCTTCCCTGAAGTCCCCTTCGACGTAGCGGATTTCAGCGCCGATCGCGCGCATCATGCGGATCTTGTCGGGCGCGGCATGATGGTCGACGACGGCAATGAAATTCAACCCGAACTCAATCGCCGCCAATGCCAGGCCGATACCGGTGTTTCCCGAGGACGATTCGACAATCGTGCCTCCCGGGGCAAGCCGGCCGTCCTGCAAGGCGGCCACGACCATGCTGCGCGCCATGCGATCCTTCATGGAACCGCCCGGGTTATTCTTTTCTATTTTCAACACCAGCATGGAATCTCGGCTGGGGATCTCGATGGACATGACGGGGGTGCGCCCAATCAACTGGGTCACATTCGTAGGAAGCATGATGTCCTCTCCTAGTTATCGGGATAGATCGACAGGTCACCGGCTGCGCTCTTTGTTACGCACAACCGCTTGGGCATCGGGTGGCGATGAAACTCGTTTTCGAGGAGATCCATCTGATAGCCGCCGGTATTGGCCCAGACGAGAAGGTCTCCGGCCTCGGGAACCTGGGGAAAGCCAAGCCAGCGATTGCTCAGGACGTCTTCATCGAGGCAGCTATGTCCCGCTATGTAGGCCCGGAAGGGCTCGCCCGCGCGCGCCCGGTCGTTCTGGCGCAGCAGGATCGGATCCACCATGAATTCGGAAGCAAACCAGGTCTCGCAGGCGCTGAAACTGCTGCCTTCGACGAAAATCACACCATTTCCGTTGCCGAGATCCTTCACGCGCGTGATACGGAAAGCTGAAATCGCCGCCTGGTCGACGAGGGACCGTCCCGGCTCCATCGCGAGCGTCAGTTCGTGCCGCCTGAGATAGTCATCGATCGTCTGGCCCGACGACAGCGGCGCGCCCAAAAAGCAGGCAAGCCACGCCGCCGCAGATTGCGGACCGCCGTAGGGATAGAAGGAAGCCGGAACATTGCCCGTCCGGAAATCATCGGCGCTTTGTCGCTGCAGATGTTCTTCCCATGCCGCCTCAGACACATATTGAACCGGCAGGCCGCCGCCGATATCGATCATTTTGGGAGAAAGTCCGATCGCGCGTGCTTCCTCCACCAGCTTGACAGCCTCCTCAAACGCAACCGCCCGATCTTGCCAGCGGTATCCGCTCAAATGGAAATGTATGCCGTCGAATCGAAAACGATCATCGGCGGCGACGCGCGACAGGCACGCTCGCACCTTGTCGGCTGCCATGCCAAAACGGCTTTTCTCATGCCCTTTCGGCTGCAGTCGCAAAAGGACAGGCTGCTTGACCCCATCGTTTGGTAGGCGCATCGATATGTCGGTCAGTTCCTCCGGACTGTCCACGCAGATCAGAGCCCCGATGCGGACGAGTTCGTCGTGAAACTGCGCCGTCTTCGCGGGACCGGTCGCCACAATGTCGCTGCCCTGAGCCCCGAGTTTTACGGCATCACGAAGCTCGTAAACACTCGACACGTCGATGCCTGCGCCTGCCCCGAGTGCGGCCTGCATCAGGCCTGAGGATTTGTTGACTTTCGAACCATAGTAGATCGCGTGTGCAACTTCCCGATCGTCGAGAACGCGGCGCAGAGCTTCGACATTCGCGTTGAGCTCCGGCGGAAGCACGAGGTGAAGCGGAGACCCGTATTCTTCGACCCATCGGAGCAGAGACACGCTCGCGGTCAGAATGTCGGCAGCAAGAGGAGAGAGAATTGGAGACAGTTCCGTCCCCGTGACCGGGATGATGTGGGAGGTCATCCAGCGAGCCTCTCCGGATTATCGAGTGGCTCGTACCACTGTCGAAGATCGTCAAGCTTCACATCGCACGCCGGGAGATCATCCAGAAAAATGTGGCGGGTGGTTTTGATCGGAAATTTTTGTCGGTTGCGGGCCATGTCGTAAATGTCGGCTGGCGTGATCGTCTCACCGGCCCTCCAGGCTTCGACGCGTACGCTCCTATAGTCGAGGAGAACGGTTGGAACAGCATGCAGTCCAAGCCGGAACGCCACCTCCAAACGGTGATGTCCGTCCATCACGAAAAGCGCGTCCTTCTCCACCGTGATCGGCACTGTCCAGCAACCGGCCGCGGAAATGAGGCCATGAAGTTCATCGACCCTCCGTGCGTCGGTCTCCTCGGTTGGAATCAACTTATGCGGGGATAGAAAACGGATTTTCATGCTTTCAGCCACCTTTCGTTGTCTCATTTGACCAAAATTGTGTCGAAAACTTGATGTTTGTACTCATGTTATATCGCACCCTTAACGCGATCGTGACAAACCTGTCAACGAGGGGTTTTTATTTTGCCTGCCAATTTCTTCTGAGAGCGGAGCCCTACGAGGCATCAACGCGCGGACTGCACCGGCTTTTTCGGTTGCCTTACGATGGAAGCCAGTGCGGGACACCGCGCCATGTCACGACCTTAGGTCGTCATCCTGGAACAGCGCCTGAGCCGATGGCTTGATCCCACGGTGTCCGGAGAGCGCTCATCAGGCCGCCTTCGCCAGGAACGCTGCTCGCGCAACAAGCAGACCGCTCGAGGATCCATGGCAGGACGGAGTATGGCGTGGGACTCGTCCCTCGTCCCTTTGCAGTTGAAGGGATACGAACCGCCGCCCCTGTTATTTACTTTGCCAACGCAGTCGATGTCGCTGCAGCTCTCCTCTGTGGCGACCAGCCTCTCGCAAAATTCAGCGATATCACTTCCCGCTGGCGCAGCGGATCGGAGACTTCACTGCGCTGATCGTCGATCTGGATGATCCTGCCGACGCCTGGCAAGGCGACAGCTCAGGCGGCGAGGCCGGCGCGCAGTTTCAGGGCGAGATCCGGACTGTCCGAAGTCAGGCTGCCGATGCCGCGCTCCAGCCAGTGGCGGATGCCGAGCTCGTCGTTGAGGGTCCAGACGCAGAGCCGCTCCATCGGCAGCCGGCTGCGGATCAGGTCCCATTCCGCCTCCATCAGCTCGTGATGGATGGCGACGATCTCCACCAGTCCATCCACGCGGTCGAGGAAGGCGGCAAGCCCGCCCTGTTTCTCGGCCCAGGCGGCATTGACGGAGACGAGGCGCGAAACCTCGGGCACATGACGGCGGCACTCCTCCAGCACCGATGTATCGAAGGAGGTCAGATAGGAGCGTTCCCCGACACCAAAGCGGGAAAGCTCTGCTGCGACGCGCGCGGCGATGTCGGGATAGGGCTTGCCGGTCTCGTCGATCTTGATCTCGACATGGAGGTCGATGCCCCTCGGGGCGAGAACTTCGAGCACTTCGCCAAGCGTCGGAATGACCTCGTCCGTGCCTTTCAGCAGGATCCCCTTGCGAGCTTCGGCCGACAGGTCCTGTACCGGGCCAGAGCCCTCGGCGGTGCGTTCCAGCGTCGCGTCGTGGATGACGACGAGTTCGCCCGAGCGCGTCAGGTGGACGTCGAATTCGATGGCGTCGAGGTCGAGGGTGATGGCGTTGCGGAAGCCGGTGAGCGAGTTTTCGGGCCAAAGGTTGCGGGCGCCGCGGTGGCCGGTGATAAGCGTCATGAAATATCCTTCAACAATTGCTTCACGGTATTAGCGGATCGTCGGGTCGAGCTTGTCGCGCAGCCAATCGCCGACAAGCGAGATCGAAAGCGTCGTCAGCATGATGACGGCGGCGGGCGCCAGCATGATCCAGGGCGCGCGCGTCAGATATTCGCGCCCGAAGCCCACCATGTTGCCGAGGCTGGTTTCCGGCGGCTGCACGCCGAGACCAAGGAAGGAGAGCCCGCTTTCCATCAGGATGATTTCGGGGAAAGTGAGGGTCATGGAAACGATCAGCGTCGAGGCGACGTTCGGCAAGATATGATGCAGGTAGACGCGCGAAGGTGTCGCACCGAGCTGCACCACCGCCGCCGCATAGCCCTGGGCGCCGGCGGAAATCGCAAGGCCGCGGGCAATGCGCGCATAACGTTCCCAGCCGTAGAAACCCATGAGGCAGACGAGCAGCAGCATGGAGGAACCGAAGAAGGCCAGCACCGCCAGCGACATGATGAGGAAGGGAAGTGCGGCCTGGAAATCGGCAAGCATTAGCACCAGATGCTCCACGAAGCCGCGGAACCGCGCCGCCAGGAACCCGAGCAGCGTGCCGAAGACGGCCGAGAGGATCGTCGCACCGAAGGCGATGACGAGCGACACGCGGATCGACTGGATGAGGCGCGAAAGCACGTCGCGGCCGAGTTCGTCGGTGCCGAGCAGATGCTTGAGCCCGCCCGGCACCGAAAGCCGGCTGCTTAAGTCCATGGCGGTGATGTTGAACGGGCGGAGGTAATCGGCAAAAACCGCGGTCAGCACCATGACCGCAAGCCACAGCAGGCCGAACGCCACCGACAGCGGTACATTGCGGCGCAGGAAGGAGACGAGGCGGTTCGGCTTTCCGGAAGCCGGCGTACCAGCGAGATCGACAGTTGCCATCGGCTTTCTCCTCAATGTCCGGCCGCATGCGAGCGAAGGCGCGGATCGAGCCAGCCGTAGAGCAGGTCGACCACGAAGTTCGACACGACCATGGCGACGGCGATGATCAACAGGATGCATTGCACGACCGCGAGGTCGCGATTGGTGACAGAGACCACCAGCAGGCGGCCAATGCCGGGCCAGGAAAAGATCGATTCGACCACGACGGCGCCTGCTATCAGCGAGCCGACCATGAAGCCGACGATGGTGACGATCGGCACCGCCGCATTGGGCAATGCATGATTCCAGACCACGTCGCGCCATGCCAGCCCCTTGGCCGAGGCGGTGCGGATATAGGGCTGGCCCATCACCTCGATCATGGCGCTGCGCGAGAAACGGGCGAGGATGCCGATGCCGCCGATGCTCATGGTCAGCGTCGGCAATATGCCGTGCATCCAGGTATCCTGCCCACCCGAGGGCAGCCAGCCAAGGATGACCGAGAAGATCAGCACGAGCAGCAGACCCATGACGAAGGAGGGAATGGTGAAGCCGAGGACGGCAAGCAGGATGACGCCGCGGTCGGAGAAACTCTGCCGGTGCAGCGCCGCATAGACGCCGGAGGGAATGCCGAAGATGAGCTTGAGTATGAGCGCCGGGATGGTCAATTGCAGCGTCGCCGGCACGCGTTCCAGCACCAGGTTGAGTGCGGACGCCTTATCGCGCATCGAGACGCCGAAATCGCCCGTGAAGATCGACTTGAGATAGGCGAGATATTGAATCCAGAGCGGCTGGTCGAGGCCCCATGCCTTGCGGAAGGCATCGACCGCCTCCTGCGGCACATCGGGCCCGAGCATCACCATCGCAGGATCGCCCGACATGCGCAGCACGACGAAGGCGAAGGTGACCACCGCCATGATGGTCAGGACAGCACGGAACAGGCGCACGAGTACGAAACGGATCATGGAAGCCTCCTATGCCGCGACCGGCGTGGTTTCGCCCGCCACGACATGGCAGGCGGCGGTGCGGCCCTCGCCGATATCGAGGAGATCCGGCACGACGGAACGGCAGACGTTCCGCGCCAACGGACAGCGCGGGTGGAAGGCGCAGCCGGAGGGGCGGCTCGCCGGGTTCGGCGGCTCGCCCTGCAGGATGACGCGGCCTTCGAGCGGCTTGCCGGGAACCGGCACGCTGGACACCAGCGCTTTCGAGTAGGGATGTTGCGGCGCGCGGAAGATCGCGTCGGAGGAGGCCTCCTCGACGATGCGGCCGAGATACATGACCGCGACGCGGTCGGCGATGTTGCGCACCACCTTCAGGTCATGGCTGATGAAGACCATGGCGATGCCATTTTGCTCCTGCAGGTCGCGCATCATGTTGACGACCTGCGCCTGGATGGAGACATCGAGCGCCGAAACCGGCTCGTCGCAGACGATAAGCTTCGGCCGGGACGCAAGCGCCCGGGCGATCACCACACGCTGGCGCTGGCCGCCCGAAAGCTCGTGAGGATAACGATCAGCTTGGTCGGGGCGCAGGCCGACGGCCCTCATCAGCTCCGTGACGCGCGCGCCCTGGTGCTCTCTCGGGATGAGCCTGTGAATATCCAGCGGTTCGGCGATCTGGTTTCCAATCGTCACGCGGCGGTCGAGCGCTGCGAGCGGGTCCTGGAAGACGAGCTGCATCCTGGCGCGCAATGCCCGCCATTCCGCGGTATGGCGCGCCGGCATCGGCTGCCCCTGGAAGCGGATGCTGCCTTCCTGCGCGTCGTCGATGCCGAGCAGCATGCGCCCGAGCGTCGATTTGCCGGAACCGGATTCGCCGACGATGCCAAGCGTTTCGCCCGGCATGACCTGGAGCGAAACGCCGTTGACGGCGCGCACCGGTGTCGGGCGGCCGAAGAGGCCGCGACGGATCTGATAGATGCGGACAAGATCACGGGCTTCGATGAGCGGCGTCATTGCAGCAGGCCTTCGGCAATACGGGACGTCAGGGTCTCGGCGGCGGCAGCGACCGGTACCGGCCGCGTGCAGGCGAGCTTGCGGCCGCCATCGAGGGAAACGAGCGGCGGGCGCTCGTTGCGGCAGGCTTCCACCGCGCGCGAACAGCGCGGCGAAAACGAACAGCCCTCCAGCAGATCCTTCGGATTGGGAACGGTGCCGGGAATGGGGATCAGCCGTTCGCGACCGCCGTCAAGGCGCGGAATGGCGTCGAACAGGCCGCGCGTATAGGGGTGGCGCGGCTCGGAGAAGAGCTGTTCGACACTGCCCTCCTCGACGATGCGCCCGGCATACATGACGCAGACGCGCTCGCAGACCTGGCTGACGGCGCCGAGATCGTGGCTGATGAAGACGGTCGCCATGCCGGTTTCGGCGCGCAGGCGGATCAAGAGATCGAGGATCTGCGCCTGGATCGTCGCATCGAGCGCGGTGGTCGGTTCGTCGGCAATCAGCAGATCGGGCTGGCCGGCAAGCGCCATGGCAATCATCAGGCGCTGGCACTGGCCGCCGGAAAACTCATGCGGGTAGAGATCGAAGCGGCGGCGCGCATCGGGAATGCCGACCATGTCGATCAGCCGTAGCGCCTCGGCCTTTGCCGCCTCGCCGCGCAGGCCGCGGTGGACCGACAGCGCCTCGGATATCTGCCGGCCGATGCGCAGCACCGGATTGAGCGAGCTGGACGGATCCTGAAAGATCATGGCGATGCGGCTGCCGCGCACGCTTTCGAGCGCTGTGCGCGATCCGCCGACGAGCTCGTTGCCTTCCAGCCGCACCGAGCCGGTAACGCTGGCCTTGCCCGGCAGCAGGCCGAGCGCCGCAAGCCAGGTGACCGACTTGCCGCAGCCGGATTCGCCGACGAGGCCGAGCGCCTCGCCTCTGGCGACGTCGAGATCGATGCCGTGGAGAACCTGCACGCCGTCGAAGGCGACCTTGAGGTTACGCAGTTCCACGAGATTGGAGTCGGTCGCGCCCATCTTTCATCCCCGCTCTTTGCTTGCACTAAAAAGAGGATCTCCGGCAGGCCTTCAGCCGCCGGAGACCGGAGTGACGGGCCGATCAGATCGACCAGTTGGTGGCGCGGAAGTCCATGGCAAAAGCCGGCGCGGCCTTCCACTTCAGCGACGACTTCATGCCGGTGAAGACGGCGTTCTGGTGCAGGACCTGATAGACCGGGTCTTCGCGCTCGGCGATTTCCAGCATGCGGGCGATGGCCTTCTTGCGCTGCGCCCGGTCGGTGGAGGTTTCCATGACGACGGCGAGCTTGTTCATCTCCGCGTTCGTCCAGTCCTTCTTCTGCTGCACTTCGCCGTTCGGACCGAACTGCACGACCATCGGCGTGATCGGGTCGTTGATCGAGTTGCCAGCCGACCAGTCGCGCACGCCCTTGATGCCCTGGGGATCGTGGATCTGCGCCCAGTTCTCCTTCATCTCGATCTTGACATTGAGGCCGACCTGCTTCCACATCTCGACCATGATCTGGCCGTTGGCCGTCTGGTTCGTGTAGTAATTGTTGAGCAGGCGGTAGGGGATCGCATCGCCCTTGTAATTGGCCTGCTTCAGAAGATCCTTGGCGAGCTTCTGGTCGAAGGCCGGGGGCGCCCAGCCATCGATGAACATGTCGCTGTTGCGGAAGGATTCGAATTGCAGGCCGGCCGGGATGACCGTCTTGCCGGCCCACAGCGCATCGACGATCGCCTGGCGGTCGATGGCATGCGTCATGGCGCGGCGCACGAGCGGGTTGGCAAGGATCGGGTTCTGCGTGTTGAAGACCGAGACGCGGTGGTTCCAGATCGTCGAGTTCTGGACTTCATAGCCGGGAGCGGCCTGGACGGCGGCGATCTGATCCGGCGGCAGGTCGCAGGCGAAGTCGTATTCGCCGGACAAGAGGCCGTTGACGCGCGAGGCGACCTCAGGAACTTCCACGAAGCGGATCTGCTCGAGCGGCGGGCGGCCGCCCCAATATTCGTCGAAGGCGACGAGCGTCAGCGAAACGTCCGGCTTGTATTCGCCGACCATATAGGGGCCGGTCGTGATCGGCTTGCGCGACCATTCGGTGAAGCTTGCGGCCTCGTCCCAGGCGCGGCGGTTGGTGATCTGGCTGCCGCCGGAATAGAGGCGGCCTTCCAGCGTCACGTCAGGCGTCGTGTTGTGCAGACGCACGGTGTACTTGTCGACGATTTCGATACCGGCGAGCGCCGGCCACAGGCGGCGGCCGACGCCGGGCACGGTCGCCGGCAGTTCCTTGGCGGTGGCAGGCTTGTGATCGGATTCGAAGATGGTCTTGCCGCCGGCAGGCTCCGTGTTGCCGAACACGCGCTCCTTGGAGAAGGAGAAAGCGACATCTTCGGCAGTCATTTCATCGCCGTTGTGGAACTTGACGCCCTGGCGCAGCTTCAGTTCGAGCGTCTTGTCGTCGATGCGCTTCCATTCGGTCGCAAGACCCGGAACCGGGCCCTGGTTGCCCATCCAGTCGCGCAGGATCAGACCTTCCCAGAGGTTGGGATAGAAGATGCGCTCGCCGACGTTGGACTGCTCGTGATAGACATCGAGCGAATTGTTGTTGGTGATCTTCTGCACCGCGATGGTGATGGACGGACGCTTGGCCTGGCTGAAGGCCATGCGCGGCAGAATGAGCGTGCCGGCGGTGGCGCCGAGAAGGCCGAGCGCGTCGCGTCGATTGATCGAAAGCATCGGAAACTCCTTGTGTCTTGGCCGACGGCCCCCGGCTCGCGGCCCTGGTTCTTAGGATCATCTCCATGTCGCCCGATTGACGGCTTCATGAAGTTTCAGTTACAGCCGCCCTTCGCGGGTGCCGCGAAGAGCCATTCCAGCGCGCGAAGGCATCCCCCGCGCGAGATTAGCCAGCGATCTCCACCGCCGGATTCCTTGCAGGCGTCAGCAAAGTTTCGAGCGCTTTCGCTAGTTCCCCTGCCCCCTCGACTGTTTGGAGAGCCCCGGCCGCCTTCAGCGCCTCGTGCCGTCCGCTGCGCGGATCGGCCGGATCGACGAAGCCGATCACCGCCATGCCGGCCGCAACCGCACCCGCGATCCCGAGCGCGCTGTCATCGATCACCAGGCAACGGTGCGGCGCCACATCGAGATTTTCGGCGCAGAGCAGGAAGAGATCCGGCGCGGGCTTCGGCCTCGCCACCATCTCGGCGCTGTAGATATGCGGGGAAAATTCCGCCCAGAGGTCGAAAAGACCGAGGCTGCGGCGCAGCCTCTCCATGTCGCTGTTGGAGGCGACGCATTTGCGCTGCTTGAGATCCCGTACCAGCTTTTCCATGCCGGCCATCGGCTGCAGCGAACGGGAAAACTCCTCGTAGAGCGCACTTTTGGCATCGGCAAAGATCGGCTCCGGATCGGCAAGGCCGAGTTCCTCCCTGCAGAGGCGACGGCCCGCCTCCCCCGAAAGACCGGTGAAGCGGCGGTGAACTTCGGCATCGCTCAAGGGAATACCGGCGCGCTGCAGGGCCTGCGCCAGCGTGCCGCTGGCGGCCGGCTCGCTGTCGATCAATACGCCATCGCAATCGAAGATCAGAAGTTCTATCGTCATGCCAAGCGCATTACGTTACATATGTTACACCAATGTGAAATTTGTAACGCCAACATATTTTGACGGGGATTTATGGAATCACATGAACTGAAAATCCGGGCGGCCTGGCTCTACCACGTGGAGGGATTGACCCAGGCGCAGATCGCCGAGCGCATGCACCTGACCCGTCGCAGGGTGAACGAATTTCTGGCCGCCGCCCTGGAGGAAGGCATCGTCAGGGTGAGCTTCGCCTCGCCGCTTGCCGGCGGCATGGAACTCGAATCGCGCCTGCAGGAGCGTTTCGGCCTGGAAGCGGCGATCGTCGTTCCGACCCCTGCCGATCCGCACCTGCTGCATCAGGCGCTCGGCCGTGGTGCGGCCGCCTATCTGGACCGGCTGATCCAGGCCCGCAGGCCCCGCTCGATCGGCGTCGGCTGGGGCGCGACGCTGAAGGAAACCGTCACCCACATGACGCCGGCAAGCGAGCCTGACATCGAGGTGCGCTCGATGATGGGCGGGCTGACGCGCGGTTCGGAGATCAACACATTCGAGATCGTGCGCGCCTTCGCGCAAGTCCTGAAGGCGCAATGCCATTACTTCGCGGCACCGATCTATGCCGAGAGCCCGCATTCGCGCGAGGCCATCATCTCGCAATCGGTTTTCGAGCGGATCTTCCGGCAGACCTGCGAGGTGGATATTTCCTTCCTGAGCGTCGGCGACGTGACACGGCAATCCCTGCAGGTACGCTACGGCCTGCCGGCCGGAACCAATGTCAGCGATCTCATCGCCGTCGGCGCCGTCGGCGACCTGCTCGGCCGCTATATCGACGCCGAGGGCCGCCCCGTCGCCCATCCGCTGAACGCCCAGGTGCTGGCCCCCGATCTTACCGACTACCGCAAGATCCCCTGCCGCATCATCGCCTCCGGCGGCCCCCACAAACACGCCATCCTCAGCGCGACCATGCGGGCCGGCCTAGCGACCGCGCTGGTGACGGATGAGGAGAGCGCCAGGGTGTTGCTGGCGGGCGGATGACGCGAGGTGCGCCCGCAGGAGGATAGCAACTGGCTTGGGGGTGGCAGACAAATAGCGGCTCGATAGGCCGAATGCCAGATCACCCGCCTCAAGACCCTCAAGCGCGCAATATATGGTCGGGCAGGTGCGGGACTGCTGAGGCCACGAATGTTACCACCGCCCCACAAAGTGAGGAAGAACTCGGTCAACTGCCAAACGACATGAGCCCCATTCTGCGAACCAGCATGACGTGGCGCGAACGTTTCAGTGTGCGACGGCTGGTTCCCCGTGTGCCCTCACGACGGCGTCCGCTTCCTTGCCGTACAGCTCCTCGAAGTGATCGAAGGTCTTGGAGAAGTAACCAATGCCCTGCGTCGCCGAGCGTAGCGCCCGCGCCAGATCGTCAAGTGCGCTGCCGGGAACAAGTGCCCGGAAGATGTCCCATCCCTTAGCGGTTTCATCCCGGTCGAAGCCGAGAACCTGACCCTTGAGAGCGGAGACGATCTGGACGAGGCTGCCGGAATAGATCGACGGAATGTGAATTTCGCTGCGGAAGACCGGCTGCATCAAAACGGCCGACCCTTCGGAAAGCGCCTGTCGCACTCCCATTTTCGACGCAGTCCTGAAGGCGTGTTCCGAACTGTCGACGGCATGGTGCTGACCATCGAACAGAGTTACGCCGACATCGATGACCTGGAAGCCGAGCGGCCCTTTCTCCATCGCTTCGCGCGCGCCTGCTTCGACGGCAGGGATGTAGTTGCGCGGGACGACGCCACCCTTGACGGTTTCGTTGAAGGTAAAGCCCCGGCCGCGCTCGTTGGGGCGAATGCTCAGCTTCACATCCGCGAATTGTCCGGCACCGCCGGTCTGTTTGCGATGCCGATAGTGAACCTCGGAGGGCTTCGCGATTGTCTCGCGGTAGATCGGGCTGGGCGTTCGATCGGTTACGTCGATGTGGAAGACGTCGGACAGGGTTCGGCAGAGATCGCGCAGATGTACCGGACCCTGGGCGCGGACGAGCTGGGCGCCAGTGCCTTCCTCCTGCGAGACGACAAGACCGCGATCCGTCTCGGCAAGTTTTGCCAGCGTTTCGGAGAGCTTGTTTTCATCGCGTTCGCTGCCCGGGACCAGGATCCTTTCAAGCATCGGCGTAGGTGGCTCGGTCCATTCGGGCGGGGCGACCGTCGCGTTTGATGTCAATAGCGCCGGGACGGGCAAGTGGTCGGACTTGACCGTTGCTAAGACATCCCCCGGTGCAGGCACGATCGCCGAGTTCGGCCGTCCGTTTGCGGGATCCTGGACGGCGCCGAGGTTGGAGCCGCCCAGTAATGCGCCTTGCCGCAGTCCCTCACCAAACGCACGCACCAACACCGTCTTGCCGATATTCTGACGATGATAGGCATGGAAGGCCACGGCGGTCAGCTTGTTTTCATCGACGTTGCCCGCACGAGCCAGGCGCTGTCGAAGAAAGCCTACCGCCGGCGCCTCGTGGCGCAGCGCCTTCATCAGCCTCATCATGCCGTTGCCGTGACTTGCGGCACCGATCAGAACCGGAACAATCCTGTTTTCCCTGAGAACCCGCGATGAAATGGCATAGAGCGCGTCGCTGGGGGGCTCGCGATCTTCGACCAGTTCCTCGAGAAGCCAATCATCGAATTCGGACAGGTGTTCCAGGAGTTCGTTGCGCGCTTCGTGCTCGCGCTCGGCGGTGTTTTCGGGGATTGCGATCAGCGCCGAAGTCTGGCCTTCCCGGTAGCGCCACGCCCGTTCCGAAATCAGATCGCAACTGCCTATGATCCTTTCTCCCTCGCGGATCGGGATCTGGCGAAGCAAAAGCGTATGGTTGGCGTAGTCTTGAAGCGCGGCGATCACGTCCCTCAGCCGCCCTCCCGGTTCGTCCATTCGGTTGACGAAGAGGATGCACGGCGTCCCGGAGGCTTCGACTATTCGCAGATAGGGCGCGGCGAGCACAGCCTCGTCGGGTGCCGATGAAACGCACAGGATACAGGCGTCGCTGGCAAGAAGCGCGTGCTGTGCATGCACCAATGCTTCGTTGGGTCCTGGCGCATCCAGCGCACACCACGCCTCGTTTCCAAAGGTGAATTCTGTGAGGGTCAATCCATAAGGGGACATGGATTTTCTCGGCGCCCCCTCCAGGGAGCCGAGCTTTTCGACGACTGTCGATTTTCCGGTCTGCGAGGGTCCAAGCACGGTAAAGCAGCGCATCGGCATTCCTCCAACTGCCATAAACACAATTTTCAGCCATCATAGGATGCCCTGAACCGCTGCAAGGCGCCAGAGGTGTTCGGTTTCACAACGCTTTGACTGCGACAGGAGCTCTTCTCGAATTGCCAGCAGGGCTGCAGACGCATCCAAAACGATCCATCCAGAGACTCTGAAGCTACTTCCACAGGTAATTAGGCGTGAACTTGCGCGCTGCCGCGCCAGCTTGACGGCAAGCGCGTTGCGTTTATCGATACCACGCAAGAGACGGCTGATAACAACGAACCTCCCGGTCGCCGCTAAGCAGGAGGAGAAGGATCGGCATCCGGAAGCAGCGCAAGCTTAACGTCACGACTGCGCTGCCTACGCCACATGATGGCCAGCCGCGCGGCGTTGCGCTAATAGGTGGCCGCGCTGGGTGGGCGGCTTTCGCCCACTGGATTGTGATCCCTCTTCGCTGTACAGCGAGGAAGGTATTTTGGTTGTCGAACCCATTCGTTTCAGGTGCAATTTATGACAAAAAAAGTTTATCTGGCCGGTCCCGAGGTCTTCCTTCCGAACGCCCGTGAGATCCTCGACCAGAAAGCAGCGCTTGCCCGTGAGGCGGGACTTTTCCCGCTTTCGCCCGGCGATCTGGAAATCCCGCATACAAACTCGAAGCGCGAGCGGGCCGCGGCGATAAACGCAGTGGACGAGAAGATGATGATCGAGGCTGATGCGATCATCGCCAATCTGACGCCGTTTCGCGGCATTGCCGCCGATACGGGGACGGCCTTCGAACTCGGTTTTATGTGCGCAAGTGGTAAGCCTGTATTCGCCTACACGAATGTGGCCCGCGATCACAGCGGGCGAGTGAGCGATCTCTATGGCGGGACTGTCGCGTATGATGCTGAAGGTCGACTGCGAGACCCGAACGGAATTGCGGTCGAGGATTTTGGCCTTGCTGACAATCTCATGCTGCACGCCGGGATTGAGCGGCGCGGTGGCGTCCTCATCATCGGAGACGCGCCGCGGGATGCGCTCTATACGGACCTTGCCGCGTTCAAGACGTGTCTTGCGGTCGCCGTTGAGAAGCTGCGCTAGGGAGGTACCGCGTCCCTCACCCTCCCGATCATGCGAGGGATAAGGCAAATGTCGACGACGTCATCACGCGGGGCGATCGGGTCTTTCTTTTTCCAGGCAACGCCCAAGCCCGATCCGGAAATCGATGCCCCGCACCGCCTTTAGCTCGAGGGCCGGTTCGGCGGACCCCTCGACCCATTTTGGCGCAAAGCCCAAATCTTTGACGCGAAGACACATTGCGTCAGTTCCCGTTCCCTTGCGTGTGGCCCGAAGGTATCTATTGTCGACGAATGCCAGGCGGTTGGGAGTCTGTAATGTCGGCAGTGCCTTTCTCAAAGATTTCGACGCCGCTCAACGCGCTATTGGTTACAATTGGTCTCTTGGTCGTTGCCGCGCTGACGACCGAGGGCCTTACTGGACAGGAGAGGCTTGTCTTTGAGCTGCTCCTTGCGGCAATTTGGCTGGCCTATGTCCTCCAATTGACGGGCACATTGCTTTCACGGCGACATGGCTTGTCGGGCGGGATGCCGGCCCTCGTGATTGATTTGCTGGCGGTTCTGGTTCCGGCTGCTGCGTTCTTGTTCGTTGGCTCCCGTGATCGAAACCTCTATTGCGCCATTTGGCTTCTCAAGCCGTTGCGCGACTCGACCTTTTTCAGGCTGCTGGCAAGGGTGGTCGCGAATGAATCGCGCAATCTGCTTGGGGTGACATCGGTGTTCGGCATCGTTCTTTTTGGCGCTGCGTTGGCCGGTTATATCCTCGAGCGAGACGTCCAGCCCGATAAGTTCGGCAGCATTCCGCAGGCGATGTGGTGGGCGGTCGTGACGCTGTCGACGACCGGCTACGGTGACGAGATTCCGCAGAGCCTTGCAGGCCGAGTTCTAGCCGGATTGGTGATGATGAGCGGGATCGGTATTTTTGCACTTTGGGCCGGCATCCTCGCCACCGGCTTCTACGAAGAGGTTCGCCGCCGAGACTTCGTTCGCAACTGGCAATTGGTCGCTGCCGTACCTCTGTTCCAGAAGCTTGGTTCCGCTGCACTGGTCGAGATCGTACGGGCGTTGCGACCGCGCATTGTTCCCGCAGGTGGCGTGATCTGCCGCAAGGGTGATGCTGGCGATCAGATGTTCTTCATCGTCGAGGGACGGGTCACCGTGGCGACACCCGATCATCCAGTGGAACTCGGTGCCGGAAACTTCTTCGGCGAGATGGCGCTGATCAGCGGCGAACCGCGCTCAGCGACGGTCAGCGCAGCAACCGAGGTATCGCTGCTGTCGCTCTACGCCGTGGATTTCCAGATGTTGTCGAGCAGTAGTCCGGAGATCGCCGAGACCATCCGCAAGACGGCGCTGGAGCGGCGGGGCGGGCCGCCGAAGGAATAATCCTAGCCGGCGAGGGTACTCCTTGACCGGCTCATAGCGCAGGATAACTGCGCCCGCCGCGGTCGTCGTGCTGGGAGATAGTCGCGGTCGGCCGAGCCTTGCCGGGTCAGCTTGGAATGGCTGCACATCTTCGCATCCATCGGCGGTCCTGGCCTTCCAATCAGGCTCGACGCTTTACGCAGCCCTCGGAAAAGCACGCGCCTTCAAAACGTCGCTCAATTCGCTTGTGTCAAACCGTCCTTTAGAATTAGCCCCTCGTCATAAGAGGCGAACCCGGATCCCAACATATGGCCCTCGCCTAACAAAAGCGGAATGTTCTACAATTTTGCAGCGTAACGTTGGTTTGGCTGGCGGTGGTATAGTTTTGCGCTCAGTGGGTTGGCTTGTTTTAGCGCTTTCGATGCTTGCATCCGGCAGTTCGTCGGCTGGTTCGTTCGAGCCGGCACCGGATATGGTGCTCGTGCCGGCCGGCAAATTCGAGATGGGCGGCGATCACGATAATTGGTCGGCCCCCGACGAGCACGGCAACCGCGTCGTTGACATCAGAGCCTTCTCGGCCTCGCAAAGCGAGATCACGTCCCGACAGTATGACGCATGTGTTCGCGCCGGGGTCTGTCGGGCACCGCTTTTCAAAGCGCAAGGCGACGACTATCCGGTAACTGGTGTGTCCTGGCGCGATGCGCAGTCCTATACCGCGTGGTTGAGCGCGCAGACCGGCGACCGCTATCGTCTCATGTCCGAAGCAGAGTGGGAACTGATCGCCCGCGCAGGTACACAATCACGTTTCTGGTGGGGCGATGATGCCGATCCGGCTTTCGGCAACTTCGGCGACGAGTCCTGCTGCCGCCCGGCGGTCGGGGGCGCAGATACTTTCGAATCCGCCGCGCCAGTGAGCAGGTTCAAACCAACACCGGAAGGCTTTTACGACCTCTACGGCAATGTATGGGAGTGGGTGCAGGATTGCTATGGCGCCTATGATCGCGCGCCGCGGGACGGCTCGGCGCAAGACCCGGCGGATTGCAGGGTGCGCGTGGTGCGAGGTGGCTCTTATTTGCTTCCTTCAGGTTTTGCCCGAGCGAGCGCACGTTACAAGCTGACCCCCGGCGCCCGCAGGCCTGATGTCGGCTTCCGTGTAGCGCTAGATCCGGATACGCCATGAGAACCCTCGGCCTGAACCGTGACAGATATGTCGTTCCAACTCTTCTCTTCGCCTATGCGATAGCTGTCGCCGCGTTTTCTTCAGATCTCGATCCGACACATTGGGGTGCGCTCGATGCCGAACTATATCATTTACCGCAGATCAATTGGTTCATAGAATGGGGCATCCAGTGGACTTACCCCGCGTGGTCGGCGACCGGTCCTGGATTTCATTGGCTCATGGCTATCCTTGCATGGCTAACCGGGGCAGAAGCACTTGATCAGACCAGCTGGCAGTCCACATTCGGGCCCGCCATCTTGACGACAATCTCACTTCTCTTCTTCTATGCGGCATTGCGATCCAGTGGTGCTTCTCCGCTTCGGGCCTTAGTGATCGGCTTCCCGCTCGTTTCGTCGAGCTATTTCTGGACGCCCGCCCTGCATCCCGTAAGTGAAAGCCTTTCGATGGCTGGTTTCTTCGCAATGGCTTATTCGCTCGCCCTTTACCCGCGCCGGCCAATTGCGTTTGGCATCGCGGGCGCAATATCCACAATCGCACGGCAAAACTTCCTCAGTGCAGCCGGTGCCTTCGGACTCATGGCTGTCGCCGAACAATGGCCTCGCATCGTCACATGGCGGATGGTTGGTTTAGCTATACTGACGCTGGCGCCGTCCTTGCTGGTTGCCGCGAGCCTTGTGATACATTGGGGTGGACCGACGCCTCCGGAGTGGCGAGAGATGCACACCGGATTCTCGTTTGGACCGCTCTTGCATGGGTTGGCGCTTCTCGGCGTCTTCGGCTGGCTTTTTCTGCGCAAAGAGGACCTCGCCGGCGACGTGCCCGCCCGGACACGTGAGATCATTGCCATCGCAGTGATTTCTCTCGCGCTGTGGCTCCTTATCCCGGAAGATGGTGGCTCCAGGCCGTATTCGGTCGTGTGGACCGTGGCAGCGCACCTGCCGACGATCTATGGTCGCCCCCTTTTGACCCTTCCGCTCCTGACCTTGGGTATGGTCGTTGCATTTGCCTATTGGCGGCGTGGACGGAGAGATGGATTCCGGCTCAGCCCGGAACTATCCTTGTTTGCCTGCTATTTTGCAGGTCAAGCGGCGCAAAGGTTCAGTTGGCAACGTTACTCGGAGGTTGCCGTTTTGCTTTTCTTGTGCCTCGGAATGGCGCGAACGCAGCAAAAAAGCCTCCGTCACGATGCTCTTATGCTCATAGTCTTCATGGGCTATTTCGCGCTGACCGTCAGGCATATGACGGAGTTTGTGTAGGGGGGCATTCAAAAGCCAGGCGGCGAAACACTTGCGGCAACCGCCAACCAGTTGCCCGCGCTTCTGACCCTGGGCATGTTTCCTATTGGCTGCGTAGACGGGGAGAGGGATTCCGGCTTAGCTCGAAACTCTGCTTATTTGTCTGATACTTTGCGGCTCAAGCGGCGCTTCGATGCTCATGAAGGCATCAAGGCCGCGGTATCGCGAAATCAAGCGCCGCACCGAGGTTGTCGGCATCCTGTGAACGACGAAGCGATCGGTCGTCTCGTTGGCGCACTGCTGCTCGAACACAGTGGCGAGTGGCCAGTTCAACGCGCAAGGTACATGACGCTTGAGACCATGGCGCGAATGAAAGATGATCCTCAAATCAGCCTGCCCGCTCTGGCACGCTGATATCCCTCCGGCCGATGCCGGCAAGCACGACAATCGGCGGCCAGTTACACCACGGGAGCTTGTTCAGAACTGGCGCTCAAAACCATCACGGCGACACGCCAGCCGGAGGCGTCATTCGTCCTCTTTCTTGTCGGCGGGAACGACGACGCTGTCTGTGTCGACCCCAGCGTTCTGGAAATCGCTCAGGTTGCCAGAATTCCCCCACAGCGTCATTCGCCAATTCAATCGGAAACTCTTGTCGTTCAAGTTGCCGCTGTAACGATTGCGTGCGAAGTGCACAAACCCAAGCCCATGATCGGGAGCGTTGACGCTTGCTACGATGCCGCTGTCACTGTCAACCGATACAACATTCTCCTCGATGCGGTTAGGGCGCGCCCATTGCGGGTGCCACCCTCGGCCCGTCGCATCATCAACACGAAAAACTACGCCTGATCCATGTGAGATGACATTTCCTGTCACCAGATTGCTCCAGCCGCCATTGATCCCGATCGCTGATACGTTGCCTGAAAGAGTATTTCCTTCGATGCGCACCCCACTGGCCTTACCGTCGGTATAGATCGCCCAGCTGATAGGAGTAGGCCATTCATCGATATTGTCGTATCCGGCCGGCCAAAACGTTCCGTCGGCCCGGTTCATCAGATGCCCTGTTCCGGTCACAAGATTCTCGCGGATGATGCTATTCAGTGGGTCGCCCTGCTCGCCCATCAGCTTGATGGCACCACCATCTGACGTACGCTGATTGGCATTGCGGACGACGTTATGTTCGATGACCGCGTCATGAACGGCATCTTGTGGACCCCAGGTAGAGCCACCGCCGATCCCGAACTGCGCAACGTTTTCGATCAGATTGTTAGCGATCCGGATGTTGTCTGTGGCTTGGAAAGATACCCCGGCTGTATCATAATATACCTGCCCGACATCATGGATATGGTTCGACAGGATTCTGGCACCGTTTGATTTGCCGAAACTCCCATAGGTCGTGCCAACGTAAATTCCATTGCCGGCCACATTGCCGATCGCATTGCCGGCAATCAAAACATCCTGACTTTCTGATACGTGAATACCAACGCCGATATTTTCGATGACGTTGCCTAGCAGCCTGACACGGTTAGCTCCCTCGAGCCGGATGGCACCAAAGCCTCTGGTGTCTGTGCCCAGTTTGCCGCTTCCCTGCGGAGCTCCATCACGAAACTCCAGCCCCGAGATAGTCATCCCGTCGGCTCCCGCAAGCCGGAAGAAAGTCGGCAAGATACCTGCAACGACGACCGCGCCAGGGAAAGATCGATCCGCTGTAATATAGCGGAGCTGACCCATAGTGGGATCGTACAACCATTCCCCGGGGGCATCGAGCAAGGCTTCCGTGCCGCTCAAGAAATAGCGGCTGCCTTCTGCGGTAAAGAAATAACTGGTGCCCTTGGTATCAATGGTCCTCTTCTCGGCGTCGATTGAGACCACCGGAAGCGTATCGTTCCCCCATTGGCTTCCGGGCTGAAATCCTCCGACAATATCGACGGTCAGCGATGTCACATCTCCCAAAGCCGGAAGATCCCCCGGATGGAAGCAAAAGCGTGTGTTGCCTGCCCAGGGGCCGATAGGCGGATCGCATTCGGCGGCGAACAACCATCCCTTGCGCGGATCTCCGTCAACGGGAACGTTGGGAAAGCGGGCACTCGTCTGGCGGGCGCCGTCGACGAAAAGGTCTCCAACTCCATCTCCTGAAGGCAACTTCAGAGGTGCCGTCCAGCGCCCGTTGGCTTGTGACGCCCAGTTCTGCACAAGCGGACCGCCATGTAAAACCGGAGTCCCGTTGCATCTCGCCGTTATGATCAAGCCCGCATCGCGAGCGTCGAAGACGACTGGTTGAGCGAGATAATAGTCGCCACTGCTCATTGCAATTACGCTTGGGCCGCCCTTCTCACGCGCTGCATCACGAGCGTGCTCGATGCTGGCGAAAGGACCGTCGTTGCGCTGTGTGTTAGCTGCGGGAAGGAGGCCGCTCCAATTGTCGTTGCCATCCGGAGATACGTGGAATGTTGTTCGAGGTGCGGATGGGCTGGTCAAGAGGCCGCTCAAGGAGGTCCCGTCCAGTTTGGCCGACATGGTCGCCGCAGAAGCTTCCGCGCAAGTCGCCTCTCTGATCGTCTGTTGCAACCGGTCAGGCGCATCGGCGTCCGGCCATACGGAGCTCGTATTGCCCGATTGCGGAAAGAAGGTAACAATAAAAATACCTGAGATCAGCGCAACGCCCAGCTTCATGAGATTAGCAGCTCCGTCCTCGTGCTCATCATTCGTTGGCTCGCCAACTGTTGGCCAACCCGCTCGCTGTTCTTTGAATAATTCCGTCGACGTTCTTGACCAAAAAAAACAGGCAGGGTAGTCGCCGGGAAACCCTATCTTTGGTTGTGCTTGACGGTTCAATGAGATTCATCCGGGGACATCCGGATTGCAAGTAATCCAAATGGAGCATTGCGAACGTGCCGCACGCGTCGGCAGCGTAAATTCGTGTCGTCTTGCTCAACCCTTTCCGTTCGCCCTTCGCCGAAGGGATTAGGGCCACCAACCATAAACGATCTACCCTTAAATCTGCGGCTCCCTAAGCTGAACACAAGACACTGGCCTCGGAATCTCTTCGGAATGCCCGAAGATACTATTCGGGATCAGCTCCGCAGGGGAGAGCGCAACAATGGATGATCTACCTGTACTTGCCGTAGATCTCGACAAAACCCTGATAAGAAGCGATCTTCTCTACGAATCCTTCTGGGATTGCGCATCAAAGGATCTTTGGAAGCTCTTGCATGTGCTCGGATCTCTCGCAGCCGGCAAAGCGCAATTCAAAGCAAGCTTGGCGCGAAACAACGCTATTGATCCGGCTGCGCTCGCCTATAACGACAACGTTGTCGACTACATAAGAAACTGGCGTCAGCAAGGTGGAAAGGCAGTCCTTGTGACTGCCACGGATCAGTCCATCGCCAATGCAACGGCCGATCATCTGGGGCTTTTCGATGAAGTCTATGGCTCAGACGGCATGCGCAATCTGAAAGGCAGCACGAAGGCGGGCTTTCTCGTGGAGCGCTATGGTGCCGGCAACTACGACTATATCGGCGATGCGCATGCCGACATACCGGTATGGAATTCGGCGCGGCGAGCTATCACTGTAGGGCTCTCACAGAAGGAAAGAGGCCGGGTCCATTCGCTTAGCGGCGAGGTCATGCATCTTTGTGATCAAGAGCACAGCAGCCGAGCCTACCTCAAGGCCATTCGACCGCATCAATGGTCGAAGAACATACTGGTCTTTCTGCCGCTGATTGCAGCCCATGAGGCATCAATCGATAGTTGGCTGGATGCGTTTTTTGCATTTATCTGCTTCAGCCTGGTTGCGTCCAGCGTCTATGTGCTGAACGATCTGCTGGATCTTGCCTCTGACCGGCTTCATCCGCGAAAGCGGAACCGGCCCTTCGCCTCAGGCATGATCCCATTGCAGCACGGAACATTTATGGTGCCCGGTTTGCTGTTGTCTGGGTTGCTGTTCGGCCTACTGGTTCAGAGGGCGGAATTCTTGTTGGTCATGGCGCTATACTACGCCACCACCATGCTCTATTCGATTTACCTGAAGCGCAAACTGATCGTGGATATCTGCGCGTTGGCTGGCCTCTATTCGCTGCGCATTTTCGCTGGGAGTGCTGCCACCGGGTTGCCGATCTCGGAATGGCTGCTGGCATTCTCGATCTTCCTCTTTTTTTCGCTCGCTGCGGTCAAACGTCAGGGCGAACTGGTCGATGTCGTCAATTCCGGGCGAGGCAAGGCCAACGGCCGAGGCTACCAAGGCGATGACCAGCTCATCGTGTCGATGATGGCTCTCAGTTCCGGATATATCGCCGCATTGGTTATGGCGCTTTACTTGGACTCCCCCGAGGTCCGAGAGCTTTACACTCATCCGATCCGTCTTTGGGGCATCTGCCTCATCCTGCTTTATTGGGTCAGCCGCATGGTCATGATGGCCCATCGCGGTATTATGGACGACGATCCAATCGTTTTTGCGGTCAGGGATCGGGTCAGTCGCTATTGCGGCGTACTCATCCTGATCGTGATTATTGCTGGCATTATGTAGATCGATGCTTGAAACCTCTGCCCAGTTTTTCCCTGTTGTCCTGGAGAATGTCCCTCAAAAAGAAGGCGTGCTGAAAGGTTCGAGGGTGTTGCGATTGATTGTTGACCGAAACTCTGGCCAAAACACCATGCGCGGGACCGAGCTATTCGCCGTCGGCGAAAATACGATCTCTTTTCTGGATGACCTAGGCCGATGTTCCAACTGATCGTCCGCTACGTTTTGTTTGCCGTTACCGCCACGCTGGCTAATCTATTGATGCAGCGCGCGGTCCTTGCCGTTTTGAGCGATGGCTTGGGTTTCGCACTGGCAATATTTGCCGGCACCGCAACGGGCCTGATCATCAAGTACGTTTTGGACAAGAGATGGATCTTCTTCGACAACACGGCGGGTGTCGCGAACGGAAGCCGTAAATTCGGCCTCTACACACTTACAGGTGTCGCCACTACGCTAATCTTTTGGGCAACCGAAACCACGTTCTGGCTCACATGGAGCACCGCCGAGGCGCGTGAACTTGGCGCCGTCCTCGGCCTCGTAATAGGTTATTGCATCAAGTACAATCTCGATCGCAAGTTTGTGTTCGCCTCGCGCAGTATGGAGGCGTGATCGATGGAAATCTCTGGCTGGGGACGTTTTCCAAAGGCTGATTGCCGTATCAGCTTTCCGCGCGATGAGCCGTCGTTGCGAAATCTCGTTCTTTCCGGGCCGAGTATCGCTCGCGGCAATGGGCGCGCATATGGCGACAGCGCTCTCAATCAGGCGCACACAATCGACCTGACCGGCTTCAACCGCATGATCGCGTTCGACCCTGCAACCGGGGTACTGACAGTTGAGGCCGGCGTTGTTCTCGGCGATATCATCCTGGCCTTCCTGCCGCGCGGATGGTTTCCATCGGTGACACCTGGCACGAAGTTTGTAACGATAGGGGGCATGATTGCCGCCGACGTTCACGGCAAGAACCACCACAAGCACGGCTCGTTCGGGACTTTCGTTGAGTGGATAGACCTCATGGTTGCTGACGGCAGCGTCCTGCGTTGCTCGCGAACTGAAAATCCCGATCTCTTTGCCTTCACGATCGGCGGTATGGGTCTGACAGGCGTCATACTGCGCGCGGCCATCCGGCTGACCTCGGTGGAAAGCGGCTGGATAAGACAGCGCACAATCCCCGCCCGTTGCCTTGACGAAGCGATCGATATATTCGAGCGGTCTGCCGATTGGACTTATTCCGTGGCCTGGATCGACTGCTTCGCACCAAAGAATATGCTTGGCCGCTCGTGCATTGTCCTGGGCGAACATGCCAGGCGCGACGAGCTCAGCGATCGGCAGAGGCTTAATCCTTATCAGGTGAAGATCAAGCGCCAACGACATATATCATTCGACGCTCCCCAGTTGACCCTTAACCGCTTTTCGGTGCGCGCCTTCAATGCGGTCTATTACGCAAAAGGCCGGCGCAGCGCCGGCGACAGCGTGACCGACTGGGACAGTTATTTCTACCCGCTGGATGCCATTCTCGGATGGAACCGGATTTACGGACGGCGCGGCTTTGCACAATTTCAATGCGTGCTGCCGCTTTCGGCCGCCAGCGAAGGGACCGCAGAACTGCTGAGAGCGATTTCCGCCGCCGGCCAGGGATCATTTCTCGCCGTGCTGAAGCGCATGGGCGCGCAGGAGAGCCGCTTTTCATTCCCGATGGAAGGATACACGCTGGCGCTCGACTTCCCCGTCAGTGCGGCAAGTCTTGCACTGATGGAACAGCTTGACGCGATCACTGTCGCTTATGGTGGCCGTTTTTATCTCGCGAAGGACGCACGCATGAGCAGTGCCACGCTGGAGGCGGCCGACCCGCGTCTTGCCGCCTTTCGGGAAATGCGCCGCAGCTCGGGTGCCGCAACCAGCTTCTCTTCGCTTCAATCCCAAAGGCTATCACTTTGAACCTTGCGCTGCCTGAAAGAAAGTCCCTGCTGGTAGTCGGCGGCACGTCCGACATTGCTAAAGCGACGGCGCTTACTTTCGCTGAAAAGGGTTGGAACGTTACGATCAGCGGAAGAGAGTTGCCTGTTGCCCGAGCGGAAGCAGCCAATCTCGAGTTACGCGTGCCGGGTAGCGTTATCACCGCTGTCGCGCTGGACATTCTCGACACCGCAAGCTTTGCGCCTTTTCTCGATAGTCTGCCTGTGCTGCCAGACGCCGTCTTGTTAGCGGTCGGTTTGCTGGGTGACCAAGCATTGGCGGAGCGTCACATCGATCATGCCACGCTCGTTATGCGCTCGAACTTCGAAGGACCTTGTCTTCTGCTGGGATTGATGGCGTCGCGATTTCAGGATCGCGGCTCGGGCACGATCATCGGTATCTCGTCGGTGGCGGGCGATCGCGGGCGCGCCTCCAACTATGTCTATGGCGCTGCCAAAGCTGGTTTGAGCGCCTTTCTTTCCGGGCTGCGCAACCGGTTGGCCGCAAGGGGCGTTCATGTTTTGACGGTCAAACCGGGCTTCGTGAGGACTAAAATGACGGCGGGCATGGCGCTTCCGGCTGCTCTGACCGCCGAGCCGCGAGAACTCGCCTTAGCAATCTACGCCGCCGTGGAAAAGCGCAGAAATGTCATCTACGTGCGGCCGGCTTGGTGGCTGGTTATGATGATCATCAGGTCGATCCCGGAAGGCTTGTTCAAAAAGCTTCGTCTGTAGCGCTTCTGTCCCGAGGCAGTCGTGGGGGAATCGGCCAGCGACAGATTGCGGAGCCATTTTGGTTGCGCATCAACGATCATGGCATGGATTGGAGCGACTAAGCATTTGTCGGCCAAGCGACACGGGCGACGGTCAAGCGGCTATTCAAAGAGAATAAGGCTTGCTGGCGTTGGCGGCATTGGTTTGACCTTGACGCTCTTAAGACCTGCAAGTCTTGCCATCTCAGACAACTCACTTTGCGTATAAGCTTGGCCTGCCGGCGTACCGGCGAGCATCTCCCAGGAGAAGGCCGCCGGAAAAGGCGGCGAGATGCCGTCTTCGTTCGGCACGAAATCGACGGCGACGACGCGACCATCCTTCGCAAGGCTCGCAATGATCTTTCGTAACAATTGGGCACATGTCGGCAAATCGAAATGGTGCAGAAAATTCGGGAGCAGGACGAGATCATACCCTGTGTCCCAGTTCACATCGAAGGCGCTGCCCGCAATCGTCCGGTACCGATCAGCCACGCCGGCCTTTTCCGCATTCTGACGTGACAACTCCAACACGGCAGCCCAGTCGACAGCGACGATCTCTGCCGATGGAAGGGCCTTGGCAATTTCGATCCCGAAAAGACCTGGACCCGCTGCAATATCCAGAACCCTTTGGGGAGGCACCGGCCAGCCGGAGATTTCGCCGGCCAGTATTTTGGCGCTGAGCCCGGTAAAGGAGCCCATGCCGCGCGCAAACTTCAACCAGACGGGATTGTCTGGCGACATGTTCGCAAGCCCGATCGAACCCCCGTTTCGCACGGCGGCGGCCGGATCGCGCAGAAAATTGTCCAGAATTTCAGGTGCGGCGACGAACTCGACGGCAGAGCCCATATAGGCTGGCGAATTGCGATCGAGGAACATTCTGGTCGGGGGCGTCATCCGGTACTGCTCGTTCTCCTTTGTCAGGAAACCATGTACCACGAGGTAATTGCACAGGATGCGCACGCCGCGCTCCGACGCGCCTGTTGCCGACGCCAGCAATGCTGCCGTTTTGCCGTCGCCGATGTGAGTGAAGAGATCAAGCTCGATGGCCGCCCTGATCGCTGCCGTCTTTCGGCATGCAAACAGCGCATCGACCACGAGTTCGGGCGACACTACGCCAGCATGGGCGTCCTCGGCGATTGTTTCCATGGGATCCCCCAGAGCCGCGATTAACTTTGTCTGGCAGCGACAACCGCAGAGATTATCTGTATATTTTCATATTCTACAATACCCACTGCTCTAACCTTATCGGGTGCCCTCGCCTCAACATCCCAGCGCGTCCTGCCGGCCGCCATCCGTGGTAAGGTAGCCGAACACGGCCCGGATGAAACGCTCTGAGCTGCCCTCCAGACCGATGAGGCATGAATGATTTGCTGCGGCGCGATCGCTTGTGCTCGATCCGAATGTGGCATGATCCGATACGGCTTCGCCCGAAGCCGCCCCTTTGTAAGTCTGACTATTGATCGAGCGTCTGCTCTATGGCCTCGAGCACCCGCTCCGGCGCCTCGCCGATGCCGTCTTGCGGCTGAGGAACCGGGTGGGGCCGCATCCGCACAGACAGGGGGCAATCACCAGGCAGCCGTGTTCGGACGCCTATGGGCGATCTTGTCCCTACACCGGACGTCGTCGAACCGCGCAGGAGCCCGACCGGCGGCCTGCCTGTCGGCCACCTGTTTCAGCAAGCAGTTCTTCGGCCGAGACTCTGCGAGCGGGGAAGGCAACTGGATCGACACGCCGGAAGGTGCGTCGCCACGGGCCCGCCGAAATGGCAAAAGAAGCCATAAATGAGCATGGCTATGGATGAGGCCGGAAGGGTTGGCAACTTGTTCAGGCGGGTCCTTGCTGCGGGCCCGTGGTTTGCACATCGGGAACCTTAGCTGGACTCTCTTTGTTTGAGGTTGTGAGCCTTTCGGCACTCAACCGCTTTGCGCGGAAAATACGCTTAGTACCACAGGTAGGAGGAAATGGAGGACGAGGAATGAATCCAAGGAGCACACTCAAGATCGCCGGTCACCCAGTCCACCCGATGCTGATCCCGTTTCCGATCGCATTCTTTGTTGGGGCCTTGATAACCGATATTGTCCACAGCCGGTCTGCAGACCCGTTCTGGCCTATGGCCTCCATGTGGCTTTTGGGGGCGGGTCTTCTTATGGCAGCGCTTGCGGCGCTTGCCGGGCTGACCGATTTTCTTGGCGATAGCCGCATCCGCGGTCTGCGAGATGCTTGGTTCCACATGGTTGGCAACATCGTGCTTGTCTTGATCGAAGCGTTCAGTCTTTGGCGTCGAATGATCATGGGACCTGAATTTATCTTACCAACCGGGCTACTGCTTTCGCTGATTGCCACGATGTTGCTTCTCTTCAACGGCTGGAAGGGGTGGGAGATGGTCTACAACAGTCGTGTGGGAATAAAGGATGATTCCGATGATCGTTGAGCCGCTACCAGATTCCGGTCGTCCACCACCTGTTCGCTTCATCAGCATCATCACCGTCATAACGGGACGGCTACTACGCCGTTGATAAGCCCCCGATGATGTCACAAAGAGAAAGCGATGTGCAAACTGCTCTTCCGTAACCTTTGGCCTCTTTTGGGATGGCTGGTTGCCATCATATGGATTTCGCTTCAGGCGTTTTTTCACCTTTGTCATTGTGCGCGACGGCGGTTCTGACGCGGATCCTACCGTGTTCTTGCTCCTCCCGGTTTTCTGGATCATAGCCGGTCGTGTTCGTCCGCCAGATTAGGCCGGATGATTGGATCGTCACACAACGATGGCTATGGACAAGACGTGAGCGGCATCTCAACCCGGGGAGTTTGCCATTGCCGACCATAGCGGGGGAAGACGACGACGGTGGCAAACGGTATCGTTGCCTGCTGATGACGCCAGACGGCTCGATCTGCTTCAGCGAGCATAGGAAAAAGGAAGCGGCCAAGCGGGCGCTTGACTCTATGGTCGAGCTCATCGGCGCTGTCCGCCCATCTGAATCCAAGACATGACTAAGGACGGTGAGGCGGCTCAGCTACGGTCGGCGGCGATTGGGAGGAATTCTGTGGCACTGGGGCGGCTCCGCCTCATTTGTCAAGCTTGCCAATCATCAATCTCATTCGTCAATATGCCTGGCGTAATTTACGGCAGCCGCGCCCGCAGCGCGGCCTTGACGACGCTGGACTGGGATTTAAATAGGGTTTCACTTCGGCGTCACATCAAAACCAAACCACTTCTGCGATAGTTTGGCGATCGTGCCGTCCGCCTTGGCCGCGGCAATCGCATCGTTGAACATGGCCTTCAGTCCCGTATCGTCTTTGCGCAGACCCACCGAACTGCCCCGGCCGAGCATGCCGCCTTGGAAGCGCGGGCCGGTGACAATCATGTCCTCATTGCCCGGCTTTGCCGCTGCTGTCGAAAGATATGCCATGGAGGCCATGATGAGGTCGACGCGGCCAGCCTTCAAATCGAGATCGTGCTGCTCGGTCGTCTTGTATTCACGGATATCGGCGACACCCTTCAGATATTTGTCGAGGAAGGTCGCAGCGATCGATGCTGTCTGCACGCCAATTGTCTTGCCCTTGAGCAGCGGTTCAAGCTCCTTCACCGCCTTCTCGGCATCGGTTTCGTCCGTTGCGAGTGAAAATACCTCACCCTTCAAAGGCAGGTCCGCAAGCGGGGAGTCTTTCAATGTCGCAAAGGTCTGACCCGTCGTGCCGTAGGAGTCGCTGAAGGCAATGACTTCCTCTCGCTTGGCCGTCGCCGACATGCCGGAAATGATCGCATCGAACTTGCCGGCATTCAGCGCCGGGATCATGCCGTCAAAGGGCTGGATCACAGTCGTGCATTCGACCTTCATATGGGCGCAGAAATATCTGATGAGCTCGATTTCGTAACCGTCAAGGCTGCCGTCGGCCTTGGTGAAATTCCATGGGCGAAACGCGCCCTCGGTCGCAATCGTCACGTGGGTCCATTTCTTCTCCTCGGCGCGCACGACCGTCGAAACGGCCAAGGTGGCGATCATGATGATCGCAGCCAGAATTCCGGTCAGGTATTTCATGCTCTAGTTCCCCTTCTTGATTGAGCGTGATGCGTTATTGGCTGATGAACTGGCGGAAGCGCTCCGATTGCGAGTTCGAAAACACGTCCTGGGGCTTGCCATCTTCCTCGACGACACCCCTGTGTAGGAAGATGACGCGGCTTGAGACGTCGCGCGCAAAACCCATCTCATGCGTGACGACCAGCATCGTGCGTCCTTCCTCGGCAAGCGAGCGCATGACCCGCAGCACTTCGCCGACAAGCTCTGGGTCGAGCGCGGAGGTCGGCTCATCGAACAGCATCACCTTCGGATGCATGGCGAGAGCGCGCGCAATGGCGGCACGCTGCTGCTGACCGCCAGAAAGATGGGCAGGATAGAAATTGCGCTTGTCGGCAATCCCGACCTTAGCGAGCAGGGCCTCGGCCTCGTCTATGCATTCGGCGCGGGGGCGGCGTTGGACATGGATCGGCGCTTCGATCAGGTTTTCGAGGATCGTCTTGTGAGACCAGAGATTGAAGCTCTGGAACACCATTCCGAGCTGCATGCGGATCCGGTCGACCTGCTTTCCATCCGCTGCACGGTGCGTACCTCGGACATTGCGCTGCATGCGGATCGTTTCGCCGGCGACAGTCACCTCACCGGAATCCGGTGTTTCCAGCAGGTTGATGCAGCGCAGGAAGGTGGATTTTCCTGAGCCCGACGAGCCGAGAATGGAGACCACATCGCCTTCGAGCGCGTCGAGGGAGATCCCCTTGAGAACCTCGACAGGTCCGAAGCTCTTGTGCATGTCGCGCACGCTGAGTGCGATTGGCGTGGCCGTCATTGTGGTTCTCCGGCAGTGGTCGTGGTCACGGCATTCTCTCGGGTGACGGCAAGAGGAGTGCGCAAATGCGGGCTCAGCCTATATTCGGCGAATTGAATGAGACGCGTCAGCACGAAATTGATGGCGAGATAGATCGTCCCGGAGACCACGAAGACCTCGATTGCCCTATAGGTCTCCGAGATGATCTTGGCGGCAACGCCCGTCACCTCCATCAGCGTGATGATCGAGGCAAGCGACGTCGCCTTGACCATCGATATCATTTCGTTGCCATAGCCGGGCAAGGACTGGCGGATCGCCAGCGGCAGCACGATGCGGCGAAAGATCAAGAAGCGATGCATGCCGCAGGCGCGAGCAGCTTCGATCTGACCATGCGGTACGGAGAGCAGGCCGCCGCGAATAATCTCGCTGGCATAGGCCGCGGTATTCAAGGTCAGCGCCAGAACCGCGCACCAGTAGGGATCGCGCAGGAACGGCCAGAAAATGCTGTGCCGTATGGCTGCAAACTGGCCAAGGCCGTAATAAATGAGAAATATCTGCACCAGCAGCGGCGTGCCGCGGAAGATAAATACATAGAGTCGCGCCAACCAATCCAGCACGGCGACGCCGGAGAGACGAGCAAGCGCCAGCAGCAGCGCCAGAATGGCTCCGAGGCAGATCGACGTCACGGCAAGCTCGATAGTCAGCGGGATCGCGGCGACCAGGCTCAGGAATGTTTCTCCGAGAAACTGCCAATCCATCAATGCCTCCTCACGCCGCGCGACAGGCGCCGCTCGGCTTGCTGCATGATGAGGCTCGAAAGCGTCGAGATCATCAGATAGATCGCGCCGGCAATCAGGTAGAAATCGAAGGGAAGGCCGGTCGATCCCGCTGCGACCTGAGCCTGACGCAGGAGTTCGGCAACGCCAGTGATGGATACCAGCGCCGACTCCTTCAAGACGACCTGCCAGACATTGCCAAGACCGGGAAGCGCATGACGCAGGGTCAATGGCGCAATGATCCGCCGCAGGCGAAGCCAGCGTGGCATGCCGCACGCAATGGCAGCCTCGATTTCGCCAGCGTGAACCGCCTTAAACCCACCTCGCAGCACTTCCGTAAACTGGGCACCGGATGTGACGCCCACGGCCAGCGAACCGGCAAGAAAGCCTGGAAAGCCGAGGAAACCTTCCGCGCCGAAAAGCTTGCCGATCGCAGTGACCGCTGCACTGCCACCGAAATAGAAGAGATAGATGACAAGCAGATCCGGAATGCCACGCAGCACCGTCGTATACGCGTCAGCCGCGGCGCGCGCGAAACCGTTGCCTGCGACCTTGGCCCATGCTCCCAGCGTTCCGATGCAGGCCCCGACGGCATAACCGGCGATGGCAACCAGAATGGTCATCCACGCTCCGGCCAGAAGAGCATGCCCCCAGCCTTCCGGGCCGAAACCAGCAAGCTCGAATAAATTCGGCTGGTTCATGATGCAGCGTCCGGAGAACGGACTTTTGCGGCAAGTGACATTGTCTAGCCTCGACTAAGGTTGACGCGGACAAAGGCGCTCAATTGGCGTGGAAGGTCGGCGTAAGGTCGATCTTGCTCCATTTCTCCGAGAGCTGTTTAATCATGCCATCCTTGGCGGCCTGCTTGATGGCATCATCGAATTTTGCCTTCAGATCGGTTTCGCCCTTGCGCATGCCGAGCGCGACTTCGGTTGCCAGCATTGCGCCCTTCACCAATGGGCCGGACATCATCAGGTCGTCATTGCCAGGCTTGCCAAGCACGGAGGTTTCGTAAACACCGCTGTCGAAACCGGCATCGATGCGCCCGGCCTTCAGATCGAGGTCACGTTCTCCGGAATTCTTGTAGGCGCGCACGCTAACATCGGATCCGAAATAGCTGTTGATCAGTTGCTCCTGGCTGGTTGCCTGAACCACGCCGACGGTCTTTCCTTTGAGCGCCTTGCCGATTTCGGCCATCACAGGGTCAGCCTTGGCCTTGTCGTTCAGGTTCAGCCGCTCGCCGGTCATCGGCAGGGAAGAGACCGGCCCGTCCTTGAGAAGCAGAAAGCTCGCAACGCCACTTGCATAAGGCACGGTGAAATCGACCACCTGTTTGCGCTTCTCGTTTATGCCAAGCGTCATCACCAGATCGAACTTGCCGGCATTAAGGCTCGGGATCATCGCATTCCATTCGCCGGCAATCAGTTGGCAATCGACCTTGGCGCGCTTGCAAAGGTCATTGATGAGGTCGACATCGAAACCGGCCAACTTGCCGCTGGAATCCATGAGGTTCCACGGTGGAAAGGCGCCTTCAATGCCGACTTTGACATGCGTCCAGTCCTTGGCGCCGGCCGCAAGCGGTGCCAGGATGGTGATGGCGCCGATCACGGCAGCAAACAGGTTTCTATTCTTCATTTTCAGTTCCCTCTTTTCAGCCTCGAAGTGCCGTTTGTTTAGTTGAGATATCGCTGCGTCAGTCCTCCAGGGCCGCGCGCAATGCTGCATTGGCTTGCCTCAACGCGTGGGCGACCCGGTTTCTCACCTGCCGGGCGTGGACAGCGTAGAAAGCGGTCTCTGGCGATGTCAAAGGCAGCGCGGCCAGCGCCCGAAGCCCCTCCAGCGACGGCCAGGCCGGGTGCGGCAGGGCGGAATCATGATGGAAGCGCTCGCCGCTCGTGTAGTTCAGCGGCACGAGATGACGGCTGGCACGCATGAGCGAGTCGTTGATGCGAGCTGCCTTGGCGGCAGATAGGTCCTTCGCCTCCACTATGGTTTTTGCGTTGACGCGCAACTCGTCGATTGCGTTTGCAAGGACCGAGACATCGATACGGCCGGCAAGCTCCGTCTGCAGCTGGGCGACCTGTTTGCCGAGGGCATCCGCATACACAGTATAATCCAACGGCAGGATCGGCGAGGTCAGCAGGCGCCAAACAATCTCCAGCACGATCTGCGTATCCCGGCGGAGATTGTCGGGATCGATATGTTCCGCCGTGTCGTGCGGCGTATGCCACCACCAGCCGAGCGCCGTCAGCATTTTGACGGGACGGGGCGGCTGATGGCTGACGCTTCCGAACATCGAGGGGATGCCGACACCCCAGAAGGATTGATCCGCGGCTCTGCCGTGGCGTCTGCCGGCATGCTTTTGCCCGGTCAGCCGCGCGATTATCTCCGCGGCCAGGGGCTTTAGCTCGTCGATAACGCCGGAATTGGTGAGAACAGTCGCGCCCTCGCCACCGGTGGAATCGACATTGACGTGCGCCGCGCAACGGAGATCGAGCTCGTCAAAATATTCGTCGGCATACCAGGCAGAACCGGAGTAGCGGCCATGCGAATGACCGGACCAGAAGCAGATGCGTAGGCCGCGTTGCCAATCACTTGCCCGAAGGGCAAGCAAGCGTGCCGCCTCCAGCATGGTCGCGTTGGCGCCGCCGTTGTCCATGACACCGAAATGCCAAGTGTCGTGATGGCCTGAAAACATCACGAATGGCGCATCCTCACCCGCCGGCTGAAGCTCGGCGACAAGAAGCGGTGTCTTGCGCCATCCGGTATCGACCTCTGCCGCAAGCGTTGCACGCACCTTTTCACCCCGGGCGAGCCGCTCGCGCAGGCGCATGCCGTCGTTCCTGGGAATAGTGCAGATTACCGTCTTGGGGAGTTGGGCGCGCGTATGTTGCGACGGACTGCCCCACACGGGCGACACGCACATTTCGTAGAGATGTTCGTTCGGACTTACATGAAGCTCGCCAAGAGCGCCGGCCGCGCTCGCAAGTGCAGCGACTTCTTCGGTGGCAATTCCGTCGACGAGAACGATCTTGCCGGCCACGTCCTTACCTGCGAAATCGGCTTTCGTCCCTTCGCCGACATAGGCGAGGTCGCCGCTTATACCTCCTTCCCCGCTCGAGGCGGACATCGAATGAGTAATACAACGAAGACTTTCGCCTTCGATCTCAACCTTTGCTGAACCCGGCAGGCTGATGAAAGCATCATGCGATAGCAGTTGCGTCCGATATCCGTAGCTGTCCATCTGCGCCTGAAGGTACTGGAAGCTCTCAAGTTCCTCCGGCGTTCCCGACAATTTCACCCGGCGGGCGAACTCGCGGATATGCGCCATCAGGTGTTCACGATCTGGCTGCAGCGCCAAGTCACGCATGGGCCTTCTCCGGCAGCGGCGGCTCAACGTCATCGGGGATCGGGTTGACGAAAGGCGTTCCTTCAAGGCGCGCCTTGTGATCCGCCTTGGCGGCTTCGATCAACCGGGGATGACGGATGAGATCTGCAGCCGTGCTGGCCATTACCTTGGCGGCATGCTCGGTTCCCTTGTGCGCAGCCGGCAGCTTGCCTTGGGCGACCAGCTGCCAGGAATGGCCGGGCGTGCCGATGGCGTAGGTCGCCCCGCGCATCTGCACGGTCGGCACCACCCAGCTCACGGTTCCGACATCGGTGGAGCCAACCAGCGTGCCATCGCCGGCGTTCAGCGGGAAAATCTCCTCGCAAAGCGGCTGATCCCTCCTCGGTTTCAGTGCGAAACGGCCATAGGAGGCTGCGATATCCTCCGCATTGAAGGTCTGCTGGAACTTGCGGGCCATTTCCCGGTCCGCATCATCGAACTGTGGAGGCCCGAGCCGCTGCAGATGAGAAAACATGCATTCTTCGAGCGGCGTGTTGCCGACGAGATTGGCATCGCCGCTGATGATCTCGCTGCGAACGGTCGTCTCGGTCATCAGCGCAGCGCCTTCGGCAACTTTCTTGACCCGGGCAACCAGGGCCAGGAGCTCTGGCAGGGTTCTTGCGCGGACCAGATAGCGCACCGTCGCACGCGCCTGCACGACGTTGGGCGCCGCGCCACCTGCATCGGTGATGGCATAATGAATGCGCGCGGTCGAAGGCATGTGCTCGCGCATATAGTTGACGCCGACATTCATCAACTCCACCGCATCGAGAGCGCTGCGGCCGAGATGCGGCGTGGCGGCGGCATGCGAGGCGCGGCCTGAAAAGTGGAAGTTGATTTCGTTGCATGCGAGCGAGATGGGATTGTTAACACCGGCAAAGGCTGCCGGGTGCCAGGAGATCGCGATATCGACATCGTCGAAAACGCCTGCCCGAACCATAAAGCCCTTCGAGGAGCCTCCCTCTTCGGCGGGACATCCATAATAGCGCACCCGCCCCTTCAAGCCGTTCTTGGCGAGGAAATCCTTGACGGCAGCGGCAGCGAGCATCGATCCGGCACCGAGCATATTGTGACCGCAGCCATGACCATTGCCACCCTCGACCAGCGGCCGCTCCTCGGCGATCCCCGCCACTTGGCTCAATCCAGGCAACGCATCGAATTCTCCGAGGATCGCGATCACGGGGCCGCCTTCGCCCGCTTCTCCCATGACCGCCGTCGGTAAGCCGGCAACGCCCCGCTCGACGCGAAAACCTTCGATTTCCAGGAGGCGTGCATGCTCTTCGGCGGACTGATACTCCAGGTAATTCGTCTCGGGAATGTCCCAGATCCGGTCGCTCAACTCGAAGAACACCGCCCGCTTCTTCTCGACAATGTCCCAGACCGCTTCGGAATTTTGCATGGATTTACAATTCGCCCTATATAATGGTATCCAAATTGGCGCCAATTTATGCGCCAATTTTCGAAAGTGCGCAAGAGATAAGCATGGATATTTTTTCCGCACCGATAATCGGGCTCGTTGTGAGCCAAAGGAGAGCTATGATAGTCGTCGCCGAAAACCAAAGGCTGGGAGAACTGCATGAATTCGCTGAAAGCCGAAGCGACAGCGCAAGCACAAGACCCGCAAACGCCCGATGTGACTGAACTCATTCTCCAGGATATTCTTGCCGGCCGCCTCCCGCCCGGGACCTGGCTGAAGCAGATCGATCTCGAACGGCGATATAACTGTACGCGCCCCGAGGTTCGCCGGGCGCTAGACCGGCTAGTACAGAAGCGACTGGTGGAGCATATTCCCAATCGTGGCTATCACGTCCACGAGCAGGATGGACGCCGCGCTCAGGAGGTCAGCGACATTCGTGTTATTCTCGAAGTGGGCGTCAGCGACCGTATCATTGCGAATGCGAGCGCGGCAGATATCACGAATTTGCGCGTTCTTGCTTCACGCTTCGACGATCTGGTGCTGAACGGCACCATGCTTGAACTTTACGAAGCAAATCTCGCCTTTCACCGCGATTTGCTAGCGATTGCCGGTAATCACGAGCTCGTAGAGCTGGTCACGGAAATTCGGCAGCGGACGTCGTCCGCCCCCGTGTCGCAATGGCGAACGCGCGCCCGTATCGAGCAATCGGGCCGCGAACATCAACAGATGGTTGATGCGATAGAGAGAGGTGATCTCGGTCACCTGATGGAACTGACGCGCAGGCACATTCTTCAGGCCTGACCACTTTTGAATTAAAGGGCGCAGATAGCTTTGCAGTTGAAGGAATTCGAACCTGCACCCCCGTGATTATCATCACGTGGCTGGCAGCGTGTCCGTCGCCTCTCTCAGGGTCGCAAGATTAAGCAAGGAGCTCTCCGCCTGGATAAGCTTCAAGGTTAAGGTAAGTGCACTTAATTAACGACAGCAAAGTTTCCCTACTACAACTTCTCCTCGGCAAGTAAGCACTATGCAGTTGATTTTAACTGCTACTAACCTCTGAGAAGCTCCCCCACCGCAAGTTCCGAGAATTGATCGTATCCAGGATCCAGAACGTGGCGGAAACCGTCGAAGCTACCCCAATACAAGATTTCTCATAGCTATCTTTCATGTTTGGCATGCTCATTTTGAGAAGCGCCTTCAACGGGCGAGTTTTCCAAGGCTTCTCGGCCCGGGCTTCAATCTGTTGGTTCGAAGATCAGGCGTATCAGAGTTCCGTCACTCGCCGCGGCTCTGATTGCCGTTGCGATCAGCCGGAGTGGTCCACGCGCGACAAGCTCCTCCGATGGAGGGCGCTTTCCTGGACCCACATCTGTAAATGCTGAACATTCATCATCCGAGTTCATCATCGCGATGAATGAGGTTGCGACGACGTCCTGGCCGCAGGCGGCGCATCGCATGATGTACGAGCCGAAATGGACGACAGATTCGGTTTTATCCAGTCCGCACGAGGTGCACGCGAGCATATTGTTCATGCGGAATTATACCCCAACAGATCTGACGGTGAGCATACGAATCGGCAGGTTCTCATCAAGTTCGTCAGGATCGACCAGGACGACCGATTGCTGCCCGCCACTCGATACATGCACGAATGAATAAGGATTTGCGGTCGCATCATTTCCCAACAACAGAGAGGTGTCGAGCGCGGCAGCAAGACGAGAGGCACGCTCCAGGACATGCCGGGATGTTCCCAAGGCTCAGTCAGATAGAGAGTGACGAGCTGGAACTAAAAGTCGGCGTTTCCTAGGTCGACGACACAGGTCACCGGAAGAGTGCCAATCTCGCTGATACCGTGAACGACCGCGACGCTTCTGGGCGCAATCGCGAGCATCGCTGCGATTCCACGCTGCAGCCTTTCGTCCTCGATCGGTCTCTCTAAAACCGCATCAAACCAAATCATCGTCGATGCCTACACCGCGTTCGTCCTACCTCTGGCTTGGTCTCATCTTCTACTTTGAAGCCCGTCCAACGCGCGGCGAAAGTCACATGTCGGCCGCTTTCTCGATTACCTTGGCGGTCGGCCTGCCTGTGCCATGGCACGCACGGGCTATCGACCCGCAGCAGCTGTGGCCGGGGCCCCGATTGGCAACAGCCTTCAGGTTGTATCGGCGACGAGTGCTAGGCATTCCCTAGCGCAATCGTCAACGACGGTTAGGCCCGGAACCTGGGTCCATCGGTGAGTTGATCCGACACGAAGTCCAGCAAGCAACGAGCATTGGCTGCGATTGGGATCAGCATCGGGCTCGTGCCGATCGCTCGCTTCCGGCCGCCACGCTGGGGCATCGTCAGCTTCTGCTTTCGATAGAGCCGGAAGCGCTTTCTGTGGTTTACATGGTGTGCCTCACGCCTGAGCAACACATGAAGGCGCCGATACGGCGACGTGCATGCACCAATGTCTTTATTCGCTCTCGACGGTCATGATCACCGCAGCGGCTCGCTTCATAAGGATCGTCATCCACAAACGCCAACGTTTTTTGGACGCCCGCAGCCTTTGCCGCAGCTTCTTGCCTATGCGTCGACCGAAAGAGCGGTGCAGAACTTCAATTCCGGTTTCGGTCGAAATGGCCGCCGACAAAGGAATAGACTGGGCAACGCTGATCGGCCACGCGGATCGACCGGCAGAGCTGGGGCCCGCACCTACGTGCTTCTTGCCAGCGACCCTGGCAGACGACTGGTGCGGTCATTCCAATCACCGGCGGCGAAATGATGATCTGGCAGTTCGGCCGGAGGCATTTGGAGCCCTAGCCAGCCCGTTCGCTGCCCGACACAAACAAGATAAGGCACACCGCGGTGCATTTCGTGTATAGCCCTTTAGGCTTCGATGTGTCCTGTACCCCGTGCTGTCGCCTCGCCCGCGCCGCGCCCACCCACGTATCAGCGGGCGAGGCAGCTGGGTTTCTTACAGTAGCAGACAGAAAGCGCTGTCCGTCGTGGGAACAAGAATACAATCCTCAGGTTAAGTGGAGGCAAATCCAATTTCGAAAGGAAAGACTATGGCAGAGAGTGAAACCGCGACGTGTTCATCGTCGGTCTGAGGAACGCCCACGCGATGGAAAATCAGGCGCTGAGCATCATGAGGCCGCAGCTCAGCCGGCTCGAAACTATCCGGAAGTCGCCGAAAAGCTCGGTCATCACATCACCGAGACAGAAGGCCAGATCCGGCGCATCGAGGAGATTCTGGCAGGCCTTTACGAGGACCATTCGTCGCTGAAGGACATGGCTCTGTCCGTCACGGGCTCTTTGGCTGCACTTGGGCATACGGTGGCGGGTGATGAGATCCTGAAGAATTCGTTCGCCAATTTCGCGTTCGAGAACTACGAGATCGCGGCATACAAGTCGCTGCTCGCTGTGGCAGAGGCTGGAGGCTTCATGGCCGCCGTCGCCGGACTGAAGGCGAACCTTGCCGAAGAAGAAGCAATGGCTAGCTGGCTCGACTCACAGGTCCCGCTGCTGACGCAGAAGTTTCTGTCGTTGCGGGTATCGGGCAGAACCGCGAAGGTCTGACTGTCTTCCAGCGAACGACCCAAGAGCGCATTGCCCAGGCACGTCCGGAACCCGGCGTGCAGCATCTGCTAGGGCTCCGCTCTGCCAAAAGACCTTGAAGACGGCCGACGCTTTGCCGCTTCAAGGACCTCTGAACGGCCGCTCGCGACTCGAATGACTGGTGCATCAAAGTCGTAATGACACTAACCTTAGTGATCGGCAACGTAACCATGGCGGTTTCGCCCGGGACTTGAACTCTCCGAAAAAGACTTGCGGCGGGCACGCCGCTTCAACAGGCTGCTGCCGTGGTTACCGCGGTTCAAGACCGGCCATCGTTGGAACGCGCGCCTTGTCCAGTCGCTGGTCAAGGCTTGGCATAAATTCATTCCCGACCTGCGACGGATGCACTCACGGGTTTCGATCATTACCCTGCCGGTTCGGACGCTGACGATCCGTGTCACACACCCTCGCGATTCTCCCCGCGCACTGGTCATTCATTTTCATGGCGGAGCCTGGGTAATGGGTGACGCACGTCTGGAAGATCGGTTGGCCAGCTTGATCGCGGACGATTGCGCGATCGTGGTTGCAGCCGTGGATTTTCGCAATGCGTCAGACGACGACCTTGCGCGAACGCTCGAAGACTGCCTGGCGGCTGCCTCGTGGCTGGCGACCAATCTCGAGCGGTTTGGCGTCGCGCATATTATCCTTTCCGGAGAGTCGTCCGGCGCCCACTTGGCGGTGGAGGCCTTTTTTCATCTTCGTTCAATTGGACAGCAACGCGCCGTCATCGGATTTTACTCCATGTGCGGCGCTTTCGATCTCGAGGGGTCGCAAAGCCTTCGGGAAAGTTCTTCAGAAAGCCTTCTTATCGATGGACCTTCGGCGCTTGCAAATTTGCGCCGCTTGACACCTTCGCTGCCTGAAGAAAAACGACAAGGACCCGTGGACGGTGATTTCTACGACCTTCCACCGGCGCTGTTCATCGCCGGCTGCCTCGATCCGATTGCAGACGACAGCCTCGAAATCTTTGAATGCTGGCGGCGGGCAGGGGGAGATGCCCGCTGTATCGTCGTTCCCGAAGCGGTCCACGGCTTCAACAGGATGCCGACTGCTCTCGCCGCCAAGACAAACAGCTTCGCTCGTCACTGGATGAGGACGCTGGTCGAGGGCGCACAGAAGCCCGACCCAGGATGATATCTAGGAGGATGGACCGGCGTGTCGGCCCACCTTCAGAGGCCTCCTTCGAAATCGTCGAGCCGGCGCCAACGGCTTGGCCGAGAGCCCGTATCGCCGATCTTCAGGAATGGGCCGCCTTCTCGAATATGCGTCCGAGACGCTCGGCAAACGCACGTGAATCCGAGGGCTTATCACCATCAAGAATACGGGCCTGATCGAGGAGCAGCCAAGCGGCGTCTTCCTTGAGCGGCGAATTATCCTCGAGGCCGGCAACCGCCCTTATCATCGCGTGATGCGGGTTGATTTCCAGGATCGGCTTGGCCGTGTCCTGAAGCCGGCCGGCGCTCTGCAGGAGTTTCTCCATCTGCCGATCGTAGCTTCCTTCGGAGGCGACAAGGCAGACCGCGCTCTCCGTCAGACGGACGGAGGCTCTGACATCCGCGACCTGGTCGGCAAGCTTGTCCTTTGCGAATGCTACGAACGATTCAGCACCGGCAGGCGTCTCCGGCAGCGAAGCCTTTTCGTTATCCAGCAAGGGAAATTGCGACAGTTCGGCCGCGCCCTGGGTGATGGACTTGAACGTCTTGCCTTCGAACTCCGGCGCATTCATGACCCAGAAGCTGTCGATCTGGTCCGTCAGCAGCAACACCTCGATGCCTCTGGCGCGGAATCCCTCCAACTGCGGCGATGCCCTCAACTGTTCAAGGCCGGCGCCGGCGAGGTAGTAGATGGCGCCCTGACCATCCTTGGCACCCTTCACATAGTCGGCAAGCGAGCGATAGCCCTCCCCTGAAGCGGTCGTGCGGAAGCGCGAAACGGCCAAAAGCTGGGCGCGACGCTCGAAGTCTTCGTAGATGCCTTCCTTCAGCACGGCGCCGAAATTCTTCCAGAGCGTGAGGAAGGTCTCTTCTTCGGTTTCCGCAAGCTTTTCGATCGCGGTGATGATCCGGCTGGTCACACCCTTTCTTATCGACGACAGGACAGGGCTTTCCTGAATCATCTCGCGCGAGACGTTTAGCGGCAGGTCGGATGTGTCGACGAGACCGCGCACGAAACGGAGATAACGCGGCAGGAGCCCGGCATCGTCGGTAATGAAGACCCGCTTGACGTAGAGTTTCATCCGTCCGGCGCGCTCAGGGTCGAACAGGTCGAAGGGCTGTGAACCCGGAACGAACGCAAGGGCGCTGTATTCATGCCGTCCCTCCGCCCGGAAGTGCACGGTCAGCGCAGGCTCGTCATACTGGCCTGAGATCCCACGATAAAAGTCACGGTATTCATCCTTGCTGACGTCATTTTTCGATTTCGTCCAAAGCGCGCTTCCGTCGGTGATCCGGACCGGCTCGCTTCCGGGCTTATCGACGATGCTGATTGCGACGGGCACATGACCTGACTGCTCCTTCACGATCTGCTCGATCGTCCAGCGGGACGTATACTGCTTCGCCTCCTCCGTCAGATGAAGCAGGATGCGTGTGCCGCGCGGTGGCGCCTCGGCGATATCGGCAGGGCTGACGCTGTAGTTACCCTTGCCGTCGGAAGACCAGACCCAGGCTTCGTCTGAACCGGCGCGACGCGAAATGACGTCGACACGTTCGGCTACCATGAAGCAGGAATAGAAACCGACACCGAACTGGCCGATCAATTGTGCCCCTTCGCCGGCCTTGCTGGATTCCAGCCGCTCCATGAAGGCCCGGGTTCCAGACCGGGCGATGGTTCCGAGCGCTTCGATCAGTTCCTCTCGGCTCATCCCGATCCCGTTGTCCTCGACGGAAACCTGTCGACGCTCTTCGTCGAGCGACAGAGTGATGCGGCTTTCGGGGTCGGATCCGGAAAGGGATGGGGTTTCGATCGATTCGTAGCGCAACTTCTCGCAGGCGTCGGCGGCGTTCGAGATCAGCTCGCGCAGGAAGACGTCTTTGTCCGAATAGACCGAGTGCACCATCATATGCAGAAGGCGAGCGACGTCGGCCTCGAAGACGTGGCTTTCGGCAGGCTTTTCTGCAGCGGTCGGCATGGGTGCATTTCTCCTTCACGTTTGAAAATGGCGTCGATGAGGTGGCAAAGTCCGGCGCGAAATTCAAGAGGAACATAATGGCTCACCATCTGCATGTCGTGGGGAAGCGACTTCAGGATTAGCGAGGTGGCAGGTTGCGGGAGGACATTGACTGACCGAAACCGCGCTTACCTACGGCTTTGACGGCGCCATATCGCCAGCGGCCGGTGAAACTTGAAAGCGAACCCGCCATCCCCTGCCCTCGACGGCAATGACGGTCTCCCAGGCGATTTTTCGATCGGCCGTCCGCTTGGACGCCGTGTTCCCGCATCGGCGAACAGATATTTGCGCTCATTCAGGAACCTCGCGCCTTTCAGCTAGTTCGAAAGTCCGCGGCGACCGAGCAAGGGACGAGATGGGCAGCGCTGATCGGAAAACGGGATTCGGGATGATGAATTTCGTGGGAGCGATTTTCCTCGCCGCTCTCGTTCTCGCGGGGATCTATTTCTTCGCGATGACGCCCGAGGCACCGCCGCAAGGACAGCCATCTCCTCACGCGCTTGACCAGTAGATACTAGGAACAAAACAGCCGCACCAAAGTTGCTCTCCAAAGCCGCAGATGCGCAATCCATCCAGAGAAGAGGGATCGCTACAGCCCAATGGGGAACTAGACCGCGCTACGCTATTCATTGCTTCTTACCGCCCGCTGGAGGACACCCGTGAATACCGCTAATCTTCAGCTCGAAGGCATGGTCATGGCCCTCGCATCGCTCTGCGAAGCGCTGGTCGACAAAGGTTTGCTGAACCACAAAGAGGTCGGCGCCGCATTTGAACGAGCCATGCAGGCAGTGGAACAGGATGACGCCCATAAGCTTTCGGAAGCCAATCTGGCGGCCGCCGCGTTTCCGATCCGTCTTCTCAGCCTGGCAAATCAGGCGCATGAACGTGGAAAGAAGTTCACCTTCTCAGACTACGCAGCCATTGTGGGGAAACTGACGTGACGTCAGTTCTTTTGGCTCGATGTTTGCGCTAGCGCGCTCCGTCTCCGATTCACATCGCTAGCGGAGCATCAGCCGGAAGCCGGAGGTGCTCGTCATCTTCTTGCAGGGTGCCGCTTGGCGATGTCTCCCTTCTGGCGGGACGACTTTCTGTCATTCGAGAGCCAAAAACGTCACAAACATACCGCGGCAACGGCCCAGTCCATCATTTCGTGATCGCCGGCCGCCGTCTGAGAAGGGCAGCCTATGCTATCGTTCTTTGCGACGCCGTCAGCCGATTTCTCGGAACGTAATCGAATAGCGAAGCTTGTCGACAGGCGGGATGGAATGCTCCCATTCGCAACGGGCTGGACCCGCGAGGATGTAGGCGGACCCGGGTTCGGCGATGATCGAGGCGCGCTCCCACTTGCTGCCCATGCGGCGGCGCAGTCTAAAGGTGCAAGGCGACAGCAGCGAGATACCCACCACCCTGCCGAACACCTTCTTGTCCTTGTGCCAGCCGATTGGCGCACCCGGCGAATATTCGGTGACGAGCGCCTGTTGCAGTTGATCCGACTCGATTCCGGCGAATGCTGCCGCAAGGCTGCGCACCCCCAGAAGAAACGGCGGGATATCGTCTGCACGGTTCACCCGCTCGGTGTCGAAGTCATATTTCCAGCCGTAGGAGATCACCCTGCGCTTGCCCTCGAAACCGTGGAAGTCGAATGGCTTCAGTGGCAATTGCGGTATTTCGCGAAGGAGGTCCAACTGGTCGGCCTCCGGAAGGATGTCGCGTTCGTAGCGAAATCCCTCAGGCAGTGCGGGCGCGGCGGCCGCAAACAGGTCACCTTGCGCACTAACCATGGTCGCTTCTCCTGTCCAGCTGCTGTCTCGTTTTCAACCGGCACAGCCTCCGATATTGTTGTCCCTGCCGATGATGCATTGTCGTGTTTCTTTCTCCTCGTCGGTGGTGGTTAGCCAAGCTGGTCGGCAATGATCGCCTTCAGTTCGGCGCGCGTCAGCAGGCACGGGTACGGCTTCTGATCCTTGGCCGGCCGATCGGCGCCTTCGTGCTGATCGCGCGGCGCTAGCTCTGCCGACGCAGTGGCGTTGTTTGATTTGTTCATTGGGATCCTTCGACGGCCACGCAGCGTGAAAAACAGTCGAGCGAATATGCGCGGGGTAGTCAGCGCCCTCAGGGCGTCTGCGTGGCAATATACAATAATGTGAGTGATATCGAATATATAAGATTGGCGGGACCGATTACAAGGGTATGGTCGTCCGCAACCGCGCCTAAAAAAGAATGCGCTCACCGCAATCCGGGAAGCTGCCACGATCCAAGGCAACTCGCCCCTAAACGGCGGAATGATCAGTTACGTCGTCCGTGTCCGAACTGAAATTAACCCCGCAGGGTCGTTAGAAACTGCCTTCGAAAGGCGATGCCTCCGACCACTTCGTTAATCACCATTGGCTGCATTTTGAGGGCAGCAGCATCCTCGATGGCACATTATCCTGTTCGGGCTTCGCTCCAATGATGGGAGCCGAGCGGGATTCCGCGGAGCTTAGTTTGCGGCAACTCCGCTGAAATCCGAACTCGTCCGGATTACGCAGCCACCAATAAAGGCCCGAAAAGCCCTCGGGCTCGTCAGCCGTTGCGAAGGAACGGTCCCGCCTTAAAGGGATTCTGAACCGACGTTCCCATCTACGTGTTAGAAAAAGGCCCGCCGCCGAAGCGGCAGGCTCATCCTTTGGAGACGTGCGTAAGGGGGCTTAACTCAAGGCAAAACGTTCGGGGCGGAAGGTCGCGAGCATGGGATGTTCGGCGCCCCTCATGACTTCGAACGCGAGCAATTCGCCCAGGATGAGTCCGAGTGTTGCGCCGCTGTGGCTGAAGGCTACGTAATAACCTGGTATCGCCTTGAGGGCACCGACAACCGGTTCGCCATCGCCAGGTATCGGTTTGCCGCCAACGCCGATCGTGGCAACCTCAAGCTTCGGATTACCTTCCAATACATTTGCAGCTTCGGCCAAAAGAGCCGCAACGACGCTGTCGTCGATTTCGAATCCGCCGTCCGGGCGCAGCGTCACCCCTTCGTCGGCGGCCCAGTCGGCGTCGAGCGAGAAAGCGCCGCCCGGCGCGGGGCGAACGGCCACACGGGGCGTGTTGAGAACCGCGCGCAAGGGATGGGCGAACGGTTTGGTCTGTACGAGGAGGGCGATCGGCGTCCCGTCGCCGATGATCTGCCCGCTCTCGGCGGCCATCCTCGGCACGGCGGGACCGGTCGCCAGCACGACGGCATCAGCCAGGAAATATCGGCCCGTCGCCGTCTCGGCACCGACCGCCCGGCCGCCCTCAATCAAGGCCCGTGCGGCTCCCTGGTCCGTCACCAGTACGCCCCCGAGCTCAGAATATTCCTTCAGAAGCAGGCCGATCAGCGCGGGCAGATCGACCCAACCCTCACCTGGATTGAAGATGGCGCCCTGGGGCGTGATCGCGTTCGCGTTTACGCCGGGCGTTACGCGGGGGACATCGGCGCCCGACAGCCATTGTGCGTCGTAGCCGAGCGACACTTCGTACCGATAGGCCGCATCGATCTCGTTGCGCTCGTCATCGGCGTCCCAGGTCAGGCCCCCGTCGAAGCGAAGCCAATCGGCATCCGGAAATCGCGCTGAAAGCGTGCGATAACGATCGATGCCGGCCATGCGCAGCCGATGATAGGGTAAAGAGCGCATGCGTGCCGAGTTCAACCAGGAGAGGGAGCGACCGGAAGCGCCGTTGGCCGGCGAGCCGTCATTGAGAATGGTCACGCGCACACCGCGTCGCGCGAGCTGGACGGCTGTGGAGACGCCGAAGATGCCGGCGCCGATGATGACGGCCGAAGAGATCGTGTTGTCGGTCATGGTAGTGTCTTTCGATTGGTTGGTCATGCAGGTGGATGGGGCGGTCAGGGCTCTTCCCAGTGGCCACTGACGGCGGAGCGGAAGAGCGCGTCGATCGCCCTCATGTTGGCGATCGCATCCTCCAGCCCCGTATCGAGCGGGGTGCCGGAAAGCACGGATGCAGCGAAGGTATCGGCCTGCTCGCGATATTGGTCGGCAGGTTCTATGACGATCTCCTCGCGCCCTCCGCCGGCAAGATCGCGACCGTCATCGAGCACAAGCACCGTCGGCTTATCGGCCGGCGCGTTGAAGGGGATCGGAATTTCCAGGCGCCCACGTGTTCCGAGCACCGTGACCTTCTGCGTGAGCGCAAGCTGCGTGGAACAGGTAAAAGCGAGCTGCCTCCCCTCTGGAAACTCGAGCAGTCCGCTTGTCAGCCGATCCGTTCCAAAGAGTGGATCCCGCTCCATCAAGGCGATTGCCCGCGCTGGGTCGGCACAGAACAGGAAGCGGGCCGTGCTGACGGCGTAGCAGCCGACGTCGAACAGACCGCCACCACCGATATCGGCTTGGTTGCGCACATTGGCGGGATCGTCGAGGTAGTAGGAGAAGATCATTTGGATAGCCTTCACCTCGCCGATCCGCCCCTCGGCGACCAATGCGCGCGCTTTCTTCCATTGCGGATGATGGCGGACCATGAACGCTTCGGCGACCGGCAGTCCGGCGGCCCTTTGCGCCGCCGCAAGTTCCCCCGCCTGCGCAGCGTTAAGGGCGATCGGTTTTTCGCAGAGTACCGGCTTGCCATGCTGCAACGCCTTAATCGTCAGCGGCACATGCAGATGGTTGGGCAACGGGTTGTAGATCGCATCGATATCGGGATCGGCGAGCAACATCTCGTAACTTCCGTAGGCCCTGTCGATGCCGAAACGGGCGGCCACCTGCGTTGCCTTGCCCGGATCTCGCGAGGCGATGGCGGTCACACGGCCGAGCCGGCTGGATTGGATGGCCGGGATCACGGCCTTGACGGCAATGCCCGCGCAGCCGAGCACGCCCCATCGTATCTTTCGTGTCATTAATTTTCTCCCCTCCCGCGCTTAGAGCACTTCCGCAAGGAAGCGTTGGAGGCGCGGGCTCTGCGGGTTGTCGAAGATCGCCTCGGGCGTGCCTGCTTCCACCACACGCCCCTCGTCCATGAAGACGACCTGATCGGCGACGCGGCGGGCGAAACCCATTTCATGCGTGACGACGACCATGGTCATGCCGCGCTTGCCGAGATCGGCCATCAGATTGAGCACTCCCTTCACCAATTCAGGATCGAGCGCGCTCGTAACCTCGTCGAAGAGAATGACCTCCGGCTCCATGGCAAGCGCCCGGGCAATGGCCACTCGCTGCTGCTGGCCACCCGAGAGGCCGCCGGGGCGGTGATGCTGCCGACCGGCAAGGCCGACATCGGCAAGCCGCGCCTTGGAAATGCGCTCGGCCTCGGCCTTTGGCAGGCCCTTGATCTTCGTCAGCGAGAGCATGACGTTTTCAAGCGCCGTGTGGTCGGGGAAGAGGTTGAAGTGCTGGAATACCATTCCGACGCGGCGACGCAACGTTTCGGGCTTCATGGCAAGAGTGCTTTTGCCGTCGATGAGGACGTCACCGCTCTTAGGCTCGACGAGACGGTTCAGCCCGCGCAACAATGTCGACTTGCCGGAGCCGGACGGGCCGATGACACAGGTGACGCTGCCCGGCTTCACCGAGAGGTCGACACCCTTCAGCACGTCGAGTTCGCCATACGCGATGCCGAGATCGCGCACCTCGAGGCTGCCGCCCTTAAAGGCAGTCCCGGAGGCGCGGCCGGCGCCATCGAGTTCGCTCACCTCCTCCAGTCCGCTGGTGACGACTGCGGGGCGCTGCTTGCCCAGCCGCAGGCGACTGTCAATGGCGTTGACGACATGGGTGAGCGGCACCGTGACGATGAGATAGAAAATGCCGGCCAGGAGAAGCGGTGAGAGATTACCGGTTACGACAGCCTGGTCCTGTCCGACGCGGAAGATCTCGCGCTCGGAGGCTAGCAGGCCGAGGAAGTAGACGAGGCTTGAATCCTTGACGTTGCCGATGAACTGGTTGACGAGGGCCGGCAGCACGCGGCGCACACCCTGCGGCACGACTATGAGGCGCATGGCTTGGCCGTAGCTCATCGACAGCGCCCGGCATGCTTCCATCTGACCTCGGTCGACGCTCTGGATGCCCGAGCGGAAAATCTCGCCGATATAGGCGCCGGCGATCAGGCTGAGCGCAAGAATGCCGAGCGGATAGGGCGACGGACCGAACAGCTCGCGACCCATGCGGGCAAATCCCTGGCCGATCAGGAGAATGGTTACGATGGCCGGCAGGCCGCGAAAGATATCGGTATAGAGACGGGCCGGGATTCGCAGCCAGCGGGATCTGGAGATGCCCATAATGGCGAGCGCCATGCCGATGACAATCCCGAGCACCGTCGAGGCCGCTGCGAGGATCAGCGTGTTCTTCAGGCCGACCGTGATCATGGTCGGCAGGACTTCAGCCATGGCGTTCCAGTCGAGGAAGCTGCGGCGCAGGTTTTCAAGCCAGTTCATCAGGAGGTCCCTTGGAAGAAGGACCGGTCCGACGATAAGCCGGACCGGCAGGCGGCATCATGGCTTGGGCAGATAGGCGTCCGGCATCGGCGTGCCCGGAAACCACTTTTCGTGCAGTTTTTTCCAGGTACCGTCCTGCATGGCCTCGCGCAGGCCCTTGTTCAGCGCTTGGCGCAGGGCTTCATTGCCCTTGCGGACCACGAAACCGGCCGGCGCGTCGAAGCTCGGGATGTTGACGGCGACCTTCAGTTCGGGATAGCGCGTCGAATAATCCTTAGCCGCTTCGTAGTCGAGAAAGTGGGCGTCGACCGTGCCATTATTGAGCGCGGAGACTGCGGAATTGTTATCTGGAAATTTGACGAGATCAGCGCCGGTAAAATTTTTCTCAGCATAGATTTCCTGCAAGGTTCCCTGCACCACACCAAGGCGTTTTCCCTTGAGAGCGGCCGCATCGGTGATACCGGCATCCGGCGTCAACACGGTGAGGAAACCGGCGAGATAGCCATCAGAAAAATCCACCGTCTCCTTGCGCTTGTCAGTTGTCCCGATGGCGGCGGCGGCGACATCGAAGCGGCTGTTGGCGACCGAAGGCATCAAGGCGGAGAATTCCTGACCGGTAAAGACGACCTGCTCCCTCTTGAAGCCCAGGCGCTCCGCAACATTGAGGAACAGTTCGATGTCGAAGCCGGTGAAACTGCCGTCCGCCGTGGTGAAGGCATAGGGCTTGGCATCGCCCATCGTGCCGACGCTGATGACGGCAGGGTCGATAAGACCGAGCGGATTGTCCTGCGCATGGATCGGCATTGCGGCACCTGCCAGCGCGGCCAGCGCAACCGCGACGGTAGCGACGCGCGCTCGGGCAAGGCGGAGTTTAAAGGTTTCTATCAATCGCATTGGTTTCGTCTCCTCTGGTGGTGGTGATCTCTGCCTTTTTTCAAGGCACACGCGTCCCCTCCGGACCACGGCACCCGCCGGGCGTCCAGTCGATGACATCAGCATGCCCCGAAACTGCGTTTCTTCTTGAGACCGGTCTCACAATAGAAGAGACCGGTCTCTTTGATATTTGTCAAGTGATCTTTGCGCATTTGCCACTCGTCAATATCTCTTGTAAGGCTAACCTCCATGGACCAGAGCCCGCCCAGAAGCACCTCCGTTACAGTCGCCGACGTCGCGCGCAGGGCGGGCGTCTCGAAGGCGACGGCTGCGCGGGTTTTGGGCGGATACGGAACCGTTAGCGAGCGAGTGCGTGAGGCTGTCACCGCCGCAGCACGCGTGCTCGATTATCGGCCGAACGAGCTTGCGCGCAGCATGACGACCGGTCGCTCCGGCACGATCGGCGTCGTTGTCGGCGATATAGAAAACCCGTTCTTCAGTCTCGCCGTGCGCGGCATCACCGATGTCGCCCGGCAGGCGGACTTCACCGTCATCCTCATCAATTCAGGCGAGGACGTTGTCGCGGAAAGGGCGGCCATTCGTACCCTACTTGCCAAACGTGTCGACGGCCTCATCGTCTCGCCTGCCAAGGAAAACGACGTCGAGCACTTGCATGAGGCTGTTCGCTCCGGGGTTCCGCTCGCGTTGCTCGATCGCGGAAGCGACACGCTGGACGTCGACACCGTCATTGCCGATGACCGGTACGCCGCCGAGAACATCACGCGCCGGCTGATTGCGCTAGGCCATCGCCATATCGCCTATCTTACCGCTTGCGACACGCCGGACCATCGCTTCCACACGGCAAAGGACATCGGTACCGGCTCCGTGCGACGGCGCATCGAAGGGTTTCTTAGCGTCTGCCGCGAGGCTGGCCTGACCGGCATGGAGGATTGGGTGCGTGTCGGCGCCTTCACGCCAGAACATACGCATCGCATCGTCACAGAAATGCTCCAATCGGCGCGGCGTCCGACGGCAATCATTGCATCCGACAGTATAATCGGCCTGGAGGTGTTCAAGATTCACCGTCAGCTGGGGCTTAGCATTCCAGATGACCTCTCGCTTGTGTCGTTCCACGATGCCGACTGGACATCTGTAACGACGCCTCCCGTGACCGTCGTGCGCCAACCCGTCTACGATCTCGGGGCGACGGCCGCCAAATTGCTCGTCGAGCGGTTAAATGGCGAAGGGCAGACGGCCCGCGTGGTAGTTCTGAAAACTGAAATCGTTGAACGCGCCTCCACGCGGGAAAGATATTGATTCTGCGGGTGCAGTTGATGATTCGCTTCAAAGGTTCGCTGGACTGCTCCTGAGGTCGAATCAGCAATCCTGAAAAAAGTCGCGGTTTCCACGAAATCAACGAATTGAGGCGACGGTTCATCTCCGGCGTCAGTAGGGCCGACGGACCTTTTCAGTCTGACCTTCATGCGCCTCGATAGCGATCTGGATGGCTTGATCGGGATGCTGCGTGGGCGTCAAGGCACTCCTGTCTTCGATCCTCCCTTGCGTCGCGACTAATCGATCAGGGAGCTGAAAGTTCCAGCGCGGATAAGATATTGCGAGCCGGCATCGGCAGAGCAACGGGTCGAGGTTTGGCGGGAAGTATGGCGAAGTGCCACCGGCGCTAGGTTGCTGCGACCACCACCGTTCCGCTGCTGATTGCCAATGTCAGTTCGTCATCGACAGAGCCCGAAAGGAGCCGGGTGGACCTCCTGCCTCGCGACGTTCGCAGCCGTTATCGGAATGGCGCTGACCGCCCTTTAAATCATTGTCGGGCCGCAATATGGTCCAAGCATCTTCCGCGTAAGAGGCGATGGTCCTCGAGGCGACGGGATTTAGACGCGCCCTCGCCTTTGCTCAAGAAGGCGCCGATGTGCCGATTGGTTGGGTCAGCTCGCCCGCGAGACGCCGGCCGGGCTCGGAGCCTCGCTGCTGGAGAAGATGATGACGGCGAACATCAGCACGCCTGCGAAGGCGATGAGCGAGGAAATGGCGACAATCGGTTCCATCGCCGTGTTTCCGGAAAGCAGCAGATAAAGGGACGGGATCAGCAACGCGACGCCGACCGTATAGACGACGTATTGGATCATCGCCAGGCGCTTTTCTGCCTTGTGCGGATTGAGCGCGTGGTAAACGCCGAAGATCGCCATGGTGACCCAGCCGAGCAGGTTGGCATGCGCATGGGCCCCCGTCGGTGCGTGATTACCTGAAATAGACATGTGAAGGCCGACCGAGATGCCCGCGATCAGAAAAATGATGGCAGTTTTGAAGTAAAGATTTGCGATGCGTGGCATTGGTTTCCCCCCTCTGTAGCCGATGAAACTTAGCATGTTCTCAAGCCTCTGAGAACGAGCTCATTGGAGGATCTTTGGAACGCCAGTCTTGTTACCGATGTTACGATGGAAATATTGGCTGGGAGCGAGGCGACACTAGGCAGCTCCCATCGTCTCCGTCGACGTGAGCGTGCCGGGCGGGCGGGCGTTCAATTGAGCTCCCGCATTCGCGCATTTGAGCGCTTGAGTGACCAAACCCGCGAGGAGAAGTGAAGTGTCGAACCACGACCGTGCACAAACAGTTTTCGTATCAGGTGGGTCAATATTCATTACCATCGCGGGTAACGGTCCGCCGGTCCTGTTGCTGCACGGCTTCCCTGAAACCCATCTCATGTGGCGCGACGTCGCCCCGCTGCTTGCCTCCGAGTTCACCGTCATCTGTGCCGACCTACGCGGATACGGCGCGAGCGGTTGTCCTCCGTCCGCCCGCGATCACCTGGCCTATTCAAAACGAGCCATGGCTGCTGAGATGGTCGAGGTTATGGCAAAGCTCGGCTTTAGCGAGTTTATGGTCGCCGGTCATGACCGCGGGGCTCGCGTGGGGTACCGTATGGCGCTCGATCACGCCACGGCGATCAGAAAGGTTGCCGTTCTCGACATCGTTCCTACGGTGACCGTATGGGATCGAGCTGATGACCGGTTTGCCCTGGCGTTCTGGCCGTGGCTCCTGTTTGCGCAAGCAGAACCCCTGCCAGAAAAGTTGATCGCCGGCGCGCCAGAGGCTGTCGTCGACGAAGCGCTTACTGGCTGGGGATCTTCCGCCACGGTATTCCCGCCGGAGATTAGGGAAGCCTATATTGACACGCTCAGAAGCCCGGAACATGTGCACGCGATCTGCGAGGAATATCGTGCTGCGGCAGGCGCCGATCGCCAACATGACATGGACGATCAAATCTCCGGACACCGGATTGTTTGCCCACTGATGGCTCTTTGGAGTGGAACCGGCGCAGTCGCTACGTGGTATGCCGAGGAAGGGGGACCGCTGGCGTTATGGCGACAATTGGCGGACGAAGTCGTTGGTCATGCCATGCCAGGAGGCCACTTCTTTCCTGAGGAGCATCCCGCCGAGACGGCCGAGGAGTTAGCCGAATTCTTTAGCGATGCAGCGCCTCATTCCGGTTAATCCTTGAGCGTCAGCGCTGCGAGGAATGCGGCGAAAGAGCAATTGATCGCGTCGGCGTGGCGTCGGCTCCGTCTTTATAAGATTGAATCGACGGCTTCCGGAGATGACGAGGCTGGCGCGCCTCGTCCAACTCCTCTGCGGTATTCAATCATCAGGAGCCTAGCAAGGCAGTGATCTCGGCGCGAGAAGGCATGGCGGGAGCCGTGCCCGGCCGTGTTACGGCGATTGCGGCGGTTGCGCAGCCGAAACGAACGGCCTCGATTGGCGCCCGGCCTTCGGAGATCGCCGTCGCGAACCCGCCGAGAAAGGCGTCGCCGGCTCCGGTCGTGTCGATGACACTTCCCGCCGAAAAAGCGGGAATGAACTCGCTTTCCCCGGCGGTGTGATAGAGCGCACCGCGGGCACCCAGCGTGATGACCGCTGCTTTCGCGCCTCGACCGATGAGGGTGCGCGCCGCTGCGCGTGCCTGCTCGTCGGTTTCGATCGCATGGCCCACTAGCTCCGCTGCTTCGACTTCGTTGGGAACAATGAAATCGCACAAGCCATAGATGCCGTCCGGGATGGCGCTGGCCGGCGCCGGGTTGAAGATTGTCGTTGCCCCTGCCCTCTTGGCTATAGACAGGCCATGCAGAACCGCCTCCAGCGGTTGTTCGAGCTGTGTCATGAAAATGGCGGCGCTTTCGATGACCGCCCGGTTCGCTTCGACATCTTCGATGCCGATCAGCCCTGCCGCGCCCGGCACCACGATGATGGCATTGTCGCCGCTCATCTCGTCGACGAAGATGAAGGCCGCCCCCGTGGAAACGCGTTCCATCTTCATAACATTGGCTTTGACTCCCGCCTCCGCATAGGCCGCAAGCGCCATCGCGCCAAACGCATCGTTACCGACCCGTGAAATGAAAGTCACCTTTCCGCCTGCCTTTGCCGCTGCTATCGCCTGATTGGAGCCCTTGCCTCCCGGCCCCAGGGTGAAAGCCGAGCCCATCAGCGTCTCGGCAATATGGGGCAGGCGCTTTGCCTTATAGGCGGTGTCGGCGGCAAAAATGCCTAAAATGACGATCCCGCTTCTCTCGCTCATCTCACGGCCTCTTCCGCTGGAATGACGCCCTTGGTCAGAAGGAAGCATCCGTAGAACCGCAATTCCCCCGTCGCGATCACGCAATAAGCCCTTTTGGCGATGTCGTAGAACGCCATTCGTTCGATGGGATACATTGGCGACGGCTTGCCTTCGGCGCGATCGACGATCGCCTGCACTTCCTGCTGAATCGGCGGTATCTCATTCGGCTTGCCAATCACTTCCATGCGACCGACCGAAGGCTGGATCGGCGTATCCAGAGGCAGGACGGAAAGGACCGCGTCGATTGCCTGCGGTGCCGGAATGTTTTCCATGGTCAGCAGTCTGCCCAGAAGCGTCTGCCGGGCTATCGAATCCGACGGAAAGTTCATGTCGGAAATGACGAGATAATCGCCATGTCCCATGTTGCAAAGTGCCTGAAGAATATCGCCGTTGAGCTCGGCCCGAATTCCCTTGAGCATCGATCTTCAATCCCTTCTGTAGCCGGAGTGCCGGCCGTGCTTCAATTTCTGTGTGCGGGAACATCCGCCTTGGAGTGCCGCGCGCGCTGCCGGATGCACAAGGACACTCTCACCCTTTTGATCTACGCATCGAACTTTCCGTGAACCGGTTTCGATTTTCTGGCCGCTGCGTCCGGTTGCGGGCACGGTCCGCTCGAACCGCGCACGATCAGCGATCCGTCCACCATTTCGTCTCCCATGCCCCGCGGCTCCTCCAGAAGAAGGCGGACCGCGCGCCGCGCCAGCATGTCGGCCGGCTGGCGGACGGTCGTCAGCCGTGGCACCACCAGATTGGCAAGCGAAATGTCGTCAAAGCCTGTGATGGACAGTTTTCGCGGCACGTCGATCTTAAGGTCGCGGGCGGCGCGTAATGCACCAATCGCCTGCTGGTCGCTGGCGGCAGCGATCGCCGTCGGCCGGCTTTGCGGCGGGCGCGAAAGGAGCTCTCGGGCAATTCTTTCGCCGGATTCGTAGTCGAATCTGCCGTGGGCGATTTCTAATTCTACAGGCCCGTAGGCCTTGCCGAAGCCGTCGATGCGGCGGACGAAGGCATCTTTGCGCATGCGCCCTGCTTCCGTGTCGGCCGGCCCGGCAATATAGGCGATGTGCCGGTGCCCAAGCCCATAGAGATGATCGGCAATGAGGGTGGCGGCCTGCGCGTGGTTGGTCGACACCAGGGGAAAGGCGCCGAAGCGCCGGTCCAGCGATATGACCGGCACCGAGGTCGAGAGATCGAGACCTGAACCGTCGCTCGAAGCTACCACGATGATGCCGCGCACCGACCGGTCGAGAAAAGCCGAAACATGGCTCTGCTCCGCCTCGCTGTCGTTATGCGAGCTTGCCAGCATCAGGCTGTGAGCGCATTCGAGCGCCGCACGCTCGACGCTTGCCGCAAGCTGCGCAAAAAAGGGATTTGTAATGTCCGGAACGACGAGACCGATGATGTCGGTTCTACTGGTGCGTAAGGCTCGCGCCGTCACGTTCGGTCGGTAGCCGAGCGCCGAAATGGCCTCGTTGACCCTTTCGCGCAGCAAGGGTTTGACGGCGGCTTCACCAGACAGAACACGCGAAACGGTGCCCACGGAAACGCCCGCATATTCGGCGACATCCTTGACTGTGGGCATCTTTGACATGTTCCAACGTCCCGCGGCTATTTTACCGCTCCTGCGGTCATCCCGGCGATGATGTGTTTTTCAAGCACGACGCCGACAATGACCAGCGGAAGGATGCCGGCGGTGGAGAGCGCGGCCATCGACCACCAGTTGATGCCCTGGCTGCCTGTCTGGCTGGCAATCATCACCGGTAGCGTGTTCGTATTGGTCGAGGTCAGCAGTGCGGCGAAGAAATATTCATTCCAGCACAGGATCAGCGCCAAAAGGAAAGCAGCAACCATGCCCGGCAGAACGAGCGGCACAATGATGCGGGCAAAAGCACCCCAGATCGACAGGCCGTCGACCAAGGCGGCCTCCTCGAGCTCAACCGGTATGGTGGCGAACTGGTCGCGCATGATCCATACGACGATCGGCAGAACCATCAGCGTATAGACGGCGATCATGCCGGCATAGGTGTCGAGGAGCGCCAGTTCCCTGTAGAGAACCAGGAACGGCAGGGCGAGGACAACGGGCGGCATAATCAGCTGCGACAGGAAGAAGAAGGAAATGTCGGAATTGCGCATATGGCCGAATTTATAGGAAAAGCGGCTGAGGCCGTAGGCGGCGAGCGATCCGAGCACGACGGCCAGAGCGGATGCGGTGACGGAGATGATGACGCTGTTCCAGAGCCTGCGCATGAATTCATCACGCACCGTCGAAATCTGAGAAATCGTGTCAGGAGAAAGGCCGAGCGAGCGCCAGCCGAGCCAGTTGGGCGCGAAGTTGAACCAGGGGATCAGATTGCCGCGCATGACATCTGCGGCTGTCTTGAACGAGGTCGATACCGTCCAGAACAGCGGAAAGATGCAGACACACGCCCAGATGACGAGCATGCCGTAAATGGCCAGACGCATGGCCCACCAGCGAATGCGTTGACCGCGCCCGTATTTTTCGAAATCGATGCGAACCATCAGAGCCTTCCTGTCATCCGCTTGACGATGCGGTCGGAGATTTTCATCAGCCCCGTCATGCCGACGATGATGATCACCAGATAGACGAGCGCGAGCAGGGTCCCGTATCCGACATTCGAACGGTCGCGATATTCGCGATAGATGAAACTGGTGACGGAATCGGTCGCCCCGCCGGGTCCCCCCGATGTCACCGTGATGATGATGTCGGCGAGCTTGAGCTTGAAGATGATGCGGATCATTACCGCCGTGACCGACACAGGCAGCATGAGCGGGAAAATGACCTTCCAGAAGCGCTGCCATTTCGTAGCGCCGTCGACCTCGGCCGCCTCCAGCACCTCCCTCGACAAGGCCTGCAATCCGGCGAGCAGCATGATCATCATAAAGGGAATGAAGGTCCAGGCGTCCATGATCATGATCGAAAGGCGCGCCGTCAGCGGATCGCCGAAAAAGGAGGGATTTTCCCAGCCGAGCCAGCGAGCCAGGCGTGCGATCGGCCCGAAACGGGTCTCCAGCATCGATTTGCCGACCATCCAGCTCACCGCTACCGGCGACAGCATCAAGGGCACGAGAAAAGTGACGCGCCAGAACTTGCGAGCGATGATTTCCTGGTTGAGGAGCAGCGCCAAGCCGAAGGCGATCGCGTATTCGACAGCAATCGCAAGGCAATAAAGGATCATGTTGAGCAAGGCGTTGGCATAGAACGGATCGGCGATCATCCGGCGCACATTGTCGAGCCCGTTGAAGCGCCGCCCGGCGGACGAGGCGAGATTCCAATCCGAAAAGCCGATCCAGAGCGCAAAGAGGAGCGGGAAGACCACCATCGATACGACGAAAAGTGCCGCGGGCAGAATGAAGAGCGCTTTCTTGCCGGCCTCGCCATAGATGACGACGCGGGTGACGCAGAGAACCGCGGCCCAGATGAAATAGGCGTAAAGAACCGGTCGCCAGTTGGCAAAGCCCCAATCGGTCCAGCCAAGTTCATGGACAGCCTGCAATACAAAGGATGCAATGAACCATGCTGCGCTCAGCCACAGAGCCGCGCGGCCCCAGAAACGGCGGCTCGCGGAAATGGAGCCGGCTTCGACCGTGTGCAGCAGGTCGCCTTCGACTGTCGACATTGATATTCCTCGCCTGGACAAGATGGGCGCTGGCGGAGCTTTCAGTCCGCCAGCCCGTTTATGTCAATCGATCAGAGCCCGAGGCTCGTGCGATAGAGTTTGAGCTGGCTCTCGCGACCGATCTGGTCCGTGATCTTTTCCCAGGCGGCGGCAATCGCATCCGCGGTTTCCTGCGCCGACTTGTATTGTCCGGCAAAGCCCTTCGCCAATTCGTCCTCAGCAACGGAGTAGTATTGGAAGATGCCGGGGATGCGCGGTTCGATCGCGGCGTTTGGATGATTGTAGCTGTCGGCGTTCGAGCCCAGATAATCCTCGATATAGGCGCGGTCGTAACCTGCCTTTTCCCATTCGTCATAGTTGAAGTGGGACTGACGATAGGGCTGGAAGCCGGACGGATAGGCCGACGTCCACAGCGAAAGATCCTTGCCGCCGAGATGGGCTGCAGCAGACCAGGCTGCCTTGCGCTTTTTCTCGTCGCTGGAGACCCGCTTGGTGACGTAGATGCCCCAGCCGAGATAGGCCATGTTGGGCGCTTCATTATACTTGTCTTCCCATTGGCCGGACTTGCGATTGTAGACGCGGTTGGAGCCGCGGTTGATGCCGAAGCCCACCACATCGCCGACGACGGAAGTATCCGAGGTGCGTGCGCTGGAGCCGACGTCGCCCCACCACATCAGCATGGCGCCGGTGCCTGCGAGGAACTGCGAGAAGGCCGTGGTGCCGGGGTCTGCATTGATCTGATCGGCCGGGTAGGCCTTTGCCGCGATCAGATCCAGCACATCCTGGATCGCCTGGACCCAGGCGGGGTTGTTGACCAGGGGCTTCATGTTTTCGGGGTCGAAAAGCCATACCGGATCGCCGGGATATTTTGCATAGGCCGTCGCACGGTTTTCGATGAAATAGAAGCCAAAGCCGCCCCAGCCCTTGAGCGGGTCGAGATAGCCGTAGGCCGGCTGGCTGGTCAGCGGATCGGTCTTGCCGATCAGCGCCTTGGACGCTGCGTTAACCTCCTGCCAGGTCTTCGGCGGCTCGGCCATGCCGCTGATCGAGCCTTCGCCGAAGTAGTCCTTACGATAGGCGAAGGTGTGGCAGTCGCCATCGATCGTGACGCGATAGGTCTTGCCGTCCCAGGTGCCAACCGGGGGCTTCAGGTAGCTGACCAGGTCGTCGGCTTCGACCTGCTTTGCAGCCCAATCAGGCATCTCGTCGAGGAGCCCGCGTCCGGCGGTGTCGCCTTCGAAAGGCGCGCCCATTTCAAGGATGTCGAAATCGACAGTGCCGGTTGCGATCGACTGCTGAAGGCGGGCGTTGTAATCGGCCTGGGCAAGGTCGATCCAGTTGATCTTGGCTCCGGTATAGGCCTCCCAAGGCTTGAGGAAGCCACGGAACAGGAAGTTGTGGAGGTTCTGGTTGTTGAGCCCCATGAAGGTCAGCTCGACACCGGAAAACTCGCCTTGCTTGACATTGGCCTTGGTCGGGCCGAGGCAGAGCTCGCCGACTTTCTGCCAGTCCGCGTCCGTCGGCGAGCCTTTGCCGACGCCAGGGATCTGCAGGATCTGGGCGCGCAGATCATCGGCGGCGAATGCGGTGCGGGCAATTCCGCCCATCGCGCCGGACAGGCCGAGCAGAGCCGCCGCACTTGCCGTTCCGCGCAAAACGTCGCGTCGACTTGCCTGACGGCGCATCAATGCATCGTAAATTTCGACTTTCATGACTTCCTCCTCCACGTTTGGTGCGCTGCCTCTGCCAGTGTTCCGGGATAAGCTCCGGCCCGAATTTGGGACTGGTCTCGTGCAGAACTATCTGGTAAACAAGAAAATGAAACGTTTCATAATTCTTGTTCGAAACCGCTCCTCTCGGTCTCATCAATGAGCATTAGACGGGAAGCGGAAAAAGTCAACAAAAAATGAAACGTTTCATGAGGAGGTTTAGAAGGTATTTCGGATCGGGGCAGGCGCGCTTTCGCTGGGCCTCATACTCTGGATGCTGTCGAGTGGTTCATCCCCTGGAACATGTGCCGGGGTGACCGGAAAGCGAGTGGGAGGCATATGGCTGAGGTCAATATTTCAGAGGCGCGGAAGGCATACGGCGCCTTAAATATCCTGCATGGGGTCGATATAGAGATTCGCGATGGCGAGTTCGTAGTGCTCGTCGGCCCATCGGGTTGCGGCAAGTCGACTCTGCTGCGCATGGTCGCAGGCCTGGAGAGCATTACCGGGGGCACCATCTCGATCGGGGGAAAGATCGTCAACAATCTGCCGCCGAAGGACCGCGACATTGCGATGGTTTTCCAGAGCTATGCGCTTTATCCGCACAAGACCGTTGCCGAAAACATGGTCTTCGCGCTGCGCCTGCAGAAGCAGCCAGCCGATGTCATCAAGCAGCGCCTGCAGGCGGCGGCCGAAACGCTCGACCTCGTGCCCTATCTTGACCGCTATCCGCGCCAGCTTTCGGGTGGCCAGCGGCAGCGTGTAGCAATGGGACGAGCCATTGTCAGGTCGCCGCAAGTCTTCCTCTTCGACGAGCCCCTGTCGAACCTCGACGCCAAGCTGCGCGTGCAGATGCGTAAGGAGATCAAGGAACTTCACCAAAGACTGAGAACCACGACGATCTACGTTACCCATGATCAGGTCGAGGCAATGACCATGGCCGACAAGATCGTCGTCATGCAGGGCGGCAGGATCGAACAGACCGGCACACCCCTGGAGCTTTACGATCGGCCCGCCAACACATTCGTGGCCACCTTCATCGGTTCGCCGTCGATGAACCTGATGAAAGGCCGCTATAGGGCCGACGGTGCGGTCTTCGTCACCGAGACAGGCGATGAGATTGCGCTCGGTTTCACGCCGGAGGCGTCCGATGGCCAGGCTGTGCGCCTTGGCGTGCGGCCGGAACATCTGTCACTCGCCCCAAGCGGTTTGAAGACGACTGTCAACGTCACCGAACCCACTGGCCACGAAACAATGGTATTCCTGCGCTATGGATCCGGCGAGCTTGTCGCGGTGCTGTCCGAACGTCACGATTTCGAGCCGGGACAGGTCGTTACGATCGCTGCCCGGCCGAACAAGCTTCATCTGTTCGATGCGGAGACGGGTAAGACGCTGCGACCGGATTGAGTAGCCGCTTGTTGCCGTCCGACATGCCGTGTCGGGTGAGGCCGCGGCCTTCTTGGCAAACGGGTTCGAGAACCTTGCTTCGAAGTCGGTTCTTGATCGGGCGCGGTCTGTCAATGCCATCAATGCGGCCTTCCTCGGCGGCTGTACGGTGATCAGCGTCGCTCAATGACCGGTCGCCGGCGGCATCGCTGAGTCAACGGCGTCAACATCCGGGACGCGGCACCTTGTCGCGCGTTTGCGATCGGCTCCGCGGCCCCTATTCAGAAGCCTCCCACAAAGCGCAGGTTGATACGATTTTCGCGCCCCTGATCGCTATCGCTGCCATGCGCATACTCAACCGAGAAGCTTGCAGCGCCCGGACCTGTCGTCTGTCCCAGGGCAGCCCGGAATCCCACTCCGAAAGCCGAAGCGCGAACAGTCTCCGACTCCACTGCGGTCGGTTTGTTCAAAACGGTCGCGCCACCGGACGCAAACATATAGGGTGTGAAGCCCGCCGCCAGCGTGGTCTTGCCAGCAAGCGACGTGAAGACCGATGGAAAAGCCAATTCGGCTCGCGAAACAACGCCGCTGTCGCCGTCGAGTGTGCCGGAATCGTAGGCGGAAAGACCATCCGGCCCGCCGAGACCGATCTGTTCGGACGCCGCTAGCGCCTGTCCGAAAGAGGTTTGCGCGCGGCCGTTAACGGTCAGAAGCAGTCGGTCATCCAGCATGGACTGACTGTAGCTCCATCGAGCCTCCAGCTTGCGGAAATCAGGCTCTGCGCCATACCGGGTCATCGGAAGGTCCAGTGTTACCCGGCGCACACCCAACGCATCCAAACCGAGGGATGCGGTGACTACGCCCCCTAAGAAGGCGCCCCATGGCGTTTCAGCATCGATCGACTGGCTGAGGCGCAAAACGCGCAAGCGATCTTCGGTGAAAGGAGATTCACTTGATCCGAGAACAATCGTCTGGCGTTCGTTTGCGACATCGAGCGCCAAAGCACTCGAAAGGTTGAAATCGCGCGAGCGTAACCAGTCATAATTCAAGCGAGTCGATAGGCGTTGGTAATGGTCGCGAAGGCGATAGCTCAGCTCGGTGTCCGGTTCGGTTCTCGCATCCGTCGCCTCGACGTTCACCGACAATCCGTCAATCCCGAGCGGAAGGATGAAGCCCGCCGAAATCTGGCGGTTGCGCGGATCACTGCCGAGAAGATCATCATCCGGAAAACCCCCGAGGCGGAAGTACATCTGCTCCCCAAGACCGAACACACTGTTGAACTGTGTTCCGATACCGAGCGTATAGCGCCCCAGATCCCGCGACAGGCCATTGTCCAGCGAGAAGTCAGCCGTTATCGGGTCGTAGCGGCCGGCTATGACCAATAATGTGGAGCCCGGCTTTTCACCCGGCTTCAGGGTTGAATTCAAGACCACGCCTGGCGTGTCATCCGCCAGAAGGAGCCGCTTTTCCACCTCTTGCCTTTTAACGTGGCGCGCGCCGACAAGGGGAGCAAGGAGGCTTTGAACGCGGGTGCGCACCGCGGGAGGCAAAGCCGAAACATCGATTGCCTCGACGTAGCCGTCGGTGACAACCATTCTCAAGCGTCCTCCATTTCGGATCGTTTGAGGGGGAAGGCTCACGCGTACGAGCAGATAGCCGGCCCGCGCGTACGCCGTCTCCAGATCGCGCGCGGCGGCAAAGAGATCCGACCCGGACACTTTCCGCCGCGCTAGGTTGGACTCGATTTCCTTGCCGATGGCGGCCAATTCGGGAAAGCTGCCTTCAATATCAACACCCTGTAAGGTGACAAACAGCTGTTCGGCGCCTGCAGGCGCGTCTTGACCGGTTGTCGCCGGCAACGAGATAGCGCCGGACTGCCGCGTCTGCGGCGGCACATAAGAAGGCTGTGTGATTTGGCTAGCGGTCTGTCCGAAAGCCGGGCTGCAAGCTAATGCCATCGACAGCGCCGCCATGCCTGCATAAACGGTTGGAAAAGCTCGATCCGGCCCGGTCAGGAGCCTTTCAGTGAAGATCATTCAGTTCTGTCTCCACCACGCCGCTGCCGTTGCGTGTCGTGATCGCGAATGCCGGATGATAGTATGTTTGATTTACGAGCCGGCTTCTTCCTCTCCTCGGCATTCGCGCCGTTGATGCCGGAAAGAACCTGCTGTTGCTGAATGAAACGCTCGACGATTCCTGCAGGACTTTGAATGGCCGGCCCGCTTATAACCGGGGGAAGCCTGACCGGCCCCTGATCGATGACAGTCAAGGTTCCCGGCGCGAAAGTCATCGCGTAGTTGGCAGAACTGTTGAGACTTCCTTGGGTAATGTCGTAACGTCCAGCGGCCGACCCAATACCGGCTGGCGTTGCCAGGCTGCCGGTCAAAACGTCCCCATTTGCCAGACCACGTCCGCCGATGGAGTAGGTGAGAACCGGATTGGCGCTGCCGCCCCTTCTGACAATATTGTCAGCCGTCACCGAGATATCCCGCGGAAGTACCCTCAGGACATTCGCCTGATAGCTGATCGCATAGTTGTCGTTGTTCAGCGTGCCTCGTGTAACAAGATAGCTGCCGACATTGGATTGTGCGGTCGCCGTCGTGGCAAGCGCACCATCGAACCTGTCGCCGTCCACCAGCCCCGCACCTCCGATGCTATAGGTAAATGCGGGATTCTCATTGCCATAGGTCCGGGTCGTTTCGTTCGCGGTCACCGTAATTGCCCGTGGCGTCACCGTCAGAACGCCGCCCTGATACGTGACCTCGTAATTGGAGGATGCGGCGAGGCTGCCCCGGCCGATCGCATAGGAACCAACGCCGGAGGAAGCGGTAGCCGCAGTTGTGAGAGCGCCCGAAAGCGCGTCGCCCCCGACGAGACCTGCGCCGCCCACGCTATAGCCCAAAGTGGGATTGGCATCGCCATACGTTCGGCTCACGTCTCCGGCAATGACGGTAATAGCGCGTGGTGTGATCGTGAGCGTCCCGGAGGCATAGCTGATATCGCTGCCTTGCTGGCTGGAATAAAGGCCGGAAACGGTCAGTTCGTGACTGCCGACATTCCTGCCCGATCCGGCGTAAGATGCGGTTCCGAGAACCTCCGCTCCGGCGACTGAAACGGTGTAGCCCGGCTCCCCACCCTGGTCCGTCCCGTCATAAACCTTGCTGCCGTCGTTCGCCTTGACGGTAACCGGCGTCAAGAAGCTGCGCAGCAAGGGCGAGGTATATCCGTCGTAGATGCGCCAGACAGAGCCGGTGCCGGCTGCGTCGTCTATGTCCCAGCCGGCCGTCTCAAAGCTCGCCAGATGCATCATCTGCGAGTTGTCAAGACCGGTCGCTCCGGCGACGGTGCCACTGCCGAAACCATTGGCGAGGCCCGAGGAAGTGACGTTCCAGAAGCTGCCGAGGATGGTTCCGAGATTGCGTCCAATAAGCCCTCCGACAGTACTGATTTCTGCACTCACGGCACCGGTCGAATAGGAGCCATTGACCGTTCCATCCTGATTCAACCCGACGAGCCCGCCGATCATGCTCAAGCCGGAAACATTACCGGTTGCGTAGGAGTTGCTGACGGACGCACCGGTACCGTTGACACCAATCAGTCCCCCCGTACCAAATCCGCCATTCACATTGCCCGTTGCATATGCATTGGAAACCGTCGCCTCGCCATTGCTCGCCGATCGAATGTTCAGGCCAACGAGTCCCCCTGTCCCGTATGCATTAGACCCGCCGTCCGCACCACCTGTGCTGGTATCCACATCACCAGTCGCAAAAACATTGCTGACCCTACCGCCGTTTTCACCGATCAATCCGCCGACGAACTGGTAGATCACGCCTTGAAATCCGGTCACGGTGCCGGTGACATCGCCGGTGGCGTATGCATCGATGAGCTCACCGCTGTTGAAGCCAATCAGACCGCCGACCCTCTGTATGCCTCGCAGGTCCGTAGTTTGCGGGTAGGACCCACCTCCACCCCCTGAAACGAGCGGGATGAGCACGTCGGGGATCGGATCATTGACGATCTCGCCACCAAGATTCTGCGTCACGTGGACGTTGCCTGTTGCGTAGACATCATGTAGCAGGCCGGAATTGGATCCGATTAGGCCTCCCACGGCGGCATACCCTACGCTGCCGGAAACTCCGACACCGCCGGTCGCATATGCACTGGAGATCGAACCGTCATTTTCGCCGACCAGGCCGCCGACATTGTTGACGCCATTGACCGCCCCTGTGGCGTAGGAGTTGGTTATCGTCCCATGGTTTTTACCCGCAAGCCCACCGACTGAAGTTATACCGGTGACGCCTGATCCTGAATGAGATGAGGTTATTGTGCCATTGTTTTCCCCGACCAAGCCTCCGATCGATGTCCAGCCGGAAACAGTGATGTTGGCATAACTCTCATCAATCGCCCCGTCATTGCGCCCGACCAGGCCACCATTGCCAGCTCCCTGCGTGTTGAGTGCCATTCCGTCAGTATGTGAGCCGTAAATCGTCCCGGTGTTGAGACCGACAAGCCCTCCGGCGTAGAGATTACCCCCTAAAATGCCATTCCCGGAGGCGTACTTGACGATGCCGTGATTGACACCCACGAGAGAGCCGACATACGTCGATCCAGTGACGATGCCATTGACTTCGACGTCACGGACCGTACCGGATGAGACGCCGAACAAACCGGCGGCCTCCCGATCAGTCTTCATCAAAAAGAGCGATTCGACGGCATTGCCCATTCCCGTAAACGTGCCAGTGAAGGGATCTGTATAATCGCCGATCGGGATCATGCCGGTGTTGTTGTTCCAGCTAAATGTCGGTTGAAGATCGAGCATTCCGGCCAAGGCAAAATTGCCGCCAAGGTTCGCATTCATGGCTTGCAACTGATCGGCGCTGTGGATGAGCGTATAAGCCTGTCCATTAATGGTCAGGCCGGCATTGGCCCCCGAAAGAGTGACAGGCCGATGAACGAAATAGTCACTGCCGCTCGAGGCGGTGCCGCTGGTGGCGAAGTCGCCATAATTCAGGACCAGGCCTGCGTTGGCGCCGGTGGCAGCGATAGGCGTATCGAGATAAATGTTGCCGTAGGCTGAAAGCGTAAGGGTCGAATCGCTCGACCAGAAAAGATCCCCTGCGAAAGCAACGGTGATATTTCCGGCCTGGTCGCCCGGCGATCCCGATCCGCCGGTTGCGATTGTGACGTTCGAGGTTGCCAATGCGTTCTGCAGCGTGATGGCGTCTATCACACTGTCGTTGCCTGTGGGACTCATGCCGTTCGAGTGGGCGGCCGGTTCGAGAGCGATGGTGACGTTGTAAGGATCGAGGAGCAAATTGCCAAACCGGCCGTTCTCAGCCGTCAAATCCACCGCGCCGGAAAAGTCGAGCTTCGCCTTGCCGGAGACCTCAACTTCTCCTCCCGATCCGGCCCCTTTGCCCTTCGCCGTAACCAGTCCGTCAAAGGTGGTGGACTGGTCAGACCAAACAACAATGTTCCCGCCCGCACCGTCGTCGGTCGCATCCGCACGGACTACGCTTTGTCGATCCACCCTCGTTGTTTCGGCACGCGGCAAAGGTCCTTTGCCCTGACGATTGCCGCCGATTTCTATTGTGCCGCCTCCGGCCGCGCCGGAGGCATCGACTAAGGCACCGTTCAACGCCACCGATTTGCCGGTGACCTTAACCTTGCCGCCCTTGCCGGCGTTCTTGGCAGTGGCATTCAAGCGGCCGGATATCGAGACGCTCCCTCCTGCTCCACCGCCAATGACGATCTCGCCTTGCCTGCCGCCGATCGTTCTCGCCTCGATCGATCCGGGGATGTTGATGGCCTTTCGCGCAGTCTCTCGAGCCGTTGCGGCCGAAATGACAATACGGCCGCCATCGGCGGAAATGCGGCCACCGTTCTTGATAAGCGCATCCGCACCGCCCGCTTTAGTCGGCACTGCAACTTGCAGAAATCCGTCTCCCGACAGGTCGAGCGTCGCGTCTTCGCCTGATCCCAGTCCGACCTTGCCCATCGGCACGCTGATGAGCCCGTCATTACTCACCTGACCACCGATCAAGGCGGCATAACCGCCGTGGCCGATGTCGATCACACCGCTGTTTTCCACCGACGCGGAAGCACCCTTGCCGGCAAACGCCCTCTTCCCCTTGAGAAACTCCTCGTCGCTGGTATCCAGTGTGGACGCCACGAAGCCCGCGCCGACCTTGACATTGCCGGTCCTGGTAATTGCGATGCCGTTGGGGTTGATGAGATAGACCTGACCGTTTCCGGTGAGAGATCCGGCGATCGTCGATGTGGTCGATCCAGTGACGCGGTTGAGGATGGAGGAGGAGCTTCCCGGCTGAACGAAGTCGACGGCATGGTCCTGGCTGATCGAAAAGCTGTTCCAGTTGACGATGGCATCCTGCGAGCCTTGCGTAATCGTCATCGACTTTCCTGCCGAGCCGATCGATACCTGTCCCGCGGCAACACTTGCACCGGCCGGAAGCGGATCAGCCATGGCCCATCGCGTAAAGCCAGCAGCGCCCGCGGCAAGCGCAAACGCAAGTGCTGTGGTCGACAACAGCTTCGCCTTCAGGTCTGCAAACGCGAACGGAATCATTGGTCCCTGCCCTTTGTCCCCGGTGAAGAACACGAAGAACTTCATCGTGCTCCTTCGGCGCGAGTGTCCAGACTCCGACGCAAAACGTGGTGCCTTGGCCGTCGGTCATTCCGCGCACTTCATGACTTTGATGTTTTGCCCCAGCGCCTTATAGGAGACGAGCACGCTCGCAAACAGTCCAAAGTTTGCATCGATCCGTTACGCGACGGAGACAATCTTCTTGAAAGGCGATGTCGAGGAACGACTTTCGCTCAGGCTTCGGAAGTTGCCCCGGCCGCAGCCAAATTGGCTATCTCTTCCGCAAGCAGTCGATAGTGAGCCATCTGTCCAACGGACCATGTTTCAAACTCACTGACGAACGCCGCATTGATATCGGAAAGCTGGCCACGATTGACCGCGAACACACCACTTTCTCGCGCTTCCGAAAAGAGGTTGCGGACATGCTGGCGCGAAACCCCGAAGCGTCGGGCAAGGTTCTCCGGTGCCAGGCCCGTCTCCCACGGTTCCTCATGATATATATTGCTATAGTAGGATCCAATCACAGCCGTGAGGATGAGGTAGCCCGCATCGCGCGTGCTAAACTGCACAATATTTGCAAAAGGCTGGAAGACGGTATCGAGCTTCTTGAACTCCTCATCGGACCGGCCGATCCACAAAGCAAGGAAATCCGGGTTCTTCACAAGAACATTGGCGAGTGATCGATCGGCAGGTTTGATATCTTCCGATATTTTCAGGAAGGACAGGGGGGAACGCGCCACTTCGAGAAGGAGCTTCGGCGACGGGATGAGATAAATCAAACGACGGTCCGTTGTCTGCCGCTGTGCGATGACGTGGTTACTGTCGCGCAGAAGCGCAATCAGGTCCGCGACATGCCGGGGGCTGGCGAAACCGGTTTCCTGAAGCATCTTCAAGGTTGGGGGCTCCCCATCGCCCCGCTGCCAGCTCATATAATTGCTGATCAGGTTGAAGCAAATCATATAGCGGAATTGCTGACCGAAGATCTTGTTCGAAGTCTTGCGTGGCGACCGCTCCCGGTTCATCTCGACGCAATATCGAAGAATATGACGCCCCAGCTCTTCACGCTGCAAGAATTCAGTCGCAAGGCGCCAGAGAGGACGCTGTCCGTACTGTCGGACGGTGTGATAAAGCTCTTTGCATGCCAAGGGAGCGGGCGATGAATTCATCGTCAAATGTTTCTACACATAGTGATTCTCATTGAGGATTGATGTTTATCATTTCGTTCTTGAGAAATTCTCAATCGATCGCTGGAAACCTTCCGCCGCGCGTAGCGGCCTGAAATCAAGATTCAGCTTTGTCAGGACCTTTCCAAGACGAATCCCAGGCCGTCAGAATACGATGTTCATTGCCGTACGAGGTCTCCGATCTCGGTGTGCGATTCCTTGCGTCGGTTCGGATGCCCGTTTCGTCGAGCTCGGGGCAAGGCCGGCTCGGCCTTGGCTACAAGGTGCATATGCGCATGGCAAGGTTCCGGCCCGATCCGCGTTGTCATCTGCATCTATTTAAATCCTTGTAATTACTAAAGAAAATAAGGTAAGCGCTTAAAGGCAGTGGTGCTGCTGTCAGGCTCGATGCTCCCCCGGTGCGCAGCCAGACATTGTCAGGTCCCTTTGGCCGATGCCGCCGCGCCGCCGTCCGACCAATAGCGGTCGCCGCGGCCTGCCGCAGCGTCGACAGTCCGTTGAGGCTGAGCAGTTGTTGCGGACTGGCTTTGTAAAGCGGAATGCTGGGCTGATAGAGCGGCGCTGCCAGTGCCCCCTCAGGGTAGGCAAGGTGTCTTAATGGTCTTCACGGTAATCACCGATCTCAATGGAGGGCGGCGACTGCAGCCACACCGGCTTCATTGGCTGCTCTAAGAATCGCATTTCTCAATTCGTTGCTGCTGGCTTTTCCGGTCATTACGTCGAGACACGCTTTGACTGCGCACAAAAATTCCTCGCCATCGTCCGATGGCCAGTCTTTGATCAAAGCTTTGGCGGCCTGCTGGGCAGTGCGAACGATCAGCCGCCGGCCGGGGTCCTTGAATATCAGGATGACTTGATCAAATTCCGTCGAGGTGTCGAATTTCATTACACAGTCCCCACAGCAATACGGCTCACCAACCCATTCCGGCTGAGGAAGCTAAGCATGAGGACGCAGAGTGTCGCGTGAAAAACGCGTGACATGTGACGCGTGTCACTTACCGTCGCGCTCTTGGATCGCAATTGCCCGGTCTGGACGAAGAGGCGTGAACCATGGCTGCAGCCGTTCCGCGAGGCACCCCAGCATATGGAAGACACGCCTCTTGAGTAGAGCGATCCGACAAGATCGTCCTCCATTCGACGCAACTTGGTAACCGGAGAATTGCGGACAAGTCAGCACCGCCACGGAAACCCCTGCCCATTGTCGCTATTATTAAATGGAGCGTCATCCGCTACCGGCACTCGGCCAGCCTCCACCTCGGCGTTAAGGAATTTATCCAAGTTGCTCGTGCTCGCCGATGCCGAGACGTTACGCCGTTCATTGGAGGGTGGCGTGGACCATCCCTCGTGCGATATCGGGCCGCGTCTCAAAGGTTCGACGCAACAGGTTTGCAGCATCCTCCAGCAGGAACACGGCGTCTGCCAGGCGGTCGAGCTCATGCTGGACGTCGTCCAGGCTGCCGCTTTGACGCCGGACATTCTCTATCAGACGCTCCGTCTTCGCGACGATAGCAAGGCTTGTTTGAATGATGATGTCGAGCATGGTTCCCCCGCTTCGCGCAGGAAGAAGCTGAAGAGATTCCCGCTCTTCGGCAATACCGAAATCTAACTAGAAGCGGTCGCGTGCCCGTTCGTACAAATCGCGAAGATCGGCGAGCCTCCGGTCGTAGCGCGACCGGGGCGGCGTCGAGCGTGATGCGGTGATCGCAATGGCGAAAGCACCCACAACCGCAGCCACCGCCATGAGGCTGGAAATCGGATGGAGCTTCACGGTTGCCTGCGTCTGCTTCACAGCCCGACGAGCGCCACCCTTCACCGTGCCCGTAGCGTCGGCAAGCTGCTGTTTAATATTTTCCAACTGGTTTCGCAGGAAACTGAGCTCTTCCTGTGCGTTGAACTCCGGCTGCGGTTGAACGCCGACCGACGCCGTGTTGATGTCGACGATCGCTCGCGGCACAGGCTCCCCAAGTTTGGCACCTTCGGAGATGAGTGATGTGGTTTCTTTCTTGCGGGCCACGATTTCCTCCATGAATGACACGACAAATCAGGATTACGATCAAATCGGATGGATACGCCGCGTCGGAAGGAAATGTTCCATCCCTCGTCACCATGACGGGGTGCCGCTCGTGACGAGCGTACAGCCAAGGGCGGCCATCCCACCTCATCAAGGGCCTGTGCTCCAAGGCCCGAGGAGGTCGATAAGCTATGTCCGCCCCGTTGGGCTTGTCCCAAAACTTTCGCGAAACCGGCGAGCAAAGTGCGAGCGCGAAACGTAGCCCGCAGCCTCGGCGGCAGCAATTGCCGTGGCCCCGGACGTGATTGCATGTTGGGCAGCCTTCAGACGCTCGCGCCGTACGATTGCCCGGAAGGAGGTGCCGTCCATAGCCAATCGGCGTCGCAGCGTTGACGCACCCATCCCGAGCTTTTCCGCGACATCAGACACGTTCCATGCCTGCGAAGGGGCTGTCGCGATCAGCCAGGCGATATCGTCAGACAGGCTTTGTCTGAAAAGCGGTCGTGCCTCGGCAAGTGGGCGCAATAGCGCCAGGACCTCCGTCAGCCTGAGCCTTTTTATCGTTTCGCCGACGCTGAGATCGGCGATCGTGGATGCTGCGTGGCCAATCGTCTCGACGAGATCGGCGCTGAGCGGCACGGAGTCGAGATCGACGGCACTGCCGGCTCGCTCTGCAATCGACAGCGGTGGGATGCCTTCTGGCAGGCAGGGCACGTCAAGCCGCAAAGCCGCGTAGACGCCCGTTTTATCGTCCGGAATGTTGACCACGTCCATCGGCACGCCACCAGGCAATATGAAGAGCGAGCCGGCCGTAAAGGAGCGGGTGCGATCGCCAAGCCACACGTCCTTTTGACCGTAGAGCACGACGCAGATCATTGGACAATCAAGTCGAAGAGCCGCCATCCGCTCTCGGTCGAAGCAGCAATAGGCGAAAAGCTGCCCGCCATAAGGATGCATCCCGACATCGAGCTTTCCCGCCACCATCGGGCGGAGTCGATCGAGCAGGCGGTGGGAAAGCTCGGGACGTCGGTCGCGGATCATCATGTTCATGAGCGCAAATCTATATGAAGGCTTGGCAAGAAAAAATATCTTGGGTGAGCGTTTCGGGCTCAAGCGATCACAAATCTGGCGCACAGCATGCCAGGAAGGGCGCCATAACAAGGATCTTCAAGACAAGGAGACCTTCATGAAGACCTTCAATTTTCCCCTTGCGATCGCGGTAACGGTCGTGTCGCTGTCCTTCGCCTCCACGCCGACACGTGCTGCCCCAGACGTTGAACTCTGGCGCCTGGATTGCGGCGACATCGTCGTCAAGGATCTGTCGATGTTTTCGGACACCTTCGCTTCTGCCGGTAAGAAGGGGGTGCTGACCGATAGTTGCTACGTGATCCGCCATGGCGGTGACTACCTTCTGTGGGACACCGGGCTTCCAGCCAACCTCATTGGCAAGGCACCGGCTGAGGATCAGCCGATCGGCGCTTCGCTCAAAACCGACATCCCGATGCAATTGAAACAGATCGGCATCAAACCGGAGCAGATCGCAACCGTCGGCATCAGCCACAACCATTTCGACCATGTCGGGCAGGCCGCGACTTTTCCGAAAGCCACGCTTATGATCGGCGCCGCTGATTGGCAGGCTTTTCACGACAATCCCCCGCCGTTTGCGGTCGTACCGGATCTCGTCAAACCCTGGCTAGACGGCAAGGCGAAACTCGACCTCGTGACCGGCGATCGTGACATCTTCGGCGATGGTTCGGTGATGATGCTGTCTATGCCTGGTCATACCAAAGGGGAAGCCGCGCTCCTGGTAAAGCTTGCAAAGACGGGGCCGGTCCTGCTTTCCGGCGATGTCGTGCATTTCGAAGATAATCTGGTAGCTAACGGCGTGCCGGGCTTTAATGAAAACCGCGCCGACACGATTGCATCGATGGAACGCCTCCGGGCGATTACCGCCGGATTGAACGCAACGCTCGTCATCCAACATGATCCCACCCATGTTTCACGGCTGCCCGCGTTCCCCGAAAGCGCAAGATAAGCGACACAGCTATTGACATATGATCGCGATCGCCATCGGCTCTAACAGGCCGGTGGCAGCAATCCGGGGGAGCTCGTCGAGCGGGTGGATGATCTTGCGAGGGGTGCAATTCCTTAGCGCCGCTCGATCTCAGCAACCCGAGCTGAAAATCGGTACCGCGCGACAGTTATCCCGCGACATTATCGCCCGAAGCGGCGCCATCGGTTTGTGCGATCCGTGTTTTCCCGATGAAACCGATTTGACGGAAGGTGTGCTGCTGGAGCTCGACCAGCCCGGGACCTGGACCGCCGTCATAACTCCAGCGGCGGCGCCAAGAATTCCGTTTCCTCCGACTGGATTTCCTCGCCAACGACATCCCAAGATGAGATGCCGATACAAGGGGTCAACTCTGCCCTCCTCTGCGCCCCCGAGGCGTCGAGCGGACAAACAGCGTCACGCCGCGTGCATGATCTTTGCGATCCCCTTGCAAAACCGCACAAATATCGCGTCTGATGAAAATCAATTTCATCAACGCGCATCCAGCCGCGTTTTCGGTTGACGCCCTCTGATTTTTGTCCCAACTTGAAGAAAATAAATTACGAAACCGGGAACATCGTTGGCATGAAAGTGGGAATGATAGGGCTGGGATTCCGGCTTGGCTATCTGGGCTATGTCTTCAAGGCGATCGACAGCAGCTTCGAGATCGTCGGTTACGTCGATCCGGATCCTGCGGGACTTCCCGGACTGACGGAAAAGGGCGTCTCTGCCGGCAAGGCCTATGGCTCGCCGCAGGAGCTTCTGGGCTCCGAAAAGCTCGATCTCCTGATGATCGGCTCTCCCAACCACATGCATCTCGATCATATCCGCCTCGGTCTCGAGGCTGGCCTCAAGGTCTTCTGCGAAAAGCCGATCGTGACGACGATTGCCGAAAGCATCGAACTTGCCCATCTGATGGCGAAGTTCGGCCATGAGCGGCTGATGGTCGGTCTCGTGCTGCGCTACTCGCCGCTTTATAAGGACCTGCGCGCCATACAGGCCGAAGGCAAGCTCGGCCACATCGTCTCCATCGAAGCTTCCGAGCATATAGAGCCCTATCACGGCGCTTTCTTCATGCGCGACTGGCGCCGCTATGAGCGCTATTCCGGCAGCTTCATGCTGGAAAAATGCTGCCACGACCTCGACCTTTATAATGGCGTTGTCGGCGCCCGCCCTGAACGCGTCGCAAGCTTCGGCGGCCGCAAGAGCTTCATTCCCGCAAACGACCCGGCGCGCGAAGGCATAAACGATCTGGAACTCTTCCACCGCAAACCGAGCGGCTGGATGGGGTCCGACAAGGTGTTCGACAGCGACGCCGACATCATCGACTACCAGGTGGCGATCGTCGAATACGCCAATGGCGTCGGCATGAATTTCCATACCAATCTTAACGTTCCCGACCAGTTCCGCCGTTTCGCCATCATGGGCTCGCGCGGCATGGCAGAGGGCGACTTCGTGCGCGGCTATCTTGATGTCCACGAGCAGCTGACCGGCAACAAGATCGTCGAAAACAAATATGCCGCGACTGAACTGTCGCAGCACTACGGCGCCGACGAGCAGATGGCAGCCGATATTCTCCAAAGCGTTCGAACCGGTCTGGAACTCCCGGTCTCGACCTTGAACGCATTGGAGGCCGGAATCCTCGCACTCGCCATGGACGAGGCGAGGATGAAAAAGACGGTCGTCGATCTCCGTCCCATCTGGGATCGCTTCGACGAGGCGCTCCACACAAGGGCGGCTTGAGGAGACCGGCAAGATGAGTGCTCAGAAAAGTGCCGTCATCTTCGCCTGGATTCTTCTCCTCCCAGCTGTCCTTTATGTGCTCGCGATCGTCGCCTATCCGTTGGTCGATACATTCATCCTGTCGTTTACGGATGCATCGCTGCGCAAGGTGACGAACTGGGTCGGCTGGGTCAATTACGAGAAGATCTTCAACGCCACCTTCGTGCAAGTCATTGTTCGAACCTTTATCTGGACCTTCTTTTCGGTCGCCCTGAAGATGATTATCGGCACATTCGGCGCCGCAATGCTGAACGCCGCCGTGCCGGGCCGGTCGCTGTTTCGACTACTGACCATGCCGCCATGGATCGTGCCGATGGCCATCGGCATTTTCATGTGGGGCTGGATGTATAATGGCCAGTTTGGAATGATTTCCGGATTGCTGCAGCGGTTCGGCCTCGTCGATGGTCCGGTCGCCTTCCTCGCCTATGGCAGCACCGCCTTCTGGGCGACGATCGTCACAGACGTCTGGATCGGCGTGCCGCTGGTGACGATCTACTTCCTCGCCGCGATCCAGTCGATCCCGAAGGACCTCTACGAAGCAGCATGGACCGACGGCGCCGGTCGCTGGTACCGTTTCCGCCGCATCACGCTGCCGCTGATGGTTCCGGCGATCATCACCATGTCGATGCTGTCGCTGATTGCAACCTTCAATTCCTTCGACATCATCTGGATCCTGACGCAGGGCGGTCCAAGCGGCGAAACGACGACGATGATCATCGACACCTATCAGACGGCGATCGGTTCGAAGAAATATGGCGAAGGCGCAGCGCGCGCGGTGCTGATCTGCATCTTCCTGTCGCTCTTCTGCTTTGCCTACTTCCGTGTCACCCGCCGCTTGAACCCGGAGAAGCGCGCATGAGCAGCCGTCCCATGATCGATCGCTACAGCTGGTGGGAAATCATCCTCATCTATTGCGGCATAGCGCTCTTCCTCTTCTTCGTGCTGTCGCCCTTCGTCGAAGGCTTCCTGGTGTCGCTGAAGCCGCTCGCCCAGCTCTTCTCCTCGCCCTACCGCTTCTGGCCCGAAAACGGCTCGTTCGAGGCCTACCGGACCATGTGGATCAGCGTGCCGGGCTTCGGGCGCTACATCTTCAACTCCTTCTTCATCTCGATCATCGTCACGGTGATCGTGCTCTGCCTCGTCATCCCGGCGGCCTACGCCTTCGCGAAATTCGAGTTCAAGGGCATGGGCATCCTGCTCGGCGCGTTCCTGACGGTGAACATGTTCTCCGGCGCCGTCCTGCTCATCCCGCTCTTCCGGCTGATGCGCAGCATGGGTGTGCTGAACACCTATCTCGCGATGATCGTGCCGGGCGTCGCCTTCCTGATCCCCTCGGCGATCTGGTTGCTGCGCACTTATATGATCCGCATTCCGCAGGAACTCAACGAAGCGGCTTATATGGATGGCGCCAGCCATTTTTATACGCTGCGTCGCGTCATTCTGCCCATTGCGATGCCGGGAATTATCGTCGTCGCGATCACCACCTTCATCGGCGCCTATGCGCAGCAGTTCATCTTCGCGCTGACCTTCAACTCGAAGACCGAATACATGCCCCTGCCGGTGGGACTCTTCGCTTACTTCGGCAAGCAGGAGGTCATTTGGAACGAGCTGATGGCGGCTTCCTTCGTTGGCATCGCGCCGGCGATGATCGTCATCTTCTTCCTTCAGCGCTATCTCGTCGGCGGCCTGACCGCCGGTGCGGTGAAACAATAAGACCAACAATAAAGAGTGAACAGCTAACACAGAAAATGGGAGTAACGACGTGAGCATTACCATCAAGACAGGCCTTATGGCGCTCGCCCTGCTTGGATCCACGGCATTGACCGCGGTCACGGCCCAGGCAGCCGACAAAGAAATCAGCTGGATCTATTGCGGCGACACGATCGATCCGGTCCATACCAAATACATCAAGGAATGGGAATCCAAGAACGCCGGCTGGAAGATCGCACCGGAAGTCGTCGGCTGGGCACAATGCCAGGATAAGGCAACGACGCTGGCTGCTGCCGGCACGCCTGTTGCCATGGCCTATGTCGGCTCGCGCACGCTGAAGGAATTCGCGCAGAACGACCTCATCGTCCCCGTTCCGATGACGGACGACGAAAAGAAGGGCTACTATCCGCACATCGTTGACACGGTCACCTTCGAGGACAATCAGTGGGGCGTGCCGATCGCCTTCTCCACCAAGGCGCTTTACTGGAACAAGGACCTCTTCAAGCAGGCCGGCCTCGATCCCGAGAAGCCGCCGAAGACCTGGGCCGAAGAAATCGAGATGGCCAAGACCATCAAAGAAAAGACCGGTATTCCGGGCTTTGGTCTGTCCGCCAAGACCTTCGACAACACGATGCATCAGTTCATGCACTGGGTTTACACCAACAACGGTGCCGTGACCGATGCCGAAGGCAAGATCACGCTCGACAGCCCGCAGATCCTTGCCGCCCTGAAAGCCTATAAGGATATTTCGGCTTACGCCGAAGAGGGCCCGACCGCCTATGAGCAGAACGAAGTCCGCGCCATCTTCCTCGACGGCAAGGTCGCCATGATCCAGGCGGGATCGGGCGCCGCCACCCGTCTGAAGGAGACGAAGATCAACTGGGGTATCACGACGCTGCCGCTCGGTCCCGACGCCAAGGGGCCCGGCACGCTGCTGATCACCGACAGCCTTGCGATCTTCAAGGGATCGGGCGTCGAGGACAAGGCGATCGAATTCGCCAAGTTCATCACCTCGCCCGATGTTCAGTCGGAATACGAACTGCAGGGCGGCGCCGGCCTCACCCCGCTGCGACCCTCAAAGAAGGTCGACGAGTTCGTCGCCAAGGACCCCTACTGGAAGCCGCTTATCGAGGGCATCAGCTATGGCGGTCCGGAGCCGCTCTTTACCGATTATAAGGGCTTCCAGAATTCGATAATCGAGATGATCCAGTCCGTCGTCACCGGTAAGGCTGAGCCTGAAGCCGCCCTCAAGAAAGCTGCCGGCGAGATCGAAGCTTTCAAGTAAACCGATCTCGAGGATCGCAGGTTGACGATCTGCGATCCTCACCGACCAATTCATGCGCGTTCAGGCCGGGACCGGAGGCAGATTTTTGGGACAGCTTCAGCTCAACAAGGTTCAAAAATTCTATGGCGACTACGAAGTTCTCAAAGGCGTCGAGCTTGACGTCAGGAACGGCGAATTCGTCGTCTTCGTCGGGCCTTCGGGATGCGGCAAGTCTACGCTCCTGCGCATGATCGCAGGTCTCGACGCGACGAGCAAAGGCGACATCGTCATCGACGGCGTCAGGGTCAACGACCTGCCACCGGTCAAGCGCGGCATCGCCATGGTCTTCCAGTCCTACGCGCTCTATCCGCATATGACGGTTTTCGAAAACATCGCCTTTCCCCTGCGCGTCGAGAAGATGGAGGAGGAAAAGCTCAAGGCCAAGGTCGAGAATGCCGCGCGTATCCTGCATCTCGACACGCGCCTGCAGCAGAAGCCCGGCATGCTCTCGGGCGGACAGCGCCAGCGCGTCGCGATCGGTCGCGCCATCGTTCGCGAGCCTAAGATCTTCCTGTTTGACGAGCCGCTGTCCAACCTCGATGCCGCGCTTCGCGCCGACATGCGCATCGAACTTGCCAAATTGCACCGGCAGCTGAAGGCGACGATGATTTATGTGACCCACGACCAGGTGGAAGCCATGACGATGGCCGACCGCATCGTCGTGCTGGATGCCGGCAATATTTCCCAGACCGGCGCTCCGCTCGAGCTCTACCACAAGCCCGCCAACCAGTTTGTCGCCGGTTTCATCGGCAATCCGAAAATGAATTTCCTACCCGTGACCTGCATATCCGCAAGTGAGGCAGGCGCGACCATCGACTATCGCGGCCAGACGGCAACCCTGCCGGTGAAGCCCCGCGATGGCATGGTCGGCAAGGTAATGACGCTCGGTATCAGGCCGGAGCACATCCAGCTCGCCGCTGGCGACATTTCGCTGACGGTTACGCCGAGTGTCATCGAACGGCTTGGCGCAAACACCGTGGCCTATGCGGCACTCGGCAGTGAAACGGAGAATTTCTGTGCTATGCTTCCCGGGAGTGTCGGCATCCGTGCGGACGCGCCGGTCGCCGTCGGTATCAACGCTGCCGATTGCCATCTCTTCGACGAGGAAGGTGTGGCCTTCGAACGCCGCGTCGAGCTCACCGATATCGACATGAATCTCTTGGCTCCGGCAACAGCCTGAAGAGGTCTCAACGAGGCGATATTACCAGACGAGCCCGCGCGCGGCGACGTCTTCGACGCGCGTGACGACGCCGTTGCGGTGGAAGACCATCGTGTCGAACAGGTTCGAAACCACGCAGGTGTGGTTCGGAATGATGAAGAGCTTTTCGCCGATCTGCGGCCGTTGACCGCTGCAGGCCGAAAGGTCAATGACGCCGTGCTCTTCCGAGAGGCTGGTTATCTTGGTCTCGGGATATCCGACGACGAGGCCGAAATCGGCAAAGCCCTGAAGATCAGAAGTCAGCGCCTTCGAGCCTGCGTCAATGACCGCGCGGTCGGCATTCGGCCGCGATACGACGGTCGCCACGACATGCATTGCGCAATCGTCCTGCGTGCAATGTCCCATCCGGATCATCTGGCGGTCATTGTAGATATAGGTGCCGGCCCGGTGCTCCGTCGCCGATTTGACCAGATGCGCGTTAAAAAGACTGGGGGTGCCGCCATTGCTGACGATCGGGCAGGCGATACCCTCGGCCGTCAATTGTTTCAGTGTTGCCTGGATGAAAGCTTCGACGGCATCGGCTGATTGCGGCTTCGGATAGGTGAGAATACCGCCGAATGTCAGCCCATCAGCGGCAGCGACGCGCTTGCCGAGCGAGGCCACCTGCTCTGGCGTCTGGACGCCACAGCGCGCGCCGCCGGTGTCGCATTCAACAAGGACGGTCAGCGGTTTGCGGCCGGAAAAATGGGCGGACAGGCCATCGACCGCAACTTCGCTGTCGGCAACGACCTTGAGAGCGGAAATGCGATCGTTCAGGGCAGCGAGCCGTTCGAGCTTCGGGGCTCCGATGATATTGAAGGTGATCAGGATGTCTTCGAAACCGGCTTCGGCAAAGACCTCGGCTTCTGTCACTTTCTGACAGTTGATGCCCTTGGCGCCGGCCGCCACCTGGGCCGCGGCAAGCGACGGTATCTTATGGGTCTTGATATGCGGGCGGAAATTCAGCCCGTGCTGGTCCATGTAGGACTGGACCCGGGAAATGTTGGCGGCCAGCTTGTCCTCGTCGATGATCGGGCGGGGCGTGGAGAGATCTGCGACCCTGTCTCCAGCCTTGGCGACGACGGCAAACCGGTTGTCATGCATCTCAGGCAGCTCCGCGTTCGATTCCATGGGGGTCGGCCACGATCGGCCAGATGGTCTTCGGCGCCCGGCGATAGCGGGTCGTCGCCGGGTTGTTAGGATAGGGGGTTCCTGCCGAACAGTACAGGATTTCAGCGGCGATCTTCGAGAAGGATGCGAAGAAATGGTTGGTCGATTTGATAACTAGGATCTTCTGCTTGGTCGGATCGATGCCCATTACCGAAAACAGGCTCGGATCGAAGCTCTGCGCCCGCGTCGAATTGAGAATGATGTCTATGCCGTTCAAAACGATATGAGCCGCATCACCGAAAGGGGCGAGGCTCTCGCCGAACTGCATCTCGGCATTCTTCACCAGTTTGACGACCTTCACCATCCCGTCGACGGGACTACCGGTTCCCGGTGCCGATTTTGCGCCGAAGCGCAGCGGAATTTCAGCACCCTCGCCCGCAGCAAAACAGATCTGAACGGCGATTGGATCCCAGATGGTGCCGATCGCAGCACTCTTCACGCCGCGAGCGAGGAGCTCTTCGAGGATGACGGTGGCATCGCCGGCGGTTCCGCCACCCGGATTGTCCCAGACATCGGCAATGACGACCGGCCAGCTTTTGGCGGCCATCGCCCGCGATACGGCTTCCTTTTCGTCGATCTGCGGCACCATGAAGGTGCCGCGCTTGGAAAACAGCTCCATGCCGAGTTCGCGCGCCAGAGCCGCACCCTTTTGCGGATTGTCGTCGGTGACGACAAGCAGCTTGGTGCCCATCTCCGGCACATCACCGACCATGAAGCCGTGAACCACGGAGATCGACAGGATATCAGGATCTTCCTTTTCGATCCGCATGATCTTGTCGACGAAGGAGCGCATCGGATCGCGTGAGGTCGGGAAGACATCGATCATGCGGCAGTCGAACACCGAATTGACCGGCTTGATCCTGCCCTCAAGCGTGTCGACGGCGATGCGCCAGAGATCCTCAGCGCGATCGACGAAATCCGTATGCGGAAATTCCTTGAAATAAACCGCGAAATTCAGTGCTTCAAGGCGCTTCCTGGTCAGGTGGCTATGCGGGTCGAGTTCAGCGCAGATCAGCACATCAGGCCCAACGATGTCGCGCATGAGGGTCAAAAGGTCGCCTTCCGTATCTTCGTATCCCGCTGCCACCATTGCCCCATGCAGGCCCATCACCACGGCATCGACAGGCATTGCCGCGCGAAGCTGGTCGAGGATTTCGTCTCGCAGCCCTTCATAAGCCTGGCGGTTGACGAGGCCGGCCGGGTCGGCCCACGCTGCCGTGCCTTCGATCAGCTCCCAGCCTTTTTCAGCGGTGACGCGGCGGCCGACGGTAATCGGCGCAGTGCAAAGGGTCGGAGTTTCCGGATGCTGACCGGGCGGCGCATAGAGAGATGCTTCGAAAGCGCGGCGATCCACGCAGATCGGGGAAAACGTATTAGTTTCGGTCGCCAGTGCCGCCGTGAAAATGCGCAAGTGGGTTAGCCTTGTTTTACGCCGCCGCCTCAACCCATCGGGTTCGGCAGGTAGCCGGTAAATCCGCAGATCTTCCACCGTCCCTCGTGGAGCTTGCAATAATAGAGCGTCTGCCACTGCATGAGGTCGCGGGTGCCATCGCTCTTCGTCAGGCTGCCGTCGAACTTCTTGCGGACAAGCGCCGTGTTGCCCTCGATCTCGATGTCCTCGAGCCTCGTGGTCGTGAAGATGGCGCTGCGCGTATCCTCGGCGAAGCTCTGTGCCGCAAATTCCTTTGCCTGCCTCAGCCACTCGTCCCGATAGGCGACAAGCGTCGGAAATGCCAGACGCCACTTGTCGGGGCTGACCTGTTTGCCACCATCGATGCCGATAAAGCCTTCCTCGATGAAATCATCTTCGACCATTGACCAGTCGGCAGCCAGAAAGGCATCGATGTCGCGGGGCACCAGCATCTCCCAGATGGCGTGCCGTGCGGCGTCGGAGGGCTGGAAAGGATTCTTGAAAGGATCACGCATATTCCGCCCCTCGATTTAAATTCTTTTCATAAATGGCGTTTTTCACTGGTCAAAATCCGCTTTCTATGGTCCCTTGTCAACTTATCAAGAAAATAATTTGCAGGGATCAGGAATGTCCATCAAGCGATATGGCACTGTTCAGACCGGCGCCGGCGGCAAGCCCTTGCCCTTCGCGCGCGCCGTCGAAGCAGATGGCTGGCTCTATGTTTCCGGTCAGGTGGCGATGGAAAACGGCGAGATCATCGACGGCAATATCGTTACCCAGACGCACAAGACCATCGCCAATGTGCTCGCCATTCTCGACGAAGCCGGATACGGCGTCGAGGATGTGGTGCGCGTCGGCGTATGGCTGGACGATCCGCGCGATTTCTGGACCTTCAACAAGATCTACCAGGACTATTTCGGCGCACATCCGCCGGCCCGCGCCTGCGTCCAATCGTCGATGATGGTGGATTGCAAGATCGAGATCGACTGCGTTGCCTACAAGAAGAAGAGTTGACTGACGATCGGCGGGAGGATCGGCTTGGACATCTTTTCCACATTGCAGGAAGACAGGAGCCGGCTCTCCGCCTCCGAGAGTCGCATCGCCGACATTGTCGTCAATGATTTCGAATTCGCCGTGAATGCCTCGATCATCGAGCTCGCCGAACGCGCAGAAGTCTCGCCGCCGACGGTCACGCGGTTCTGCCGCCGCCTCGGCTGCGACAGCTTTTCCGATTTCAAGGTGCAGCTTGCCCGCACCGCCCATGTCGGCGTGCGTTACCTGAAGCCGGAATCAAAGAGCAGCGATCCGGCCGATGTCGCTCAGGATATTATCACCAAGGCGCAGAACGCCCTTTTTCTGGTGCACCGCTCGCTGGATCTGGCCGCGATCGAAGCGGCTGTCGCGCAGATCGCCAAGGCGGAGATGATCTACGCCTTCGGTTCGGGCGGCAATTCCTCGATGATCGCCAATGAACTGCAAAACAGGCTCTTTCGGCTTGGCCTGCGCATCACGGCCAGCTCCGACCACGGCATGCAGCTGATGATGGCAGCAGCGGCAAAGTCCGGCGATGTGATCATCGGCTCGTCTTTTTCCGGTCGTAATGCCGAGCTGGTTCGGGCCTTTGCGCTGGCAGGCGAAGCCAAGGTAAAGACGATTGCGCTGACACAGACGGGCAGCGCGGTCGCCAAGGCCGCCGATATCGTCGTGCCGATCGATATTCCTGAAGGCACGAACATCTTCCGCCCGACATCGACGCGCATCGCCTACATCGCGACCGTCGATATCCTGGCGAGCCTTGTCGCTTACGCCGTCCGACCGAAGGCGACGGTCACGCTGAGGCGCATCAAGCAACAGCTGGTGACTTATCGCGACGGCGACGACGACAAGCAACTGCTCGGTGATTGATCAACAGAAGGAAGCAGCAATGACACGATCAGTGGCCATCGTGACCGGAGCAGCAGGCGATATCGGAGTAGCAATCGCTGGTCGGCTCGCCGACGATCATGACACTATCGTGCTCGCGGACATCGATCCCGACGCTGCGGCAGCCGTTGCCGGCGCATTGGGGCCAGCCGACCGCTTCGTCGTCGTCGAATGCGACGTGACCAGCGAGGAAAGTGTAGCGGCTCTTGCCGCGCGCACGGCCGGGCTCGGCAGTCTGCGCACCCTCGTCAACAATGCTGGTGCTGCCCGCGCCGTCAGCCTGCATGATACGACGCCGGAAATCTGGCGTGCCGACAATGCGCTCAACCTCGAAGCGGCATTTCTCTGTTTCCGCGCCGTCGAAGACCAGCTGAAGGCGTCTCGGGGCTCGATGGTCAACATTGCCTCGGTCAACGGCATGAACGTGTTCGGCCACCCGGCCTATAGCGCGGCCAAAGCCGGACTTCTGCATTTCACCCGGCTGGTTGCCGTCGAATACGGAAAATTTGGTATCCGCGCCAACGCCGTTGCCCCCGGGACGGTGAAGACGCGGGCTTGGGAGGTTCGCGCGGCCGCCAATCCCAATGTCTTCGAGGATGCCCGTCGCTGGTATCCGCTGCAGCGCGTGGTCGATCCGACGGACGTCGCCAATGCCGTCGCCTTCCTGGCGGGGCCGCAGGCTGCGGCGATCACCGGTGTCTGCCTGCCGGTCGACTGCGGCCTGACAGCCGGCCAGGCCGAGCTTGCCCGGACGTTCTCCCAGTCCGAGCACTACTGAAAATCATAAAAAACACCGAGAGGAACGAGATATGAAACCGGCCGACTATCGCCTGGAAAGCAGCTGGAATCCCAATGGTGGGACGAATGGCGCTTTCACCTTCACGCTTTTCAATCTTTCCAGTGAGGCGCTTTCCGGTTTCACACTTGTCTACACTTCGCTCACACGGGTCGTCGATGCCGCGGCATGCGACAATGCTACATTTCTGAGACGCAACGCCAATTTTCATGAATTCGAACCACCGGCCGGACTGACCCTGGCTGCGGGCGACCGCTGGACCTTCACGGTCGCCGGCCTGCACCGCCCGGCGCGGCATTGCACTGACGGCGCCAAGTCGGCCTATCTGACGTTGTCATCCGGAAAGCATGTGCCGGTCGCCGTTTCCGATCTGCTGCTCGAAGGTCGTGTGAGTGAACCTCCGCCCGTGCTCCTGCCCGAGGGCCGCCTCGACCTGCCTTTTGCGTTGCAGCCCTGGCCGGCCGAGATCGATGCGAAGCCGGGCGACAGTTTTCCGGTCGTTCTCTATCCGGAGGGTGCCAGCGCAGACGAATTATCGGCAATATCTGCCTGCATTTCACTAACCCGTCGCCTTTTCGAAAGCGACCATTCGGTTTTCAATCTGGTCGCCTCGCCGCAGGGGCGCGCCCTTGCCTTCAGCAAGAATGCCTCGCTCGACGCCGAAGCCTACCGGCTGGCCTTCTCGGCGGATCGCGTGACACTTTCCTATGCCGGCACCGCGGGGCGCCAGTATGGATTGACCTCGCTCGCACAGATGCTCCATGGGGCGCGGGCAAGCAATGGCAAATTCCGCTTCCCGGTTTCCGGAACGATCTCCGATCGGCCCCGCTACAGCTGGCGCGGCTGCCATCTCGACGTTTCCAGGCAATTTTACCCCGTTGACGACGTCAAGCGGCTGATCGACATCCTTGCCTGGTTCAAGCTCAACATCTTCCACTGGCATCTGACCGACGACGAGGCCTGGCGCCTGGAGATCAAGGCCTATCCGCAGTTGACGACTGCGGGCGTGTTGCGAGGTCCAGACGAGCCGCTCTTGCCGCAACTTGGCAATGGTGCCGAGCCTGCCGGCGGCTTTTACACACAGGCCGACGTCCAGGACATCGTCGCGCATGCAAGCTCCCTTCATGTCGAGGTCGTGCCGGAGATCGATATTCCCGGCCACAATGCAGCGACGCTGATCGCTCTTCCCGATCTGACGGATGGCCAGGAAGCACCCGAAAGCTACCATTCGGTCCAGGGCTATCCAAACAATGCGTTGAACCCGGCCGTGCCGCTGACCTATGCATTCCTGGAGACGGTCTTCGACGAAATGGTCGAGCTCTTTCCCTCTTCCTATATCCATATCGGTGGGGACGAAGTGGCGAACGGCTCCTGGCTCGCCTCGCCGCTTGCCATCAAGCTGATGGCCGAAGAAGGCATTTCCGGCACTTTCGGACTGCAGTCCTACTTCCTGAAACAGATCAAGGCGATGCTCGACAAGCGTGGCCGCAAGCTTGCGGGCTGGAACGAGGTTGCCCATGGCGGGGGGGTCGCAGCGAAGGACAGCCTGCTGATGGCCTGGGAAAATCCCCAGGTCGGCATCGAACTTGCCAAACAAGGCTATGACGTCGTCATGACGCCGGGCCAGGCCTACTATCTCGACATGGTGCAGGCCGAGGCCTTCCAGGAACCCGGCGCAAGCTGGGCCGGCACCGTTCCACCAGCCCACACCTATGCCTATGAGGCGGCCGGCGAATTTCCTGAAGAGCTGAAGCACAAGCTCAAGGGTGTCCAGGCCTGCATCTGGTCGGAACATTTCCTGTCACGCGGTTATTTCAACCGTCTCGTCTTCCCGCGTCTTCCAGCAATTGCCGAAGCTGCCTGGACGCCGAGAGCAGCCAAGAATTGGGACCGGTTCGCGGCGATCGCGCCGCTGAGCCCAACGCTTTAACATGGTAATCGAGAGGCAGTCGGCGCCACGATCTTGATCCGAAAAGTGGGCGCCCCTGGCAAGGGTCGGGCGCGACCAGCCTGACCTTGCCATTCAAAAGGAAATTCGGCTAAACGGCCAGTGCTCCCCTCCCCGCTGGCGCGACTGACATTGATCCACGGCGATCCTTGCAAAGACGGTAATTTTGCTCGTCCTCGCTGATGCGCTCCAAACCATTGCTGATGATGACGATGAACCGCCTGATCCCCGATGTCTTCCGCAATCCTGCAATCCGGGTGAGCATGATTGCCATCTTCACGTTCGGTTTTGCCGGCGCGACTACAAACCCTTATCGATCCGTGGTCGGTATCGTCGAACTCGGCCTGTCGAACGGTGTTTACTCCGCGCTGATCTTCGCAGCCGCAGCCGTCAACGTCGTCGTCAGCATTCTTTTCGGCAATCTTGCCGACCGGCTCGGTGAATATCGCACGATGATGCTCGTTTCCGCGACATTCGGCATTCTCGGCTATGGCGCGGTCTATTTTTTCCCGACCCGGGAAATCTTTGTTCTCAGCGCTCTCCTGCTGCTGCCGATCTATGGATCGCTGAACTCGTTGCTCTTTGCCAATGTGCGCGCGGCGGCCAGAGGAATGGCGTCCGGCGAGATTGCGACCGTCAATTCCGGGACACGGGCAATGATTTCGCTTTCCTGGGTGCTCGTTCCCGGGTTTACGGGCGTTCTGCTCTCCTCCTCGCCGTCCATGTTGCCGGCCTATTTGTTTGCCTGCATGTCCTGTCTGGTCTGTGTCGGCCTTATCGGCATCCTGCTGCCGCGGCAAAGCGGCACCGACCGAGCTGCCACGCACCATCTCTCCTATCTGGCCGCTCTCGGCGAGGTGATCTCTCCAAGGATCATCAGCCGGGTCATGGCGGTCGCGCTGATCAGCAGCACGCTGCATGTAAACGACGCGATATTTCCCCTCGTCGTCACCGGCGCCGCTCACGGCACGGTCGCCGATATCGGAATTCTGGTGGGGATCGTCGCGCTCTTGGAAGTGGTCTTCATTATCGTATGGTCGCGCATGCTGCGCATCGTCAGCCAGCTTGCAGCCCTTACCCTCGGGGCATTGATCTATGCGCTCTATCTGACGCTTCTAGCCTTTGCCGATCAACCCTGGCATGTCTACGCCCTCACCATCATCAGCGGCATTGGCGCAGCGTCGCTGATCTCCATCCCGATCACCTACCTTCAGGATCTGATCGCCGAGCGGCCGGGTCTCGGCAGCGCGTTGATCTCCGTCAACATCTTCCTCAGCGCCGGGTTGAGTGCGCTCCTTTTTGCGGCGGGAACCGCCGTCACCAGCTATTCCGGCACCGCGGTGGTCAGTGCTTTTTCGGGGCTTGCCGGGACCGCATGGCTGCTGTTTCTCGACCGGCGCCGGCGCTGACCCTAAATGTTTTCCCGGCATTTGATGGTGCATTATTTCTTGGAATCGAGGGAGAACGCTTTCGAAGCGATACGGGATAGACCAGAAGACCGTAGCGCCGGCATCCGTTCGTCGTTTATCGGGACCAGGGATTAATCACTTTCCACCCAGCGGCCTCGAACGGGCTTGTGTCGCGTGTTGCGACTGCGAGGCCATACGCAACTGCTATGGCGGCAATATCGCCATCAGCCGTGCCGATCGCTTTCCCAAATCTTCGAGCGCGTACGCGCGAGGTCCGGATTAGGGATCCGGTCGCTTGTCGCGATGATGCCGAAGCTCTACCGGGGTTCCAGTCCCACGTCTGGACGCCGAAGGGCTGCGCAATCTGTTCCCATCACACCGGTCGGTACATGGGCAAGCGTCGCACATTCGCCCGGAAAGCCATTGCTGCTAGCAACCTCGGTAACGATAGACCAAGTGGACTCCGGTGATATGGCGATATAGCCTAGATTTGTCGCGTCGAGCGCAGACCCCTAGCCACCGCTATGTCCCTGATATAAAAACTGTTTTGCCGCAGTCTCGCGAATGTGATCTTTGATCATCGCGCGAAAGTCGCGCAACGTGCGAAAACCAATGTGCTGCGCAAGTCTGTGAACCGTCGTTTGAGACACCCCGCAATGGCGCGCGATCGCGGCGGCGCTTTCGAAAGCCATCAGTTCTGGGCGATCCATGATCTCTCGTGCGACGCGCTCGAGACTGTCGGGAAAGACGATGCGTCTTTTAGCGATCAGGTACTTCAGTTCCTGCAATGTCTCGGGAGGGAAGAGGTCTGTATCCTTCGTCATTACGCTTGCCTTCCCAAACGTCGTCTTCCGGCAATCTCGGTGCGATGTACATTCGCGGGCGGCGCGTCAGCTGAATGGCGATACGGCAATGTGAGGACATGGCCGCATCGCATCGAGCTTGTTAACCGACCGTCACGGGTTTGCCTGTCTGCCAGCTTACTGTTGCGGCTTCCGCCAGTTTCTGCGCCTGAAGTCCATCATAGCCACCGGGCCTCAGTGACCGAGTGCCTGTGTCGATCGCATCAATGAAAGCATCGATCTCGTTGGCGTACGCCTGGGCGTAGCGCTCGAGAAAGAAGTGTTGAACGGGATCCCCGCTTACGCCGTTCGCGTTGGAAAATTCGACGCTCGTGGCGGCGATATTCTTTGCCGCAAGCATACCGAAAGCCCCATGCACTTCGATGCGCTGGTCGTATCCATAAGTCGCACGGCGTGAATTGGTGATGACGGCAATGCGGCCCGAAGCCGTCTGCATCTGCACGGCGGCGGTATCCACATCCCCCGCGGCGCCGATTGCCTGGTCGACGAGAGACGCCCCAAGCGCGTTCACGACGACGAATTCCTCACCCATGAGAAAGCGAGCCATATCGAAGTCATGGATCATCATGTCGCGGAACAGACCGCCGGAAGACTTGACGTAGTCGGCGGGCGGGGGCGCGGGATCCCGGCTCGTGATCGTCACGATCTCAATCGCGCCGACATCGCCACGGCGCAGGCGCGCCTCCAGACTGGCAAAGTTGGGGTCAAAGCGGCGATTGAAGGCGATCATCAAGGTCGACCTGTTTTTCTCAACGACCTCGAGGCAGCTGTTGATGCGTTCGACCGACAGGGAGACCGGCTTTTCGCAAAGAATTGCCTTGCCGGCTCTCGCGGCCGCCTCGATGAGGTCTGCGTGGCTCGGGGTCGGCGTCGCGATAAGGATTGCATCGACGTTCGGTGACCTGACGACGTCCTCCGCGTCGGCAACCTCGGCGCCGGTCTGCGCTGCGAGAGTCTCTGCCGATGCTCTGAAAGCATCCGCCACATAGGCAAGCTTCGCCTTCGGGTTCGCCGCGATGGTTGCGGCATGCACTTTGCCTATCCGGCCGGCGCCAATCACTCCAAACCTGATCATTGATGTCTCTCCATTGCAAATTTTGACGATCGAAATATTTAAACGGTGAACGCGTCGCGAAAGCGGGCAAGCGCCATCTCGTCGTCACCGGAGGCCCACGCCTCCATGCCGATCATGCCGCGATAACCCATGTCTTTAAGCGCGCGGGCGATGGCCTTGTAGTTGATCTCCCCGGTGCCGGGTTCCATGCGCCCAGGAACATCCGCCACCTGGATCTCGCCGATATATGGCAGGGCGCGCCGACACAGCTCGATCAGGTTCCCCTCGCCGATCTGGGCGTGGTAGAGGTCCAGGTTTAGCTTCAGCGCCGGCCGGTTAACAGACGAAACGAGGGCGAGCGTATCCTCGGCCTTGGCAAACGGAGTCTTGGGGTGATCGACTGCCTGATTGAGGTTTTCGAGCACGAAGGTTACGCCCTCCTGATCCCCGAGCTCGGCGATGCGGTTCAGCGTATCGCGTGCCTTGAGCCACATGGCACCAGTCACCTGGTCAGCCTTCACGACCGGCAGCCCGTCGCCGTCGAGACCGGTGCCATGCAAGTTGAGACGCGGGCAATTCAGCTGTCGCGCAACGGGGATCGATAACTTCGCGGTTCGCAATAGTTCGTCCGCGCCTTCGTCATCAGCAAGCGTGCCGGACACATAGCCCGTCATTGACGAAAAGGCTGCTCCCGATCGCGCAAGCGCGGCGATGTCGTGTTTCGTCCAATCCCAGATTTCGGCGTGAAAGCCGAGTTCGGTGATACGCTTCAGCCTGTCGACAATAGGAAGCGACTTGAAGACCATCTCAGCGCAGACAGCGAGCGTGAAGGGGGATGATGTATTCGACGGATCGTCGGTCATTTACCATTTCCATGTTTGATGATTGAGAATGCGGCAGCCCGCCAAAGCCAATCGGGCACCGCAGGACAAGCCGGTCTAGATCGTGCCGCCGAGCTCTTCGGACAGTTGCTGCAGTTCCTTGCCGCCCGCCATCAGGTTCTGAAGCTCATCCATCGCGATATCGGTCTTGGCAAAAGTGCCGAGCGTCTGGCCGCGATTGAGGATGGTGAAGCGGTTCGCGACCGCGTAGGCGTGCCGAACATTGTGGGTAATGAAGATCACCCCCAGTCCGTTCTGCCGGACCTGGTGGATGTATTTCAGTACCATCGAGGTTTGCGCCACGCCGAGCGCCGAAGTAGGCTCGTCGAGGATAAGGATCTTGGCGCCGAAATAGACCGCGCGCGCAATTGCAACGCATTGGCGTTCGCCACCGGACAGAGTGCCCACGGCCTGATTGGGATCGCGGATATCGATGCCGATTTTACGCATCTCTTCACGGGTGACATCATTGCAGTGCGCCAGATCGAAGTGACGGAATGGGAAGATGCCTTTGCATGGCTCCCGACCCATGAAGAAATTGCGCGTGATGGACATCAGCGGAATCATGGCGAGATCTTGGTAGACCGTCGCAATCCCCGCATCGAGCGCGTCGCGCGGGCTGCGGAAGCTGACGGGCCTTCCTTCAACCAGGAAAGTCCCTCCGCTTGGCCGGACGACACCGGACAGCGTCTTGATCAAGGTGGATTTGCCCGCGCCATTGTCGCCAAGGAGACAAAGCACTTCGCCGGCCGAAACTTGTATCGACACGCCGTTGAGAGCGATCACGGAGCCGTAATGCTTGACAATGTCGGTCACTTCGATGATCGGCGTTCGGTTATTGACGTCTGGCATGATCAGCGCTCCCCAGTAACCTTGCGGCGGATGAAATTGTTGAAGAGGACAGCCAGCAGCAGCATTGAGCCGAGGAAGACCTGAAACCAGTCGGAGTCGAACTGGGTATAGGTCAAGCCGATCGAAACCGAGCCGAAGATGATCGCTCCGAAGAAGGCGCCAATCGCTGAGCCGTACCCGCCTGTGAGGAGGCACCCGCCAATGACGGCGGCGATGATCGCTTCGAACTCTTTTTGAAAACCGCGCCGGGCATCGGTCGAACCGGCGTCAAGCACGGTGATGATGGCGACTAGCGCCGCAGCACACGCCGTCAAGGCGAACAAGCCCGTCTTCACCCGATGTACTGGGACGCCGGAGTTTCTTGCTGCATTGGGATCGCCGCCGGCCGCGAAGATCCAGTTGCCCATGCGAGTACGCAGCAGAACCCATGTTGCAGCCACGGCAAGCACGACGAACCACAGGACTGATACGGGGATGCCGGTGACCTTCGGCAAACCATTTGGGAACTTGTCGATCAGATCGTGATCTGCAAGCCAGACGAACAGGCCCTTCAGCGCATCGCCGGAAAAGAGCCCGAGCAGCGGACTGTCCTTCACATGGTCGCCGATGCCGCGAAGCTGCGTCGAGCCGCCTGTCGCCGATTTCAGACCGACGAGCGTCAAGCCGCGTAGTATGAAGAGGAATGCCAGGGTCACAATGAACGACGGAAGGCGCGTGTGAATGACGATCTGCCCGTTGATCGCGCCCATGAAGGCCGCAAACAGCATCGTCATGACGATGGCAACCGAAAGCGGTTGACCGAAATTCGTCAGGATGACGCCGAAGATCAATCCTGCGAAAGCCACCATCGAGCCGATCGACAGATCGAATTCTCCGCCGATCATGAGCAGTGCCGCGGCAATGGCGAGGATTCCCAATTGCGATGCCGGCGCCATGATGGTCATCATGCCTGAAAGGGAAAACATCGTTGAATCGGCGGTGAGAAAGAAAAAGACGATGACGAGTGCAAGGCCAGCCACGGCGCCAAGCTCGGGCCGCCGCATCATATGCGTTAGAAAACTCACCTGTTTGACGCGCTCATCGGCCTTCGGCGCAGCCGCCGCCTTTTGCTCAAGCGAAGCCATAATTCCTCCCACGGAATCGTAATTTAGGGTAACGGCGGCGCTGCTCAGCACCGCGCTCTGTCAGCCAAACCCCCTCCCCCGTTCAGGGGAGGAGATTCGGGGAGAATGCCTTTCGGCAATTCTTTTCAGCGAATGCCCTTGGCGGAAAGATCCACGACCTGGGCGGCCTTCTCCTTGGTGATCAGGTTCGGGCCGGATGGGACATTGCCCCCTGGGATAAGCCCGTATTTGGCGTAGTTGGCCAGGAATACCACGGGCAGATAGCCCTGCAGGAACTGCTGTTGATCGATCGCGAAGGCTGCTTTACCATCGGCCACGGCCTTCAGGAAATCTGCTGAAAGGTCGAAAGTCGCCACCTTGATTTTGCCGGTCATTCCGACGTCCTCGACAGCCGCCAGAGACGGCTCGCCGGCGGTTCCGGCGCCGAGCGCCATGACCGTATCAACCGCCGAATTGGAACTCAGTGCCGCCTTGACCTTCGCGCGGACATCGGCCGGATCGTTGCTGACGGGCAGAACCGTGACCTTGCCACCGAAACCGTCGGCAAAGCCCTTGCAGCGCAGATCGAGCGCGACATTGCCGACCTCCTGATTGACGCACAAGCCTTCCTTGCCGCCCAGCTCATGCAGCTTGGCACCGGCGGCCTTGCCCGCGGTGTATTCGTCCTGGCCGACATGCAGAAGCGCTCCCAGCTCTTTCGAAACATCCGATCCCGAGTTGATCGAGATAACCGGAATGCCGGCGGCCACGGCCTTCTTGATCGACGGGCCGAGCGCCGAGGCGTCCGGAATGGAGACGATAAGCCCGTCAGGCTTCTGATTGATGGCCGCATCGATGAGCTGCCCCATCGAAACCATGTCGAATGTTTCCGGCGCCCGATAGTCGACGTTGACGCCGATATCCTTAGCAGCCGCGTTGACGCCATTCTTAACGACGGACCAAAAAGGATCATTGGCCTGGCCGTGAGTGACGGCAACGATGCGAATGTCCGCAGCGCTGACAACTGCTGCAGAGCACATGAGCGCAACAGTAGCGGCAGCGCCCGCGAGAAGCGATTTCAAACCTAGTTTCATCTTACCCTCCCAAAAACAGTCCGCCCGCACGGACCCAAGATGCTACCGGTTGCATTCCCGTTTGCACCCGGTAGCAAGCTTGGCAAAAATACTTTATTGTCGACAAAAATCAAGCATCCATTCCATTTTTATTTTTTTGTGGAATATTTGTTCCATCGCGAGGAGACGAGTATGCGCAAGCGGGCAACGGCGAGAGAGGTGGCAGAAGTCGCCGGCGTATCGAAATGGACTGTGATCCGTGCATTCACACCTGGTGCTTCCATTACCGACGTCAGCCGGCAAAAGGTCCTTCAGGCAGCAGAGGCGCTGAACTATTCGCCCAACCTGCTCGCTCGCAGCCTTGCAACCAACACCACGCATCAAGTCGCCGTCTTCGTCGACGACTTTGCCAATCCGCACAAGCTCCCGGTTTTGGAGATGTTGACCGAGCGCCTGCAGGCGGAGGGGCTGTTGACCGTATTGATCAACATCAATCGCCATTTCGATCACGTTCACGCGCTGATCAACGCCGATCAACGACAATTCGACGCCGTGATCCTGTTCGGTACCGCCTTTCGTGAGGAAACGCTGGGTGACCGACGGCTTGGCCCAGGTTTACCGCCAATGTTTGTCCTTGCAAGAGACAGTCAGATCCCCGGCGTGCCCGCAATCGCATGTGACACCGAGCTCGCTCTCAGCGAGATCGTCGGCTATTTGTTCGACAAAGGGTACCGCCGCCCGGGCTTCATGATGGGAGCAAGAACCCTGTCGACCGCTCTGGGCAGGCGCCGTCACTTTGCGAATCATTGGCGGCAGAAGGGCATTGAGGGCGTCGTGGAACTGACTGCGGAAAAATATAGCGTTCAGGCCGGCGCTGAAGCAGCGCGGGTTTATTTGAGCGATTGCCCACCGGGCTCGCGCATCGACGTTTTGATGTGTGAGAACGACATTTTGGCGCTTGGAGCAATGGACGTCGCCAGAAGCGAATTTGGACTTCGAGTTCCACAGGATCTCGCTGTCGTCGGTTTTGACAATATCGAACTGGGAGGCGTTCCCGCATACGGGCTGACCAGTTACGAGCAGCCCACCGAAGAGATGATCAGCGTGATGGTTGCCATGGTAACCGGCAAGCGTAACGCCGAAATGGTTCTTCTGCCAGGTAGCCTTGTGCCAAGAGCATCGGCTTGACGCGCCTCTTACAAAACGCATACGGGCTCAAATTTGCATAGGTTTATAGACCGCCTCGATGGATTAGAACTGGCATGGCGACCGTGATCAAACGCAGATAATCGCCTGATAGAATGAGCTTTTTTGCGTAACCTGAACTTATGGAACTGAGGTGGGCGTCTCATAGATATGTTGAGACGCTTACGTTGCGAGCCGTCGAGTTGTTGGCATCAAGAATTGGTGTCAGCGCTTTCACACTTAAAGCCTTAAACGCTCGGCCTTCTCTCGCGGCTGATGGCCTTCACCCTGCGCTCACGTTCGAAGCATTTGACGACGACGCTGGATCGTACATGAAAGTTGGAAACTTGGCGCGAATGACATCGATGATAGAAAGCGTTCCGGACAGATGCTTCCGAAGAGCAGAGACCGCCGCCCGCTCGTCTCCGGACCTGATCGCATCAACGATCGCATGGTGCTCCTGCAACAAGGATTGAATCTTTCCCTCCATGGGGAGATTCAACCGTCGCAGCCGATCGAGGTGCACGCTTTGCTGCCTGATCACCTTCCACAGAAGCGCGTTTCCACTGTGCTCATAGAGAACACGGTGAAACTCTCGATCAAGCGCGTCGAACTTGTCGTAGGTGGACGGGTCTGCAACGGCCTCCTGCTGTCGCAGTACTCGGTCCAGAGCTTCTGCAGTGTCCTTGGATGAGATGCTCGACAGCCGTCTTACCGCTTCGAGTTCCACCGATAGCCGAAGGAACTGTGCCTGCCTTGCGTGGTCGACGTCAATGCGGGAGACACGAGTGGCATATTGCGGGAAAATGTCCACCAGCCCATCTTCCTGTAATCTCAACAAAGCGTCACGCACGGGCGTCTGGCTCACCCCAAATTCTTCCATCAACGTCGCCCGCGAAAGAACCGTTCCTGGTTCTAGTGCCACGGTAAGTATTCTTTCCTTAAGGATTTCATGCACTTGCACTGCAACCTGCCTGGAGCGGTCAAGCAGCAGAAAGCCGGTTTTCGTCGCCATCGATAGTCTCCAAATCAGTCATTGATCCTTCATAGCGCATAAATCGGGTTGATGCACTGATGTTTTAGTGTACTAATAGCGTACGGTCGCGCTAGGGAGTGGCGGCCCAAAACCGATCATTGGGAGGATAAGATGATCAATTTTACACGCGGGCTCGCCGCGCTAGCTGCCGTCGTAGGAATGGCGTTGCCTGCGGCTGCGCAGGAAAAGACATCCATTTCGATCACGCGTCAGCCGGGCATCCTTTACCTCGCCAGTCACGTGATGGAGACGCAGAAGCTCATCGAGAAAGAGGCCGACGCTCTCGGCGTCAAGGGTGTCACTGTCGAATGGCGGACCTTTAGCGGCGGCGGCGCTCAGACAGACGCGCTGCTTGCTGGCAACGTCGACATCGTCAACACGGGGACGGGTAACCTGCTTCTGCTTTGGGACCGGACGAAAGGCAAGGTGAAGGGCATCATCACCAGCTCAGCTCAGCCTGTGATCATGGTTTCCAACGATCCACGCATCAAGTCGCTGGACGATATCACCGCCCAAGACAAGATCGCAGTGCCGACCGTTGGTGTTTCAACGCAAGCTATCCTCCTCCAGATCGCAGCAGCCGCGAAATATGGCGACGATCAGGTCAAGAAGTTCGACGCGAACACTGTACAGCTCGGCCATCCTGACGCCGTGGCGGCGATCGCAAATCCGAACCATGAAGTGAAAAACCATTTCTCGGCTCCGCCGTTTCAATACATCGAACTGAAGCAGAAGGGCGTTCACCGCGTTACGGATTCGCGCGAGATCATTGGCGGCGCTCTGACCCAAGCCACGTTCTTCACGACGACGAAGTTCGCCGACGAAAACCCGACGCTGGTCAAGGCTGTTCGTGAGGCGACGAAGAAGGCAATCGCCTCCATCAAAGCGGATCCGAAAGCCGCGCTGGAATCTTACAAGAAGGTTTCCGGCGACAAGACCTCGATCGACGATCTGATGTCGATCCTCAACGAGCCAGGCTTCATTGACGACTACCGAACTGACCCGCAGGGCACGATGAAGTTCGCAACCCATCTGCATAAGATCGGCACTCTGAAGACGATGCCCGCCGCATGGACGGACTACTACCTTCCAGAGTCGGCTGATCTGAACGGCAACTAAGGCGCCCTCTGTGCATCGGCGTGGACGCGCCGATGCATGCGCAATCACACAAGGAATTTCCCAATGCTACAAGCGACCGTCTCGGCCGGGCCAAGCCTCGTCCAACAACCAGCGCGGCAGCCGCTTCTCAGCGTCGACAAGGTCACCTTGCGATACAAGACGCCGAGCCTTCTGGTCACTGCCACCGAAGGCGTGAGCTTTAATGTCTGTCAGTCTGACCGCTTCGTCCTCCTTGGTCCGTCGGGATGTGGCAAGTCGACACTTTTGAAAGCGGTCGGCGGCTATATGAAACCGTCTGCCGGGACCATCACCATCAACGGACGGCAGGTCACAAAGCCTGGTCCGGACCGAATGATGGTCTTCCAGGAGTTCGATCAGTTGATGCCCTGGAAGACGGTTCTCCAGAATGTGATGTTCCCTCTCCTTGTAGCGCGCAAGCTTCCGGAGAAGGAAGCTGAAGAGATTGCAAGAACGTACATCGATAAGGTCAAACTGACGCGCGCGGTAGACAGCTTCCCACACACGCTCTCGGGCGGCATGAAGCAGCGTGTTGCAATTGCACGTGGCATGGCGATGCAGCCGGACATTCTTTTGATGGACGAACCCTTTGCAGCGCTGGACGCGCTCACACGTCGCCAGATGCAGGACGAGTTGCTTCAGCTATGGGAAGATACGAAGTTCACGGTAATCTTTGTCACCCACTCGATTGCAGAAGCGATCAAGATTTCGAACAGAATTCTTCTTCTTTCGCCGCACCCGGGGCGAGTGAAAGCAGAAGTGATCAACGCCGATGCTGCTGCCCACGAGGACGGCAGCGCCGCGGCCCTTGAGAAAGATATCCACGATCTGCTCTTCTCAGAGCCTGGACACCGGGAGTAGAGACATGAACAAGCCGCAGATCCTGCTTGCCGATAACAATTCCGGCGCAACCGCCACTCACGGAAACATCGCAGCGGTGGAACAAAAGCTCTCTCCGTTCGAGCTCGTTTGGGGCATTGGAGCCTTGCGTAAGGCCCTGATCATTGTCGTGTTGGGTGTGCTCTGGCAGCTCTACGCAACGCATCTCGACAACCCGCTTCTGTTTCCCACGCTAACCGATACGTTCCACACCCTCGTCGATCGCTTCGCAGACGGCACCTTGCCTGCGCGCATCTGGACGACCTTGAAGATCCTTCTCATGGGTTATGCGGCAGGCACGGCGCTAGCGGCAGTTCTCACGGTCTTGGCCATCAATACGCGCATCGGCACCGACTTTCTCGAGACGATGACGGCGATGTTCAATCCCCTGCCCGCCATCTCTCTGTTGCCACTCGCGCTGATCTGGTTCGGCCTCGGCGCCTCCAGTCTCGTGTTCGTCCTCATCCATTCCGTGCTGTGGGCGGTTGCACTCAACACCCATTCCGGTTTCCTCGGCGTATCGAGAACGTTGCGAATGGTCGGCGCGAACTATGGTCTCACGGGCTTCTCGTATGTTACGCGCATCCTGATCCCTGCCGCCTTCCCTTCAATCCTGACCGGCCTGAAGATCGGATGGGCCTTTGCCTGGCGAACACTCATTGCCGCCGAACTTGTCTTTGGCGTCTCTTCCGGCCAGGGCGGCCTTGGCTGGTTCATCTTCGAAAACCGGAACCTGCTCGACATCCCCGCCGTATTCGCTGGACTCCTGACGGTCATCGTCATTGGCCTCATCGTCGAGAACCTCGTGTTCCAGACGCTGGAGCGCCACACCATCCAGAAGTGGGGAATGAAGGAATAGTCGGCGCCCGTCGCCAGCGGGGTCCGACACCTTCTAACATGCACACTGTCTCATGCGCCGCATGCGTCAGCAAGCAAGACACGTGGAATGAACTCATGACGAAGAAGACACCTGATACCTTGCGATCCGCGCGCTGGTTCTCTCCGGATGACCTGCGCAGCTTTGGTCACCGATCGCGCCTGATGCAGCTCGGCTATGCGGAAGAAGATTTCCGCGACAAACCCATTATCGGGATCATGAACACCTGGTCGGAACTCAATTCCTGCCACTCGCACTTCAAGGAGAGGGTGCAAGACGTGAAGCGCGGCGTCGCCCAGGCGGGCGGCTTTGCGGTCGAAATGCCGTCTCTCTCCGTAGACGAGAGCTTCACCAAGCCGACCTCGATGCTCTATCGTAACATGCTGGCGATGGAAGCAGAGGAAATGATCCGCTCCCACCCCCTCGACGGGGTGGTGCTCATGGGTGGTTGCGACAAGACCACTCCCGGTCTTGTCATGGGCGCACTCTCCGCAGGCGTCCCTATGATCTACCTGCCCGCCGGACCCATGCTCCGTGGCAACTATGCAGGCAAGATCCTCGGCTCGGGATCGGATGCGTGGAAATACTGGGATGAGCGACGCGCCGGGAACATCTCCGACGACGAATGGCTGGGCATCCAAGGCGGTATCGCACGCTCGGCCGGAACATGCATGACGATGGGGACAGCGAGCACAATGACGGCGATCGCGGATGCGATGGGCCTTACCCTCCCCGGCGCCTCTTCGATTCCTGCTGTCGATGCTAACCACCAGCGTATGTCGGCCTCGTGCGGCCGCCGCATAGTCAATATGGTATGGGAAGATCTCACGCCTGATAAGATCGTCACCAACGCCTCATGCCGAAACGCGGCGATCGTCGCAATGGCGACCGGATGCTCCACCAACGCCGTGGTCCATCTTATCGCAATGGCGAGACGAGCGGGCGTCGAACTAACACTTGATCATCTTGATGAACTCGGCCGGGTCACGCCGCTTATCGCCAACGTACGTCCCTCCGGCAAGGACTACCTGATGGAAGACTTCTTTTATGCAGGGGGCCTCCGCGCACTTATGAAGCAGTTGGACGATCGTCTCGACCTCACCGCGCTGACCGTCACGGGAAAGACGATGGGTGAAAACCTCGAAGGGGCGCAGGTCTTCAATGACGATGTGATCAGGCCGCTAAACAACCCCGTCTATCACGAGGGCTCGCTTGCCGTCCTGCGCGGCAATCTTTGCCCTGACGGTGCGGTCATCAAGCCCGCGGCGTGCGATCCCAAATACCATGTCCACCAGGGCCCGGCGCTGGTATTCGACAGCTACCCGGAAATGAAAAAGGCGATTGACGACGAAAACCTGGACGTGACGCCCGATCACGTCCTGGTGCTTCGCAACGCTGGTCCGCAGGGCGGTCCGGGCTTTCCTGAATGGGGAATGCTCCCGATCCCGAAAGCGCTTATCAAAAAGGGCCATCGAGACATGCTCCGCATTTCCGATGCTCGCATGTCGGGCACCTCCTACGGAGCCTGTGTTCTGCACGTCTCCCCCGAAAGCTTCGTAGGAGGCCCGCTCGCTCTCCTGAAGACAGGCGATATCGTCCAGCTCAATCTTCCTAACCGCACGCTCGACATGCTTGTCGGCGAAGAGGAGCTTGCCCGTCGCAAAGCGGCTTGGCAGGCACCAGAACCGCGCTTCCAGCGCGGTTGGGGCTGGATGTTCTCCCGTCACGTTACGCAGGCAGACAAGGGCTGCGACTTTGACTTCCTTCAAACCGACTTCGGCCGCGCTGCGGGCGAACCAGATATCTTTTGAGGTGACTATGACCGACTACGTACTCTCAGACGCAACGCGCGCTGCGTTCAAGAAGATCTCGACTGCGTCGATCGCCACCGCGCTCTACAAGCGCGGCCTTCGCAACCAATTCATCCAGGGCGTCGTCCCTGTCTCTCCGAAGGCCGAAACAATGGTCGGCCAAGCGTTCACGCTCAGGTACATTCCAGCCCGCGAAGACCGAAATCCCATCACCGTATTCCGCAATGCAGATCATCCGCAGCGCGTCGCCGTGGAGACCTGCCCGGCCGGCCACGTTCTCGTAATGGATGCACGCAAGGATGCCCGCGCAGCGACGGCTGGCTCCATTCTCATCACTCGGCTTGCTCTCCGAGGTGCCGCGGGCGTCGTATCTGACGGCGGCTTCCGTGACGCGGAGGGAATCGGCGCACTTGACATGCCAGCCTATTTTTCCAAGCCGTCGGCTCCCACCAATCTCACTCTGCACGAGGCGCTGGATATCAACGTCCCGATTTCATGCGGCGATGTTGCGGTGTTTCCGGGAGACGTCCTCGTGGGCGACCGCGATGGAGTAATGGTCATTCCAGCTCACCTCGCCGATGAACTGGCCGACGAATGCGCAGAGATGGAGAGCTACGAAGACTTTGTCCTTGAACAGGTGAAGGGTGGCGAGCAGATCATTGGTCTCTATCCGAGGACCAAGGAAGAGTACGAGCAGCGCTATGCAGACTGGCGCGTTCAAAACAACCGCTAGCAAAAGCCGACCGGGGATGGGTGATGCAGCCGCTTGAGACCGCACTTGGCAAAGCGTCGGCGAGCCGCACCCGGGGCACATTCCACGGGTACCGGTCGTCGCTTCCCGTCGGATTCCTTCTACGAAGGCGAATTTCATTGTCATCTCAACCGGCCATGAGCGCGTGACGCAAGCTCGGTTTCCAGTAGGGAAGTGGCGGGCGGCTTGGTCGCCGCTTGGAGGTTCTTCGGGCAGTTTCGGCTGCCTCATGTTCTTATTCGCCTGCTCCGCCTGACGAATAAAGTAAGGCTATTGTCACATATCTCGGAAATCAACTGTATCGACCGTGTTATACGCTGCTCAATATCGGTAATGCCGCCGTTCGCATGTATCGAGGCCGAATTGTATATTGGCTTCATCCGAAAGCCAGGGGCTATAGGGGCAGGAAGCTTATAAACATCTTCGCAGCAGAATATCCGATCAGGAACAACCGTCAGCCCCGGGAGTTAATGCTTTAGTCGGGCGTAAGCGTAATTGGAGCGTGGCGCTCTCCTCGATCCTCGGATATTCCGAGGTTGCTTCCAGCTTTCGAGCTGTGACGCGGGGTTCGAATCCCTGCCCCGACAACCATACCGATACATCGAATCGTGCCGGGCTATTTTACGTCGGGCTACCTCAGCCTGGCGTCGGCGCGGCATCCTTCTCAGACGGATGCCTCTTCACGTTGCCATCGAACTGCGCCGCATCAGCTGATGAGTTTCGATTCGTTTGCATCGCCAAGGTCGGGCGGCACACAGCCCCCTTTGTCTGCCACGGTGAGGAGGAGGTCCGCTCCTTCCGAGGCCAGCGTGACTCCACGCTCCCACATCGTCGTTCCGGAAGCCTTCGGTCAAATTCGATTTCGTGCCGAGCGCAGCAAGCAAGACGACGCAGCATCTTCGTGGATGTGTGAAACTGTTGTAACCGACCTTTATGGCAGTAAGACTTCCGGTCATGGTTTTCTGGGACCTAAGTCCCGGCTTCGAACCAAATTGGCTTCGCGCTGTTTCCTTTGCATAAAGAAGGAGGACTGACATGACATTCGAGCCGGAAACCCTCGCTCATGATCAGCTTGCGGTTGTGCAGACGGCGATGTCCGCGGAACCGGAACTGGAAAGTTCGTCGATCTCTGTGAGCATGGTCGGCAGAAGCGTTCTGCTTGAAGGCTATGTGGCCGGCTACGTTGATCGGGAGAAAGCGACTGCTATCGCTGCGTCGATAGTCGGGCCCGAGAACGTGCACGACCGGATGCGAGACGCGGATAAAATGGCAGATATTACGTCTGCCCGGTAAATCCTACTTCGCCGCGGCGACGACCTCGACAATTAGCTCGACGTCCTCCTGCGTCCGAACTCCTAGCCTTGAAAGGATCCGAACTGTCGACCACGTCGCGGCGCGTGGCATAAGGTATTCAAAGAACTTCCGGGCGGTTTGTTGCCTGTTGCGTCTTGGCCTGAAGCGCTAAGGGATTGTGGTGGTGTCCGCGACAACAGCCGTATAGCGATTGAGTCCAATACGTTGGGAGCGTTCTATCCGCCGTTGCCCTCAATCTGAAGAATGCGTTGTTTGCCGGTTGCGATGGAGGCGCAGAGCATTGGCAACTGTCGCCAGTCAGTCGATAACAGATTTACTTCGCGTACAGCGAGCGTGATCGCTCGAGATGCTTGAGGAGCGCCGTCTCGGATCCGTCGACGTCGTTGGCTTCGAGGCGGTCAACGATTTCGTCGTGTTCGGCCAGCGTGAACTTTTCCTTACCGGTCCAAATCAGCATTTCGGTGTGGTATTCCTTCAGCCAGGCGAGCATCGCCTCGCTGACGGCGACATAGATCGGATTCCCTGAAATCTGGGCGATGCGGGTGTGGAATTCCATGTCGGCATTGATGAACTCTTCGGCGCGTCCGAGCGAGGCGCGCTGGCGCTCGATGATGGCCCTGAGATCGCCGATATCGCTTGCGGATGCGCGCTGGGCTGCCTCGCGGGCCATGCCGCGCTCGAAGAAGATGCGGGCGCTCTTCAGATGTTCGAGCGAGTCGGCCGATTGCGACAGCATGATCTTGGCGGTGAGATCGACCTGGCGGAAGATCGATTTTGCCGTCAGCCTCAGCACCTTCGCGCGCTCGCCGTGCGAAATGCTGACGAGGCCCTTGTTGGCGAGCGACTGCATGGCCTCGCGAATGGCAGGCCGCCCGACGCCGAAGCGCTCCATCAGCACCCGCTCCGAGGGCATCTCATCGCCGGGCTGAAGCTCGCCTGAGGTGATCATCCGCTCGAGTCGATCAAACACTTCGTCGGAGAGTTTCCGGCGGACGATTTGTTCGATGGGCTGGGTCATGAGATCTCGCTGGCTCAAAATGTTTCCTCCTAACAGTTTTCCGCGCCGAGAACAAAGCTCGCGGCCGAAAATTTGCGCTGCCGAAGATTTCGCTTTTCATTAATTGGAATACTCATTATACCAGATCACGAGTTGACGCCATGGCAATTTCCATGGCGAGAGGAGCAACCGTCCGCCTCATGATGATAACCCTGACCTACCGCATCGAAACGCCCGGCAGCATCGAGGCGATGGCGGACAAAATCGCCAGCGACCAGTCAACCGGAACATTCGTGCCGGTTCCCGGCGAGACGGAAGAGCTGAAATCGCGCGTTGCCGCCCGGGTGCTGGCGATCCGTGCGCTCGAGGATGCGCGCCATCCGACCTGGCCCGAGGCATCGCCCGGCACGCTGCTCCACCGCGCCGATGTCGACATCGCCTTCCCGCTGGAGGCGATCGGCACCGATCTCTCCGCCCTGATGACGATCGCGATCGGCGGCGTCTATTCGATCAAGGGCATGACCGGCATCCGCGTCGTCGACATGAAGCTGCCCGAAGCTTTCAAGAACGCCCATCCCGGGCCGCAGTTCGGCATACCGGGCAGCCGCCGCCTCACCGGCGTCGAGGGTCGGCCGATCATCGGCACGATCGTCAAGCCGGCGCTGGGGCTGAGGCCGCACGAGACGGCGGAACTCGTCGGCGAACTGATCGAGTCGGGCGTCGACTTCATCAAAGACGACGAGAAGCTGATGAGCCCGGCCTATTCGCCGCTCAAGGAGCGCGTCGCCGCGATCATGCCGCGCATTCTCGATCACGAGCAGAAGACCGGCAAGAAGGTCATGTACGCCTTCGGCATCTCGCATGCCGATCCCGACGAGATGATGCGCAACCACGATATCGTCGCGGCGGCCGGCGGCAATTGCGCCGTCGTCAACATCAATTCGATCGGCTTCGGCGGCATGAGTTTCCTGCGCAAGCGCTCGAGCCTGGTGCTGCATGCGCATCGCAACGGCTGGGACGTGCTGACCCGCGATCCGGGCGCCGGCATGGATTTCAAGGTCTATCAGCAGTTCTGGCGGCTGCTCGGCGTCGACCAATTCCAGATCAACGGCATCCGGGTCAAATATTGGGAGCCGGACGAGAGCTTCGTCTCCTCGTTCGAGGCCGTCAGCACGCCGCTTTTCGATGCCGCCGATTGCCCGCTTCCGGTCGCGGGCTCCGGCCAGTGGGGCGGGCAGGCGCCGGAGACCTATCAGCGCACCGGCCGCACCGTCGATCTTCTCTATCTCTGCGGCGGCGGCATCGTCAGCCATCCCGGCGGACCTGCGGCCGGTGTGCGCGCCGTGCAGCAGGCCTGGCAGGCGGCGGTCGCCGGCATACCGCTGGAGGTCTACGCCAAGGATCATCCGGAGCTTGCTGCCTCGATTGCGAAATTCAGCGACGGCAAGGGCACGTGACGGCGATGGATGGACTTCTCGTCAGCTATTACGGGGATGATTTCACCGGTTCCACCGACGTCATGGAGGCGCTCGCCTCGAACGGCGTCGAGACCGTGCTCTTCCTCGACATCCCAAAGCCGGAGCTGCTTTTGCGTTTCGGCCATTGCCGCGCGATCGGCATTGCCGGAACGAGCCGCAGCGAAACGCCGGCATGGATGGACGAGCATCTTGCACCGGCCTTCCAATGGCTGAAATCGCTCGGCGCTGCCATCTGCCATTACAAGGTCTGCTCTACCTTCGATTCCAGCCCCGGCATCGGCAATATCGGCAAGGCGATCGAGATCGGCCGCACGGGTTTCGGGCAATCCATCGTGCCCGTCATCGTCGGCGCGCCGCAATTGAAGCGCTATACCGCTTTCGGCAATCTTTTCGCCGCCTATCAGGGCCGCGTCTTCCGCATAGACCGCCATCCGGTGATGAGCCGCCATCCCGTCACGCCGATGGATGAGGCGGATCTTGCGCTGCACCTGTCGAAGCAGACCTCGCTTCCCGTGCTGCTTGCCGATCTCGTCGTAATCACCGCGGCCGATGCCGACCGGCAGATCGACGAGCTGGCGTCGCATCCGGACGGCATTCTGCTTCTCGACGTCGATTCCGAGGCAACACAGGCGGCAGCCGGGCGACAGATGCTGCGTGTCGCCGCCCGCTCGGGAGGCTTCGTCGCCGGCTCCTCGGGGGTCGAATACGCCCTGCTCAGCGCCTGGCGGCAGGCCGACGTGATCGGCCAGAACGGCGCGGAATTTCCCGATATCGGCGCGGTCGATCGCCTCGCGGTCGTCTCCGGCAGCGTCTCGCCGACGACCGAGCGCCAGATCCGCACGGCCGTCGAAAACGGTTTCGAGAGCATCGCGCTCGATCCGCTCGCGCTGGTCTCGAATGGCGAAGCTGCGGTGGATGCGGCGGTGCAGGCGGGCATCGGCAAGCTGAAGGAAGGCCGGAGCGTCATTCTTTACACCGCGCTCGGCCCATCCGCCGACCGCGGCGCCGATATCGACCGGCATCCCGGCGCCCGCCACCAGCTCGGCAGCGCGCTCGGCACGATCCTGCGCAGGCTGATCGAGCAGGAAGCACTGCCGCGCGCAGTCGTCGCCGGCGGCGACACGTCGAGCCACGCGCTGCGGCAATTGAAGATCGACGCGCTGACGACGCTGCTGCCGCTGCCCCAGACGCCGGGCTCGCCGCTCTGCCTGGCGCATGGCGATTATGTGCCGACCAACGGCCTGCAAATCGCGCTGAAGGGCGGGCAGGTCGGCACGGACGGCTATTTCGCGCAGATCCGCGACGGGAGGAAGAACTGAGATGGTCGTCTGGGTCGGCACCAGCTTCAAGATGAACAAGACGCTTGAGGAAGCGCTCGCCTTCGCGCGCCGCCTCGCCGATGCGGATCTTGAACGCGATCCCCGCGTGCAGCGCTTCATCATCCCCTCCTTCCCGGCGGTGCGCGAGGTCAAGCGCGTGCTTTCCGAGACCTCGGTGAAGGTCGGGGCGCAGAACATGCATTGGGAGGATGCCGGCGCCTGGACCGGCGAGGTTTCTCCGCTGATGCTGAAGGATTGCCGGCTCGATCTCGTCGAGCTCGGCCATTCCGAACGGCGTGAACATTTCGGCGAGACCGACGAAACCGTCGGCCTCAAGGTTGCCGCCGCGATCCGCCACGGCCTGACGCCGCTGATCTGCATCGGCGAGACCCTGCAGGAGCGCAACGAGGGCCGGGCCGACGCCGTGCTGCGGCGGCAGGTCGAGGCCGCCCTGCGGCGCGTCGACACGGCGGCCGGCGAGGCTCCGATCCTGCTTGCCTACGAGCCGGTCTGGGCGATCGGCGTCAACGGCATTCCGGCGACGGCCGATTATGCCTCGCAGCGGCACGGCAAGATCGCCGAAGTGGCGAAATCCATTCTCGGCCGCCCGGTGCCTGTTCTCTACGGCGGCAGCGTCAATCCCGGCAATTGCGCGGAGCTGATCGGCCAACCTGATATCGACGGCCTGTTCATCGGCCGCTCCGCCTGGTCCGTCGAAGGCTATCTCGACATTCTCGCCCGCGTCAGCGCGGCGATCGACCGCTCATCTCCACGCCAGACGGCGAGTGAAAGGAAACTGCCATGAAGATCGCAATTGGCGCCGACAGCGCCGGCAAACCGCTCCTGGATGTCATTGCCGCCCATCTCGCCGGCAAGGCGGACGTCGAGGTGCACGATCTCAGCCAATCCGGCTTCTATGCCGATCTCTCCCAGCGCCTGGCGCAGACGATCGTCGATGGCGAGCATGAGCGCGGCATTCTGTTCTGCGGCACCGGCATCGGCGTGTGCATCTCCGCCAACAAGGTGCCGGGCATCCGCGCCGCCCTCACCCACGACACCTATTCGGCCGAACGCGCGGCGAAATCCAACAACGCCCAGATCATCACCATGGGCGCGCGCGTCATCGGGCCGGAACTGGCGAAATCGATCGTCGACGTCTGGCTCGCCTCCGAATTCGACCCCGATGGCCCGTCGGCCGGCAACGTGCAGGCGATTGACCGGCTCGATGCGGAAAAACATGGGGCCTAAGCGCCTAAGTAATGATATGGTGATTGACTCATCATACCAGTATATGATCCTATCCAGAACTGAAAAGGTGAGGAAAACATGACCAAGATTGCTCTCTTCGGCGCCGGCGGCAAAATGGGATACCGGCTTGCCAAAAATCTCAAGGGCTCGCGCTTCGAAGTGCGCCATGTCGAGGTGAGCGATGCCGGCAAGGCCCGCCTGAAGAACGATCTTGGCCTCGATTGCGTGCCTGTCGATGCCGCGCTCGACGGCGCCGACGTCGTCATTCTCGCCGTGCCGGATACGGCGATCGGTAAGGTCGCGGCCGGCATCGTCGACAAGCTCGCTCCCGGCACCATGGTGGTGGCGCTCGATGCCGCGGCGCCCTTCGCCGGCCATCTGCCGAAGCGCGACGACCTCACCTATTTCGTCACCCATCCCTGCCATCCGCCGATCTTCAACGACGAGACGGACATGCAGGCCAAGAAGGATCATTTCGGCGGCCTTTTTGCCAAGCAGCACATCGTCTCGGCGCTGATGCAGGGTCCCGACAGCGCTTATGCGCTCGGCGAGGAAATCGCCAAGGTCATCTGGGCGCCGGTCATGCGTTCGCACCGGGTGACGGTCGATCAGCTCGCCATGCTCGAACCCGGCCTTTCCGAAACCGTCTGCGCCTCGCTGCTCGTCATCATGCGCCAGGCGATGGACGAATGCGTGGCCCGCGGCGTGCCGGCCGAAGCGGCCCGCGATTTCCTGCTCGGCCACATGAACGTGCTCGGCGCGGTAATCTTCAAGGAGGTCGACGGCGTCTTCTCGGATGCCTGCAACAAGGCGATCGAGTTCGGCATCCCGGCGCTGATGCGCGACGACTGGAAGAAAGTTTTCGAACCGCAGGAGATCGCCGAAAGCATCCGGCGCATCACCTGAACCGGCCCCGGGGGAGGCAAGCCCTCCCCCTGCGACCGCTCCGGAGACGGGGCACCGCTCCGGGGAGACGGAGCGTCATTCACAACAGGGAGGAAAGAATGAAACTGACACGCAGACTGACACTCGCAGCCTTCGCCAGCGCGCTGGCGCTCGGCACGGCCATGCCGGCCTTCGCGGCCGATCTCATCGCCATCATCACCCCGGCGCACGACAACCCGTTCTTCAAGGCCGAAGCCGTCGGCGCCGAAGCCAAGGCGAAGGAGCTCGGCTACGAGACGCTCGTCATGACCCATGACGACGACGCCAACAAGCAGTCGGAAATGATCGATACGGCGATCGGGCGCGGCGCCAAGGCGATCATTCTCGACAATGCGGGCGCGGACGCTTCCGTCGCTGCCGTCAAGAAGGCCAAGGATGCCGGCATCCCCTCCTTCCTGATCGACCGCGAAATCAACGCGACCGGCGTCGCCGTCGCCCAGATCGTCTCGAACAACTATCAGGGTGCGCAGCTCGGCGCGCAGGAATTCGTCAAGCTGATGGGCGAGAAGGGCAACTATGTCGAGCTGGTCGGCAAGGAGTCGGATACCAATGCCGGCATCCGCTCGCAGGGCTATCACGACGTCATCGACGATTATCCCGAGCTGAAGTCGGTCGCCAAGCAATCGGCCAACTGGAGCCAGACGGAAGCCTATTCGAAGATGGAAACCATCCTTCAGGCCAATCCGGATATCAAGGGCCTCATTTCAGGCAATGACACGATGGCGATGGGCGCGATCGCGGCCCTGCAGGCCGCCGGCCGCAAGGATGTGATCGTCGTCGGCTTCGACGGTTCCAACGACGTGCGCGACTCCATCAAGTCGGGCGGCATCAAGGCGACCGTGCTGCAGCCCGCCTATGCGCAGGCGCAGCTCGCCGTGGAGCAGGCCGACGCCTACATCAAGAACAAGACGACGCCGAAGGAAGAGAAGCAGCTGATGGACTGCGTTCTCATCAATGCCGACAATGCCGGCAAGCTCGAAACCTTCGCCCTGACGAACTGATCAGCCCCAATTGCGGAGGGTGCAATGTTGCGCCCTCCGCAATGCATTTTGCGAGACGCCGAGGTTCACCCGCATGTTGAGAATGAAGGGCGCATTGCTGGCTGCCGTCGTGGCGGCGGCCCTGCCCGGTTGCAAGATCATCAAGACGCCGACCGCGGAGGAGAAGGCGGCGGCAGCGGCCAAGACCGCTTTCGATCCGAATGCCAAGGTCGAAGCGATCTGGCAGCCTCAGGTCGTGCCCTATTTCGAAAAGCGCGCCGGCGAGCTGAAGGACGTCATGCAGCTCGTTGCGACGAGCCCCGATGCCGCGGGCGAAAAATACGGCAATCCGCGCAAGCAGAGCAGCTCGCCCTGGACCTATGCGGTGAAGATCACCGGCACGGTCGTCGCGGCTGACACCGCCTCGCGGGCGGCGACGCTCGATGTCGATGCCGATGGCGACGGCAAGGCCGATGCGAAGGTGCAGATCGGCCCGGCGCTGCGCGGCACCGCACTTCGCGACACGCTCGATTTCGTCAATTTCAACGAGTTCAAGAACCAGATCGAATGGGCGCAGTTCGGCAAGGCGTTCAACGAGAAGGCCAATACCGCCTTCCTCTCCGCCGTCCCGCGCGACGGTCTCACCGGCAAGGTGGTGACGGTGATCGGAGCCTTCCCGCTGCCGAGAACCGGCGAGCTGCCGCTCGTCACACCTTCGGAATTGAAGGTGGGATCATGACGGCGCCGGACGCACATCAGGATGACATCATCCTCCGTCTCGACGACGTGTCCAAGGTCTATTCCGGCATCGTCGCCGTCAAGCGCGCCAATCTCGAGCTGCGCCGCGGCGCGGTGAATGTTCTGGTCGGCGAAAACGGCGCCGGCAAATCGACGCTGATGAAGATCATCGCCGGCGTCGAGCGCCCGACGCTCGGCCGCATCATCCTGGACGGCAAGCCCGTTTCCTTCGACAGCCCGGCCGACGCGCAGGCGAACGGCATCGGCATGATCTTCCAGGAGCTCAATCTCTTCGCCAACATGTCGGTCGCCGAAAACATCTTCACCAGGCGCGAAATCACCCGCGGCCTGCTCGGCATCGATCACAAGGCGCAGGTCGAAAAGGCCAATGAATTCCTGCGGCGCCTCGATGCCGGCATCGAGGCCGATACGATGGTCGAGGATCTGCCGATCGGCCAGCAGCAGCTGGTCGAGATCGCCAAGGCGATGTCGCTTAATGCCCGCATCCTGATCATGGACGAGCCGACCTCGGCGCTGTCGGCGGCTGAAGTCGAGATCCTGTTCAAGGTGATCGCCGAGCTGAAGGCGCAGGGCGTGGCGATCGTCTATATCTCGCACCGGCTGGAAGAGCTGATGCGGATCGGCGACTACATCACCGTGCTGCGCGACGGCCAGATCACCGGCCATGCCATGGTGCGCGATATCGACACGCGCTGGATCGTGCGCTCGATGATCGGCTCGGACGCCAAGGATTTCGCCAAATCCGTCACCCATTCCGTCGGCGAGGAAGTCTTCCGCGCCGAAAACATCAGCCTTCCCCGGCCGACCGGCGGGCTTGCGGTCAACGACGTCTCCCTATCGGTCAGAGCGGGCGAGATCCTCGGCATCTATGGCCTGATGGGCGCCGGGCGCAGCGAGTTCTTCGAATGCGTGATCGGGCGGCACACGCATTCGACCGGCAAGATCTTCATCGACGGCAGGCAAGTGCGCGCCCGCGACACCACGCGGCGCATCCGCCGCGGTCTTGCGCTGATCCCTGAGGACCGGCAGCGCGAGGGGCTGGTGCAGGTGCTCTCCATCGCCTCCAACCTGACGCTCGCAAGCCTGTCGCGCTTCACCAGGCTCTTCCATATCGACAGCGGCGCGGAGAAGAACGCCATTCAGGAGGCGATCCGCGATCTCTCCATCAAGGCGCCGAACCCGGATTTCGAGGTCACCTCCATGTCCGGCGGCAACCAGCAGAAGGTCGTCATCGGTAAGGCGCTGATGACCAATCCAAAGGTGCTGCTGATGGACGAGCCGAGCCGCGGCATCGATGTCGGCGCCAAGGCCGACGTCTTCCGCACCATGCGCCGGCTGGCGGCAAACGGCCTCGCCATCCTGTTTTCGACCTCCGACCTCGAAGAGGTCATGGCGCTATCCGACCGCATCGCGGTCTTGAGCAACGGCCAGCTCGTCGCCGTCTTCGATCGGGACGAGGCGACGGAAGACGCCATTATCGCGGCTTCGGCCAAGGGACACGGACATCAAGGGAAACTCGCGTCATGATGGCGGCTACCTCAACTCTTGCGCCGAAGGGCGCCAACGGCTCTGCGCTGCTGACGCTGATGAAGCTCAGGACCTTCATCGCGCTCTTCGCCGTCATCATCTTCTTTGCGATCTTCGCGCCGAACTTCACCTCGACGGCGAACATGATCCTGATGTCGAAGCATGTGGCGCTGAACGCGTTCCTCGCCATGGGCATGACCTTCGTCATCATCACCGGCGGCATCGACCTCTCGGTCGGCTCGATCGTCGGGCTCTGCGGCATGGTCGCCGGCGGGCTGATCCTCTACGGCATCGAGCTGCCGATCGGCTACACCATCTATTTCAACCTTTTCGAGATCGTGCTGATCACGCTGTCGATCGGCCTCGTCATCGGCCTGATCAACGGTCTCCTGATCACCAAGCTCAACGTCGCGCCCTTCATCGCCACGCTCGGCACGCTCTACATCGCCCGCGGCCTGGCGCTGCTGTCGTCTGATGGCCAGACTTTTCCGAACCTCGTCGGTCGGCCGGAATATGCCACCACCGGCTTCGACTTCTTCGGCGCCGGCCGTATTCTCGGCCTGCCGGTGTCGATCTGGATCCTGATCGTGCTGGCGCTCGCGGCCGCCTATGTCGCGCGTTCGACGCCAATCGGCCGCCACATCTTCGCCGTCGGCGGCAATGAACGGGCGGCGCGCATGTCCGGCATACGCGTCGATGTCGTGAAGATCTTCGTCTACATGTTCTCCGGCCTTTGCGCGGCGATCGTCGGCGTCGTCATCTCCTCGGAGCTGATGGCCGCCCATCCGGCGACCGGCGAAAGCTTCGAACTCAATGCGATCGCCGCAGCCGTGCTCGGCGGAACCTCGATGTCGGGCGGGCGCGGCACGATCGGCGGCACGATCATCGGCGCCTTCGTCATCGGCATCCTCTCCGACGGTCTTGTCATGATGGGCGTCTCCTCCTTCTGGCAGATGGTCATCAAGGGCCTCGTCATCATCATAGCCGTGGTCGTCGACCAGGCGCAGCGCCGCCTGCAGCAGCGCGTCACCCTCATGCAGATGGCAAAGGCAGGTTGACATGACCGAATTGAAAGGCGCGTTGATCGGCTGCGGCTTCTTTGCGATCAACCAGATGCATGCCTGGAACGATGTCGACGGTGCCGGCATCGTCGCGATCTGCGACCGCGATCCCGAGCGGCTGAAGCTCGTCGGCGACCAGTTCGGCATCGAGCGGCGCTATAGGGATGCCGAGGCGATGTTTGCCGATGGCGGCTTCGATTTCGTCGATATCGCCACGACAGTCCAAAGCCACCGCGCACTGGTGGAAATGGCTGCGAGGAATAAGATCCCCGCCATCTGCCAGAAGCCTTTCGCCAAGACGCTGGCGGATGCCAAGGCGATGGTCGAAGCCTGCCGCGCTGCCGGCGTGGAGCTGATGGTGCACGAGAACTTCCGCTGGCAGACTCCGATCCAGGCGGTGCGCAAGGCGCTCGATGCCGGCGCCATCGGCACACCCTTCTGGGGCCGCTTCTCCTTCCGCTCGGGCTACGACGTCTTTTCCGGCCAGCCCTATCTCGCCGAAAGCGAGCGTTTCATCATCGAAGATCTCGGCATCCATACGCTAGATATCGCCCGCTATATCCTCGGCGACGTCAGCGCGCTGACCGCCCGCACCAAGCGAGTCAACCCCAGGATCAGGGGCGAGGATGTCGCGACCATCCTGCTCGATCACGAAAACGGCGCGACCTCCGTCGTCGACGTCAGCTACGCCACCAGGCTCTCGAAGGAGCCCTTCCCCGAGACGCTGATCGAACTCGACGGCTCCGAAGGCACGATCCGCCTCAGCCAGGGCTACGGCCTCGAGATCACCAACGACAAGGGCACGACCATCACGGATGTCTCGCCGAAGCTGCTGTCCTGGGCCTCGCGGCCCTGGCACAACATCCAGGAAAGCGTCTATGCGATTGAGCAGCATTGGGTCGATCAGCTCAGGCGCGGCGCGGAACATTCGACCTCGGGCGCCGACAATCTGAAGACCTTCGCCCTCGTCGAGGCCGCCTATGACAGCGCCGCGCGCGGCCAGACGATCGATATCAGGGCTCTGCTGCGATGACCGCCGATGCGTTCCAGCTCTTCGGCACCCGCGCTGCGGAAAGGCCGCCGGTCCGCCTGACGGCGGGAAAGCTGACGGCCGATCTCGCCGACGGCAACCTTCGTACGATCCGTTACGACGGTGTCGAGGTGCTGCGGGCGATTTCCTACCTCGTCCGCGACCGGGACTGGGGCACCTACAGCCCTGAGATCACAGACCTCAGGATCGAGCAAGGCGAGGATCGTTTCGAGGTCGCCTATCTCGCCCGCTGCGAGGGGCCGGATGCGACGACGCTCTCCACAGAGGTCCGCATCACCGGATATCGCGACCGGCTCGATTTCGAGGCCGAAGCCATCTCAGGGACCGGCTTCGAAACCAATCGCTGCGGCTTCTGCATCCTCCATCCGATCGTCGGCGTCGCCGGTTCGCCGGCGGTGGTTGAACATGTCGACGGCCAGATCGCGGCGACGCGTTTTCCCAATGTCATCGAGCCGTGGCAGCCCTTCAAGGACATGCGCGCCATCACCCATCAGGTCATGCCTGATGTGAGCGCGGAATGCCGGATGGAGGGCGACACGTTCGAAATGGAGGACCAGCGCAACTGGTCGGACGCCTCCTACAAGACTTATGTCCGGCCGCTTGCCTTGCCCTGGCCTTATCAGATCGCGGCGAACCAGCCTGTCCGGCAGAAGACGTCGCTTATCATCACGGATATCAGCCGCTCCGTTGCGCCGCCAGCCGCGACGCAGAGCAACGTCATAAGGCTCGAGCTCGGTACGCGAACCGGCACCATGCCAGATATCGGCGTGATCGTGACCCCCGAGGAGGCCGAGGCGACACTGGCGGCCGGATCCCTCCTGGCGGAGATCGCGCCTCGCGAGCTTCTCTTCCATTTCGACCCCGACGCCGGGCATGGCCTCGACGCGCTGGAAAACTTTGCCGCGATCGCCGCTCTCCATCGCGGCCGCTCGACACTGGAGATCGCGCTCCCCTGCAAATCGTCGCCGGCAGGCGAGGCAGCCGAGATCGCGCGGCAGGTGCAGCAGGCGGGATTCAAGTCGGATGCGATCCTGATCTCGCCCTCCGTCGACCGGCAATCGACGCCGCCCGGCAGCAAATGGCCGGACTGCCCTCCCCTCGAAGAGGTCTATGCCGCGGCCCGCGCCGCCTTCCCCGACATCCGCATCGGCGGCGGTATGCTCAGCTATTTCACCGAGCTCAACCGCAAGCGCGTGCCGGCGGACGAGATCGATTTCGTCAGCCATTGCACCAATCCGATCGTGCACGCAGCTGACGATCTCAGCGTCATGCAGACCCTGGAAGCGCTGCCGTTCATCACGCGCTCCGTCCGCGCGATCTACGGCGACAAGCCCTATCGCATCGGCCCCTCGACGATCCCGATGCGGCAGAACCCCTATGGCAGCCGCACGATGGACAATCCGTCCGGCGGGCGCATTCCGATGGCCAACCGCGACCCCCGCCACAACGGCCGTTTCGCCGAGGCCTTCGCGTTCGGCTATGCGATCCGGGTGCTGGAGGCAGGTCTCGAATGCCTGACGCTTTCGGCGCTGACCGGTCCTTTCGGCCTGATCGCCGGTCCCGATGAACCGGTCGAGCAAGGCGGGCGGCGGCCGCTCTTCAACACGGTGCGGACCTTGTCGGCCTTGGCGGAAGCATCTTGGCAGGAATGCCTCTCGTCTTCGCCCTCAGAAGTTCTGTCGTTCGTGGCGGGGGATGCCGCAGGCGCCAGGCTCTACGTGGTCAATCTCACGGGAGAAGAACAAAGGGTCGGCGGCAGCGCATTGGCCGAAGAGGTGCGGCTCGGGCCTTTCGCGACGGTCGCCTTGCCGCTAGAACAGGATGATTTTAGGCCCGGTTGGCCTAAAATCTGAATCCCGTTCTAAATTAAAGAGTTAGAGCACGATGTCGTCCGAAAGCCGCTCACACTTTTCGGCATCGCGCTCTAGCGGATTGACCTCCGGCCCGCCCGCCGCATCTATTCAGTCGGAGCTCGTTCTGGGAGGATCGGCGTGAAGACGAAGAAGCTTATCAATGCAGGCGCGGATGCCGTCGATGAGATGCTGCAAGGCGTTCTCGCCGCGCATCCCGAGCACCTCTATGCCGTGGACAGCGTGCCGCGCGCCATCATTGCCCGACACGGCCCGCGCAAGGGCAAGGTCGGGCTGGTGATCGGCGGCGGCTCCGGGCACGAACCGACCTTCCTCGGCTATGTCGGCAAGGGGCTCGCCGATGCCGCCGCGATCGGCAACGTCTTCGCCTCGCCGCCGCCCGATCCGATTACGGCCTGCGCCAAGGCCGTCGATGGCGGCGTCGGCGTGCTCTTCATGTACGGCAATTATGCCGGCGACGTGATGAATTTCGACATGGCCGCGGAAATGCTGGCGCTCGACGACATCGCGGTGCGCACCGTGCTCACCACCGACGATGTTGCGTCCGCGCCAGCCGATCAAAAGGACAGGCGGCGCGGGGTCGCGGGCAATGTCCTTATCTTCAAGGCCGCCGGTGCTGCCTGCGATCTTCTCTATTCCTTCGACGAAGTCGAGCGCGCCGCCCGCCACGCCAATGCGCGAACCTATACGATGGGTGTTGCGCTCTCGCCCTGCTCGCTGCCCCAGACCTTGAAGGCGAACTTCCAGATCGGCGAGGAGGAGATGGAGATCGGCATGGGCATTCATGGCGAGCCGGGCGTGGCGCGCGGGCCGCTGAAGACGGCCGACGCGGTGACCGACGAACTGATGGACAATCTTCTCCAGGAGATGAAGGCCGAGCGCGGCGACCGCGTCGCCGTCCTCGTCAATTCGCTCGGCTCGACGCCGATGATGGAACTCTACATCATGATGCGGCGCGTCAAGGCACGGCTCGACGAGGCCGGGCTCGTCATCCATACCTCGCTCGTCGGCAATTACTGCACCTCGCTCGAAATGGCGGGCGCCTCGGTCACGCTCATGCATCTCGACGACGAGCTTCAGCGGCTGATCGACCATCCCTGCGATTGCGCCATGTTCAGGAGGTGATCGATTGTGATCACGACCAAAGACCTGCAGCATCTCTTTGCCCTGATCGCCGTCGATATCGCGGCGCATCGCGACCATCTCTGCGAGCTGGACGGCGCGATCGGCGACGGCGATCACGGCCTTGCCATGGATGCCGGCTGTGAGGCCGCGGCCAAGGCGGTCGCAGCACTCGACCCCGCGCAGGCCGCGCCGACGGCCGTCTTCAACGCGGCGGCAAAGGCATTCCTGAATGCGGTCGGCGCATCCTCCGGCCCGCTCTATGCGACGGCTTTCATGCGCGCCGCCGCCGCCGTCAAGGACAGGCCGGACCTCGGCGACGAGGAGTTTATGCGCGCTTTCGCGGCGATGGCGCAAGGCATTCAGGAGCGCGGCAAGGCCGAGCCCGGCGAAAAGACCATGGTCGATGCCTGGAGGCCCGCGGCCGATGCGGCGTCTGATGCCTGGGCATCGGGAGCTTCCCTCCTCGAATGTCTCGATCTGGCCGAGCGGGCGGCGCGCCGGGGCTGCGAAGCAACCCGGGATATGACGGCGGCCAAGGGGCGGGCGTCGCGGCTTGGCGAACGGGTGATCGGTCATATCGATCCCGGCGCGGCGTCGGCCGCGATCCTCATTGCCTCCATCGCGAAATTTGCACAGCATCGTGATGGTTAGCTCATCATACCAGTTGACATGTAAATGATCATCTGCGACAAGGGGCCGGCTTATCAAGAGGAGGACGGTAATGCTGACCCTATCCGCGAAATTGAAGACGGCGAGCATCGTCGCGATCGCCATGGCGTCTTTCGCCGCGACGCCGGTTCTTGCCGAAGACATCACGCTCTGGACCCTCAACTTCGACAACAATGCCGCCAATACGGCCTTGAAAAAGGTGGCATCCGATTTCGAAGCGGCGAACCCGGGCACGCATGTCGAGATCGTTCCGCGCGCCGTCGACGAGCACAAGACGGCGCTGCGCGTCGCGGCCGGCTCCGACAAGGGCCCGGACATCTATTTCAGCTGGGCGGGCCTCGGCCTGGGCGGCGAATATGTGAAGGCCGGCCTCTCCCTGCCTCTCGACAAGTATTACACCGAATATAAGTGGACCGACGAATTGCTGCCGTCCGCAGCCGCCTTCGCCGATCTCTATCCCGGCGGCAAGCACGGCGTTCCCTTCACCTTCAAGGGCGAAGCCGTCTATTACAACAAAAAGCTTTTCGAGCAGGCCGGCATCACCGAAGAGCCGAAGACCTATGACGAGCTTCTCGCCGCCGCCGAGAAGCTGAAGGCCGCGGGCATTCCCGCTTTCACCTTCGGCGGCACGGTCAACTGGCATGTCATGCGCCTGATGGACGTGATCCTCGAAACTAAGTGCGGCGCCGAGAAGCACGACGCGCTGAAGGCGATGACGCTGGACTGGACCAAGGAGCCCTGCGCGACGGACGCCTTCGGCGAATTCGCCAAGTGGACCAAGAACTACACGCTGCAGCCCTTCATGGGCATCGACAACAAGCAGTCCTACAGCCTCTTTACCGCGGGCCGCGCGGCGATGATGCTCGAAGGCGACTGGCTGGTCAGCCAACTCAACGGTTCCGGCGCCAATCTCGACGATTACGGCATCTTCCCCTTCCCGACCAATACCGACCGTCTCTATGGCTTTGCCGAGTACAATTACATCAGCACCAAGAGCAAGAATCCCGACATCGCCGCCAAGTTCCTCGACTATTTCCTGTCGACGAAGGTGCAGCAGGATCTGCTCGGCCAGCTGAGCTCGACCTCCGTCAACAAGAACGTCCAATATGCCAACCAGAAGCCGCTCGAGGCGGAATGGCTGGGCATCTTCCAGAAATACGGCAAGGTCTACATGAACGGTGACCAAGCCTTCCCGCTCGATGTCACGACGGAATATTTCCGCGTCATCAACGATGTCGCCTCCGGCAACACCGAGCCGGCCGAGGCGGCCAAGCAGCTGCAGACCTTCATCGCCAGCAGAACCTGATTCCTCCAAAGCGCCAGCCGATCGACCCACGCGTTGATCGGCTGGCACCTTCTTTCGCGAGCCGGCTGCAAAGGCCCTGCCAGGAGGAAAGCATGTCACTTCGACAATCGACACATGATCCGCGCATGCAGGCTGCGATCCTGCTGGTGCCGGCGCTGGCGATCTACGCGGTCTTCGCGCTCTACCCGATGCTCAACGTCGTCATCCTGAGCTTCCAGAAGTGGAACGGGCTCGATACCAACCGGCAGTTCGTGGGTATGGCCAATTATTCGGCGATCTTCACCCGCGATCCTGTCTTCTGGGTCGCCTTCCGCAACACGGTGATCTGGACGCTGATGAGCCTGATCTTCCCGCCGCTGGTCGGCCTGTTGCTGGCGCTCAGCCTCAACCAGAAGATCTTCGGCCGCAACGGGTTGCGGGCGATCTTCTATCTTCCCGTCATCATCGCGCCGATCGCCGTCGCCACCATGTGGAAGTGGATGTACGATCCCTTCTTCGGCCTGTTCGCCCAGCTGCTGACCTCCTGGGGCATGCAGGGCTGGATCAAGGACTGGCTCGGCAACAAGGATATCGCGCTCTATTCCGTCTTCGTCGCCTATCTCTGGCAGACGGTCGGCTTCTCCATGGTGCTCTTCCTCGCCGGCCTGCAGAACGTCTCGCAGACGCTGGTCGAGGCGGCGCGCATCGACGGCGCCGGCCGCTGGGCCGTGTTCAAGCATGTGACGCTGCCGGCGCTGCGCCCGACGATCACCATCGTTCTCGTTCTTTCCATCATCTCGTCGCTGAAGGCCTTCGACATCGTCTATGGCCTGACCGGCGGTGGCCCGGCCCAATCCACCCAGATGCTGGCGCTCTGGGCCTTCACCCAGGCCATGCAGATCTTCGATTTCGGCCGAGGTGCGGCTATCTCCGTCGTCCTGCTGCTGATCACCATGGCCGTCGTCATTCCCTATTTGAGATGGACCCAGAGGCATGAGGAGGTCGAATCGTGACAGTAGTGCCGAGCGATACCGCCGCCGTGGATCTCGACGTCCAGCCGTCGTCGATGAAGCGCGATCCTGTCCTGATCGGTCTCTGGATCACGCTCGTCATCGTGGCCCTCGTCTGGGTCGCGCCCTTCATTTTCATCGTCTTCACCTCGCTGAAGACGCCGGCGGCGGTGACGAGCACAGGCGCCTTCATGCCGCCGACCGAGCTTGCCTATGACAATTACAGCGCTGCCTGGAGCCGCGGCAATTTCGCCAACTCCTTCCTCAACAGCGTCATCATCACCGTCATCAAGGTCCCGCTCGGCCTGTTCCTGTCGGCCATGGCCGCCTATGCGCTGGCCAAGATCAAGCTGAGGATCTCGAAGGCGCTGCTGCTTCTCGTCGTCTTCGGCACGATGATCCCCTTCCAGGTGATGCTGGCGCCGCTCTTCACGCTCGTCAATTCCTTCGGCCTGATCGACACCTATCCCGGCGTCATCCTGCCCTACATCGCCTTCGGCGTGCCCTATCAGGTCTTCATCCTGCACGGCTTCTTCAGGAGCATTCCCAAGGAGCTTTCGGAAGCGGCGCTCATTGACGGCGCAAGCCATTTCACCATCTTCCGCAGAATTTTCCTGCCGGTCTGCCTGCCGGTGCTCGCGGCGCTCCTCATCCTCGATTTCGTCTCCACCTGGAACGAATTCGCCATGGCGCTGGTGCTGCTGCAGGACCAGCACATGTGGACCCTGCCGCTCGGCCTGATGTCGTTCCAGGGGCAGTTCTCCAGCAATTACGGCCAGCTCAACGCCGCGATCGTCATGACCGTGCTTCCGGCGACGATCGTCTATCTCATGTTCCAGCGCTACTTCGTCTCCGGCCTCACCTCCGGTGCCGTCAAGGGCTGATCGCGAAATCACTTTACGAGGAGAGACAGAATGTCCGATGCAGCAGTCGAAAAATGGGGCGTGTTCGAGGCCGCCTTCGAAGGGCCGGCCGGCGGCAATCCCTATCTCGACGTGGCATTCGATGCCGTCTTCACCCATAAGAGCCGCGAGGTGCGGGTGCCGGGCTTCTATGATGGCAACGGCACCTACCGCATCCGCTTCATGCCCGACAGCGAGGGCGAGTGGTCGTTCAGGACGCGCTCCAAGGCCGCAGCCCTCGACGGCAAGACCGGCGCCTTGACCGCGACCGCCCCTTCATCAGGCAATCACGGCCCTGTGCGGGTTCGCAACAAATTCCATTTCGCCTATGCCGACGGCACGCCGTTCCTTTCCTTCGGAACGACCTGCTACGCGTGGACGCACCAGCCGCTCGAAATGCAGAGGCAGACGCTGGAGACGCTGAAGAAAGCCCGCTTCAACAAGATGCGCATGGGCGTTTTCCCGAAGGATTATCCCTATAACGTCAACGAGCCGCTGCACGCATGCTTCGAGCGCGGCGCGGACGGCAAGGAAGATTTCGACCGTCCGAACCCCGCCGCTTTCCGGCATTTCGAACAGCAGGTCGCCGCACTTTGCGACCTCGGCATCGAAGCCGATATCATCATCTTCCATCCCTATGACCGCTGGGGTTATGCCGACATGTCGGCCGAGCAGGATTTCCGCTATGTCGAATATCTTGCCGCGCGCCTTGCCGCCTACCGGAACGTCTGGTGGTCGCTCGCCAACGAATATGATTTCCTGATCGACACCAAGCCGATGGAGCAGTGGGACCGCTACTTCCACATCCTGGAGGAAAACGATCCCTACCAGCATCTGCGCTCCATCCATAATGGCGATGTGACGGCCAATTTCGATCACCGCAAGCCGTGGGTCACCCATACCTGCATTCAGAACCCCGACGTCAAGCGCACCCAGGAATGGCGCAATGCCTACGGCAAGCCCGTCATCAACGACGAGCCCGAATATGAGGGCGACATCCTGCAGTCCTGGGGCAATCTCCATGCCGGGGAACTGGTGCACCGCTTCTGGATCACCATGGCGCGCGGCGGCTATGCCGGCCACGGCGAGACCTATTCCCATCCCGAGGATCTGATCTGGTGGGCCAAGGGCGGGGAACTCCGCGGCGAGGCTTGGAAACGGATCGGCTTCCTGCGCGATCTGCTGGAGGCCGACGTCAAGCACGGCCTCGAACCGCTCGGCGTCATCGGCGAATGGCCCTGGTCGCGCGTGTCGGGCGCGGGTGACGGCGACGGCGATTTCCGCCTGATCTATTTTGGCGAGCATCAGCCGGTCGTCTGGTCCACCGGCCTGCCCGTCGACGGCGACGATTACGATGTCGATATCATCGACACCTGGGAGATGACGATCACGCCGGCCGAGAAGGTGGCTGCACCCGTTCCGCATCCGACGCGCCACGGCTCGGTCGTGCGCGGCGGCAAGCCGGACGCCGCCTTCGGCGTGAAAATCCCACGCAAGCCGTTTCAGGCGTTGCGCGTGCGCAGGAAGCGCTAAAACAGTCGAAGGGATTGCAAATGTCTGGCTTGAGCATCAGAAACGTCAAGAAGTCTTTCGGCGCTGTCGATATCATCCACGGCGTCGACGTCGAGATCGCCGATGGCGAATTCACCATCCTCGTCGGTCCCTCCGGCTGCGGCAAATCCACATTGCTGCGCATGATCGCCGGGCTCGAGGACATTACGGGCGGTGAGATCAGCATCGACGGGCGGGTGGTGAACAATCTGCAGCCCAAGGATCGCGACATTGCGATGGTCTTCCAGAACTACGCCCTCTATCCTCAGATGACGGTCTCCCAGAACATGGGCTTCGCGCTGGAACTCGCCGGCGCCAAGCGGCCGGAGATCGAGAAGAAGGTCGGCGAGGCCGCGGCTATCCTCGGCCTGCAGCCGCTGCTCGACCGCAAGCCGGCGCAGCTTTCCGGCGGCCAGCGCCAGCGCGTCGCCATGGGCCGAGCCATCGTCCGTGATCCGAAAGTCTTCCTGTTCGACGAGCCGCTTTCCAACCTCGATGCCAAGCTGCGCGTGAAGATGCGCGCCGAGATCAAGGCGCTGCACCAGCGCCTGAAGACCACGATCGTCTATGTCACCCACGATCAGATCGAAGCCATGACCATGGCCGACAAGATTGTCGTGCTTCATGGCGGCCGCGTCGAGCAGATCGGCAGCCCGCTCGAACTCTACGACAAGCCGCGCAACATCTTCGTCGCAGGCTTCCTCGGCTCCCCCGCCATGAACTTCCTCGAAGGCACCATCGCCGATGTCGGCAGCCCGGCGCTGGCGCTGAACGGCGGTTCGCGCGTGAAACTCTCACGCGCGCCGGCCAGTTCCGCCAACCGGCTGGTCACGCTCGGCATCCGTCCCGAAGACATTGCCTTTGGCGGCGAGACCGGCGTCGATGCCGTGGTCAAGGTGGTCGAGCCAACGGGTTCGGAAACTCATGTCGCCGTGGAAGTCGACGGCAGGGAACTGACCTGGGTGGTGCGCGAGCGGGTCGACATCGCTCCTGAACAGCCGGTGAAACTGTCCTTCGAAACCTCGAAGGTACATTTCTTCGACCAGCAGACGCAGCAGCGTCTCAGCGCCTGATTCTCGCCATGAACACCCATTGGAAGCGATATCCGTCGCGATCAAACCGATGGTGAATGTCGTCAACGCTGTATCGTCTCGTCGGAGCAGACCAAGCCGCTGCGGCTGACGGGCAATGGTATCTGTAGAATATACTCGGCTGCGATGCGGCCTTCATTAGGGCGCTGAACCTCTACAGCGTATAGGCGCTCCGGCACCTGCACTTGGCGGCGTCTGATAGGTGGGAGGGATGCCAGCACGCCATACCGAATGCTGCAGGGCGATGCGATATGGCGCGTGCTGCAGACCATACGATCTGAAATTGCCGTTTCTCTCAATTAAGCAGATGTTCGAAAAACCTAACGGGTCCATAACATCCTTGATCGCGCTGCCCCACAGCGGTCGTCGCTTTGGCCGCTGGCGCGGCCTCAGGCTTCTTGGAAACCAGCAGCGCAGCATCGTTGCGACTGCATCAAAATGAGTGAGAGCCAAAGAAATGAGGTGATCGCGCACACCGCCAAGCGATCTGCTAGGCAATAGTGGATGGAGCGCACTCGGCCATCTAGTTTCACCTCGCATCCGACGTCACCTTCGCCTTGCGGACGAGAGGGTGCCAATCGGTCGTTAAGCCGGCATCTTCGTTTTCGGAATGTATCCCCTGCTCCCGTCCAGCAGCGTCTTCGTGTAGAAGTGCTGAACGCTCCCATTCAGAAGCTGCTCCCGCGTCGTAACCTCAACGAAGTTGCCGTCCTGCATGACCGCAACGCGATTGCAGAGATGCGCGATGACCGCCATGTCGTGGCTGACCAAGACATAGGTCAGATTCGACCGTTCACGCAGATCCCTTAGGAGGTTGAGTATCTCGGCCTGGATCGAGACGTCGAGCGCGGACGTCGGCTCATCGAGCAACAGGATCTTCGGCTCGAGGATAAGGGCGCGCGCAATCGCCACGCGCTGCCGCTGCCCTCCTGAGAGCTGGTGAGGGAAGCGATGCCGGAAGCTGGGCGGCAGGCCCACGTCGCGCAGCACTTGCTCGACACGCTCTTCTCTGCGGTTCAACCCATGAATTTCGAGCGGCTCCAGCAGCGTACGCCCGATCGTATGACGCGGATGCAGGGAGCCGAACGGGTCCTGGAACACCATCTGCTGCTTTGCGAGTTGCGCGCGGGATCGCTTCGGGCCAACCTCGTCGCCGTCGATCGACACCGAACCGTTCCATCTCTTGATGCGTCCCGCCAGCGCGCCGAGCACCGTCGACTTGCCGCAACCGCTTTCGCCAACCAGACCGAAGGTTTCGCCAAGCGCGACCTCGAAGGTCACGTTTTTGACGACCTGCTTGAAATCATTGCCGCTGCCGAAGGATACGGCGAGATCGTTTACCGATATGATGGACATCTCACGCCTCCGCCCAGCTTGTCTGGCGCTTCAGCACTTCCAGACGGTCTCGAGGTTGATCGAGACTTGGCAGCGCCTCAAGAAGGCCGCGTGTATAGGGATGGGTTGCGTCATCGAGCCTGGAAGCTTCGATGATTTCCACGATCCGGCCTGCATACATGATGATGACGCGGTCGCAGAAACTCTTCACGAGGTTGAGGTCGTGGGAGATGAAGATCAGGCCGATGTTACGCTCGGTGATCAGGTCATCAAGGATAGACAGCACCTGCTGGCGCACGGTCACGTCGAGTGCGGAGGTCGGCTCGTCGGCGATGATCAGCGAGGGCGAGGAGATCAGCATCATAGAGATCATGATGCGCTGGCCCATGCCACCCGAGACTTCATGCGGGTAGAGATTGAAGACGCGCTGCACGTCGCGGATGTTTACCCGTTCCAGCATGGCGAGCGTGCGCTCGCGCGCCGCCTTCTTTCCAAGACGCTCGTGCAGGATGACGGTTTCGGCGATCTGCTCGCCGACGGTCATGACAGGATTGAGCGAGTATTTCGGGTCCTGCAGGATCATCGAAATCCGGCTGCCGCGGATCGCGCGCATATCGGCTTCGGTGGCGGTCAACAGATCTACGTCCTCGAAACGCATCTTGTCAGCAACCACGCGCGCGGTATCCGGTTGAAGCCGCATGATGGCGCGTCCAGTCGTGCTCTTGCCGGAACCGGATTCGCCAATGATGCCCACTTTCTCGCGGCCAACATCGAAGCTCACATTCTTGACGGCGTTGACCACGCCGGACAGCGTCGGAAACTGCACCGACATGTTCTTGACCGAGAGGATCGGTTTTAACTGTTCAGGCATTGCGTGGATCCATGATGTCGCGCAGTCCGTCGCCGAGCAGATTGAAGGCGAGACTGACCAGAAGAATGGCGATGCCAGGAACGGTCGTCAGCCACCAGGCGTCGAGAAGATATTGCCGCCCGGAGGCCGCCATGGCGCCCCATTCGGGCATCGGCGGCTGGGCGCCGAGCCCGAGGAAACCAAGACCGGCGGCCGTCAGGATGACGCTCGACATGTTGAGCGTCAGGCGGATGATGATCGACGGCGCGCAAAGCGGCACGATATGGCGAAACAGAATGCGTCCCATACCGGCACCCTGCAACTCGGCTGCTACGACGAAATCGGCGGCGCGGAACGTCAGCGTTTCGGCCCGCGCCAGGCGCGCGATCGGCGGCCAGACGGTGAGCGCGATGGCGATCACGGCGTTCTCGATGCCAGGACCAAGCGCTGCGGAAAAGGCGAGCGCCAGCACGAGACTTGGAAACGACAGGAAGATATCGGTGATGCGCATCAAGACGACATCGACCCAGCCGCCGAGATAGCCGGCGGTCGCGCCGATCGCAAAGCCGATCGGCGCCACGATCACCGTGACCAGGATGCTGATGTAAAGTGTCGTACGAGCACCGTAGACCAGACGTGAGTAGACGTCGCGGCCGAACTCGTCGGTGCCAAACCAGTTAACCGAGGATGGCGGCTTCAGCGCCATCGTCAAATCCTGGACGATCGGATCGTGGCTGGCTAGCAGAGACGCGAAGATGGCGATCAATATCAGCATCAGCACGACCAGGAAACCGGCGAATGCCAGTGGGTTTGCGATCAGGTTCAGCCACAGGACATAGGCCTTGTGGAGGCGCGCCTGACGCGTCGAGGAGAACTCCTCGTTGATCAGCCAGTTGTGCAGATCGTTGAAGTAGCGTGTCGCCATGATGTCACCGGGTACGCGGATCGAGGAACCGATAGGTCAGGTCCGACAGGAGATTGATGGCAATCGAGATGATGCCGATGAGGAGCACGCTGCCGAGCACCGCATTCATGTCGGCGAAAAACAGCGCGGAGGTCAGGTATTGGCCAAGGCCGGGCCAGGCGAAGACCGTCTCGATCAGAACCGTGCCGTCGAGGAGGCCGCAGTAGGCCAACGCGATGATCGTGAGCAACTGCACCCTTATGTTGCGGAAGGCATGACGCCAGATGATCGCCCGCTGTCCAAGTCCTTTGGCCTTCGCGGTCAGTACGTATTCCTGTCGCAACTGCTCGAGCATGAAGCTGCGGCTCATGCGGCTGAGATAGGCCATTGCGGCGTAGCCGAGGATCAGGGCGGGAGCCGCGACATGTAGCAGGGCGTCGCGGAAGACCTCCCATTCGCCTGCAAGGACTGCGTCCACGAGGATGGAGTTAGTCGGCCCTTCGACCAGGCCCTCGTTGTAGACGTCGAGGCGGCCGCTTCCGGGGATGAGACCGAACTTTGCGTAGAAGACCAGGATGACGATCGTGCCCAGCCAAAAGATCGGCGTCGAGTGGCCGAGCAGACCGACGACACGCGCCATGTGATCGACCCAGGTGCCCTTGCGGACGGCAGAGATGATACCGAGCGGGATGCCGAAGCCCGCGCCGATGATCGTCGCCAGCGTGGCGAGTTCCAGCGTCGCGGGGAAGACACGGCCGAGATCGCTGGCAACGGGGTTTTTCGTCACATGCGATTGGCCAAAATCCAGATGCGCGACATTGCCGAGATAGGTGGCAAACTGCACATAGAGCGGTTGATCGAGCCCCATCTCCTTGTAGACCCGCTCATAGGTCTCGTGATCGGCCTGGTCCCCGATAACGGCGATGACCGGATCGGCGGGAACCATGCGGCCAACGACGAAGGTGATCACGAGCAAACCGAGCAGCGTCGTCAGGATGACAGCAAAGGATGCCGTCACCTTGCGCAGCGCACCAAGAGCAGCACGTCCGCCTGCCGGCGCGTTTCCAGATGTCTGTGAGATACTCACGTCATTCTCCTCGACAAGAAGGGCCTATTCACCCTTCGAGACGGTGTCCCAACGGGTAAGCCAGGTCGAATGACCGACATAGCCCTTGACTTCCTTTCTGACCGCCTTCGCGTCCGTGCGCTGGAAAGAGGTGATCAAAGCCGGCGAAGCGTCCAAATAGGCTTTGTTGATCTTGGCGTAGAGATCGGCGCGCTTCTGCTGGTCGGTTTCGTGCGCGGCGGCCGTGACCATGTCCTGGATATCTTTCGGAACCTCCCAGGCGGAGCGCCAGGCGATCAGGCCGGAGAGTTTCGCATCGTCGGCGTTGTTCGGGTTCGTCGCATATGACGCCAGAACCGCATGTGGATCGGGCAGGCGTTCGCCGGTCCGCGCCGAAAAGATCTCGAACTCACGGTTGCGGAACTTACCTATATGGTCTCCACCCTGCAGGTCGAGCTTGATGCCGGCCTTGGCCGCATTGGCCTGCAGCGCTTGGGCAACTTCGTACTCCGGCGTGACGGGTGTCGCATAATACACCTTGGAGAAGCCGTTTGGATAACCGGCCTCGGCCAGCAATTGCTTGGCCTTGTCGATATCGAGCTTATAGGGATTATCCGGGCTGGCGCCAGGCAGACCGCCGGGAATGATCGTCTGCTGCTTGATACCGTAATATTTCATGACGGTGTTGGCGAGACCGTCGTAATCGATGAGATAGCGGAATGCCTCGCGAACCTTTGGCTTGGCGAGGATTTCGTCCTTCTGGTTGAGCGCCAGATAGTAGAAGCCGAAGCCCGGCGTCTTCTGGATGTCGGCCTTGCCACCGGCTTCAACGGCCGCCAGATCGGTCGAGGAAAGACGCGTCGCGACGTCGACGTCGCCGGCTTCCAACTGGAGACGCTGACCGGATGATTCCGGCATATGGCGAAGGATGACCCGGCGCATTTTCGGCGCGCCCTGCCAGTAGTCCTTGAAGGCGTCGGAGATCAGGAGGTCGTTGACGCGCCAGGTTCTGAGCGAATAGGGGCCGGATCCGGCATCGTTGGTCTGTAGGAATTCGCGGCCCATGTCGCCGCTCTTCTCGTTTTTGGCGAGAAGCTTACTGTCCAGGATCGAGGTCGAGAAGCTGGCGAGCGAGAAGAGGATCAGGTTCGGGTTCCAAACCTCACGCGTCTGCAGCACTACCGTCGCATCATCGGTCGCCTTGATCAGCTCATCGGCATTCTTGTCGGTGATCCCCCACTGGCGAAGATCGACCGAAGGTGCCAGGCCGAGCTTCACCAGGCGACGCAGCGACCACTCGACATCCTTGGCGGTCAGCGTATTGCCGGAGTGGAAGGTGACGCCGGAGCGGATCTTGAAAGTGAAGGTCTTGCCGTCATCGGACACTGTCCAGCTTTCGGCGATACCCGGCTGCGGCGTGGTGATGTCGTCGGCGGAGAGCACGATCAGTCGCTCATAGAGGTTGGCGACGATTTCCGCCGATTCCAGCTGGTTTAGCTCGTTCGGATCCAGACCGCGCATGGAGGACATGTTGGTGGCGATCACCAGCTGGTCCTTGGGCGTCGCCGCCTCAGCGCCGAGCGGTATGGCAAGCGTCGATGCCAACATCGCCGACGCCATCAGAAAACTGCGTCTTTTCATCGTCCTATCTCCTCCCTGATGCGCCGGGACCTCGCCCCGAGCGCAAATTTTCCATATCGACATCGATCTGAAATCTGGTATATCAGATCTCACAAAACGATTTTGTCGTCAACGGGAGAATTTTCGGGACATGCAAAAAGAGGCATCGACAGAGTCTGGCGCAGATCGCATCGAGAAGATCGACCCGCGTTTTTTGACGACGTTGCGCGACCATGTGCACAAGACTTTACGGACAGCGATTCTCTCCGGCCGCTTCGCGCCGGACGAGCGCGTCAACGAACGCCAGCTCGCCGAGCAGCTTGGCGTCAGCACCACGCCGATCAAGGAAGCCCTGCGTCAACTTGAGACCGAGGGACTGGTCGAGACGCTACCACGCCGTGGCGTGCTGATCCGTTTCAATGCGGGCTGGGCCGAGGAGATGATCCTGGCGCGCGCCGCCCTGGAATCGATGATCGCCCACCTTGCCGCCAAGCGCATCGATAGGACTGAAGCCGGCAAGCTGGAAGATATCGTCGCCTTGATGCGCAAGGCGACCGAAGACGGCATCGCCGACGACCTGATTTCGCTCAACGAGACGTTTCACGAGCATATCCATATCGCCTCTCGGTGCCAGTATCTCTCGCGCATGATTGAACGGCAGCAGTTCTACGACGCCAGCATACGCCGCGTCATCCATTCCGATCCACTCGAGCGCGGCAAGGCGTTGGCCGAACATGCCGCGATCGCCGCCGCCATCATATCCAACGACAGCGACAAGGCCGAACGCGTGATGCGGGACCACGTCGTGCGTTCCGGCGAAACCTACCTCAACATCGTGTTCAAGAAGAAGGAGGACATCTGACGTGACCGAGGCAATGGAAAAGATCCGCAGGGCACTGACGGGGATATCGGGCGTGCCTGTAACCCCCTACAAAGCGGATGGCAGCGTCGACATCGTCAAGCTCTCGTCGCTGATTACCCGCCTCGCCGATGCGCGTGTCCACAATCTGATGGCGGCCGGCAACACCGGTGAATTCTTCACCCTGACGATGGATGAAGTGCGCTCGGTCCACGCCGCGACAATCAAGGCCGCCGCCGGCCAGTCGCTGGTCAGCGCCGCCGTTGGTCGTTCGCTGACCGAAGCCAAGGCGCTCGCACGCGATGCCATCGCCGAAGGTGCCGATGCGATCATGGGACATCACCCGATGGATCCCTTTGCCGGCCCGAGCTACCAGGCCCGCTACTTCCTCGAACTTGCTGACGCCAGCACCATTCCCGTCATCGCCTATGTGCGCAGCGATACTTTCTCCATCGCCGACTTCCGCAAGCTGGCGCTGCATCCGAATATCGCCGGCATCAAGTTTGCGTCCGGAAATCTGATGCTGCTCGCAGAAGTGATCCGCGCAACTGCGGATGCGCCGGCAATCTGGGTCTGCGGTCTCGCCGAAGGTTGGGCCCCGGCTTTCTACGCCATGGGCGCCCGCGGCTTCACCTCCGGCCTCGTCAACGTCTTCCCGGAACGCTCGCATGCAATCCACCAGGCGCTGGAAAAGGGCGACTACGCCGCCGCACGCGCGCTCATCGACGACATTGCTGGCTTCGAGGCATTGCGCACAAAGTATCTCAACGGTGCTAACGTCACCGTCGTAAAGGAAGCGCTCGGTATGCTTGGAACCGATGTCGGGCCCGTGCGCGTCCCCGGCGTCGAGAGCCTGACCGAAGCCGAACGCGCAGATCTACGCGTCATCATTGACAATGTCGTCGAAAAAGGCCGCACGGCCTAAGGAAAATCCCATGCACATCACAGGCTTCAGGACCTACATGCAGCGCGTGGACGATCGCCCTCGCCTGCTTCTTAAAATCGAAACCAGCGAAGGCATTTCCGGCTGGGGCGAGTGCTACAACCACGGCCCGGACTGGGCGCTCCCACCGCTTCTCGACTACCTCTTTCATCAGGTTGAGGGAGAGGATCCGCGACGTGTAGAGTTCCTCGTACTAAAACTCAATCAGCAATGCCGCTTTCCTCCGGGCGCGCTCGGCCTCGCGGCGATTTCGGCAATCGATCACGCCCTCTGGGATATCGCCGGCAAGGCCGCCGGGCTTCCTGTTTACATGCTGCTCGGCGGCAATGTGCGCGATCGCGTCAAAGTCTATTGCGGCGTCTACACCGCGCCGGACCCGGAAGCCGCGCGCGACCAGTCGCTCGAGCTGAACGAGAAGTACGGCTATACCGCCTTCAAGATCAGCCCCTATCGCCGCGATCTGCATGCCGGCCGCTGGGGCGAACTTGTCAAGGAGACCGGTGACTGGTTCGGCAAGATCCGCGAGATCACGCCATCGCATTTTGACTATGCGTTCGACGCGCATGCGAAGATCTTCGAACCCTATCAAGCCGTGCAGCTTGCCGCGGCCATCGCGGCCAACGATCCGCTGTTCTACGAGGAGCCGATCCGGCCGGAACACATCCCGGCATGGGCGGAGTTGAAGTTGAAGGTCACGGTTCCCCTGGCAACCGGTGAATCGCTTTATTCGCGTTTCGAATTCCTGTCGCTGCTGTCTGCCCGCGGCGCCGACATTATCCAGCCCGATATATGCGTGGTCGGCGGCGTCAGCGAAATGCGACGCATCGCAGCCATCGCCGAGGCGCACTATGTGACGGTCGCGCCGCATAACCCGATGGGTCCGCTTGCAACGGCGGTGAACATCCACTTTTGCGCGGCCCAGCCAAACTTCAAGGTGCTGGAGTTCAAGCCGCACGTCCACGCTCCCTGGGCAGCTGATCCCTACATGCCCGTCGATGGTCATATGGAGCTACGCCCGGACCGCCCCGGTTGGGGTCTGGAGATCGATGAGAAGGCGCTGCAGACCGAGGACTACATCCACTGGGAGCGGAAGATCACCCGCAAACCCGATGGTGCGACTGCATATCCTTGATAGGCCTGGCGGCCATCGTAAACTTAACGCTCACAGGACAATCTTAGCCTGATTGCGCCTCGACGGTTCATGCCCGAGGTATTTGCGCCCACAGGTTCATCGCCGCAGCGCGCAGTTCTCGATAATGGCGAGAGGAGATATCGTGTCTGGGGATGTGGAAAAGGTTGGCGATCGGATCATGGATCGAGACGAAGCGTTGTAGATGACGTTTGGATTTGAAGCGCTTCATGATCCTCTCTCGTCGCCGGATTGGTTGGTGAGAATTCTCAGCCCGATTGTTCCCTTGTGAGAGCGATGTTCAACACCGGGCATGATCGCGCGCTTTGCAGCGGCGTAGGATCGAAGCTCGTCGGTGATCATCACGCGCGGCCTTCGGCCCTGGCTCTTCAACAGCTTGCGCATCAGACGCTTTGCCGCTTTGGCGTTGCGGCGGCTTTGCACCAGAACGTCCAGGACGAAACCGTCCTAATCGACGGCGCGTCGGAGCCAGTGCTT